>NZ_JAGGOS010000043.1:0-136212 GCF_018614205.1 Streptomyces sp. ISL-36 | reverse complement strand
GCCGTGGACCAGGACGAGCGCGGGGCCCGTGCCCTTGTCCTCGTAACCGATCGTGAGTCCGTCGATCTCGATGGAAGGCATGCTCAGAGGCTAGGCACGGCTGTTCGGTCGGTGCAATAAAATCTTTGCTCTCGGTGCAATGCCGGGCGGGCGGAAGGAGGAGTCGGGGCCCATGGAGGAGTACCGCAGGATCGCCGACCGGGTGGCGGAGCGGATCGCGGACGGGCGGCTGGGGCCCGGCGACCGGCTGCCCACCCAGCGCGCCTTCGCCCGCCGCCACCGGATCGCCAACTCCACGGCGATCCGGGTGTACGGAGAGCTGGCCCGCCGGGGCCTGGTCGTCGGCGAGGTGGGGCGCGGCACCTTCGTACGGGCCGCACCGCCGCTGCCCGGGCCCGCGCTCGCCGAGGCGACCGGGAACGCGCCGGTCGATCTCCAGCTCAACTACCCGGTGGTGGACGGGCAGTCGGAGCTCATGGCACGGGCGCTCGCCTCCCTCGCCCGGGCCGATGTGCTGGGGGAGGCGACGGCCCGGCCCGCGGCGGCGGTCGGCACGGCACAGGCCAGGGCGGCGGCGGTGCGGGTGTTGGCGCGGGCGGGCTGGGCGCCGGACCCCGATCGGGTGCTCTTCGCCGGCAACGGCCGCCAGGCCATCGCGGCGGCCGTCTCGGCGCTGGTGGGGCCCGGGGGCAGGCTGGGTGTCGAGGCCCTGACGTATCCGCTGGTCAAGGCGGTCGCGGAGCGGCTCGGCGTACGTCTGGTGCCGATCGCGCTCGACGGGGACGGGATGCGCCCCGACGCGCTCGCGGCGGCCCACCGCGCCGCGCCGCTCTCCGCCGTGTACGTCCAGCCGACGCTGCACAACCCGCTCTCGATCACGTCGGGTTCGGGGCGGAGGGCCGAACTGGCGGACGTCCTGCGGGAGTCGGATCTGACGGCCGTCGAGGACACCACCTGGGCGTTCCTGGAACCGGACGCCCCCGCGCCGCTCGCCTCCCACGCCCCGGAGCGCGTGGTGCTGGTGGACAGCCTGTCCAAGCGGCTCGCGCCCGGCCTGACCGTCGGCCACCTCGTCGCACCGGAGGCACGCGTGGAGGAACTCGCGGCCGCCCTGCGCTCCGGGGCGTGGACGGCGGGCGGCCTGGCGCTCGCGGCGGCGACCCGGTGGGCCGAGGACGGCACGGTGACGGAGGTGGTGGCGGCGAAGCGGGCGGACGCGGCGGCCCGGCACGCGCTGGTGCGGCGCCATCTGGGCGCGTACCGCATCCGTACCGCGCCGCACGCGTACTACTGCTGGTGGGAGCTTCCGGCGCCGTGGCGGGCGGAGACGTTCGTGGCCGCGGCGGCGGAGCGGGGCATCGCGCTGACGCCGGGCGCCGCCTTCGCCGTGGGCGGCGGCTCCGCCCCGGACGCGGTGCGGGTGGGGCTCGCCTCGCCCGCTCTGCCTGTCCTGGACGAGGCGTTGGGACGGCTCGCCGCCCTTGCCTCCGAGATTCTGGACGTTTAGTATCCAGGATCATGAGGATGAGTGAAGGTGTGGAGTGGGCGCTGCACAGCTGTCTCAACCTGGCCTGGATCGGGCCGGAACGGGCGGTCACCGCGGCGCGGCTCGCGGCGTACCACGACCTGCCCGCCGCCTACCTCAACAAGCAGCTCCAGGCGCTCTCCCGGGCCGGCATCGTCGGGTCGGTCTCCGGCCCGAAGGGTGGTTTCCGGCTGGCGAGGCCGCTGGACCGGATCAGCCTGATGGACGTGGTCACGGCGATCGAGGGCCCGGAAGAGGCCTTCCGCTGCACCGAGATCCGGCAACAGGGGCCGGGTGCCGGGCCCGCCGGGGCCTACACCGCCGGGTGCGCCATCGCGGAGGCGATGGCGAAGGCGGAGCTGGCCTGGCGCCGGGAGCTGGCGGCCCGGACGCTGGACGACGTACGGGAGCGGGCGGAGCGGCAGGCGCCCGAGGCCCCGGACCGTATTCGGCGCTGGTTCGCCGGCGCCTGAGCACGACGGGCTGCTCGTCGACGCGACGACGCTCGCCCGCGGTGCTCGGCACGGGCGCCGCACCCACCCCGGCCGCCCGACCCGGCGGCCGTAACCCCCGGAAGGACCGACCCGGCATGACCGGCACCGACCCGCACGACCTCACCGACGCGCGCACCGCCACCGACCCGCACCGGGGCACCGCCCCCGACCCGCGCCCCCGCACCGACCCACGCACCGCCACCGACCCGCGCCCCCGCACNNGCACCGCCACCGACCCGCACCCGCGCCCCCGCACCGCCCCGGACCAGCGCCCCCGCCCCGACGCGCGCACCCTCACCAACCCGCCCACGCTGCACGACCCGGCCCCCTTCGGGTACAGCCACGCCGCCTCCGCCCCCGGTGAGCTGGTCTTCATCGGCGGCCAGTACGCCTCCGACGCGAACGGCGCCCCCGTGCCCGGGGACTTCGCCGCCCAGGTCGCGCTCTCCTTCACCAACCTCCGGCTCGCGCTGGAGGGCGTCGGGCTCGGCTTCGAGCACGTCGTACGCCTCGGCTCGTACATCGTCGACCACGACCTCGGGAAGCTGGAGATCCTCGGCAAGGCGCTGCACGGCGCCTTCGGCGGCCGGCTCCCCGCGCAGACGCTCAGCGGGGTCGCCTCCCTGGCGCTGCCCGGGATGCTCTTCGAGATCGACGCCGTGGCGGTGCGGCCCGCCGGCTGAGCACCGCTGATCCAGTTGCGGACTCAGACCCTCCGGGTGTGCCCTTGAGGGGTGAGTGGAGGGGTGGAGCGCAGGGGGCCGAGAGGGAAGGAGCTCCTGCCATGGCCGCACACGCAGCGCTGCCCGCACGGCGTCACCGGAGTACGCACGGCTGGGGACTGCCCGCCACGCTGGGCGTCGTCTACGGCTTCTACGCGGCGACCGTCGACCGCCACGGCGGCCCCATCACCTGGGGCCAGGTCCTGCTCGGCTTCGTCTCCGCCGTGGTCCACGCCGGCGCCGTCCACATGCTGCGCGCCCGGGGCCGCGCCCTGCCACGGGAGCTGCGCGCGGCGACATGGGCGGCGCTCGTCGGCATCGCCCTGGGATTCCTGGTCAGCCTCTCCCACATGAGTGTGCTGAGCGCGACCGTCCTCGCCCTGGTGGTGGCGGCGGGCACCTTCTGCGTCGCGTTCTACCTCTTCTACACGCACGAGGACGCGGCGGGCCGGCCGACGGCGCGCACGTCGTAACGGCCGGTGCGGCGGCGGTGATAGGCGACCGCCACAGCGGCGAGGAGCGGGGCCCAGGCGAGCAGCGGCAGATAGCAGACGTACAGCAGGACCTCCTGGACCGGTCCGTCCGTGTGCGTGCCGGCCGCGCCCTGCCCGAGCCCCGCGTACGCCGCGTACGTGAACCAGCCCGCCAGGGCGACGAGCCCGAACGCCCCGCAGAGCGCGGCGGTGGTCGCGCCGACCGTGGAGACGGGCCGCCCGCCGACGAACGGCAGCCGGCGGGGGAACACCTCGCCCCAGCAGCGGACCAGGCCCAGGGTCAGGAACGCCAGCAGCTCGGCGACGACGGTGAGGACGACCTGGTAGGTGAGCTGCCCGACCCCCCGGTCGTCGGCCTCGGCGACCGGCAGGCCCAGGGTGAGCGCGAGCCGCCAGAGCCCCGAGGGCAGAACGATCAGCGGCACGGCGTGTGCGGCGAGGGTGGCCCAACGGGGCGTGCCCGGCAGTGCGTTCATCTTCGTCATGCGGCTCAGCTTCGTCATGTGGCTCAGCGTGCCGCCGGGGCGGTGCGCCCCGCGTCGGCACGGGAGCCGGAGCCCCTCCCCCGTGCGGGGGAGCCGCGGTCGTTCCCCTGGCATCCCGGCCGCCACCGTCGGAGACTGGTCGGAGCGGGCACCGACCGGCAGCCGGGAGGACAGCGCATGGCCGACCTCGCCATCGAGACCGAGGGTCTGGTCAAGGTCTTCGGCACGAACCGAGCCGTCGACGGCATCGACCTGCGCGTCCCGGCCGGCACCGTCTACGGCGTCCTCGGCCCCAACGGCGCGGGCAAGACCACCGCCGTGAAGATGCTCGCCACCCTCCTGCGCCCGGACGGCGGCCGGGCCAGCGTCTTCGGCAGGGACGTGGGCAGGGACGCCGACGCCGTACGCGGCCGGATCAGTCTCACCGGCCAGTACGCCTCCGTCGACGAGGACCTGACCGGTACGGAGAACCTGGTGCTGCTCGGCAGGCTCCTCGGGCACACCCGGTCCGCCGCCCGGGAGCGCTCCGCGCAGCTCCTGGCCGCGTTCGGGCTCTCCGAGGCCGCCGACAAGCAGGTCAAGCACTACTCGGGCGGCATGCGGCGCCGTATCGACATCGCCGCGTCCATCCTCAACACCCCCGACCTGCTCTTCCTCGACGAGCCGACGACCGGTCTCGACCCGCGCAGCCGCAACCAGGTCTGGGACATCGTCCGCGCGGTGGTCGCCCAGGGCACGACCGTGCTGCTCACCACCCAGTACCTGGACGAGGCGGACCAGCTGGCCTCCCGTATCGCCGTGATCGACCACGGGAAGGTGATCGCGGAGGGGACGAAGGGCGAGCTGAAGTCCTCGGTGGGGTCGGGGTCGGTGCATGTGCGGCTGCGGGACCCCGAGCAGCGCCCGGCGGCCGAGCGGGTCCTCGCGACCGCGCTGAAGGCCACGGTCCAGCTCGACCCCGACCCGGTGGCGCTGACCGCCACCGTCAACGGTCACGGCACGGAGCTGGGCGCCGCCGAACAGGCCGCACGGGCCCTGGCCGAGCTCGCCGGCGCCGGGATCACCGTCGACACCTTCGCTCTCGGCCAGTCCAGCCTCGACGAGGTGTTCCTCGCCCTCACCGACCGGAAGGGAACGACGGCATGAGCACCGTCGCCACCGGCAAGGACCCCCGGCAGACCGACGCCCTCGCCTTCGAGGCGCCCAGGGCGGAGGAGCTGGCCGCCCTCCTCGTGGGACACGAGCGGCCGCCCCGCCCCAGCGCGCTCTCCGCCTCGCTCACCTTCGGCTGGCGGGCCATGCTCAAGATCAAGCATGTGCCGGAGCAGCTCTTCGACGTGACGGCGTTCCCGATCATGATGGTGCTGATGTACACGTACCTCTTCGGGGGCGCGCTGGCCGGCTCCGTCTCGGCCTACCTCCAGTTCCTGCTGCCGGGCATCCTCGTGCTGAGCGTCGTGATGATCACGATGTACACGGGTGTCTCGGTCAACACCGACATCGAGAAGGGCGTCTTCGACCGCTTCCGTACGCTGCCGATCTGGCGGCCGGCCCCGATGGTCGGCTATCTCCTCGGCGACGTCGTCCGCTATCTGATCGCGTCCGCCGTCATGCTCACCGTCGGCATGGTCATCGGCTACCGGCCGGACGGCGGGGTGGTGGGCGTCCTGCTCGGGGTCGCGCTGCTGTTGGTGTTCTCGCTCGCCTTCTCGTGGATCTGGACCATGTTCGGGCTGATGCTGCGCAGCGAGAAGTCGGTCATGGGCGTCTCGATGATGGTGATCTTCCCGCTGACGTTCCTGTCCAACGTCTTCGTCGACCCGAGGACGATGCCCGGGTGGCTGCAGGCGTTCGTCAACAACAGCCCGGTGACGCATCTGGCGACGGCGGTACGGGAGCTGATGGCAGGGAACCGGCCGGCGGCGGACATCGCCTGGTCCCTGGGGTGGTCGGCGGTGTTCGTGATCGTCTTCGGCGCGGTGACGATGCGGCTCTACAACCGCAAGTAGGCGGTCGTGGAGCCGCGCGCCGCGCGGGTGCCGGTCCGGCAGGGCCGGCGGACGTGCCCCCGGGGGCACCGTGAGGCGCCCCCGGGGGCCGCGTGCCCCTGAGGCGCCCCCGGGCAGGCCGTCAGTCCAGGCGCAGGTCCGCGAGCTGCTGCTCGAAGGGCACGACCTCGTCGTCCTCCGTCTCCCGGGCCGGGCGGGCCGCGACGAACTCCGCCAGCTCCCGCCCGGCGCGGTTGATCCGGGACGGCAGGCCGTCGGTGTAATCGTCGCCGCCCGAGCCCCAGTCCTCCGAGGCGGCGTAGACGGCCGTCGGCACGACGAGCGCCCGCAGATAGGCGAAGAGCGGCCGCAGCGCGTGGTCGAGGACGAGCGAGTGGCGGGCGGTGCCGCCGGTGGCCGCGATCAGCACCGGCTTGCCGGTCAGCGCGTCCGGGGCGATCAGGTCGAAGAAGGACTTGAACAGACCGCTGTACGAGGCGGTGAAGACCGGGGTCACGGCGATGACCCCGTCCGCGCCGGTCACCGTGTCGATCGCCGCCTCCAGCTCCCCCGAGGGGAAGCCGGTGACGAAGTTCTTCGCGATGTCCACGGCCAGGTCGCGCAGCTCGACGACCTGGACCTCGACGGCGTACTCCTGCTCGGTGAGCCGCTCCTCGGCGGCCTTGGCGAGCCGGTCGGCGAGCAGCCGGGTCGAGGAGGGTGCGCTGAGTCCGGCGGACACGGCGACCAGCTTCAGGGTCTGCATGACTTACGCCTCCTGCGTGCGTACGGCGGGGTGGAGCGGGGCGGTCTCCGGCACACCGGCGGGCCGCAGGTTGGCGAACTCCTTGCGGAGCACCGGGACGACCTCCTCGCCGAGCATGTCGAGCTGTTCCAGGACCGTCTTCAGCGGCAGACCCGCGTGGTCCACCAGGAAGAGCTGACGCTGGTAGTCGCCGACGTATTCCCGGAAGGACAGGGTCCGTTCGATGACCTCCTGCGGGGAGCCGACGGTCAGCGGGGTCTCCTTGCTGAACTCCTCCAGGGACGGGCCGTGGCCGTAGACGGGCGCGTTGTCGAAGTACGGGCGGAACTCCCGTACCGCGTCCTGGGAGTTCTTCCGCATGAACACCTGCCCGCCGAGACCGACGATGGCCTGTTCGGGGGTGCCGTGGCCGTAGTGCGCGTACCGCCGGCGGTAGAGGCCGACCATCTTCTCGGTGTGCTGCTTGGGCCAGAAGATGTGGTTGGCGAAGAAGCCGTCGCCGTAGTACGCGGCCTGCTCGGCGATCTCGGGGGAGCGGATCGAGCCGTGCCACACGAACGGCGGCACGCCGTCCAGCGGTCGGGGCGTGGAGGTGAAGCCCTGCAGCGCGCCGCGGAACTTGCCCTCCCAGTCGACGACGTCCTCCCTCCACAGCCTGTGGAGGAGCGCGTAGTTCTCGATGGCGAGCGGGATGCCCTGCCGGATGTCCTGGCCGAACCACGGGTAGACCGGACCGGTGTTGCCCCGACCCATCATCAGGTCGACGCGCCCCTCGGCGAGGTGCTGCAGGGTCGCGTAGTCCTCGGCGATCTTCACCGGGTCGTTGGTGGTGATCAGCGTGGTGGAGGTGGAGAGGATGAGCCGCTCCGTGCGGGCCGCGATGTGGCCGAGGAGCGTCGTCGGGGAGGACGGGACGAAGGGCGGGTTGTGGTGCTCGCCGGTTGCGAAGACGTCGAGCCCGACCTCCTCGGCCTTGAGCGCGATCGCGACCGTGTTCTTGATCCGCTCGTGCTCGGACGGGGTGCGGCCGGTGGTGGGGTCGGCCGTGACGTCGCCGACGGTGAAGATCCCGAACTGCATGGTGCTCACCTCTCGCGGGGGCCGGCCTCATCGGCCGGTGTTGGTTGAACTTTAAACCATCCCGTCCAACGGTGCACACCCCCCGCCTATTCCGGCCGTACGCTGTCCGCATGACCGACGGCCACGAGCGCTGGAAGGAACGGGGCGTGATGCTCCGCGTCTTCGTGTACGTCTTCGCGACACACGCGTTCGCCGGCTTCGTCTGGCTCCTCTTCTATGTCGGTCAGAACGCCCAGACATAGCGGCCGCAGGGCCCTCACGTAGAGTTCGCCGACGTGAGCACCGTTCCCCCGCCTGCGATATCGGTCGTCGGAATCGGCGCGGACGGCTGGCACGGGATCCCCGAGAACGCCCGCCGAACCCTGCGCGCCGCCGAGATCCTCATCGGCGGCGCCCGCCAGCTGGAGCTGCTGCCCCCGGCCGAGTGCCCCGGCGAGCGCGTCACCTGGCCCTCGCCCCTGCGCCCCGCCGTCCCCGGCCTCCTTGCCGCCCACGAGGGCCGGAGCGTCGCCGTCCTGGCCAGCGGGGACCCGATGTTCTACGGAATCGGCCGCACCCTCTGCGAGACGGTCGGCGCCGACCGCCTCCACGTCCTCCCGCACCCCTCCTCCCTCTCGTACGCCTGCGCGCGCCTCGGCTGGCCGCTGGAGGCCGTCGAGACGGTCTCCCTGGTGGGCAGGCCGCTCGCCTCGCTGTCCGCCTCGCTCCACGACGGAAGGCGGCTGCTCGTCCTGAGCGCGGACGGCTCCACCCCGGCGGAGGTGGCGGCACTGCTGCGGGACAAGGGCTTCGGAGGGACCCGGATGCGCGTCCTGGAGCAGCTGGGCTCGGAGCGCGAACGGATCGTGGGGGCCACGGCCGACACCTGGCCGGACGGCCGGTCCGACGCCCTGAACGTGATCGCCCTCGACTGCGCCCGCTCCCCCGGGGCGCCGCGCCTGGGCGCCGGCCCCGGCCTGCCGGACGAGGCGTACGAGCACGACGGCCAGCTCACCAAGCGGTACGTCCGAGCGACCACGCTCGCGGCCCTGGCGCCCGCCCCCGGGGAGCTCCTCTGGGACGTCGGCGGCGGCTCCGGCTCGATCGGCATCGAATGGATGCGCACGGACCGCTCGTGCCGGGCGGTCGCCGTGGAGAAGTCACCCGAGCGGGCCGCCCGCATCGAGCGCAACGCGACGGCCCTGGGCGTACCCGGCCTGCGCGTGGTCACCGGACCCGCGCCCGAGGCGCTGGCCGGCCTTCCCGCCCCCGACGCCGTCTTCATCGGCGGCGGCCTGACCGCACCCGGTCTCCTCGACGCCTGCTGGGACGCGCTGCCGACGGGCGGCCGGCTGGTCGCCAACACCGTGACGCTGGAGTCCGAGGCGCTGCTCGCGGACCGCTACCGGCGATACGGCGGCGAGCTGATCCGGCTCTCCGTCGCCCAGGCCGTCCCGGTGGGCGGTTTCACCGGCTGGCGCCAGGCGATGCCGGTCACGCAGTGGTCCGTAACGAAATCAGGAGTTGGAGCATGACCGTCTACTTCATCGGCGCGGGCCCGGGCGCGGCCGACCTGATCACCGTGCGGGGCGCCCGCACCCTCGCCTCCTGCGGAGTCTGTCTGTACGCCGGCTCCCTCGTCCCCCGCGAGCTGCTCGCCGAGTGCCCGCCGGACGCGCGCCTGGTCGACACGGCCGACCTGGACCTGGACCAGATCGTCGCCGAGATCGTCCGCGCCCACGAGGACGGCCGGGACGTGGCCCGGCTCCACTCGGGCGACCCGTCCGTCTTCAGCGCGGTCGCCGAGCAGATGCGGCGCCTGGACGCGCTGGACATCCCGTACGAGGTCGTGCCGGGCGTCCCGGCGTTCGCGGCGGCGGCCGCCGCGCTCAAGCGGGAGCTGACCGTCCCCACCGTGGGCCAGACGGTGATCCTCACCCGCATCGCCCAGCAGGCCACCCCCATGCCCGAGGGCGAGGACCTCGCGACCCTCGGCCGCAGCGGCGCGCTCCTCGTCCTGCACCTGGCCGCCCGCTACGTCGACCGGGTCGTCGACGAGCTGCTGCCCCACTACGGCGCCGACTGCCCGGCCGCCGTCGTGGCGATGGCCAGCCGCCCGGACGAGGTGGTCCTGCGGGGCACCCTGGACGACATCGCGTCCCAGACGAAGGCCGCCGGGATCACGAAGACGGCCGTCATCCTCGTCGGCCGCACACTGGCCGCCACCCAGTTCCGCGACAGCCACCTCTACGACCCGGCGCGCGACCGCCACGTCTGCTGAGACGCCCCCGGGCCCCGGCGATGCCCGCGGGGCCGGTACGTCACCTCATGACGTACCGGCCCCGCGGGCATCACGCTTCAGGCGTTGGGCCGCTTGCCGTGGTTCGCGCCCTTCTTCTTCCTGGCGCGTCGCTTGTTGCCTCGCTTCGACATGGGCAGAACCCCTTCGATCGGGACCGATTGCCCTGGCAAGCCTAGGTTCGCGGGGGTCGGGCCGCATCCGCTGCCGGTGGACCGGCCGACTGGGAGCGAAGGGGAGTAGTAACATGTAGTACATGGAAGCCACCGCTCGCGAGTTCAATCAGAAGTCGTCACAGATCCTTGCCGCAGCCGCCGGTGGCGAGACCGTCACCGTCACCAAGAACGGCGTCGCGGTCGCACGTGTGATCCCCATCCCCATGGACGACGAGGTCCCCCCCTATCCCACCGACCCCATGGGGCCGATCGATCTCCCCGCCCTCGACCTTCCCGATCTCACCAACGACGAGATCGAGGACGTCCTGAAAGGGATGGGGATGTCGGCGTGATCGCCATCGCTGACACCAACGCCCTCTATCGTCTGCTCGATCCCCGCCTGTCGGGGCACGAAGCGCACAAGGAAGGGCTGGCGGCGATCAGCCACCTGGTGATCTCTCCCATGGTCCTGGCGGAGCTGGACCACCTGATCTCGGCGCGCGCCGGGGCACACAAGGCACTCACCGCGGCCCGGTTCATCGAGCGCTACACGGCCACCCGCCGGTTCGAGGTACCGCCGGTGGCCGCACATCTGTCCCCGGCGATCGCCGTTGCGGAGGGCTACGCGGACGCGGACGGGGGGAAGGGCATCGGGATGACCGACGCCATGAACGTCGCCCTGGCAGCCGCATACGGCACCGACGTCCTGTTCACCACGGACCGGCACTTCCGCATGGTCCGACCGCTCACCGGTCACAAGGCGTTCCGGTTGTTGCCCGACGACCTCTGAGGCCCAGCGCCCGCTACGGCCCCGCCACGGTCGAGCGGCCCACCACCGTGCCCGCGCGGTCGATGCAGACGACGTCCACCGCGACCGGGGCGCCCCGCAGGACCGTCAGGGCCTCGTCGCGGGCCCGGGCCGCGACCAGGTCGCCGAGGGGGACGGCCGCCGCCTCGCACAGCCGCAGCGCCGCCAGGCCCGTGTTCGCCGCGGCGATCTCCGCCGCCAGCTCCTCGCCGGCGCCGCCGGAACGGGCCAGATCGGCGAGGAACCCCTTGTCCACCTGGGAGCGCGCCGAGTGGAGGTCCAGATGGCCGGCGGCCAGCTTGGAGAGCTTGGCGAAGCCGCCGCAGATCGTGAGCCGGTCGACCGGATGCTGCCGGACGTACTTGAGGACCGCGCCCGCGAAGTCGCCCATGTCGAGCAGGGCGATCTCCGGCAGCTCGTAGAGAGACGTCACGGTCCTCTCCGAGGTGGAGCCGGTACACCCCGCCACATGGGTGAGGCCCGCCGCACGGGCCACGTCCACGCCCCGCCGGATCGAGTCGATCCACGCCGAGCAGGAGTAGGGGACGACGATGCCGGTCGTGCCCAGGACGGACAGACCGCCGAGGATGCCGATCCGGGGATTCCAGGTCGAGCGGGCGATCTCCTCGCCGTGGTCGACGGAGACGGTGATCTCGACGTCGCCGGAGGCGCCGTGCGCCGCGGCGACCTCGGCCACGTGGTCCCGCATCATCTGCCGGGGCACCGGGTTGATCGCCGGTTCGCCGACCTCCAGGGGCAGGCCGGGCAGCGTGACCGTCCCGACGCCGGGCCCGGCCCGGAAGACCACCCCGGAGCCGGCCGGGAGGATCCGTACCGTCGAGCGGATCAGCGCGCCGTGCGTGACGTCCGGGTCGTCGCCCGCGTCCTTCACGATCCCCGCCATCGCGGTCCCGGCGGTCAGCTCCTCCGCCGCCAGCGCGAACGCCGGCCGCCCGCCCTTCGGCAGGGTGATCGTCACCGGGTCCGGGAACTCGCCCGTGAGGAGCGCCGTGTACGCGGCCGTGGTCGCCGCCGTCGCGCACGCACCAGTCGTCCAGCCCGGGCGCAGACCCGTGTGCTTGAGTTGGGCCTCGCGCCCGCCGCCGAGACCGCCGCCGACACTCATGAACGGACTCCCATGCACATACTCATTCTCGGGGGGACGACCGAGGCCCGCGCCCTGGCCGCGGCGCTCCACCCCGGCCACCGCGTGACCAGCTCCCTCGCGGGACGGGTCGCCGCCCCCCGGCTGCCGGTCGGCGAGGTCAGGATCGGCGGCTTCGGCGGGGTGGACGGGCTCGTGGACTGGGTGCGCGCGCACGGTGTGGACGCGGTCATCGACGCCACCCATCCCTTCGCCGAGCGGATCAGCTTCAACGCGGCCCGGGCGACCGCCACCGCCCATGTTCCCCTGCTCGCCCTGCGCCGCCCCGGCTGGGTCCCGGTCGAGGGCGACGACTGGCACTCCGTCGCCTCTCTAGGGGAGGCGGCGCGGGCCCTGGACGGCCGGGGGGAGCGGGTGTTCCTCACCACCGGGCGGATGGGCCTCGCCGCCTTCGCCGACTGCCCGCAGTGGTTCCTCGTACGGTCGGTCGACGCGCCCGAGCCCCCGATGCCGGCCCGCACCGAAGTCCTCCTGGACCGCGGCCCGTTCACCCTGGAGGGAGAACGGGCCCTGCTCCACCGGTACGGCGTCGACGTCCTGGTCACGAAGGACAGCGGCGGCGCCGCGACCGCCCCGAAACTGACCGCCGCCCGCGAGGCCGGCATCCCGGTCGTGGTGGTCCGCCGCCCACCGGTCCCTGAGGGCGTCCCGGTGGCGGCGACCCCGCAGGAGGCGGCCGCATGGGTGCGGGAGCGGAGCTGAAGCCGACGAGGACCGGGCCGTGACGACGGTCGGGCGGTGACTCAGCTCTCGGCCGGCGTGCCGAGCTCGGTCACCTCGACCCAGGACACGGAGTCGAAGTCGCTCTCGGCGAGCGAGTTCTCCCAGTCGTCCACGGCCACGACCGCGTAGCGCACGGTCTCGCCGTCGGCCGTCGTCGCGTGGAGGAAGGAGGCGGTATCCTCGCCGAGGTACGCGATGCGGCGGAACAGCCAGACGCCGTCTCCGGATCCGTCGCCGTCGGCCAGCCACTCGGCCTTCAGGACCTCGTACCGCTTGAGGTCGCTCGCGGTGGGGCTCGTCCCGCTGCTGGGCGCCGCCCCAGGGACCCTGCCCGCCCTCGCCTCCGCCGCCCCGCCCGGGCAGGTTGCTCCCGGTCCCTCCCCGCCCCACGCCCCCGCCGCCCGGACCGGCTTCTACGGGCTCGGCTGGAACGTGAGTGACGACGACGAGGGCCGGCTCCGTCTCTCCCACACCGGCGCGTTCGCGCTCGGCGCGCACACCGACGTCACGATGCTGCCGGGTGAGCAGCTCGGCATCGTCGTCCTCACCAACGGCGCCCCGGCCGGCGTGGCCGACGCCGTCGCCCTCGACTTCTTCGACATCGCGCGGAACGGTGAGCCCAGCCGCGACTGGATCCCGCTCGTCGACGCGCTGTACGAGCAGCAGGCGGACGAGGGCCGGTCCACGACCGACTACGCCCACCCGCCGTCCGGTGCCGCTCTCGCGAAGGCCGCCGACACCTACGCGGGCACGTACGAGAACGCCTACTACGGCCGGGCGGAGGTCGTCGCCGGTGAGGACGGCGCCCTGACGCTCCGTCTGGGGCCAAAGCCCCAGACGTACCGGCTCACCCACTACGACGGCGACACGTTCAGCTTCCCGACCGCCAGTGAGAACGCCGTCGGCCTCACCGGGGTCACCTTCACCCCGGACGGGAAGTCCCTCACCGTCGAGTACCTCGACACGGAGGGACTCGGCACCTTCACCCGGCCCGGTCAGCCGTACCGCCGCGGCGTCCAGGTGATCGTCCGGCCGTCGGCGCGTTCGACCGCCCGGGTCTGGGACGAGCCGATCAGCAGCAGCGTCCGCATGTCGACCTCCGAAGGATCCAGCGTCTTCAGGGTCACCACCCGGACCGACTGCTCCGGTCCGCCCACGTCCCGCGCCACCACCACCGGGGTCTCGGGCGAGCGGAGTCCGAGCAGCAGCTCGCGGGCGGCCGCCACCTGGTGCGTACGGGACTTCGACCCCGGGTTGTAGAGCGCGAGGACCAGATCGGCACCGGCCGCCGCGCGCAGCCGCTCCGCGATGACCTCCCAGGGCTTGAGACGGTCGGAGAGGGAGATCGTCGCGTAGTCGTGGCCCAGCGGTGCGCCCGCCGCGGCGGCCGCCGCGTTCGCCGCGGTCACCCCCGGCAGGACCCGTACGGGCACGTCCGCGTACCGCGGCTCCGAGGCGACCTCCAGGACCGCCGTCGCCATCGCGAAGACGCCCGGGTCGCCGCCCGAGACGACCGCGACCCGCCGGCCGCGCCGCGCCAGGTCGAGGGCGAACTCGGCGCGCTCGGACTCCACCTTGTTGTCGGAGCCGTGGCGGCGCTGGCCGGGGCGCAGCACCGGGACCCGGTCCAGGTAGGTGGTGTAGCCGACGAGGTCGTCGGCGTTGACCAGGGCACCGCGCGACTCCGGCGTCAGCCAGGGCGCGCCCGCGGGCCCGGTGCCGACGACGGCGACCTCGCCCCGCTCCCGTACGGGCGCCTCCTGGTCGATACGGGAGGGCAGCACGGCCACCGAGAAGTACGGCACGGTGGACGGGTCGACCTCGGACAGGGTCTCCGTCCGCTCGCCCGCCATGAACGCCCGCTCCACGTAGCGCGCGTCCTCCAGCCGGCCCGCCCGCTCCAGGGCACGCCGCACGGTCGGGAAGGTCCGGCCCAGCTTCATCACGACGGCCGAGTCCGTGCCGGCGAGACGGGCCGTCAGCTCGTCCTCCGGCAAGGTGCCGGGGATGATCGTGAGGACCTCCTCGGCCTCGCACAGCGGCTCGCCGAGCCGGGCGGCGGCCGCGCTGACCGAGGTGACACCGGGGATGACGGTGGTGTCGTAGCGGTGCGCGAGCCGCTTGTGCATGTGCTGGTACGAGCCGTAGAAGAGCGGGTCTCCCTCGGCGAGGACGGCCACCGTGCGGCCCGCGTCCAGGTGCGCGGCCAGCCGCTTCGACGCCTCCTCGTAGAAGTCGTCGAGCGCGCCCCGGTAACCGCCAGGGTGGTCGGTGGTCTCCACCGTGAGCGGGTACATCAGCCGCTCCTCGATGTGGTCCTCGCGGATGTGCTCGGCGGCGATCGTGCGGGCGATGGAACGGCCGTGGCGGGCCGAGTGGTAGGCGACGACATCGGCCGACGCGATCGCCTTGACCGCCGCGACGGTCATGAGGTTCGGGTCGCCGGGGCCGAGCCCGACGCCGTACAGCTTTCCGCTCATGCCTGGATCTCCGCCTCGGTCGCGATCGCGTTGACGGCGGCGGCGGTCATCGCGCTGCCGCCGCGCCGGCCCCGGACGACGAGGTAGTCGAGGCCGAGGTCCCGGCCCCGCTCCGCCAGCGCGTCCTTGGACTCGGCGGCGCCGATGAAGCCGACCGGGATGCCGAGGACGGCCGCCGGACGCCCGGCACCCTTCTCGACCATCTCCAGGAGGCGGAAGAGGGCGGTGGGCGCGTTGCCGATGGCGACGACCGAGCCTTCGAGGCGGTCGCGCCACAGCTCCATGGCGGCGGCGCTCCGGGTCGTGCCGAGTTCGGCCGCCAGCGCCGGGACGGAGGGGTCGGAGAGGGTGCAGACCACGTCGTTGTCGGCGGGCAGCCGCTTGCGGGTGACCCCGCTCGCGACCATCTGCGCGTCGCAGAGGATCGGCGCGCCGGCGCGCAGGGCGGCGCGGGCGCGGGAGACGACGTCGGGGGAGTACGCGAGATCACCGACGAGGTCGACCATGCCGCAGGCGTGGATCATCCGCACCGCGACCTGGCTGACGTCGGCGGGCAGACCCGCGAGATCCGCCTCGGCGCGGATCGTGGCAAAGGACTGGCGGTAGATCTCCGCCCCGTCCTTCTCGTAGTCGAACATCCGTTGCTCTCGCTCATCTCGTGGTTGCTGAGGGGGTGCGGGCCGCTGCGACCGCGTCGGGAAGGTCTGTACGGGGGGTGGGGCGCCCGTCCACCAGGTAGTGGCCGTCGGCGGTGGCGACGACGTCGACCCAGGCGCCGTGGGGGTGACCGCAGCGCCGCTCGCAGCCGGAGAAGTGGACGGGGAGGGCGGGCAGGACGGGGCCTTTCGGGAGCCCGGGCACGGCGTCGGCGCGGACGTCGGCGAGCGACTTGGCGCACCCGGGCCGGCCGGTGCAGGCGCCGACGCCGAGCCAGGGGGAGCGGGGGTCGGTGATCAGGCCGTGGGCCGCCAGCTCGGCGAGGCGCTCCTCGGCCGCGGCGCGGTCGGGGAAGCCGGTGACGACGGCTCCCCGCCAGGGGGTGAGCCGCACTTCGCCGCCGGGGGCGGGGGTGAGGGCCCGGAGCTGGCCGGAGGTGAGCCGTCCGAGCGGCACGGCCACGGACACCGCCCAGCGGCCGTCCTGGCCGATCACCCCGGGCGGCGGTCCTGCGGACGTCCCGACCGGGACAGGGGCGTGGGTCGCCCCCTCGGCAGGAGTCTGCGTGCTCTCGGCAGGAGTTCGCGCGCTCTCGGCAGGAGTCCGCGCGTCGGCCGGCGTCCGGCCGGTCCCTCCCGGGCCCGGGGTGACCGTCCGCGGGTCGGCCGTCCGTGTGCCGACCGCCTCCGCGGCGACGCCCGCGCGGCGCAGCGCCTCCGCCAGGTCCGGCTCCGTGCCCTCCGGGAGCTCCCGTACCCGCCAGGCGCCGTTCCCGGCCGCACGGGCCGCCGTGAGGAAGGCGTCGGCCGCGGCGAGCGCCGCCCGGGGCGCGTCCGGGCCCGCGACGCGGAAGGTCTGGCTTCCGACGCGCAGGAGCGCACAGCCCGCCGCCGATGACCCGCCTGCGATCAAGGTCACATCTCCGCCGAGGCCGGCCACGTCCCCGCGGCCGTCGTCCAGGGCGAAGAGGAAACGGCCGGAAAGGGCCGCCGTCCAGTCCTCCGCACAGAGCAGTCCGTCCAGCTCCCGGGCCCACAACTGCACGTCACCGCCGCCGAGTCCGCCGCGGCCGTCCAGTCCGGCGGCCGGCGAGGCCACCACGTTCCGGACGCGTTCATGGGTCGTGGAGGGCAGCAGACCGGCGTCGGTCAGGAGGCCCCCGAGCTCCGCCCCGCAGCCCTCGGCGAGACCGCGCAGCTCCACGTTCCCCCGTGAGGTGACGCTGACCCGGCCGTCGCCCAGAGTCTCCGCCGCGGCGGCCAGGACGGCGACCTGATGTGCCGTCAACAGCCCTGCGGGCAGGCGGAGTCGGGCCAGGCGGCCGTCGTCGGCCGGGTGCAGTCGGAGCGCCCCGGGGCAGGCGTCACCACGGTCCCGTATGAGAGGTTCGCCCTGGTTGGGCGTTGTGGGTGGGGTGGGCGGCATGGCGGCGAGCATACCCACGTGGATCCGGGCGACCCTCCGGGCCGCCGGGCGCAGGATCTACTATGCAGACGGCATGGGGTCCCAGGACCCCGGGGAGGAAGCCCGGTGAGAATCCGGCGCGGTCCCGCCACTGTGAGCCTGTCCCGGAAAACGGGCCGGGTGAGTCAGGAACTCCCGCCGTCCACACGACCACCCGGGGCGCGGACAACCCCGAGGAAGGCCTGCGCTCGCATGCGAATTCTGTTGCTGTCGCACTCCGACACCGACCTGCTCAGCGCCCGCGCGGCCGGCGGCCCGGTCGCGTACCGGTTCGCCAACCCCTCCCGGCTCGCCCTCGACGCGCTCCCGGACCTCCTGGACGGCGCCGACCTCGTTCTCGTACGCCTCCTCGGCGGCCTGCGGGCCTGGGACGAGGGGCTTCAGGCACTGCGCGCCACCGGAAAGCCGCTGGTCGTCCTCTCCGGTGAACAGGCCCCCGACGCCCAGCTCATGGAAGCCTCCACGGTCCCCGTCGGTGTCGCCACCGAGGCGCACGCCTACCTCGCGCACGGCGGCCCGGACAACCTGGAGCAGCTGGCCCGCTTCCTCTCCGACACCGTGCTGCTCACCGGCCACGGTTTCGAGGCGCCGGCCGCCGCCCCGACCTGGGGCCCGCTCGACCGGGAGCCCCGTACGACCGAGGGCCCGACCGTCGCCCTGCTCTACTACCGCGCCCATCACATGAGCGGGAACACCGCCTTCGTCGAGTCCCTCTGCGAGGCGATCGAGGACGCCGGCGCCCAGGCCCTGCCGCTCTACGTGGCGTCCCTGCGGGCCCCCGAGCCCGAGCTGCTGGAGCGGCTGCGCGGCGCCGACGCGATCGTCACCACCGTCCTCGCCGCCGGCGGTACGAAGCCGGCCGAGGCGCAGGCGGGCGGCGACGAGGAGGCCTGGGACGCGGGCGCGCTCGCCGCCCTCGACGTGCCGATCCTGCAGGCGCTCTGCCTCACCGGCTCACGTTCCGCGTGGGAGGAGAACGACGAGGGTCTCTCCCCGCTGGACGCCGCCAGCCAGGTCGCGGTGCCCGAGTTCGACGGCCGCCTGATCACCGTTCCCTTCTCCTTCAAGGAGATCGACGAGGACGGCCTGCCCTCCTACGTCGCCGACGCCGAGCGCGCCGCCCGCGTCGCCGGGATCGCCGTCCGTCACGCCCGCCTGCGCCACATCCCGAACGCCGAGAAGAAGCTCGCGCTCGTCCTCTCCGCGTACCCGACGAAGCACTCCCGGATCGGTAACGCGGTCGGCCTGGACACCCCCGCCTCCGCCGTGGCGCTGCTCCGGCGCCTCATCGCGGAGGGGTACGACTTCGGCCCGGTCGAGGAGATCCCCGGCCTCGTCTCCGGCGACGGCGACGAGCTGATCTACGCCCTGATCGAGGCCGGCGGCCACGACCAGGACTGGCTCACCGAGGAGCAGCTCGCCCGCAATCCCGTCCGTATCGCGGCCGTCGACTACAGGCGGTGGTACGCGACGCTGCCCGAGGAGCTCCGTGAGTCGGTCGAGCGGCACTGGGGTCCGCCGCCCGGCGAGATGTTCCTTGACCGGTCCCGCAACCCCGAGGGCGACATCGTCCTCGCGGCCCTGCGGCGCGGGAACCTGCTGATCCTCATCCAGCCGCCGCGTGGCTTCGGCGAGAACCCGATCGCGATCTACCACGACCCCGATCTCCCGCCGTCCCACCACTACCTGGCCGCCTACCGCTGGATCGCCGCGTCGAAGGACGACGGCGGTTTCGGTGCCGACGCCATGGTCCACCTCGGCAAGCACGGCAACCTGGAGTGGCTGCCCGGCAAGAACGCCGGCCTGTCCGCCGCGTGCGGCCCGGACGCGGCCCTCGGCGACCTGCCGCTGGTGTACCCGTTCCTGGTCAACGACCCGGGCGAGGGCACCCAGGCCAAGCGGCGCGTGCACGCGACCCTCGTCGACCACCTGGTGCCGCCGATGGCGCGCGCCGACTCCTACGGCGACATCGCGCGTCTGGAGCAGCTGCTCGACGAGTACGCGCAGATCTCCTCCATGGACCCGTCCAAGCTGCCGGCGATCCGCGCCCAGATCTGGACGCTGATCCAGGCCGCGAAGCTCGACCACGACCTGGGCCTGGAGGACCGGCCCGAGGACGACGGCTTCGACGACTTCCTGCTGCATGTCGACGGCTGGCTGTGCGAGGTCAAGGACGCGCAGATCAGGGACGGTCTGCATGTGCTCGGCGGGGCGCCGGAGGGCGAGGCGCGGGTCAACCTCGTGCTGTCGATCCTGCGCGCCCGGCAGATCTGGGGCGGTACGCAGGCGCTGCCCGGCCTGCGCGAGGCGCTCGGTCTGGACGAGTCGGCGGCGACGCTGCGGACCGCCGACGAGGCGGAGGCGAAGGCGCGCGAGCTGGTCGAGGCGATGGAGGCGGCGGACTGGGCCGTGGACGCGGTCCCGGCGCTCGCCGGCGCGTACGGGCCGGATGTCGCGGCCGTGCTCCGCTTCGCCTGCGAGCAGGTCGTACCGCGCCTCGCGGGCACGACCGACGAACTGGCGCACGCCGTCCACGCGCTGAACGGCGGCTTCGTGCCGGCCGGCCCGTCGGGTTCGCCGCTGCGCGGCTTGGTGAACGTGCTGCCGACCGGCCGGAACTTCTACTCGGTCGACCCCAAGGCCGTCCCTTCGCGGCTCGCGTGGGAGACCGGTCAGGCGCTCGCCGACTCGCTCCTGGAGCGCTACCGCACCGACAACGGCGAGTGGCCGACCTCCGTGGGCCTGTCCCTGTGGGGGACGAGCGCGATGCGGACCGCCGGTGACGACGTGGCCGAGGCGCTCGCCCTGCTGGGCATCCGCCCGCTGTGGGACGACGTCTCGCGACGGGTGAACGGCCTGGAGCCGATCCCCCTGGAGGAGCTCGGCCGCCCGCGCGTCGACGTCACGCTGCGCATCTCGGGCTTCTTCCGGGACGCGTTCCCGCACGTCATCGGGCTTCTCGACGACGCCGTACGGCTCGCGGCCTCGCTCGACGAGCCGGCGGACGCCAACTTCGTACGGGCGCACGCGCAGGCCGACCTGGCCGAGCACGGCGACGAACGGCGCGCGACCACCCGTATCTTCGGCTCGCGTCCCGGCACGTACGGCGCGGGCATCCTGCAGCTGATCGACTCGCGCGACTGGCGCACGGACGCGGACCTCGCCGAGGTGTACACGGTGTGGGGCGGTTACGCGTACGGCCGCGGCCTGGAGGGCCGTCCGGCGCGCACGGAGATGGAGACGGCGTACAAGCGGATCGCCGTGGCCGCGAAGAACACGGACACGCGCGAGCACGACATCGCCGACTCCGACGACTACTTCCAGTACCACGGCGGCATGGTGGCGACGGTCCGGGCGCTGACGGGCACCTCCCCCGAGGCGTACATCGGCGACTCCACCCGCCCGGAGACGGTCCGCACCCGGACCCTGGTCGAGGAGACGTCGAGGGTCTTCCGGGCGCGGGTGGTGAACCCGAAGTGGATCGAGGCGATGCGCCGCCACGGCTACAAGGGCGCGTTCGAGCTCGCGGCGACCGTCGACTACCTCTTCGGCTACGACGCGACGACCGGCGTGGTCGCCGACTGGATGTACGACAAGCTGACGGAGACCTACGTCCTGGACCCGGAGAACCAGGCCTTCCTCAAGGAGGCCAACCCCTGGGCGCTGCACGGCATCGCGGAACGCCTCCTGGAGGCCGAGTCCCGGGGCATGTGGTCGCAGCCGGACCCGAAGACGCTGGAGGCACTGCGTCAGGTCTTCCTCCAGACGGAGGGCGACCTGGAGGGCGACGAGGGCTGAGCGTTCTCTTGAATCCTGCTACGCGGCGCCGCTGATCGGGGCGGACCAGGGGGTCAGCGCGAGCCGTAGGCCCCGGAAGGTCTCCCTCAGGCGGCGGTCGTGGGTGACGATCACCAGCGTGCCCGGGTAGTGGGCGAGGGCCGCCTCCAGGTCCTCCACCAGGCCGGGGGCGAGGTGGTTGGTCGGCTCGTCGAGGAGGAGGAGGTCGGCGGGGCGGGTGACCAGGCGGGCCAGTTCCAGTCGGCGGCGCCGGCCGGCCGAGAGGGAGCGGACCGGGGTGGTCAGGTCGGCGGGGGTGAAGAGTCCGAGGGCCAGGAGTTCCTCCTCGCGGCCCTCGCCGAAGGCCTCCGCGGCCGTGCGCCGGTCGTTCGTCAGGCCGAGGTCCTGACGGAGTACGCCGACCCGGGGCGGAGCCGTCACCGTCCCGCGGTCCGGGGCCAGTTCGCCGGCGAGGACCTTGAGCAGCGTCGTCTTCCCCGCGCCGTTCGGGCCGGTGACCAGGAGTCGTTCCCCGGGCTCCAGGTGCAGGGAGTCCAGTCGGAGCCTGCCGTCGACCCGTACGTCGGTGAGGGCGACCGGCGCCGGCCGGCCCTCGATGGCCGCCGTGAACCGGAGGGGGGCCGGGGGCGCCGCCACCGGGTGTTCGCGCAGCCGCTGGAGCCGTTCCCGCGCCGCCCGGATCCTGCCCATCGCGCCGTGTGCCCGTGACCGGGCGCGGAAGGCGCCCGCCCCGCTGAAAGCAGCCGGGGCCTTGCGCGGGATCGCGGAGAAGCGGTCGATGTTCGTGTCGGCGAGCGCCGCGTACCGGGCGATCTCCGCCCGCCATTCCTCGTACTCGCGCTCCCAGCGGGCCCGTTCGGCGGCCCGCCCGATCAGGTGGCCCGCATAGCCGTTGCCGTAGCGCCGTACGGTGCGCCGCTCGTGGTCCACCTCCAGGACGGTGGTGGTGACCCGGTCGAGGAAGGCCCGGTCGTGGGTGACGGCGACGACCGTCCCCCGGTGGGTGCGCAGCCGCTCCTCCAGCCAGGCGACGGACTCGTCGTCGAGGTCGTTGGTCGGCTCGTCGAGGAGCAGCAGCTCGGGGTCGGCGGCGAGCGTCGCGGCGAGCGCGAGCCGCGAGCGCTGTCCGCCGGAGAGTGTGGCCAGGGGCCGCTGCCGGTCGAGCGGCCCGCGTCCGCCGAGCCGCCGCAGGACCGTCTCGACCCGGCGGTCGGCATCGCGTCCGCCGCGCGCCTCGTAGGCGGCCAGCAGTCCGGCGTAACCGGCGAGGTCCTCCGTCTCGTGGAGGGCCGCCTCCGCCGCCCGGATCCGCCGCTCCAGTTCCCGTACGTCGGCGAGAGCACGGTCGACGGCGTCACCGACGCGCGCGGTGCCGGGCAGGTCCAGGGTCTGGGCGAGGTGGCCGAGGCCGCCGGGGGAGTCGACGACGACGGTGCCGTTGTCGGGGGCCTCCAGGCCGGCGAGGAGCCGCAGGAGGGTGGACTTGCCGGAGCCGTTGTCACCGACGACGCCGACGCGTTCGCCGGGACGGACGGTGAGGGAGATCCGGTCGAGGACGGGTCGGTCGCCGTAGTGCTTGGTGACGTCGGTGAGTTGGACACGGAACAAGGGCGACATCCTTCGTGCGTCTCGGCTGCGGGGTAGGGCGAGGGATGGGCAAGACGAGACGTCTCGTCTTGTCACTTACCAGAAGGTAAACCCTTCGCGCCTGCTTCCGCAAGACGCTGCGTCTCGTCACTCTGGGGAACGCGGTCGGCTAGGGCAGGGCGGCGTCGTCGCGGGCGCCCAGCACCCGTACCGCCTCCACGATCAGGTCCCAGAACGCCGGAACGTCGACCTCCATGCCCACCTCGACGGTGGCCGGGCGGCCCGTCACGCCGTCCAGGTCCACGACCGTCGCGCCCCGGGTGTACGTCCCCCTCAGCTCGATGCTCACCGCGGCCCGTACCAGGCTGATCAGCGACGGGTCGATCAGATGCGCCACGGTCAACGGGTCGTGGAGCGGCGGGGCGTCGAAGCCGTAGACCTCGCGGTACGTTCCCGCGAAGAAGGTCAGCAGCTCGATGCAGAGCCTGCCGAGCGGGGTTCCGAGCGCCGCGAAGCGGGAGATGACGTCGGGCGTCGCACGCGCCTGATGGGTGGCGTTCAGACCGAACATCGTGATCGGCAGCCCGCTGGTGAAGACGATGTCCGCCGCCTCCGGGTCGCAGAAGATGTTGAATTCCGCGGCCGGCGTGGTGTTCCCGCGCCCCGCCGAACCGCCCATCAGCACGATCCGTTCGATCCGGTGGATCAGCTCCGGATGGGCGAGCAGAAGCGTGGCGATGTTGGTCAGCGGCCCGGTCGGCACCAGTGTCACGGGCGCGGGGTGGGCGAGCAGGGTGTCCCGGATCAGGCCGAGGGCGTCCCGGGGGTCCTGCGGGACGTCCGGTTCCCCCTCGCCGAAGCCCGGACCGTCGAGGCCCGAGCCGCCGTGGATGTTCTCGGCGACCAGGGGCGCACCGTGCAGCGGCCGGTCCCGGCCCGCCGCGATCGGCACCCCGCGGATCCCGGCGACGGCGCAGACCCGGCGGGCGTTGAGGGTGGTCTTCTCCACGGTCTGGTTGCCGGCCACGGTGGTGATGGCGAGCAGCTCGACGGCCGGATGGGCGGCGGCGAGCAGGATGTTGAAGGCGTCGTCGTGACCGGGATCGCAGTCGAGGATCACGGGTACCGGCATACGGCCACCGTCCCACACCGCCGCCCCGCCGTCACGTGTACGCGTGCTGCCCCGCGCGCCTTCGATGCCACCCTTCGATGCCTCCTCCGCGCTTCACGGCGGCTGCCGCCGGGGCGACCGTCGGGGCGACCGCCGGGGCGGGGATGTCACCCGAGGACGCGTACCGGTGCACCGGCAAGGAACGCCTCGATGTCCTCGACCGCCTGCCCGAAGTAGCGGCCGTAGTTGCCCTCCGTCACGTACCCGAGGTGGGGCAGGGCCAGGACGTTCGGCAGCGTGCGCAACGGGTCGTCCGCCGCCAGCGGTTCGGCGTCGAAGACATCGAGGCCCGCCCCCGCGATCCAGCCCTCCCGCAGCGCCCGCAGCAGCGCCTCGCGGTCGACCAGGCCCGCGCGCGAGGTGTTCACGAGGTACGCGGACGGGCGCATCGCGCGGAGTTCCTCCGCACCGATCAGGCCCCGGGTGCGGTCCGAGAGGACCATGTGGAGCGAGACGACATCGGCGCTCTCCAGCAGCTCCGACTTGCTCGCCGCCCGTCGCACGCCGTGCTGGGCGGCCCGTTCGTCCGTCAGGTGCGGGCTCCAGGCGAGGACGTCCATGCCGAAGGCGAGCCCCACGCGGGCGACCCGGCCGCCGATCTTGCCCAGGCCGACGAGCCCGAGCGTGCGCCCGGCCAGGTCCATGTCGACGGTGGACTGCCACGGCCCGCCCTCGCGCAGCGCCTGCGCCTCGGTCCGTACCTGTCGGGCCAGACCCAGGATCAGCGCCCAGGTCAGCTCGGCCGGAGGCTCCGAGCTGCTGTCGGTGCCACACACCGTGATCCCGAGGCCGGCGGAGGCGGCCAGGTCGATGGAGGCGTTGCGCATTCCGGAGGTGACGATCAGCCGCAGCCGCGGCAGGCGCTTGAGCAGCTCGCCGTCCAGCGGCGTCCGCTCCCGCATCACCACCAGGACCTCGCAGTCCTCGACGGCGGCGACGAGCGCGTCCCGGTCGGTCAGGTGCTCGCGCAGCACACGTACGTCGACGCGGTCGGCGAGGGGGCTCCAGTCGGCGGAGGCGAGGGCGACGCCCTGGTAGTCGTCGAGTACGGCGCAGCGCAGCTTCATGGACGCATGATCGCGCAGGGAGCCGCCCGGACGACAGGGTCGACGAGGTGCGAGGGCGGCGGCGCCCACGGGGTGCGCGACGGGGCGAGGAGGCCGTCCACGGGGTGCGCGCGGGGCGAGGAGGCGTCCACGGGGGGCGCGACGGGGCGAGGGGGCTACTCGGGCGGCGTCGCGTCCGCTCAAGCGCCGACGCGGACCAGGGCGAGCGTGATGTTGTCGGGGCCACCGGTCTCGATGGCGGCCTTCCACAGCTCGAAAGCGGCCTTGCCGTCGTCGTCGTGGGCCCGCAGCAGCTCCTCGATCTCCTCGTCGGGCAGCGGATCGGTCAGCCCGTCGCTGCACACCAGGCAGCGTTCCCCCGGGGAGAGCGGGAAGGCCTCCACGTGAGGGGTGACGGTGCTGGGGAGGCGGCTGCCGCCGAGCGTCTGGGTGACGGCGGACGTGGTGCGCCGTCCCGGCGCCGGCGGGGGGCTGTCGTCCACGCTCACCTGCCGCAGCCCGTCCTCCGCCATGCGGTACACCTTGCTGTCACCCACGTTGAAGGAGAGCGCCGACTCCTCCAGAAGGAGGAGCCCCGCGACCGTGGTCCCCATCGTGGTCAGCTCGGGGCGGCCGGCGGCAGCCGTGTACACCGCGTGGTTACAGCCTTCGACGGCCTCGCCGAGGCTCTCCGCGCCGTCCAGCTCCGGCCCGGCCGAGGCGAGACGGCGTACGACGATCGCACTGGCCACTTCGCCGGCCGGCTGGCCGCCGAGCCCGTCGGCGACCGCGACGACGAGCGGTCTGCCGAGCGGGAAGAGCAGCGTCTGGGGACTTTCGGTCACGGTCGCGCACAGGGTCCACGGCCCGACGACCAGACTGTCCTCGTTGTGCTCACGGACCAGCCCTGCATGGCTCAAGGCGGTCACAGCGATGTACGGCACCACGACGTCCCGCCTCTCCACGACGGAAGGGGGCTTCCGGCCCGGGCTCGCACCCGGGCTCCCACCCCATTGTCCCGCCGTCGGCGGGACCGGCTCGGTGGGCGGGGCGCGGCCTCGGCGTGCGGGGTCCGGCCCGGCGGAGCACGCTGGTCCTGGAGCTGCCGGTTCACCGACCGGTAGCCCGGTCAGGAAAGGACTTCCGGCGATGTTCGCGAGGCTGAGCACCTACCAGGGGTCACCGGTTCCGCCGGAGGGCGACCTCACCGCGAAATCGGAAGAGATCGTCCGGCTGGTCCGGGACCTCCCCGGCTTCCGCGGCGCGTACTACCTCGTCGACCGGGCCACCGGGAAGGCGAGGTCGCTGACGCTCTGGGAGGACGAGGCGGCGATGCGGGCGAGCGAGGACCGCGCGGCCGAGATCCGCGAGAAGGCGTCGGAGCGGGAAGGCCAGCGCGTGGTCTCCGTCGACCACTTCGAGGTGGCCTTCACCACGCTCGACCGGTGACGTCCTCTTCGCAGGTCGCAGGGTCGTCCGCTCAGCGTGGCCCGCGAGGCCGCGTCCCGCTGCGCCGCGTCAGCTCCGCGAGGCCGCGTCCCGCGAGGGCCACGAGGGTCACTCCCTCCCGCCCTCGTCCTGGGTGTACGGGGGCTCGTCCACGGGTGGCTCCGGGTCGTGCCACTCCTCCGCCCGGGTGGGGTGGCCGGAGCGGACCTGCCCCTCCACCTCCTTCTTGCGTTCCTCGTCGAGCCTGGGCCCCGACTTGTTGCTTCCCCGATCCGGTTCCTTCATGGGGAGACCTCCTCACGATGTGTTTCCACGTGTTTCCACGTGGGGACGCGTGCCCGTTATGCCCCCGGACATGCGCCCACTGCGGCGCGCCCGCCACTGCGCACCGCCTCGGCGGGGAGGTCGTGGTGGGCGGCGGTCGATCAGTTTCGGAGAAGCCACGGCCGGGGCCGGATCCCTAGCATGAGAGGGACCGAACAGGCCGTGCACGAGGGGAAATCCGCAATGAAGGACACGCAGACGTCCGGCAAGACGTACGACGGATTCACGGACGAGGAACGGGACGCGATGAAGGAGCGCGCCAAGGAGCTGAAGGCGTCCGCGCGCCGCGCCCCGCGCGCGGCCAAGGCGGACGGGGAGAGCGACGTACTCGCGAAGATCGCCGAGATGGGGGATGCGGACCGCGCCCTCGCCGAGCGGATCCACGCCCTCGTCAAGGCCGGAGCGCCGGCCCTCTCGCCGAAGCTCTGGTACGGGATGCCCGCGTACGCCAAGGACGGCAAGGTCGTCTGTTTCTTCCAGAGCGCGCAGAAGTTCAAGTCGCGGTACGCCACCCTCGGCTTCAACGACCCGGCGACCCTCGACGACGGCACCATGTGGCCGACCGCCTACGCCCTGACAGAGCTGACCGCCGCCGACGAGGAGCGCATCGCCGCCCTCATCGCCAAAGCGGCCGGCTGACGGGGCGGGCGGGGCGAGGGCGGCGGGACGGTTGCACACTCTCTTCACCCGGTCCGGGACGACGCCGCAGCATCCCCTCAAATCTTTGCATCAGCATCACAAGGGGTGCGCATCAAGACCGAGGTGTGCCGCTAGCGTTACTGGCCGCTCGATCCCACGTGCGAACGTGAAAGCGCCTCCGGCCTCCTCGGCGGCGCAGTCACCAAGTCACCACAGAAAGATCGCAGATGGACTACTGCTCCTCGTGCCGCCGGAACCTCAATGGGGCGCTCGTGTGTCCGGGGTGCGGTGCCTACGCTCCTGACATAGCCCCGCCTTCCCGTCGTGCCCACAACACGGTCGCCTCCCCCGCGACGACGCTGGAGGTGTGGCCGGCAGCGGAGGGTCTCGCTCCGGGGTCCTCCGGCGGCGCCTCTCACTCCGATGCCGCACCGATCGGTGACGCCGCTTCCGCGGCCGCGGTGGCGGATGCCTCGCACACCGATGCGTCCGGTGGTCTCGAAGGCGCCGACCGTACGGGGCAGGGCCGGGCGGCGCGGCGGCGGCAGTTGGCACGGTGGAAGAAGCACCGGCGTCGGGCCGTGGCCGCGACCGCGGTCGCCCTTGTGGGTGGCGGCCTCACCATTGCCGCGATGCCGTCCAGCAGGCCGTCGACCAGCCACACGCACGCCGCCCCGCCGCCGGAGCCGGTCACGGCGCCGACCGCGTCGCAGGCAGCGGCCACCGCCGGGTCGCAGGAGCAGCCGGACGGAGCGGCCGCACGACAGCCCGGCACCCCTCCCCGTACGACCGGCCGGGGGCAGGACGCAGCCACCGCCATGCCGCGCACGTCGACGACGAACCGGCAGCCGGAAACCGACGCCACGACCGAGCTCTCCGCGTCCCGCAGCGGGACGCCGCACACCGCACCGGCGCCGGCCGCCCCACAGACCGCACCGGCGGCGTCCACGGGGACGGACACCGGCACCGCCGACACCCCGGCCCCCGAGACGACGACACCCGAGACGACGACGCCGGCTCCCACTGCGGAGCACCCCGCGGCCACCGGCACCTCGCTGCTGGGCCTTGTGCCGATCACCTCGCCGTCGGACCCGGCGTCGCCGACGCAGGTGTGCCTGATCGGCGTGTGCCTCGGCTGATCGCTCGACCGCTGATCGCCTGATCGCTCCGGCGCCCTCACGACCCTGACCGGTACGTAGCGGCAGGCAGTGGCAGGCAGCGGCAGGCAGTGGCACGCGGTGGTTCACGCGCACCGGGACGGCCTTTCTCCGCCGACCCCACCGCCGCACCGTCGGTGCGGATCGTGGCGGCCACGGCGGTCGCCCCTGCCCGGGTCCCGGGGGTCAGGGCCGTCTTGAGCGCGACCGACAGGGACTTGAAGGCCGGATTCGGACCGTCGTGCGCCGCGCCGATGCCCAGGTCGGCCAACGACCGGCCCAGTACGGCTGGTCCGCCATCTGGGGCACCAGCACCTCATGTGCACCGGCCCGGGCGGCCGTCGTCGTCGTGCCCGCGTTCCACGAGCGCTGTCAGCCGTCGCGTCCGACGGCCGGGCCTTCGACGACGACCTTTGGCTGTCAACGCTCGGACGGCGGGCGACGGTCGCAGGTGCAGTCGGCCGGAGAGCCGGAGAGCCGGAGCGCCGGAGCGCCGGAGCGCCGGAGAGCAGGGCGTCGGGATTGCCGAGGTCGAGGCGGAACGGCACGCACGCACGCCGCCGTAGTCCGGCGCGCCCTTCACGGAGGGGCCGGAACCGCCGGAGGGTTGCCTTCCGGATCTTTCGCGCAACTGCTCGTGTACATGCCATGACCTGAGGTATGTTCCGTGCGCCTCCCCCCATGGAACGGGCAACGCCCGGTGAGCCGGCAGCCCACAGGCGTGCCGTTCCCACTCGGCGCAGCTCCTTGTGACAGGAGTTCATGTGGTCGCTTCATCCCGACGATCTCGCAGATTCAGGGCGATCGCCGTCACCGTCGCCGTGGCCGCCGTGACCGGTGGCGGACTGCTCCCCATGGGTACGGCGCCCGCTGCCGCGGCGGAGACGTTCCGCCCGCAGCTGGTGACCGTCGACACCCCCACCCGCGCCGACAAGGACAGGCTCGTGGCCCTCGGCCTGGACCTGACCGAACACGCCGGACACGACTACGTCGAGGTCGTCCTGCACCATGCGGGCGATGCCCTCACGCTGCGCGCCGCCGGCCTCGACTGGCAGGTCCGCATACCCGACCTCGTCCGGCGCGCATCCGATGTCAACGCCGCCAACCGCGCCTACGCCGCCGCCACCACCGCCTCGCCGCTCCCCTCCGGGCGCGACTCCTACCGCACGCTCTCCGACTACAACGCCGACCTCGACCGCCTGGCGGCTGGGCACCCCGGCCTCGTCCGGAAGTTCGCGCTGCCGTACAAGAGCCTCGAAGGCAAGCAGGTGTACGGAGTCGAGATCGCGGACCACGTGGACGCCGTCGACGACGGCCGGCCCGTCTTCGTCATGCTGGGCCTGCACCACGCCCGCGAATGGCCCTCCGGCGAGCACGCCGTCGAGTTCGCCTACGACCTGGCCGAGAACCACGGCCACGACGCCCGCATCACCGACCTGCTGCGGAAGGCACGCGTGATCGTCGTCCCCGTCGTCAACGTGGACGGCTTCGAGAAGTCGGTCAACGACGGGCAGCTGGTCGACCTGCGCACCGTCGACGAGGGCGGCACCGGCTCGATCCTGGCCACGCCCGGCAACGCGTACAAGCGCAAGAACTGCCGCATCATCGACGGCCTGTCCCCCCTCGCCGGCGAGTGCGGCCTCGTGAGCAGCCCCGGAGGCTTCGGCGCGGGCATCGACCTCAACCGCAACTACGGCGGCTTCTGGGGCGGCCCGGGCGCCGCGGCGGAGCCCGTACAGGCCACCTATCGCGGCGCCGCCCCCTTCTCCGAGCCGGAGACCCGGAACATCCGCGCCCTGGTCAGCGGCCGCCAGGTGACCGGCCTGATCACCAACCACACCTTCTCCAACCTGGTGCTGCGCCCCAACGGTGTCGCGCCCGACACCATCGGCCAGGACGGGCTGCCCGTCGGCGACCCGCCGGACGAGGTGGCGCTGAAGGAACTCGGCGACCGGATGGCCGCGCAGAACGGCTACACGAGCCAGCACAGCTGGGAGCTGTACGACACGACCGGCACCACCGAGGACTGGTCGTACAACGCGACCGGCGGCTACGGCTACACCTTCGAGATCGGCCCGGACGAATTCCACCCGCCGTTCCCCGAGGTCGTCGACGAGTACCTCGGCGCGGGCGCGTACGCGGGGAAGGGCAACCGCGAAGCGTTCCTGCTGGCCCTCGAGAACGCCGTCGACCCGCGGGCGCACTCCGTCCTCACCGGCAAGGCACCCGCCGGCGCCACCCTGCGGCTGAAGAAGACCTTCGCGACCCCCACCTGGGCGGGCGTCGTCCAGGACACCCTCGACACCACCCTGACCGTCGGCGCGGCCGGCTCGTACACCTGGCACGTCAACCCCTCCACGCGGCCCGTCGTCCAGGCCCGCCAGACCCGGGTGATCTCCTCCGAGCCGCTGAAGCGGCAGTCGTACACCGGCACCACCGCGCCCACGCTCGCCACCGACCAGGAGTTCACGGTCGACCGGGCCGCCGACCTCCTCGAAGTGAAGCTCGACTGGCCGACCCCCGACGACCTCGACCTGCGCGTGCTGCGCAAGAACACCGACGGCACCCTCACCGAGGTCGGCAGCTCCGCCGGATCCGTCGGCGTGAAGGAACGGGTGCTCCTCGACAGCCCGGCGCAGGGTACGTACGTCCTGCGGGTCGAGAACTGGGCCTCCGCCACGCCCTCCTGGACGCTCACAGCCTCCCTGTACGACGCGACCGAGCAGCAGACCGGCGGACTCGTCGAGAACTGGACCCTCTCCTGCGAGAAGAACGGCACGGTCCTCGAACGGGTGCCCGTCGTCGTCGACCGGGGCGGGCGCGTCAAGGCCGACCTGAAGACCTGCGCGAAGAAGTGGAGCAACGGCTGATGAGGCGCGCCTGGTTGAAACGCATCGCCGCCGGCACCTCGCTGGCGCTCGCGGTGTCCCTGCCCCCGGCCGCCGTCGCGGCCGAAGCCCCTGGCATCTCCGTCGGTACGGTCGGCGACCAGCAGGTCGTCGACGGTACGGTCAGGCAGCCGGTCAGCGGCACCGTCGACGTGACCGGCACGGCCCGTACCGGCGCCCCCGGCACGCCCGGGACGCCCGGGACGCCCGGTGAACCCGCCCCGGTCCACGCGGACGCGGGCGACAGCTCCTTCGTCACCGCGGGCGAGAAGGCCGTGCTGATCGGCAGCGCCTACGGCGGCACCGCGCCCTACACCTGGGCCTGGACGGCTACGCACGGCACGCTCACCGACGCGGACGCGGCGAGCGCCGCCTTCGACACGACGGGCCTCGCCCCGGGCACGTACGAGGTGAAACTCACCGTCACCGACGCCGCGGGCGCGATCGCCACCGACACCGTGAAGGTCGCCGTGGGCGAGGAGACCCGCCGCGACCTGCTGAACGAGACCAGGACGGACCCGACCCCCGGCGCGTTCCCCACCGGCCAGACCGTGGAGTTCCCCTTCGCCGTCCCGTCCGGCGTACGGTCCCTGGACGTCACCCTGTCCTGGAAGACCACCGCCCAGGACTACGACCTGCGGGTCACCGACCCGTCCGGGACGGTCGTGGCGAAGTCCGAATCGTCCGGACACCCGGAGAACACCTCCGTCGCCTCGCCCACCCCCGGCACCTGGAAGGTCGTCGCCGTGAAGTGGGCGACCGCGGCCGACGAGCTGACCGCGCGGGTCGTCGCCCGCACGGGCACTGCCGACCCGAGGCCTGTCGTCACGGCCGGAGGCCCGTACACCTTCGAAACGGGTACGGAACAGCGGCTCAGCGGCACGGTCACCGGCGGCACCGCCCCCGTCGCCACCGCCTGGGACCTCGACGCCGACGGACACTTCGACGACGGTACGGGCACGTCCCTTTCGGCCCGACTGCCGGACGGGCGGCACCTGGTCACCCTCAAGGCCACCGACGCGGCCGGCCTGGAACGGCGCGAGACGACCTCCGTGCTCGTCGGCGCCGCCGACCGGCTCGACACCGCGCCCCCGGTCACCGTCATCGGGATCGCCGACACCGGAATCAACCCGTACCACCTGGAGTTCTCCGCCCGTACCTACCCCGACCCCGACGTCCTGGCGCTGACGAAGAACTTCACCCGCCACCCCTCGGAGTACATCCCCGGCTACCCGGCCTCCGCCCGCGCGATCCCCGTCACCCTCGCCAAGGGCTATCTGCCGGCCGAGGACAAGGACCTGTGGACGAGCACCCGGGTGCCGGGCGGCAGCCTGCACTGGATCCCCGGCACGAAGATCATCGGCGCGTACTCGGCGAGCCTCGACGGCGTCCACCCCGTCCTCGACGACCACGGCCACGGCACCGGATCGGCATCCGTCTCGGCCGGCAACCGCTACGGCTACTGCCCCACCTGCCTCCTCGTCATGGTCGAGGGTCTGGACGAGACCGTCGCCACCACCTACCCCTGGGTCGACATCACCTCGCACTCCTTCGGCTACGTCGGCGGCCTCCCGGCCGGCCCGGTCGTCAGCGGCGAGGAGGTGACCAAGGCGGCCGCCGAACGCGGCCAGACCGTCCTGTTCGCCGCGGGCAACGGCGTCGGCAACGCCTTCGACGTACCCGTCAGCACCTGGCACTCCGACCAGACCGGGCCCGACTGGAACATCACCGTCGGCGCGCTGCGCCGCAACGACCAGCGGGCCGTCGTCGGCGACGGCATGCCCGTCCACCTCTCGTCCTGGGGGATCGGCAGCCTCCCCTCGGCGTGTCACACCGGCGTCCACTGCCAGGACCAGTTCAGCGGCACCTCCGCCGCCACCCCGTACACGGCCGGTGTCTTCGGCACCACCCTCCAGCGGGTCCGCGAGGCCCTCGGCGACCCGCGCGCCGGGCAGAAGAGCGGCCAGGTCGTCGCGCAGGGCACGGCCGTGCCCGAGAGCGCGTACCTCCACGACGGCCGGCTCACCCGCGCCGAACTCCGCGAAGCCGTCCTGAAGAACGCCTACCCGCTCGGGGAGGACAACCTGCCCTCCGCGACCTGGCCGGTGGGCTCGCCCCACACGCCGGGCAACGTCCTCTTCGAGGGCTACGGCGCCGCCACGCCCGAAACCGCACGCCGCGCGGTGGACGTCCTGCTCGGCCGTGCCCTGCTCCCCGAACGCCCCGTCGAGGACGACTTCTTCGCCGCCGACCGCGCCGTCCGGGACAGCATCTGGGGCGGCTACGACCGGGACGGCGACGGTACGGACGACCCGTCGCCGCTGCCCACCGGGATGTCGACGGACCTGACCGACGTCGCCACGCCGACGGCCGCGCTGGACGTACTGAACCGCACCCTCAAGGCCCAGGACGCGGCACCCGCACCCCAAGGCCCCTACTCCTCCCACTCCTTCACCTACCACCTCCACCAGCCGCCGGACTGCTCGGCCGAGCGCACCATGGACCGCACGGACCGGGCGGGCGACGCGGACGGCTGCGCCGTCGGCGACACCCTCTCCGCCGCGGCCCCCTACCTGCCGACCGCCGCGCACCCCGCCACGGACACCCTGACCGAGCCGCTCGCCGCGGGCTCGAAGGCGCGGGCCGAGCTGTACGTGAAGACCGGCGCCCCGGCCGCCCTGGTGGGGCCGACGGTCGTCCTCCACGCCACCGACCGGGAGATCGGCCGCGGCAAGGCCACCACCCAGCCGGTCACCGGCGCCTGGACGAAGCTCACGATCGAGTTCGAGACCGCCCGGCACGCCTTCACCGGGGAGCAGCTGACCGTCCACCTGCTCTCCGACACCACCGCGCTGCTGACGGTGGGCTACGAGGGCGACCACGCCACGAAACTGGCTCTGGACCCCGCCCCGCTGCCTGCGTCCGGCCTCGCGTTCGGCGTCACCCTCGCCGCACCCGGGGACGGCACCGAGGCCGTCGAGGGCGAGACCGTCGTCGCCGGAGGCCGGTTCGCCTTCCCCGACCCGGGCACCGACCCGGAGGGCGTCGGCGGCCGCCCGGAGACCCACCGGGTGCAGCTGTCCGTCGACGACGACAGCTTCGCCACCCCGGTCTCCGCACGCCTCGACGACACCACCGGCACCTGGCGGGCCGAGGCCGGCCGCCTGCCCGTCGGCGACCACGTGCTGTACGCCCGCGCCGTCCGGGACGGCACACCGTCCCCGGTCACGCGGACGAGCTTCCGGGTCACTCCGGACGCCCGCGTCGAATGGCAGGTCGTCCCCCGCAACGCCCCCACCACCCCGGACGCCTGGCACCCCGCCGAGGGCCTCGCCGCCTGGTCGTTCCCCCTGCCCACCTCGACGTACGGCACCGGCCACCACACGATCGTCGTCCGCCTCCTGCACCACGACACCGAAACGGCCCGGGACCTGACACGGGCCCGCTTCCGCTGACGCACTGACGCACCAACGACGAAGGCCCTGGTCTCTGACCAGGGCCTTCTTCCTGTGGTTATGGCACCCGGCCGGTCCGCTGGGGCCGCCGTTTCGGCGCTTCTGACGAACGTTGTTCGCCGCTCTTCTGGGCACGGATGGGGCACGGAGCGGCGACGTCGCGTACACCGCCGAAGGTCGGCCGGGAGTTTGCCTGGACCGCAGGCCGGACAGACGCCGGCCGTCCCTCATATGAAGAGCGCCCGGATCGGCATGGCGATGTACAAGGCCAACAGGCCGAAGCAGGCCGCCCCGAGTTGCACACTGCCATCGGAGAACGTGCCCGACAGGTACGGCAGGGCGGCCAGCAGAATGCCCGTGACGGCGGCGGCGTGCACGGTCTGTTCGACCGGGGACCATGCCAGGTCCTGGAGGTTGTCCGCTTCGGCGCCCACCGATATGGGCAACATGCACGCCAGCACCAGCAGTAGGGCGAACGCCGTGATGACCATCCCGTACAGCGTGAGGCCCCACTCGCGGTCCAGGTGGCGCTCGAGTGGTTCGCCCTCTGCCACCACACCGCCCAACGCCGTCGCGGTGGGCGCCCAGAGCACCTCGACCCGGCTGTTCGGCTTCGGTTCGTCCTCGGTGTAGGCACCCTGCGAGCGGACCCGGCTGCCATCGGGCAGGGCCAGGAGCAGTGTGGCGTGGTAGCCCGTCACCCTGTCCTCGTCGTCACGTATCTCCGTGACGTCGACGACCTCCGTCACTGTGGCTGTCGAGTACGCGGCTCCGGCCCGGACCAGCGAGCGGATGTGCTGCGACGTGTGCGAGTGGCCGAGGACGCTCAGCGCCATGAAGGAGAGCAGGACCAGCAGCCAGACGGCGGCCTGCCGCATGTACACCCAGGGCACGCTCGCGTACTCGTACGCCGCCAGTCGCCGCAGAACGCTGGGCCGCTGCCGGCGTACGCTGCCGGCGCCCTTCTCCAAGGACAGGGGCCTTGCGTCCGACCTCTCCGTGCGGGATCGGTGAGCCGGCATCCAGAAGTAGTTGTCGTCGGACCACCAGAGCCAGAGCGCGACGACCCGCAGCCAGACCAGGACGACCACGGCCCAGGCCAGGGCCACGAGCCCGGACGCGGGCAGCGCGACGCCGGCGGGCAGCCCTGACACCCACAGGCTCAGCAGCGCGGCCGCCGTGTAGGCGAGCCCGCCTGATATGCGCACGAACCAAGCCGGCATGCTGTCCCCCCCTGTTGATCGACGACGGCCGAGTATCGCAGTCTCGGCAGGGGGTCCGTGACGACGCGGCAGGCCCCGCCCTGGACGGTTCTCGCTGACCTCGCTGACCTCGCTGGGCGTCGCTGAGAGAGGGTTGCGGGTGCGAGCAGCGTCGGCCCGGGCCATCGGCCTGGTGCGGTCTCGTTCTTCCGCTTCGGTCGTCAGCGCATGCGGAGGCAGGGGTCCCACCGACTCGGTGAGGGCGCCCGAGACGCACCCCGTGGGAGTGCGATGTGTACGCGTCGCTCGACTCCACGTGCACCCGCTGTCCAGGCTACGGCCGTTGCGGTCATGGCCGACGTCCGCACCGGCGCGCCCCGACGGCATGTTCACACGTCGCGGCGCCGTACGACGACCACCGCGAGCGCGACCGCGATCAGCGGCCAGAGCGCATACACCAGCCACGAGCCGGTGACCGAGGCCATGAAGATGTGGCTGTCGGGCGACGGCCCCCAGTTCTGGACCAGGCGCTTCCAGGCGGCGGACACCATGGTGTGGTTGATGTCGGCGGACCAGCGCTCGCCCTCCGAGAAGAGCGTGGGCAGCATCAGCAGCGTGAAGACGGTGGTGACCATGGTCGTGGCACTGTGCCGGATCAGGGCGCCGAGGCCGAGGCCGACCAGCGCGCAGACCGGGGCCAGCAGCGCGGACGCCACGAGTGCCCGAAACACCCCGGGGTGGGTGATCGGGACCCCGGCGCCGTGCCCGTTCAGGATGGCCTGGGAGACCAGGAAGGAACCGGTGGAGACGACCGTGCCGACCGCGGTCCACAGCGCGGCGGTGACGACCGCCTTGGCCAGTACCGCCGAGCCTCGGGCGGGGACCGCCACGGTGGTGGTGCGGATCAGGCCGCTGCTGTATTCGCTCACGACGGTGATGGCGCCGATGCTGCCGGCGACGAGGATCAGCGTCCAGTAGCCGGCCGCCGGATAGGCGTCGAAGGCCAGGAATTCTTTGGGCCGCGGGGCGTTCGGGCCGGAGTTCGCGAGGTGGTCGCGGTCCGCCAGCGTCGCCGCGGCGGAGGACCCGATGACGAACAGGGTGATGAGTCCGATCGTCCACGTGATGGAGCGCAGGGACCGCGTCTTGATCCACTCGGAGGCGAGCAGGTCGCGGAAGCGGACGGGCGGCTCGTCATCGGGTCTGGCCGAGGTGGTCGGGGGGACGGAGGCGAGTGGGGTCATCGGGGCTGTCCTGCCAGGTATTCGGCGCTGTCGGCGGTGAGTTCCATGAAGGCTTCCTCCAGAGAGGCGGTTCTGGTGGTCAGCTCGTTCAGCAGGATCTGGTTCTGGGAGGCGAGCGCCGCGATACGGTCCGCCGGAAGCCCGGTCACGGCGAGCTTCTCGGCGCCCGCCGAGCCCTCGGGCTCGACCGACGCGCCTGCGGCGGTCAGCACCGCTGCAAGCTCGGCGGCCTGCTGTGTGCCGACCACGACGCTGAGGCGGGTGCCTCGGGCGGCGAAGTCCCGCACCGATTCAGCGGCGATGAGCCGGCCGCGGCCGATGACGACGAGCTGGTCGGCGGTGTTCTCCATCTCCGACATCAGGTGGCTGGAGAGGAAGACCGTGCGTCCCTCGGCGGCCAGGCGCCGGAAGAGGCGGCGCATCCAGAGCACGCCCTCCGGGTCCATGCCGTTGACAGGCTCGTCGAACATCAGCACGGGCGGGTCGCCGAGGAGGGCGGTGGCGATCCCGAGCCGCTGCTTCATGCCGAGCGAGAACCCACCGATGCGGCGGGTCGCCGCCTCGGCCAGCCCCACTTCCTGAAGCACCTCGTCCACCCGGCGCCGCGGGATGCCGTTGCTGCGGGCCAGGGCGGACAGGTGGGCCGAGGCGCTGCGTCCGCCGTGGACCTGGCCCGCGTCGAGGAGGGCGCCGACGTGCCGCAGTCCGCGCGGGTGGCTGCGGAAGGGGACGCCGCTGACCGTGGCTGCGCCGCCGGTGGGCGCCTCCAAGCCGAGGATCATCCGCAGAGTGGTGGTCTTGCCTGCTCCGTTGGGGCCGAGGAAGCCGGTGACCTGGCCCGGCCGCACGGTGAAGGACAGATGGTCGACGGCGGTCCTGCCGCCGTAGCGCTTGGTGAGTTCGCTGACTTCGATCACAGGGAAAACCCTGCCGGGATGCCCCCGTCCGGGCATGGGGCCGTGGGCGGCAATCGCGCGGTCGTGTTGGCCCGTGGGCGTACGTCCCCGGGCCGATGCCGCGCGGGCAGCGGCTGGCTAGTCTCGCGCCATGGAGCCCACACCGACCACTCCCTTGCCTGAGCGCGTTTCGCATCGCGGTCTCCCTCTCGAAAGGGCACACCGCCGATGACGGGAACAACGGGAACAACGGGAACAAACGTCGTGGCCTGGGTGGGTGGTGTCCTCTACCTCTTCATCGTGGGCCTACTGGTGGGGGGTGCGACGCGGGCTTCGGGCACGCTTCACGCCGTCGGAGCACTGCTGGCTGTGAGCCTTCTCGTCGGTGTGCTGCGACGGACGCCGCTGCTGGCTCTGGCCATGACGCTCTTCGGATCCACTGCCGTGGTGGTGGGCACTCCCAGCTCCGTCCACGCGAGCCTGTCGGTGTCGTACCAGGGCCAGTTTCTGTCGTATCTGGCGGTGGACCTCGTCCTGGGTTTCATCGTCGCCACCCGCGCGCGGCGAGCTTCGGTCCTCGCCGTGGCCGTCTCGTTCGTCGTGCAGCTCCTGGTCGTCGGCAGCTTCTCCCACGGGGACAACCTGACCGTCAACGGCGTGATCGCCCTCCTGGCGATGGGCACATCCTGCATGGTCGGTCTGCTGAGCCGCGAGCGGCGCGAGCACGCGGTGGCGCTGCGTACGCAGGAGGTGGCCGAGGCGGTGACCGCCGAACGGCTGCGGATCGCACGGGAGTTGCACGACATGGTCGCGCACAGCATCGGCATCATCGCCATCCAGGCCGGGGTGGGGAGCCGGGTCATCCGGACGCAGCCCGCAGAGGCCCGCGAATCCCTCCTGGCCATCGAGGCCACCAGCAGAGAGACTCTGTCGGGCCTTCGGCGCACCCTGGTGGCGCTTCGGCAGGCCGACTTGGGCGCGGCGACCTCGGAAGAGGCGCCCCTTGCGCCCTCGCCGGGGCTTGCGGACATCGAACGGCTGGCGGCGGCGACCGCGGACGCCGGGGTACGCGTCGACCTGCGCCGCAGCGGGGAGGAGCGCCCGCTGCCGGCCGACATCGACCTGTCCGCCTACCGCATCGTGCAGGAGGCCCTGACCAACGTGGTCCGCCACGCGGGCACCGGGTGTTGCCGGGTGGCCATCGACTACGGGGGCGAGGAGCTGTCCGTGGAGGTCGTCGACGACGGGCGCGGCCCCACGGCGAACGGGGGCGTGACCCACGGCTTCGGCCTCGTGGGCATGCGGGAGCGGGTCGGCCTGCTGCACGGCCACCTCAGCGCCGGACCGCGTCCCGAGGGCGGCTTCCGGGTGGCGGCTCGGCTGCCGCTGCCCGAACCCGTCGGAGCTTCGGTGGAGGCCCGATGACCGGCCATCCCGTACGTGTCCTGCTCGCCGACGACCAGCCGCTGGTGCGGTCCGGTCTGCGGGTTCTCATGGCCGAGCACCCCGACCCGGAGGTCGTCGGTGAGGCCGCCACCGGCGCCGAGGCGGTCCAACGGGTCGGCGAGGTCGGTCCCGACGTCGTGGTGATGGACATCCGGATGCCCGTCATGGACGGGATCGAGGCCACTCGCCTGATCACCGCCGGTGCGGCAACCACCCGCGTCCTCGTCCTGGCCACCTTCGACGAGGACGACTACGTCTACGGCGCGCTCCGGGCCGGCGCGAGCGGCTTCGTGGTCAAGGACATGGCGCTGGACGACATCCTCGCGGCGATCCGCGTCGTCGCCGCAGGCGATGCCCTGATCGCACCGGGGGTGACGCGCCGCCTGATCAAGGACTTCGTCGGCCGCCCCGGGGCCGCCCCGGAGCGGGTCCCACGGCCTGTCGAGGGCATCACCGAGCGGGAACGGGAAGTGCTGACCCTGGTCGGACGCGGCCGCTCGAACACCGAGATCGCCGCGGATCTCTTCATCACGGTGGCCACCGCCAAGTCGCACGTGTCCCGGCTGCTCGCCAAGCTGGGCGCGCGGGACCGGGTTCAGCTCGTGATCACCGCCTACGAGATGGGCCTGGTCACGCTGCCTCACTGAGCGCGCCCTGGGCCTTCCCACAAAGCGGATGACGGGAATCGACCCCGCGCTCTGACCTTGGGAATCACCCGACGCTTCGGCCAGGACAGGGTCCTGACCTGCGGAAACGACCGTCAGTGGCCCCGATACTTGGTGCGGTGTGGTGTCGGTCCTCTTGCTGACCGCTGTTTACCGTCCCTACCGGCACGTTGTGGCACGACGTTCGCCGGGGATCAGGAGGGATCCGCGGCCCACCCGGCGGTGCGGGCGGTACTGAGATTCCCGGAAGGAAGCTCACCCCGGGCGCTCGCCGAAGGCCCGGCCGACGCCGGGGCGGCGAAAAGCCTGGCGTGCGCGGCCGACGGAACCGGGTAACGTCTTTGTCATGTTCTTCCAGACGCCGATTTACAGGTGAGGGCGTGACGGGCCCCCGCTGACGTCCTTCGTCGCCGCGCCCGTCCCCAACCGATGAATCCGTAGATCACTTCACATCATCACCGGGAGAACCCGTGACCGACAGCAAGAACATCAACAACCCCGTGGGCCAGGGCGGCGGCCAGCGCAAGAAGCTGTCCCGCGCCGAACGGCGGAACAACGGTCCGCATCGCAACCTCGACCGCCAGGGTGCCGCCGAGCAGAAGGCGGAGCTGGTGCGCAAGATGCGAGAGAAGGCACGCGCGGCTGAGGGCGCCGGGCAGGCGGGCGACGACACCGCACAGAGCTGACACCCCGCCGCCGCAGGACGGCACTGCCCGGGGCTGGGCCCGGGAAGTGGCGGCCGGCCTTGACGGGTGGTGCAGGCGGCTCGAGAGAAGGCTGCCGCGCAGACGTAACGGAGAGCATGTGGTGCACAAGTGGTGCGCGGCTCCTGGATAGGCCTAGACAACGAAGAAGGCCCAGGTCACTGCCCTGGGCCTTCGTTCAAGAGCGGATGACGGGAATCGAACCCGCGCTCTGAGCTTGGGAATCACCCGGCACTTGGGCCCGGGAAATGACCCTGACCTGCGGGAACACCCATCGAAGGCCGCTTTCTGGACGCCTCGTCGACCCCTTTGTTGTCCGCTCTTTACCGCCTCTATTGGCACGTTATGGCACGACGGGGCTGCCTGACCGTTGTGTGCCTCGACGGCCCCACGGCACAGCGTGCGCTGCCGGAGCGAGAACGCGGTGCCTGCTGCAGCGGACACGTCAAGTGGAAGTACGATGCGGGGGCAGATCACCTCGATCCCTGGACGCGTGGGTTCCCCCGTGCTCGCGTGTGCCTGCCGGACGCGGGCGAGATCCTTCGCCCGCGTCCCGCTTTGTCGTTGCCATGGGGGGTGGGCGAGACAGGGGACCGTGTTGGACACCGGCCTACTGATGGCGAACCGTTACGCGCTCGAAGAGCTGCTGGGCCGTGGGGGCATGGGGGAGGTCTGGCGGGCCACGGACCGGATGCTGAACCGGCCGGTCGCGGTCAAGCTGCTGCTCCCCGGGGGCGACGGCGTCGCGGCCGAGCGTTTCCAACGAGAAGGTCGTATCTCGGCCCGTCTCAATCACCCGAACATCGTCGCGGTGTACGACTACGGCACACACGACGACCGCCTTTTCCTCGTCATGGAGTTCGTCGAAGGCCGCAGTCTGGCCCAGGAGCTGGCCGCCCATGGGGCGCTCGCGCCTGACCGGATGGAGCGCATCGCCGGCCAGGTCGCGGAGGGTCTGGCCGACGCCCATCGGCATGGCGTCGTCCACCGCGACATCAAGCCCGGCAACCTCGTGCTCGCCGCCGACGGCTCTGTGAAGATCGCCGACTTCGGGATCGCGTACCTCGCGGACGACGTCGCTGCCGCGCTCACCACCACGGGCGAGGTGATGGGCACCACCACGTACCTCGCTCCCGAGCGTGCCCAGGGCCGACCGGCCGTGCCGGCCTCCGACGTCTACGCGCTCGGCTGTGTCCTGTATGAACTTCTCGCCGGACAACCGCCGTTCCGCACGCACAGCGTGGGCGGCACGATCTACCAGCACATCAGTGCCGCGCCCACGCCGCTCGGTAAGCTCCGCGCGGGGGTTCCGGGCGCCGTGGACGACTATGTCCATCGTCTGCTGGCCAAGGACCCGGCCACGCGTCCCACCGCGGCCGAGGTGGCGGACTGGTTCAACAACTGGACTTCGTCAGGCACATCCCGGTGGCCCGCTGCCATGCCGCCCGCCTCTCCGAACCGGACGGCGCGCCTGGCCGTGCCCGGCCCGCCCCGGAAGCCGCCCACCCGACGGCGCGGGCGGGCGAGGATACTGGCGGGCGTCGTCGGCGCGGCAGCCGTCGGTACCGTCGTCGTCGTGGGCATGACCGTGAACAGCGGGGAGCGGGGCCAGACCGGCCCCCAGCCCGCACCGCCGAGCCTGACGCCGCCTCCCGCAACGGCCTCCCCCTCGCCTTCGGACACCGCCACCAGTGTGCCGTCGACGGAGACAGCCCCTACGCTGACGACCGAGCGGAGCAGCACGGCCCCGTCCACCGCGCCGGCGAAGAAGACGGCGGAAAAGAAGACGGCGGAGAAGAAGCAGGGAAAGAAGGGCCGACGGTAGCCGGTCGCCCGTCATGCGAAGACCGGCCAAGGCCGTCGTCTTCGCGATCGGCGTCGGGCCAGCCGAATCGCCGGAGCGGATCACGGTGCCGCACGTTGGCTTCAAGGGCTCTCGCGGGAGCGTGGCTGACAGTGGCGAGGGGACGCCTGCCGTCATCGATTCGGTGACGCGCCGGCTCGCACCGGCGGTCAGGGCCACCACCCTCTCACCCGCGGCCACGACGGCCTGCCGGGCGTTCACGGCGGCGACGGTCGCCTGCCGGTTCTGGAGCGGAAGCGTCATGGCGCTGTCGAGCTCTTCCGCGCAGCGGTCGCGCCATCAAGATCATTTCGTCGAGTGGAAGGACCTTATCCGCGCCTCCCCGCTGGCCCGGCACATGGAGCTCGTCACCTGGCTCAAGTCCGACCACGGCGTGGGCCACGCCCTTGCTTCGCCATGGCAACGGCCGGGCATCGCCCCGCACCCGGTGCTCCTGCGTGCCGGCGAGTTCAGTCGAGCTCGCAGCCGATGCCGAGTATCAGCGCCAAGCGCCTCTTGGGTACGGAACCGAACTTCCGGCGAACGTTCATGATGCAGTTGCGCGCGGTTCCGACGGTGATGCCCAGACGGTCGGCGATTTCCACCGCGGTGAACCCCTGGGCCGCGAGCACCACGACATCGCGCTCGCGGGGCGTGAGCCCGGCGTTCACCTGGTGGCGCTGGTTTTCCGGCACATGGAGCAGGCCGCGGTGCAGTGAGCGGTCGCGGGCGAGCATGGCCAGTGATCTGTCGGCTCCCGCCGAGGTGAGGAGCTCGGCGGCGCGGTCGAGGGCGTGGGCCCGTCCGGGCGGGAAGGGGGCGACCTTCGCCGCGGCGTGGTAGGCGCGGCCCGCGGTGATGGGTTCGTCCATGTCGGCGAGGGCGTCCGCGCCCTCGATGAGCGAGGCCCAGCCGCGCTTGCCGGCGAGGCGTCCCTCGACGACCGAACGGATCGCGGCGGCGCGCGGATGGGGCGACCAGAACCGGGACATGGCGGCGGCCTCGTCCCGCGCCGCGTCCGGTGCGATCTCGGTCAGCGCGAGCAGGGCGTCCTCCCAGCCGAAGTGGTGCTCGGCATCGCGTGCCTTCCGCAGGATCTGCGGCAGGCCGCGTGCCGGGCGCGGCTCGCGGCGCGCATGCCGTATGTACGCGAGGGTCGCCGCCGCGCTCGCGCCGCAGGGAGGCGACGTCGCGTACGCCACCGTGACGACCGCCTCGAGGTCGTCGTGCTCGAGGCGGCGGGCCGTCTCGAACGTCACCGCGGCGGCGACCGCGCTGCCGATCTCGCGGATGCCCGGTGCGGCGCCCGCCATCGCGACCGCGGCCTGCTCCCGCGCGGCGTTCAGGTCTCCCGTACGGTGACGCACCAGCGCCTCGACTGCGGCGAACTTGTTGACCCAGGGCCCTCGGCCCACCACCCGGCCGCGCGCCACGGCCTCCAGGGCGGTCGAGTAGTCCCCGACGTACACGCAGGTCAGCGCCCAGTTCACATAGTTCAGCGAGGCGATCTCCCCGGTAACCGCGTCGAGGTCGGCCGGCAGCAGCGAGGCGGCCTGGCGCCAGCGGCCGGGTGCGCGCTTGCGTCCCTGGTAGGTCTCCCCCGCGGCGAGCATGCCGGCGACGAGAGCGATGATCCACGGCTTGCCGGACCGCTTGGCCAGAGACAGCGCCCGGCGGGCGAGCTCGCGCCGGTAGGAGGGGCTGAGGCCGGCGTCGGCGGGGAAGGACATGCGGCTCAGGGCGAGGGCCTGTCCTCCGACGTCGCCCGCCGCGGTGAACTCGAAGAGGGCCCGGGTGCCGTACTCGGCCATCGCCTTCCCCCGCGCGGCCCGTGCCTGGGCGAGGAACACCGCACCCCGTGCGCGGGGGGTGTGGCATGCGGCGGCCAACTCGTCGAGAAGCGCCCAGGGACCGGGGCCGGGAGCTCCCCACCGGGTGAGCATGGAGGCCATCTCGGCCAGGGCGATCCGGTCGTCGTCGGCGAGCCGCGGCCCCTCGGCCAGCAGGGTGCGCAGCGTGTCGAAACCGAGGTCGGCCCGGCCCCTGAGCGCGGCCAACTCCGCGACACGGAGCTGTTCCTGCACCGTGGCCGACACGTTCTCGGCGAAGGACGCGTGGGACGAGCCCGACAGGAGCGGGCGCTCGGAGGCATTGTCGGTCATGGGTGAAGCAAGAATAGGTGCAGTTCTTGGATTGTCCAGGGGGCGGAACCGAGGCTTTCATTTGCGTCGACGGACCGCGGCCGTCGCCTCTCTTCCAGCCGAGGACTGCCCATGAACGCATCCCGCAAGTTGGTCGTGTCCGCGCTCACCGCTGCGCTGATGGCGACACCGACGGTCGCCAGCTCCGCGACCGATGACCAGCCTGCCGGCCCGGCTCTCGCCGTCGCCGGTGACGTCCCGCAGGAATCCACGGACGTACGGCGTGGCCTGCCGACCCTGGCGCCCACCGAAGAGCAGCACGCGGCCGTGGCGGCGCTGTTGAAGTCCACCCCGGGAGACGTATCGCCGAAAGTCACCTGGAACCCCACGTACGGGACGCCGCGCACCGTGCGCGTGCCCGGTGGATATCTCACCGGTCCGCGGGCCGGCGACCCGCTCGCGATCGCGAGGGACTGGCTCCAGGCGCACCGCACGGCCTTCGGCCTGTCCGTCGTGGACGTCGAGGCGCTCGCGGTGCGGCGTAACCACGAACTCCCGGGCATCGGTGCCAGGGTGGTGAGCTTTACGCAGACCTTCGACGGCGTCGAGGCCGTGCACGGCGGCGTGCTGACCGTGACCGTGGCCAAGGACGGCCGAGTGCTCTCCTACGCCGGTGACCCGGTACGGAGCGGCGGCCTGCTCGCCGGGTTCGACAAGTCCCCGTCCGACGCGCTCGTCGCCGTCGTGTCGGCGCTGTCTCCCGCGTCGGACTACGTTCCTCTGCCGACAGGCAAGACCCAGGCCGGCTACCAGGTGTTCGCGGCCGGGCCGTTCGCACAGGTGCAGCGCGTCCGCAAGGTCGCGTTCCCGACGGCCGGCGGCGCCCGCCCGGCGTACAGCGTGCTGTTCGTCAAGAGCCTCGACGAGGCGTGGGGCGTGGTCGTCGACGCGGCGACCGGAGACACGCTGGCCAGGCAGTCGCTGGTGCAGCACGAGGGCCCGCTGGAGCCCGAGGGCACGGTCTACGAGAACTTCCCGGGCGCTCCGCAGGGCGGCGGGCCGGTCATCAAGAGCTTCGGCCCTAATCCGTCGTCGCCGGGCGGCTGGGTAGACCCGAGCGGGGCCGCGGGGCTGCCCGGACCCACCACGCTCGGCAACAACGCCAACTCCTTCGCGCAGTACACGGCGCCCCTGGCGCCGACCGACGAGCACAACCGGCCGCTCAGCCCGACGGCGCAGTTCAACTACGCGTACGGCGCCAACTGGGCGCGTACCAAGGGCCAGACGCTGCCGCCGTCGTACGTGCTGGACCGCGACCCGGCGGTGACCAACCTCTTCTACCACCACAACCGGATCCACGACGAGTACTACCAGTTCGGCTTCACCGAGACCGCGGGCAACTTCCAGGTCAACAACTTCGGCAAGGGCGGCCAGGGCGGCGACCCCATCAGCGGCCTCGCGCACTCCGGTGCCGCGACCGGTGGCGCGCCGACGTACCTCGGTCGGGACAACGCCAACATGCTGACCCTGCCCGACGGGATCCCGTCGTTCTCCAGCATGTACCTGTGGGAGCCGATCAACGACGCGTTCGAGGGGCCGTACGCCGACGGCAATTTCGACCAGACCGTCATCCAGCACGAGTTCAGCCACGGCCTGTCCAACCGGTACGTCGGCGGCGGCGGGCTCGGCTCGCTCGGCGGTGAGCAGTCCGGTGCGATGGGCGAGGGCTGGGGAGACTGGTACGCCATCAACCACCTGGGCCGCGAGGGGCTCTACGACAAGGCCGTGGTCGGCGAGTACGCCGTGGGCAACGCCGAGCGGGGGATCCGCAACTGGGCGTACGACAAGAGCCCGTTGACGTACGGCGACTACGGCTACGACATCACGGGTCCCGAGGTCCACGCGGACGGCGAGATCTGGACCGCCATGCTCTGGGACCTGCGCCGAGCCCTGGTGGAGCGGTACGGCGAGAAGGCGGGCAGCGACGTCGCCGAGCACCTGGTGACCGACGCCATGCCGCTGGCCCCGCCGTCGCCGTCGTTCCTCGACATGCGCGACGCCATCCTCGACGCGGACACCCTCCGGTTCCACGGCGACAACACCGACACCATCTGGACCGCGTTCGCCCGCCGCGGCGCGGGCCGGTCGGCGGCGACGGCAGGGCCCGACGACACCGACCCGAAGCCGGGCTTCGACCACGCGGCCCCCTCGCGCAACGGCATGCTCGCGGTCAAGCTGGTGAACGCCTCCACCGGCGAGCCCGTCCAGGACGCCCGGGTGATCATCGGTGAGTTCGAGGCCCGGGTGACACCTCTCGGCACGTCGAGTCCGGGCGGTGTCGTCTCGGCGCCGATGGTCGACGGCACCTACACGATGACCGTGCAGGCGCGCGGTTTCGGCATCCAGAAGTTCCGGGGCATCCAGGTGCAGTCGGGCAGGACGACCGCACGCACCCTCAAGCTGGCGCCGAACCTCGCCTCGAAGCACAACGGCGCGACCGTCGTGAAGACGTCCAGCCAGGACGACGGCCTTCCCGCGAGCTTCCTGATCGACGACACCGAGGCGACCGCCTGGAAGACCAAGGACTCGGGCAAGCCGTACAACTCCGGCGCCCACCAGGTCGCCGAGGTGAAGCTGGCCAAGGAGGCGAAGGTCTCCAGCATCGCGGTGAGCACGCTCAAGCCGACGACGGTCGGACGGTTCAACGTCACGAAGGACTTCACGGTCCAGACCTCGACCGATGGTGTGCTGTGGCAGACGGTCGAGGCGGGCACCTTCGGTGCTGCCGCCCCGCGGCCGGCGGCCCCCGACATGTTGATCCAGACCCTGAAGCTGGACACGCCGGTCAGGGCGAGCCACGTCCGGGTCTTCGTCGACTCCATCCAGGGCGAGACGAAGACGTACGCCGTGCTGTCCGAACTGCAGGTGTTCGGCGACGCCTCCGGTGTCGAGCCGCTGCCGTTCACACCGGACGCACCGGTCAGCGAGTCGGGAACGATCCAGGCCGGTCAGCCGCAGGGACTGTGGTACCTCCCGGGCACCGAGCCCTACCGTCCCGGCGTGACCGTGGCCTCGTGGCAGGCCGCCTGCGGCACACCGCCGGCGGCTCAGGGCGCCGACGCGTGGATCACGAAGCTGCCGGCCGGCTGGGGCGACGGACTGCACGTGGCGTCGTACACCGAGCCGGAGAGCCAACTTGGCGAGATGCAGATGTTCTTCTACGACTCGGCGTGCAAGCCGATCACCGGCGACTTCGCGACTCCCGGCCAGAAGGCCGTGATCGCCCCGGGCGCGGCCTACGTCGGGCTGCTCTACCTGTACGGCGCCGACTACAAGTTCACCCTCACCGCTCGGCAGGCCGGCTGACCATCGGTGCTCCCGTCCGTCACCCAGGAGAGGAACACATGTCCCACAACCGCAGATTTACTCTGGCCGCGTCGCTCGTCAGCGCCGCCGCCCTGTTGAGCACATCGGCCGGCCTCGCGCATGCCGGCACCAACGACCCGCTGAGAGGCGGTCAGTGGGGCCTGGACCAGGTCCGCGCCGAACAGGCGTGGACCACCAGCACCGGCACGGGTGCCGTCGTGGCCGTCGTCGACACCGGGGTGGACCTGACCCACCCCGATCTCAAGGGAAACCTGGCGGCCGGCGCTACGTTCACCGGCTGCGGCAAGCAGGCCCAGCCGTGTGGGAACGGCGACTTCCGCGGCCCCGACGGACAGAACAACGGCGACGAGCACGGCACCCATGTCGCAGGCATCGTGGCCGCCGTCGCGGGCAACGGCACCGGTGTCGCCGGTGTCGCGCCGAACGCCAGGATCATGCCGGTCAAGGTGCTGGAGGACGGCAGCGGCACCTTCGAGGACATCGCCGCGGGCATACGGTGGTCGGTGGACCATGGTGCCGATGTGATCAACATGAGCCTCGGCGGGCTTGCGGGAACCCAGGTCCTCACGATCACCGGCCTGGAGACTTCGGTGACCGACGCGATCGCGTACGCCAACGCCCAGGGCGCGACGGTCATCGTCGCCGCCGGGAACTCGGCCACCGCGCTCTGCAACACCCCGGCGTGGGAGCCCGGTGCCATCTGTGTGGCTTCGACCGACCGCAACGAGCTGAAGAGCTGGTTCTCCGAACTGCCGAACAAGCCCGGCCTGAAGGCCGTCGCCGCTCCCGGCGGTGCGGGTCTGATCTCCTGCGAGGACGACATCGTGTCCACCGTGCCGGCCGGCACCGGATCCGCGTCCTGCGGCCAGAAGGACTACGACTATTACGCCGGCACGTCGATGGCCACGCCGCACGTGGCGGGTGTCGCCGCCCTGCTCTTCGCGCAGGGCCGGACTCTGGCCAACGTCGAGGACGCGCTGCTCGACACGGCCCGTCAGCCGGGCACCGGACTGACGGGGGTCTACTCACCGGCCTTCGGCTGGGGCGTCGTGGACGCATCTGCCGCTGTGCAGTATGCCGGTGCGGCCGCCGGCAAGGGCCGTAAGGGCACTACGCAAAAGCGCTGAACCGATCGCTCTCCACCGATCGACACGAGGCGGCCACCTGGGTGCACTGGGTGGCCGCCCCCGTCCATCCGTGCAGGCGAAGGGCGACGAGCAGGCGTGACACGGGCTCTCAGATGCCGGGCGGGAAGGTCGACCAGGCGAGTAAGAAGGGCGGGAAGGGCACCGGGATCACCGGGGCCGCCCGGGACCTCGCGTTCGTCACCGCCGGCGAGGCACCGGTCACCACGCCCGGGGCTGCCGCTCCGGCCGCGATGCTCATCGAGTGGGGCGATAAGAACTGGACCACGGTGTACGCGGTGCCCCCGAAGCCCAGTCGGGCGCCACCGAGATCTCGGCGGATGAGGACTTCGCCCTCGCGCTGAAGGACGGCCGGGTCATCGCGTGGGACAACGGCAAGCGGAAGGCACAGCAGAATAGGTCTAGATAATAAACAAGCCCCAGTCGCTGACCTGGGGCTTCGTTCAAGAGCGGATGACGGGAATCGAACCCGCGCTCTGAGCTTGGGAATCACCGCTGTCCGGCTCGATCATCTCGCTTTTGACCTGCGGGAACATGCTCTGGTGGGACTGGTTCCCCAGGCTCGTGGGCACCCGTGTTGACCACTGTTGTCCACCCTGAAGGGCACGGTTGGGGCACGCGCGAGAGCGGCCACCAAGGCCGGGTCAGCCGTTGGACAGTGTCGTCGCCACCGACTGGAACCAGGCGCCGTAGGAGAATGGCTCGGGCGGGCCGACCTCCATGCCGAGTTCGGCAGCGGCCAGGGCGTAGTCGCCTTCGTCCAGGGGGAGCGCGAGCAGCTCGTGCAGCTCGCCCACGAGGCGTGCGACCAGCTGGGGATCGGTGGTGGCGGAGTAGTCGGCGAGGGCGGCGTCGTGGTCGGGGAACTCGTCGACGATGTCCTGAGAGAACCAGCTGCCGAGCAGTTGTGCGGTCTCGGGGAAGCGCGCGTGCCACTCCCAGTGCGTCTGGGGGGTCGACGGTTCCGGGACGTCGCCTTCCTCGATGCTCTTCTTCAGGTGGTCGGCCAGCACCATCAACCAGTCGCGGATCTCGGACTGGGGCATCCCGGTGTCCGGGATCGCGTAGAACTCGCCCAGGTCCCGCCGGATGCGGCCCGGAGGGTTGCGGCTGTACTCGCGCAGCTGGCGTTCCGCCTCGGCGATGGCCGAGGGGCGGGTGTGCCAGGTGTGACGGAGGTACGCCTCAAGGGCGCGGCTGCGCCGCTCCGGGGTGTCGTCGGCAGGCTGCCCCAGGTACGCGCGCATCACCTGGTCCAGCTCGCCGTAGCGGCGGTCGTGTTCGAGGGGCTTCATGGACATGTGCGTGCGGTCCCTACAGGTAGAACGGGAGGGTCGTGTGGACGACGAAACCGTGCGGGCTCGACGGCTCACGTCGCAGCACCACGCGCGCCGCGCGCACCTCGACGGGCCCGCGTCCGGCCAGCAGGTCGCCCTCCAGCTGGACCCGGCCCACGGACTCCTCGCGGGAGGGCCAGGCCGCCTCGATGGCGAGGCGGGCCCGGGTGCCCTGGGCGAGCCAGCGGTGGATGACCTGCTCGTTGGCGTTCACCACCTGCTGGGTGGCCCAGTGGGCGGTCTCCCGGTCGGGGTATGTCGCGGATCGCGTCAGCATGGTCACCTTCCTCCAAGACACCGGGAACGGTTGATTCCCGGTCCCTCTGCGTATTTCTCAGTTCGCGTTGAACGACCAGAAGACCCCGACCTCGTCCGCGCTCACGGCGATCAGTCCGAGGTCCATCATGTAGTCGGTGAAGGCCCGGCCGCCGGCGAGTTCACCGGCGAGGAATTCCGGCGAGGCGGAGGTCCGGGCCAGGTCGGAGGAGGTACGGAAGACGGCGTCGGCACCGAACCGGCCGAGCACCGTCCGGGCGTCGGCCAGCACATCGTCCCGGTCTGCGCGTGTCCGGACGGGGCGGGTCTCGAAGAACCACTCCTGAGTCAGAGAGGCGAGCAGCTCAACGGCGGCACAGGCTGTGACGGGATACGTCCACGCGTGCACCTGCTCGGCTGTGAGCGGCAGGAAAGGATAGGAAGGACGGATGTTCTCGCGTCCCCCCTTGTCGATCTGCCACTTCAGCGTCCGCCGACCCTGGGGATCGGTGACCGACCGGTCCATGACGGCCAGGACGTCCCACGCCCAGTCGTCGTGCCGTCGGGGCCCGGTCATCGCAAAGGTGTACACGTCGTCGAGGAGCCGCTCCAGCGCGGCGTCCCAGGCAGTGCTGTCAGAGCTGTCAGCGCTGTTAATGGGGTGCATTCGGCTTCCGGTCGGTCGGTCGTTCACGGGGTGGGCATGGAGGTGTAGATGATGTAGGGCGGATCGAGCCTGGAATCGTATTTCAGGATCGTTTTCACGTTCTTGACGTCGACCGCCATCGCGTTGAGCCCGTGGTCCTTGTACCCGGTCCCCGGGAGGTTCTTGGTCGGGTCGTTCGGATCGGGGGTGGGCTGCTTACCCATGTACGTGCCGTTGACCTCGCCGTTGGGGGCCGGGCTCGTGAACGCCTCCGTCTTCCCCTCCGGAGGATTGGTGGCCAGCCACGCGTCGATCTCGGACTGCTTGGCCCGCAGGTTGTGTTCCGTCAGCCGCTGCGCATTGGCCGTGTCCTTGAAGGACGACGAGCCGCCGATCGTGGGCCTGCGCTGTTCCGGCCAGTTGTTGTGGTCTTGGGCCTGGTCGCGCAGGCGTTGGGCGAGCTGCTCGTCGGTCTTGCCGACGTGCTTGTCCAGGGTGTGGCCGCCACCCAGGTACTCGTTGCTCGCCAGGTCGAAGGCGTGATTGCCGTTGGAGCCGGTTTCCGTCCACCGCTGCTGGTGTTTGAACTCGTCCAGGGCACGGGCGCCGAAGCCGTGCGCGCGGGCGACGCCGGCCTCGAACTTGGGGGCGCTGAGGTACGCCTCGTCCAGCGGCGCCTTCAGACGTCCATGCGGGTGGTCAGACCCGCCAGGATGCCGGTGTACGTGTCGACGATCCGGTTCAGCTTGGCCGTGTCGATGTTCAGCACGGTCTTGACGTCGAACGACAGGATCAGGCCCGCGCCCTTGCCGATCACGGACGTGACGGTGCCGAGGAGGCTCTTGGGGTTCTTGGGCTTGGCGAGGTCCTCGATGATCTCCTTGGCGGCCTTCCACATGGCGCGGTGGAGCTCGTCCGCGACGTCGCGGTTCAGATCGACGGCGGCTTCGGCGTACTCGCGCAGGATGGTGGCGATGTTGTCGGCCGTGTCCTTCAGCACGGCCAGGACGGGCTCGCTGCCCGTGGGGACGCGGGGCGTGCCGGGCCCGGAGTTGGCGGTCTGACCCCACTGGTAGCCGTGGAGCGACCGCCCCCAGTCCGTCCCGCCCCACAGGGCGCCGCAGAACGTCCGCATGGCGGCTTCCCAGTCGGCCTGCTGGTGGTTGGTGATGGCTCCGACGGCCTGGGTGAGCTGGTCCGCCCCCAGCGACGCTGTGATGGAGACGTTCATCCAGCTGTGGCACAGGGAGTTGAGATAATGCTGCTGCGGGAAGGGGTGGACGTCCGCGACCTTGCCGACCCGGAACACGTGCTTGCACAGCGGTTGGAGGACGTCCCGGACGATCTCCGGGATTCCCTCCATCAGACCGCGCAGGATGTCGTCGCCGCCGTCGTCGTCACCCCACTTGATGTCGGGTACGGAGCCGAACTTCGGGGCCTTGTCGATGACCGCCGGCCGCGGGCGCTGCTCGGCCGTCGTGCCCGGCTTGGGGTGGGCCGCCGCGTCCGCCTTGCTGTAGGCGTTGGCCGTCTCGGTGAACCCCACGGCGACGCCGCCGACGCTGAGCACGGACCGGCCCCAGACCTCCAGCCAGCGGTCGCCGATCTTCTTGTACGCCTGGGCGAACTTCTGGGCCTCGGTTCCCGCGCCTCCGGCGTCGGGGTACTGGCCCAGCTCCTCCAGGAGCGTGTGGGCACCGCGCACGAGGAAGTCCTGCTGCGCGGCGACCCGGCCGGAGACCGACCAGAGGTCGCTCGGCTTGACGTCGATGGTGCCGTTGCCGCCGGGCGGCTGGGCGGGGGTCGACGGTCCCGCCATCAGGCGCCGCCTCCCCAGCCTTCGAGTACGGACCTGTTGGCCGCGGCGTAGTTGAGGTGGCCCTTGACCACGACCTCGTGGAGCCAGGCCTGGGCGGCCTTGAGGTCGTCGGCGGAGTGGCTCCACTTGTCCAGTTCGTCGATGAACGCCTCGCGGGTCTGGCCGTCCCAGCTCAGTACGACCTTGGTGGCCCGCCGGTACAGCGCCTCCAGCTTCTCGTTGAGGGCGCCGAGGATCTCCTCCAGCTCCCCCGAAAGGCGCTGCAGCGTGGCGAAATCGACGGTGATCCGATCATCGTCCTGCATGGTGCTGATCCCCCGTGGTTCAGACTTCAAGAATGCGGCTCTTCGGCTGCCCGGCGTCCGGCGCGGGCGCCGGGTCGGGCACGCCGAGGGCGCGGGCGGCGGCGGCCACGTCCTCGCCCTCCTGCATCCGCCGTATCCGGGCCAGGGTGTCGAGCTCCTGCTCGGTGAAGCCGTCGCGCGAGGCGCGTATGGCCGCCTCCAGGAGGATCATCACCTGGCGGATGCGTACGGCGTCCTCGGCGACGCCGCGGTGCAGGGAGCGGTACGCGGTGGCCGTGGGTCCCTGCCAGCCCGCGGCGATCCTGTCGACGACCTCGTCCATGCGGCGGGTCTGCTGTTCCAGATGCCCCTGCATCTCGTCGAGGTCGTTCGCCAGCCTGGTGAGGCTGTCCTCCGAGACGTCCAGATCGGCGTTTCGCATCCTGAGCCCCCGCTCGTCGCGCTGTTCACACGCATGTCCCCCTGTACGGCTGTTTCACCCTATGGGGCGGGCCCTGTCGAACGGGGGCGGGGGCTGTGTAAAGGCTGGAAAACGACGTAGCCCCAGGTCCCTGACCTGGGGCTACGTAGAAGAGCGGATGACGGGAATCGAACCCGCGCTCTGAGCTTGGGAAGCTCATGTTCTACCATTAAACTACATCCGCGCAGCGGACCGGTGATCGGTACCGCAGACTCGGACACTGTACCGCATGCCGAAGTTGTGGCGTACCTCCCTGTGACGGAGTGCCGCCTGGAGTGGTGTCCCGTTGATCCCCTAATGTGGCTGTCTCGTCACGCTCGTTGGGGAAGGGACTTGATGGGTTCGATGGAGCGCACCGTCGTCCGCTGTGCCGAGGGGCACGTGTTCAGTACCGCTTCGTTCCCGCTGCAGCAGCTCGGTGCCGGGCGGATCGGGCCGGGGCGGCTCATCCGGTGTCCACGGTGTGCGCGGCTGCGGCACGCGGTGCCGGTGGTGGAGTTCGAGCAGCGGCGCTGATGGTGGCCGGGGCGCGGGACCCTGCCGATTGGGGCAGGTCCGTGCCCTCTGCGTATCGTGGGGGCGTGCTTCTCTCAGACAAGGACATCCGGGCCGAGATCGACGCCGGACGGGTGCGCATCGACCCGTACGACGAATCCATGGTGCAGCCCTCGAGCATCGACGTGAGGCTTGACCGCTTCTTCCGGGTGTTCGAGAACCACCGCTACCCCCACATCGACCCCGCCGTCGAACAGCTCGACCTGACGCGTGAGGTCGAGCCGGAGGGTGACGAGGCGTTCATCCTGCACCCGGGCGAGTTCGTGCTCGCCTCGACGTACGAGGTCATCACGCTGCCCGACGACATCGCGTCGAGGCTTGAAGGCAAGAGCTCCCTCGGGCGGCTGGGGCTGGTCACCCACTCGACCGCCGGGTTCATCGACCCCGGCTTCTCCGGGCACGTGACCCTGGAGCTGTCGAACCTCGCCACGCTGCCGATCAAGCTGTGGCCGGGGATGAAGATCGGGCAGCTGTGCATGTTCCGGCTGAGCTCGCCCGCCGAGTTCCCCTACGGCAGCGAGCGGTACGGCTCGCGCTATCAGGGACAGCGGGGGCCGACGGCCTCGCGCTCGTTCATGAACTTCCATCGGACCCAGGTGTGAGGGGGCAGTCGTCATGAGTGAAGTACGCGAGAACCTGACGTACGAGGGGTTCGGGCGCGCCGTCCGCGAGCTCGCGCAGACCATCGCCGACGACGGCTACGAGCCCGACATCGTGCTCTCCATCGCCCGTGGCGGCGTCTTCGTCGCCGGCGGTCTGGCCTACGCGCTCGACTGCAAGAACATCCACCTCGTGAACGTGGAGTTCTACACCGGCGTCGGTACGACGCTGGAGATGCCGGTCATGCTCGCGCCCGTGCCGAACGCCATCGATTTCAGCGACAAGAAGGTGCTCATCGCCGACGACGTCGCCGACACCGGCAAGACCCTCAAGCTCGTCCACGACTTCTGCGTCGACCATGTCGCCGAGGTCCGCTCCGCGGTCGTCTACGAGAAGTCGCACTCGCTAGTGAAGTGCGAGTACGTGTGGAAGAAGACCGACGAGTGGATCAACTTCCCGTGGTCCGTCGAACCGCCCGTCGTGAAGCGTGAGGGCCAGGTCCTCGACGCCTGATCCCGTACGCCTGATCCCGTACGCCTGATCACGTACGCCTGATCCCGTACGCCTGATCCCGTACGGCTCATCCCGTACGACGACGAGAAAGAGGCCCCCACCGGCATCCGGTGGGGGCCTCTCCGTGTCTCCGTGTTCCTACAGCGTGCCCAGCTTGATGAGCGACAGCAGCGCGATCAGCTGGATCGCCGACGCGCCCAGCGCCTTCGGCCACGGCAGGTCGTGCGAGCGGCTCACCATGAGCGTGAACAGTGCGCCCGCCGCCAGCCAGGTGGCCCAGCCGAGGACCTGCACCAGGCCATTCTCGCCGCCCAGGAAGACGGCGAAGATCAGGCGGGGCGCGTCCGTGATCGACATGATCAGCATGGAGAGGCCCACGGTCGGCTGCCAGGAGCCGTCGCCGCCGAGCTGGCGCGCCAGGGTGTGCGTGACCGCGCCCAGGATCAGTCCGGCGACGACGAAGCCGGCGCCCGTCATCAGGACGTACGGGATCGCCGTCGACAGGGTCGCGTTGATCGCCTCGTCGCGCGCCTTGTCGAAGCCGAAGATCGCGAGCAGTCCGTACAGGAAGGTGACGACCAGCGCCGGGCCCCAGACGGGGTGGTCCCGCATCTGCAGGAACGTCGGCGCCGGACGCAGCACTATGCCGCTCAGCAGGGCCTTCCAGGGCAGCCGGGGGCCCGTGGGGACGACGGGGGCGGCCCCGGCCTGGTAGGCGGCGGCGTCGCCGTAGGGGTCGTCGTGGATGCTGAAGGCCTGCGTGTGGCCCGGGTTGTTCGCCGTGCCGGGATGCTGCTGCGGGTACGGGTCCCCGAAGTACTCCGGCTCCCCGTATCCCTGCGGCGCTCGCTGCGGGGCCCCCTGGGGTGCCTGCGGGGGCCACTGCTGCTGCGGGTAGGGCGGCGGGGCCGCGTTGTACCCGTACGGCGCCTGCTGCGGTTGTTGTTGCGGGGGGCGGTTGTCCCGGCCGCGTCCGTTCCTGAATCCAGCCACGTCAATGAACGTACCCGCTTCCGCTGTGCGGGCGCTCCTTTGCCACTGAGCTGTGACATCCCCTAAGGGGCCCCTCGGGGGCGGAGCGGCCCCCCGATGCGGGCGCCGAGCAACGCGGAAGGGCCGCCCCTCACGGGACGGCCCTTCCGTCGTGTCCTGCGTACGCCTTACTGCGCCGGTTCCGGCTCCTGCTCGGGCTCCGCCGGGAGCTCCTCCGCCGGGGTCTTCACCGAGTCGAGGAGCAGCTGGGCGACGTCGACGACCTGGACGGACTCCTTGGCCTTGCCCTCGTTCTTCTTGCCGTTGACCGAGTCGGTCAGCATGACCAGGCAGAACGGGCAGGCGGTGGAGACGATGTCCGGGTTGAGGGACAGGGCCTCGTCGACCCGCTCGTTGTTGATGCGCTTGCCGATCCGCTCCTCCATCCACATCCGCGCGCCGCCGGCGCCGCAGCAGAAGCCGCGCTCCTTGTGGCGGTGCATCTCCTGCTGGCGCAGGCCCGGGACGGCCGACATGATCTCGCGCGGCGGCGTGTAGACCTTGTTGTGGCGGCCCAGGTAGCAGGGGTCGTGGTAGGTGATCAGACCCTCGACCGGGGTGACCGGGATCAGCTTGCCCTCGTCGATGAGGTGCTGCAGCAGCTGCGTGTGGTGGATGACCTCGAACTCGCCGCCCAGCTGCGGGTACTCGTTCGCGATCGTGTTGAAGCAGTGCGGGCAGGTCGCGACGATCTTCTTCGCGGACTTCGGCTTCTTCGTCGACTCGTCCACCCCCCCGTCCTCGTCGAGGGACTCGCCGAAGGCCATGTTCAGCATCGCGACGTTCTCCTGGCCGAGCTGCTGGAACAGCGGCTCGTTGCCCAGGCGGCGGGGCGAGTCACCGGTGCACTTCTCCTCGCCGCCCATGATCGCGAACTTGACGCCCGCCATGTGCAGCAGCTCGGCGAAGGCCTTGGTGGTCTTCTTGGCCCGGTCCTCCAGGGCGCCCGCGCAGCCGACCCAGTACAGGTAGTCGACCTCGGTGAGGTCCTCGATGTCCTTGCCGACGATCGGGACCTCGAAGTCGACCTCCTTGGTCCACTCCACGCGCTGCTTCTTGGCCAGACCCCAGGGGTTGCCCTTCTTCTCCAGGTTCTTCAGCATCGTGCCGGCCTCCGAGGGGAAGGCGGACTCGATCATCACCTGGTAGCGGCGCATGTCGACGATGTGGTCGATGTGCTCGATGTCGACCGGGCACTGCTCGACACAGGCGCCGCAGGTGGTGCAGGACCACAGCACGTCCGGGTCGATGACGCCGCCCGTGGCGAAGCCACTGTCGGACACAGGCTCGGCGGTCCCGATCAGGGGCCGCTCGGCCTCCGCGAGGGCCGACGCGGGGACGTCCTTGAGCTGCTCCTCGGTCGCCTTCTCGTTGCCCTCCATGTCCTTGCCGCCGCCGGCCAGCAGGTACGGGGCCTTGGCGTGCGCGTGGTCGCGCAGCGACATGATCAGGAGCTTGGGGGAGAGCGGCTTGCCCGTGTTCCAGGCGGGGCACTGCGACTGGCAGCGACCGCACTCGGTGCACGTGGAGAAGTCGAGGATGCCCTTCCAGGAGAACTGCTCGACCTGGGAGACACCGAAGACCGCGTCCTCGGCCGGGTCCTCCCAGTCGATCTCCTTGCCCGCCGTCGTCATCGGCTGCAGCGCGCCCAGAGCGGTGGAGCCGTCGGCGTTCCGCTTGAACCAGATGTTCGGGAAGCCGAGGAAGCGGTGCCAGGCCACACCCATGTTGGTGTTCAGCGAGACCGTGATCATCCAGGTGAAGGACGTGACGATCTTGAGCGCCGCGAAGAAGTAGGTGAGGTGCTGCAGCGTGGACAGGCTCAGCCCGTCGAGGGCGGCGATCAGCGGGTACGAGGCGAAGAAGCCCGGCTCCCAGCTGGTCACGTGGTGCTGGGCGCCCTCCAGCGCGCGCAGCGTCATGATGCAGACGCCGACGATCAGGATGACGGCCTCGACGAAGTACGCCTGGCCTGTCTTGGAGCCCGCGAAGCGGGACTTGCGGCCCGCCGCGCCCGGCCTGCTCAGCTGCCGGATGACGATCAGGGTCAGGATGCCGAGGACCGTCATCAGGCCGAGGAACTCGGTGAAGATCTCGTACGGCAGCCAGTCGCCGATGATCGGGATCAGCCAGTCGGCCTGGAAGAGCTGGCCGAAGGCGTTGACGATCGTGAGCAGCAGAGAGAAGAAGCCGACCGCCACGAACCAGTGGGCCACGCCGACGACGCCCCAGCGGTTCATGCGGGTGTGGCCGAGGAACTCCTTGACCAGGGTGATGGTGCGCTGTGTGGGGTCGCCGGTGCGCGTGCCCGCGGGGACGGGCTGGCCGAGCTTCACGAAGCGGTAGATCTGCGCGATGGCGCGGCCGAACAGCGCGACGGCCACCACCGTGATGACCAGCGACACGATGATCGCGGCGAGTTGCATGAGGGGCTCCTCGGGCGGGCCTGCGAGGCGGAGTACCGACACTGCCGAGTGTGGCACTACTAAGCGGTAACTTATTCAGTCCGTGCTGAGATTACCGCTTCACGGCTCCGCGCTGTAGCGGCGCCCGCGGTGATCTGTGTCGCTCAGGCAAGCCTTGCCGGCCGGGTCTTCCCCGCCGCCGTACGACGCCTGTGAACTGCTGGAAGCGTACGCGCCAGGATGGCCAGATCCATCCCCAGCCAGTGGTGGTCCACATAGTGGAGATCGAGCAGCTCACGCTCCTCCCACGGCAGCTCCGAGCGGCCGCTGATCTGCCACAGCCCGGTGAGGCCGGGACGTACGGAGAGGCGGCGGCGCGCCTCGCCCACGCACTCCGGGTGATCCGGGACCAGGGGGCACGGGCCGACCAGGGACATCTGCCCGCGGACGACGTGGAGCAGGAGTGGCAGCGCGGCGTACGGACCGGGTGTGCGGAAGGTCAGTATCGGGAAGGTGTGTCCGTCCCGGCCGGCCATCGTCCGGCGGCGCAGCAGCGTCGACGAGCCTCGGCCGTCCCGGCGCAGCAACCCCTTCAGGTCGGGCGCCCTCACGTCCCGGCCCTTGTGTCGCAGGACGCCTTCGGCGCCCCGGCTCTCCCGTCGCAAGGTGATCAGGAGCGCGACGGCCAGGAAGAGCGGGGACAGGACGACCAGCAGGATCACTGCGCCGATGAGGTCGAATACGCGCTTGGCCGTCATGCTGCCCCACACCCTTTCGTGGGATATTCGGGAGGTATCGGACTCTCTCACGGAGGGGCCCGCCGGGCCCGGGAGCGACGCGCCCCAGGCCCTCCTTTGAGCGACTCCCAGAGCGAAGAGTTGAGTCGCCCTCACTCAGGTCTGTTGACTCGTTGGTGCCGGTGGTGCATCCTTGAGTCAGTTCCACTCAAGTCAGGTCAGCTGGAGGAATCGAAATGGCACGTGCGGTCGGCATCGACCTGGGCACGACTAACTCCGTCGTCAGCGTTCTGGAAGGCGGCGAGCCCACCGTCATCACCAACGCCGAAGGCGCCAGGACCACGCCGTCCGTCGTCGCTTTCGCGAAGAACGGCGAGGTGCTCGTCGGCGAGGTCGCCAAGCGTCAGGCGGTCACCAACGTCGACAGGACCATCCGGTCGGTCAAGCGCCACATGGGCACCGACTGGAAGATCGACATCGACGGCAAGACCTTCAACCCGCAGCAGATGAGCGCCTTCATCCTGCAGAAGCTGAAGCGCGACGCCGAGGCGTACCTGGGCGAGAAGGTCGTCGACGCGGTCATCACCGTCCCGGCGTACTTCAACGACTCCGAGCGTCAGGCCACCAAGGAGGCCGGTGAGATCGCGGGCCTCAACGTCCTGCGCATCGTCAACGAGCCGACCGCGGCCGCCCTCGCCTACGGCCTGGACAAGGACGACCAGACGATCCTCGTCTTCGACCTCGGTGGCGGCACCTTCGACGTGTCCCTCCTGGAGATCGGCGACGGCGTCGTCGAGGTGAAGGCCACCAACGGTGACAACCACCTCGGTGGTGACGACTGGGACCAGCGCGTCGTCGACTACCTGGTGAAGCAGTTCCAGAACGGTCACGGCGTCGACCTGGCCAAGGACAAGATGGCTCTCCAGCGTCTGCGCGAGGCCGCGGAGAAGGCGAAGATCGAGCTGTCCTCCTCCACGGAGACCTCGATCAACCTGCCGTACATCACGGCCTCCGCCGAGGGCCCGCTCCACCTGGAGGAGAAGCTCACCCGGGCGCAGTTCCAGCAGCTCACCGCCGACCTGCTCGAGCGCTGCAAGACCCCGTTCCACAACGTCATCAAGGACGCGGGCATCCAGCTCTCCGAGATCGACCACGTCGTTCTCGTCGGTGGCTCCACCCGTATGCCGGCCGTCGCCGAGCTCGTCAAGGAGCTGACCGGTGGCCAGGAGGCCAACAAGGGTGTGAACCCGGACGAGGTCGTCGCCATCGGCGCCGCGCTGCAGGCCGGTGTCCTCAAGGGTGAGGTCAAGGACGTCCTGCTCCTCGACGTGACCCCGCTGTCCCTGGGTATCGAGACCAAGGGCGGCATCATGACCAAGCTGATCGAGCGCAACACCACGATCCCGACCAAGCGGTCCGAGATCTTCACGACGGCCGAGGACAACCAGCCGTCGGTGCAGATCCAGGTCTATCAGGGCGAGCGCGAGATCGCGGCGTACAACAAGAAGCTCGGCATGTTCGAGCTGACCGGTCTGCCGCCGGCGCCGCGTGGCGTCCCGCAGATCGAGGTTGCCTTCGACATCGACGCCAACGGCATCATGCACGTGACCGCGAAGGACCTGGGCACGGGCAAGGAGCAGAAGATGACCGTCACCGGCGGCTCCTCGCTGCCGAAGGACGAGGTCGACCGGATGCGCCAGGAGGCCGAGCAGTACGCGGACGAGGACCACCGTCGCCGCGAGGCCGCCGAGTCCCGCAACCAGGGCGAGCAGCTCGTCTACCAGACGGAGAAGTTCCTCAAGGACAACGAGGACAAGGTCCCCGGTGAGGTCAAGACCGAGGTCGAGGCCGCCGTCGCCGAGCTGAAGGAGAAGCTCAAGGGCGAGGACACCGCGGAGATCCGCACCGCCACCGAGAAGGTCGCGGCCGTCTCCCAGAAGCTCGGCCAGGCGATGTACGCCGACGCGCAGGCGGCCCAGGCCGCCGGCGGCGAGGCTCCGCACGCCGAGGCCAAGGCCGATGACGACGTCGTCGACGCCGAGATCGTCGACGACGAGCCCAAGAAGGGTGGCGCTGCCTGATGACGGAGGAGACCCCGGGCTTCGAGGAGAAGCCCGACGTCCCCTCCGGCGCCGACTCTGACGACGCCGCCGAAGCCGCCGAGACCCCCTCCACGGAGGAGGGCCCGGCGGCCCCGGCCGGGGACGTAAGCCAGACGGCCGGTCTGACGGCTCAGCTGGATCAGCTCCGCAGCGCGCTCTCCGAGCGCACCGCGGACCTCCAGCGGCTCCAGGCCGAGTACCAGAACTACCGCCGCCGCGTGGAGCGCGACCGGGTCACGGTCAAGGAGATCGCCGTCGCGACCCTCCTGACCGAGCTCCTGCCCGTGCTCGACGACGTCGGCAGGGCCCGGGACCACGGCGAGCTCGTGGGCGGGTTCAAGTCGGTGGCCGAATCGCTGGAGACCGTCGTCGCCAAGATGGGACTGCAGCAGTTCGGCAAGGAGGGCGAGCCCTTCGACCCGACGATCCACGAGGCCCTGATGCACTCGTACGCGCCGGACGTCACCGAGACGACCTGCGTGGCGATTCTGCAGCCGGGGTACCGGATCGGCGAGCGGACCATCAGGCCCGCGCGCGTGGCGGTGGCCGAGCCCCAGCCCGGGGCGACGCCGGCCGCGAAGGAAGAGAAGTCGGCCGACGAGGAGAGCGGTGGCCCCGACGAGGGTGCGTGACCTGGTCCCCCACGGGACCGGCGCACGCGCCCTGCGGGCCGGCGTGATGATCGTCCGAGAGGAGGGACGTCGATGAATACGAAGGACTTCGTCGAGAAGGACTACTACAAGGTTCTCGGCGTCCCCAAGGACGCCACCGAGGCCGAGATCAAGAAGGCGTACCGGAAGCTCGCCCGCGAGAACCACCCGGACGCCAACAAGGGCGACGCGAACGCCGAGGCGCGCTTCAAGGAGATCTCCGAGGCGAACGACATCCTCGGCGACCCCAAGAAGCGCAAGGAGTACGACGACGCCCGCGCGCTCTTCGGCAACGGAGGCTTCCGGGCCGGACCGGGCGGACCGGGCGGCTCGTTCAACTTCGACCTGGGCGACCTCTTCGGCGGCGCCCAGGGCCCCGGCGGCGCGGGCGGCGCCGGTGGCTTCGGCGGCGGACTCGGGGACGTCTTCGGCGGACTGTTCAACCGGGGCGCCGGCGGCGGCCCGGGCACGCGGACGCAGCCGCGCCGCGGCCAGGACATCGAGTCCGAGGTGACGCTCAGCTTCACCGAGGCCATCGAGGGCGCGACCGTGCCGCTGCGCATGTCCTCCCAGGCGCCGTGCAAGGCCTGTTCGGGCACCGGCGACAAGAACGGCACGCCCCGCGTGTGCCCGACCTGTGTCGGCACCGGCCAGGTCTCGCGCGGCGGCACCGGCTCGTTCTCGCTCACCGACCCGTGCGTGGACTGCAAGGGCCGCGGCCTGATCGCCGAGACCCCCTGCGAGGTCTGCAAGGGCAGCGGGCGGGCCAAGTCCTCCCGCACCATGCAGGTCCGTATCCCGGCGGGCGTCTCCGACGGCCAGCGGATTCGGCTGCGCGGCAAGGGCGCGCCGGGCGAGCGCGGCGGCCAGGCGGGCGACCTCTATGTCGTCGTCCATGTCGACGCCCACCCGGTCTTCGGCCGCAGGGACGACAACCTCACCGTCACCGTGCCCGTCAGCTTCCACGAGGCGGCGCTCGGCGGCGAGATCAAGGTGCCGACCCTGGGCGGCCCGGCGGTGACACTGAAGCTCCCCGCCGGCACGCCCAACGGCCGGACCATGCGTGCCCGTGGCAAGGGCGCCGTCCGCAAGGACGGCACCCGCGGCGACCTGCTGGTGACGGTCGAGGTCGCGGTGCCCACGGAGCTGGACGACAAGGCCCGCGAGGCGCTCGAGACCTACCGTGAGGCGACGGCGGGCGAGGACCCCAGGGCAGAGCTGTTCCAGGCCGCGAAGGGAGCTTGACGCGATGGACCGACCAGGACGTAGCCGCAACCCCTACGAACTGACCGACGAGAGCCCGGTGTACGTCATCTCGGTGGCGGCCCAGCTCTCCGGTCTGCACCCGCAGACGCTCCGCCAGTACGACCGTCTCGGTCTGGTGTCCCCCGACCGCACGGCCGGGCGGGGCCGGCGCTACTCGGCCCGCGACATCGAACTGCTGCGCACCGTCCAGCAGTTGTCGCAGGACGAGGGCATCAACCTGGCCGGCATCAAGCGCATCATCGAGCTGGAGAACCAGGTCGCGGCGCTGCAGGCACGGGTCGCCGAGCTGTCGGCGGCGGTCGAGGGTGCGGCGATGGCCATGCAGCAGCGTGAGGCGCAGGTGCATGCCTCGTACCGGCGCGATCTGGTGCCGTACCAGGATGTGCAGCAGGCGAGCGCGCTGGTGGTCTGGCGGCCCAAGCGCGGCGAGTGACCCGAGCGACCCGAGTGACTTGCGTGACCCGAGTGACTTGAGTGACCGGACAGGACGAAGGCCCCCTCCACGGAGGGGGCCTTCGTCCGTACGTCCTCAGTCCGTACGACCTCAGCCGTCCTGGTCCAGGATCCCGGACTGCGCGATCAGGTAGCCGAGCTGGGCACGGCTGCCGCTGCCGAGAGCGGCGGCGAGCTTGGCGATGTGGGCGCGGCAGGTACGGACGTTCATGCCGAGGCGGCGGGCGATGGCCTCGTCGACGTGACCCTCCACGAGGAGTTTGGCGATCGAGCGCTGCACCCCGCCGATCCCGTCCACGGACGGGCTGTACGGGATCTCCTCCTCCCACGGCACGCCGTGGAGCCAGAACTGGTCGAAGACGCCGACGAGATACTGGACGAGGCCTTCGTGGCGCAGTTCGAGCGCGACCCGCCGGTCCCGGCGCGCCGGGACGAAGGCGATCTTGCGGTCGACGATGATGAGCCGGTCGATGATCTCCTCGAGCGTGCGCACCTCAAGGCCGAACGGAGCGATCCGCTCCACGTATCCCATGGTCGCGGAGTGGTGCCGCGCGGTGTGCTGGTAGAGCGTGCGCATCCTGATGCCGCGGTCGAGGAGGGGCTCCACGCGGCGCAGTCCGGCCTGTACGACCTCGGGCTTGCGGCCGCTGCCCGGCTGGATGGTGAGCAGCTCCTCGGTGCACTCGTTGATGACACGGTCGAGCGTGGCGTTGATGAGGCTGAGGCCTTCGAGGACGGTGATCGCCTGGGTCGCGGAGGGGTCCGGGGCGTTGATCGTCATGAATGGCTCGAACGTGTCCGCCAGAGAGATGGCGAGCTGCCGGCGCTGCTGGATCTCCCTCTCGATGGGGTGTATGAGCTTGTTCAACGCGATGGACGGCGGTATCGGCCGCAGCCACTGGGAGTCGTCCGGATCCGGGTGCAGCAGGGCCAGTTCGAGCAGGCACGGGACGGATTCCACCTCCGCGCGGGAGATCCGGCCGGCGCGCAGCGCGGTCGCGTAGAGACGCCTTCCGGCATCGCACAGCTCGCCCGGACCGTGCCCGGTGTCCGTATCGCCCTGTTTCGGCTCCATTTGCACCCCCCTCAGGGTCCTGAATTACAGGAACATGATGCCTGGCACCGCTGGTGGAAGGGTTCGGAGTGAGCCATCGTCTTATTCGCGGGGGAGGAGGTAATGATCAAAAGAGGTGGAGATCGGCCATGACCAGGATGGTTCGTGCACTTGGCGCCATAGCTTTCGCTGCAGCGGCTGCTCTTGGCGCTCTCGCCGTCAACGGCGAGCCGACGTGGGACACGCCGCCGGTGAACAACGTTGTCGCGGCTCCGGGTGAGCCGACGTGGGACTTCGTGAAGACGGTCGCGGGTGAGCCCACGTGGGACCTCGCTCCGACGCTCGAGGGTGAGCCCACATGGGACTCCGGCACGACCGGCGAGCGTGAGCCGACATGGGACTCTGCCCCGGCGGGCGCGGACGCATGACCGTGCCGCCGGACGACCGGGTCTTCCGGCGAGAGATGGCCTCGGCCTATCGATCCGGGTGGCATTTCATCGATCTCGTCACGGCCATCCCCCACCGTGGTGATTCGTTGATGGTCACCCTCTTCGGAGAACCGATCGTCGTCGCTCGTGAGCAGGACGAGGACGTTCGCGCCTACCGGTGTCTGCGGAGGCCCCGAGGAGCCCCGCAGCCCGTTCGCTGTGCCATCCGGTACGGCATGATTTTCGTCAATCTCGATCAGCGTGACCACCAGCTGCTCGAGCCCGAGACCACCACCGCCACCCCCCGCAGTGCCTGAGCGGTTCCCCCGTCGTTGTAGATCGCTCAGGTGCTTCCCCCACACAGCGGCGCCATCGCGGACCTGAAACGCGATGGCGCCGTTGTGCTGTGCCCGTACGGGACCGGTTGCGTCCCCCGTACGGGACCGGTTTCCGTGTCCCCGTACGGGAGCGGTTGCCGTCCCCCCCCGTACCGGAGCGGTTGCCGTGCCTCCCTACGGAACGGCGTCATGCTCCCCCTACGGAAGCGGTGTCACGCCCGGCCCATCGCCCGTGTCAGCGCGATCTCGATGACCACCCGGTCCGGATTCGGCGCCGGCGTGCGGCCGTAGCGCGCCGCGTAGCGCTCCACCGCGTCCGCGACGACCTCCGCCTCCGTGCGGATCCGCGCGACGCCCTCCAGGGTCGCCCAGCGCCCCTTGTCCACCTGGCAGACCGCGACCCGCGCGCCCTCGGGGCCCGCCGCCAGGACGTTGGCGACCTTGTGGCTGTGCTTGTTGGTGATGACCCGCGCCAGTCCGTTCTCGCCCCCTTCGGGGTCGTAGCTGACGCCGACCGCCACGACGTGCGGCGTGCCGTCCGCGCGCGGGGTCGTCAGGGTGCACATGTGGTACTCGCGCCAGAAGCTGAGGTACGAGTCGTCCGGGTTCCTCGGGTCAGTCGCCATGCCGCGAGCCTATCCTTGAGTGGAATAGACTCAACTTTGTGCACGTTGGACGAGTCATACGAGTCGTGCCGCGATGACAGGAGGAGAGAGCGCCCGTGGACGCCGAACTGACCAACAGGAGCCGTGACGCGATCAACGCGGCCACCAGCCGCGCCGTGTCCGATGGTCATCCCGACCTGACCCCCGCGCACCTTCTCCTGGCGCTGCTGGCCGGTCAGGACAACGAGAACATCATCGACCTGCTCGCCGCCGTCGAGGCGGACCAGGCCGCTGTACGGTCCGGTGCGGAGCGGCTGCTCGCCGCCCAGCCCAGCGTGACCGGTTCCACGGTCGCGCCGCCGCAGCCCAACCGTGAGCTGCTCGCCGTCATCGCAGATGCCGCCGAGCGTGCCAAGGAGCTCGGGGACGACTTCCTGTCCACCGAGCACCTCCTCATCGGGATCGCGGCGAAGGGCGGAGCGGCGGGCGAGGTGCTGGCCCAGCAGGGGGCGAGCGCCGCGAGGCTGTTGGACGCGTTCGAGAAGGCAAGGGGAGGGCGCCGGGTGACCACACCCGACCCGGAGGGTCAGTACAAGGCGCTGGAGAAGTTCGGTACGGACTTCACGGCGGCCGCGCGCGAAGGAAAGCTGGACCCCGTCATCGGGCGCGACCAGGAGATCCGGCGCGTGGTGCAGGTGCTGTCCCGCCGCACCAAGAACAACCCGGTCCTCATCGGTGAGCCCGGCGTCGGCAAGACCGCCGTCGTCGAGGGCCTCGCCCAGCGGATCGTGAAGGGCGACGTTCCCGAGTCGCTGAAGAACAAGCGCCTCGTCGCGCTCGACCTCGGCGCGATGGTCGCCGGCGCCAAGTACCGCGGCGAGTTCGAGGAGCGCCTGAAGACCGTCCTCTCCGAGATCAAGGCGAGCGACGGCCAGATCATCACCTTCATCGACGAGCTGCACACCGTCGTCGGCGCGGGTGCCGGCGGCGACTCCGCCATGGACGCCGGCAACATGCTCAAGCCCATGCTGGCCCGCGGCGAGCTGCGCATGGTCGGCGCGACCACCCTCGACGAGTACCGCGAGCGGATCGAGAAGGATCCCGCCCTGGAGCGCCGCTTCCAGCAGGTGCTGGTGGCCGAGCCGTCGGTGGAGGACACCATCGCCATCCTGCGCGGACTCAAGGGCCGGTACGAGGCCCACCACAAGGTCCAGATCGCCGACTCCGCGCTGGTGGCCGCGGCCACCCTCTCCGACCGGTACATCACCTCCCGCTTCCTCCCCGACAAGGCCATCGACCTCGTCGACGAGGCCGCCTCCCGGCTCCGGATGGAGATCGACTCCTCGCCCCTGGAGATCGACGAGCTGCAGCGGTCCGTGGACCGGCTGCGCATGGAGGAGCTCGCGCTCAAGAACGAGACCGACGAGGCGAGCAAGCAGCGGCTGGAGAAGCTGCGGCGCGACCTCGCCGACCGCGAGGAGGAGCTGCGCGGTCTGACCGCACGCTGGGAGAAGGAGAAGCAGTCCCTCAACCGCGTCGGTGAGCTCAAGGAGCGGCTCGACGAGCTCAGGGGGCGGGCCGAGCGCGCCCAGCGCGACGGCGACTTCGACACCGCCTCCAAGCTGCTGTACGGCGAGATCCCCGCGCTCGAACGCGAGCTGGCCGAGGCGTCCGAGGCCGAGCAGGAGGTCGCCAAGGACACCATGGTCAAGGAGGAGGTCGGCCCCGACGACATCGCCGACGTGGTCGGTGCCTGGACCGGCATCCCGGCCGGCCGCCTCCTGGAGGGCGAGACGCAGAAACTGCTGCGCATGGAGGAGGAGCTGGGGCGGCGGCTGATCGGCCAGACCGAGGCCGTCCAGGCCGTCTCCGACGCCGTGCGCCGTACCCGGGCCGGTATCGCGGACCCCGACCGGCCCACCGGCTCCTTCCTCTTCCTCGGCCCCACGGGCGTCGGCAAGACCGAGCTGGCGAAGGCGCTCGCCGACTTCCTCTTCGACGACGAGCGGGCCATGGTCCGCATCGACATGTCGGAGTACGGCGAGAAGCACTCCGTCGCCCGGCTGGTCGGCGCGCCGCCCGGCTACATCGGCTACGAGGAGGGCGGCCAGCTCACGGAGGCGGTCCGCCGCCGGCCGTACAGCGTGGTCCTGCTCGACGAGGTGGAGAAGGCCCACCCGGAGGTCTTCGACATCCTGCTCCAGGTCCTCGACGACGGCCGGCTCACCGACGGACAGGGCCGGACGGTGGACTTCCGCAACACCATCCTGATCCTGACGTCCAACCTCGGAAGCCAGTACCTCGTCGAGCCGCTGACCTCGGAGGAGCAGAAGAAGCAGCAGGTTCTGGACGTCGTGCGCGCCTCCTTCAAGCCGGAGTTCCTCAACCGGCTGGACGACCTGGTGGTCTTCTCGGCGCTCGGCAAGGAGCAGCTGGGGCGGATCGCGCGGCTCCAGATCGACCGGCTCGCGGCGCGGCTGGCCGAGCGCCGACTCACGCTCGACATCACCCCGGCCGCGCTGGACTGGCTGGCCGAGGAGGGCAACGACCCGGCCTACGGCGCCCGCCCGCTGCGCCGGCTGATCCAGACGGCGATCGGCGACCGGCTCGCGAAGGAGATCCTCGCGGGCGAGGTCAGGGACGGCGACACGGTCCGGGTGGACCGGTTCGAGGACGGCCTGATCGTGGGCGCGGCCCAGTGACCGCCTGACCGCCTGACCGGCCGAGCGCCTGACCGGCCGGTCGGGCCGTGGGACCGGCGCTAGTGGTCGAAGGCCGTGAGACGTACGAGGACGGTGTCACCGTCCTCGTACGTCACTCCGAGCGTCACCGAGAGCACCGCGCCGTACTCCACACGCAGGCACCCCGCCTGGCCGTGCGGGCAGTACGGGGACGGCTTCCGCTCCGGATAGACCGCCGCCAGCCAGGGCTCGTACTTCCCGCGCTCCATCCGGAACTCGGCTTGGACCCGCGTCTCCTGCCAGTGGGCGGCGGTGCACCGGGCGTCCGTGGCGCCCGGTGGCAGCGTCCCCCGGGCGAAGTCCATCGCCTCGGTGCAGTCGACCGGCTTCGGCTCACCGGCCTCGCTCCAGGCCGTCGCGCCCCAGATCAGCAGGGCGATCGGGCCGCCGCACAGGACCGTCAGCAGCGCCGCCCACCGGATCCAGACGCCCCGGCGCGGCCTCACCGTCTTCTCTTCTTCCCCCATAGGCAGCAGATCTTGTCAGCCCGCAGCGGATCGCGGGAGGTGGGGCTTGCCACGGACCGCCCGGCATGGGAGAGGATGGCGGGCAACCGTACGAAGGGATATTCACGGTGAGCATCGACCCGTCCTCGATTCCGAATTTCGGGGGCCAGCCCCAGCCTCAGGCCGCAGGACCGGCGGGCCCCGTCGTCCCCGACCAGGACCTGGTCAAGCAGCTCCTGGACCAGATGGAGCTGAAGTACGTCGTCGACGACGAGGGTGACCTCGCGGCGCCGTGGGAGGAGTTCCGGACGTACTTCATGTTCCGCGGCGAGGAGGACCAGCGGGTCTTCTCGGTGCGGACGTTCTACGACCGCCCCCACTCCGCCGACGACCGCGTCAAGATCCTGGACGCGATCGACGACTGGAACCGCCGCACCCTGTGGCCCAAGGTCTACACGCACCTGCACGAGGAGGAGGACGGCTCCGCCACCCTCCGCCTCATCGGCGAGGCGCAGATGCTGATCGGCACCGGCGTCGCCCTGGAGCACTTCGTGTCCTCCACGGTCAGCTGGGTCCGCGCCTCGATCGAGTTCGACAAGTGGCTCGTGGAGCAGTTCGGCCTGGAGTCCCCCGAGAACAAGGAGCCCGGCGAGTCCGGCGAGTAGCCGGACCCTGCGTCACAGGGCCATGCGCGCGAGCGTCAGCGCGTACACCCCGTAGCCGAACGAGAGCCCGGCCAGGGCGGTGACCACCACGATCGCCGCCCTCGGCCGGGCTTTCGTCAGCGCCTGCGCCAGCGGCATCAGCAGCGGGAACGCGGGCAGCAGAAAGCGCGGCTTGGACTCGAAGAACCCGGAGCCGCAGACCGTGATGACCACGAGCACGCCCGTGTAGACGAGAACGGGCAGCGGGGGCCGCTCCACGAGCGCCAGCAGCGCGAACAGCAGCACCCCGGCCGCCGTGAGCAGCAGCGCCATCCCGAAGCCGAACTGCGTCGGCCCCCTGAGCATGTCCCGTACGAAGCGCAGCGCGCCGTCCCCGAAGTCGAAGCGGGACGTCCAGCCGTCCTGGACGGCGAAGTAGCCGCCGAGCAGATCACCCCGCCGGGCGCCGACCCAGAGCAGGTACGAGAGCCAGCCGGCCGGTGCCAGCGCCGCCGCCGCCGACACCCGCCACACCGTCGCTCCGCCGTCCCCCCGAGCGCGCCCATGCCCGCGCCCGCGCTCGCGCCAGAGTTCGTACGCGGCGGCCGCCAGGACGGCCGCCGCGATGGCGATGCCGTTGGGCCGCGAGAGCCCGGCGAGGGCGGCCAGCGTGCCGGCCCACAGCCAGCGGCCGGTGAGCAGCGCGTACAGCGACCAGGCGGCGAAGGCGGTCATCAGCGGCTCGGTGTACGCCATGGTCAGCACGATCGAGTGCGGCAGCAGGCCCCAGAGCAGCACGAGGACGACGGCGGTGGGCCGTCCGTACAACCGCTCGCCGACCAGGAAGATCCCCCAGGCCGCGGCGCCGGCCGCGAGCCACGACAGGATCAGTCCCGCGGTGCCGCCGGTGACCGGCAGAAGAGTGGTGACGGCCCGGACGAGCCCCGGGTAGAGCGGGAAGAAGGCCAGATCGGACTGGACCACCCCGTCCGGCCAGTGGAGCGTGCGGCCGTACCCGTGCGCGGCGATCCGGGTGTACCACTCGGAGTCCCAGGACTTCGCGAGTAGCGCGCGCGGCGAACGCCCGATGTGCCAGGCCCAGCCGGCGAGGACGAGCATCCCGGTCAGCCGCGCGGCGGCGAAGAGCCCGAGCGCGGGGGCGGCCCGGTGCAACGAGGCCCACCATCGGGGGACGCTCCGGACACCGGCGGTCGCCGGGCGGTCGAGAGTCTCGGCGGACAGGGTGCACCTCCGTGCGCGCGGGAATCAGGTCGGCCCGACAAATCGGTCTACCCGACAATCACCGGGGCGCGCGGAGGGCGCGCGCGAGGGGCGGGCCCAACCGGGTGGATCTTTCCCGGGCGCGGGCAGGTATGTGCGTGGCGCCGTGACGGTGGTGCGCGCGGCCGCTACCCGGCCCTGTCGCGCACCGGGAGGGAGCGGCAGAGCGCGAAACCGTCGGTCTCGCCGAGGGAGCGGATGTCGGTGGTGACGAAGTAGGTGCCGGCCGGTCGGTAGACCGCGAATCCCGCCCGGGTGAACCCGTCGCACAGGAGGTCGCGCCTGGCGCGCAGGTCGGCGCGCAGGGCGTCGTAGTACGCGTCGGGCAGCCGCAGCGCCTCGGCCACGGCGTACTGGAACGGGCCGGAGGAGACGTACGTCAGGAACTGCTTCGCGGACCGGACGGCGCCGGTCAGTTCGGGTGTGGCGGTGATCCAGCCGACTCCTCGTTCGTACGCCTCTTCGCGTGTCGTGCCACAAGCCCACCCCGAGGGATGCCCGGTGCCGCCGGTGAGCGGCTGCGGCCCGTGCCCCACGATGTACGCCCGAGGACCTGCGCCTCCCTCGTGCCCTCCCGCCGGACGGCGGAGCCGGGCCCCGGCCGCAGAACATGTCCCGACCGTCCTCACAGCCGTACCGTCATGCTCGATGGCAAGGCGCTGCCCGCCGTATCCTGACCACACACGGGAAGGAGCCGTCCATGAGCGTCGACGCGATCGTGCGCACCGAGTTCCCCAAGGGGTACACGGTCCTGTTCGGGGCCGACGGAAAGGTGATCATGACCCCGCAGAGCGAAGAGCACTCCAGCACCATCAGATCGATGCAGATCGACTCCGCTCTCGCCCTCGGTCGTCACGCGAAGGTCACCTCCGACGTCTACATCGACTTCCCCGCCGACGAGAACTCCGCCCCAGATCTGGCGATCCTTCGCGAGGACGCCCGCCGGGAGGGCAAGCGCTACAGCTTCGAAGACGTCCTGCTGATCTCCGAGGTCGTCTCGACCTCCTCCGCACGCAAGGACTACGACGACTGCACCGCGAAGTACGGCCGCTACGGCATCCCGATCTACCTGGTGGTGGACCCCTACGCCCAGGAAGTCGTCCTCCACACCCAGCCGACCGACACCGGTTACATCGCGGCGCACACCCACAAGTACGGCACGGGCAAGCTCCCCATCTCCCTGGCCGACGGCCGCACCTTCACTCTCGACCTCGACGAACTCCCGCGTCCGGAGCCCGAGGCGAACGCCCACTGACGCAGGACTCCCGGCGGTAGCGTGCCACCGTAAAGACTGCTGCGGACAGGCGGGACGGGTTGCATGCGGATGAGGGTCGAGTCCGAGGCCGAGGAGGAGTTCGAAGCGGCGAGGGGGCTGCTGGTCGACCGCCTGGTCCGGTGGGCCGGGGAGCGGGGGCTGCCGGTGGACGGGTTCACGGCCGAGGCGGTGCTGGACTACCGGCACCGGGCGACGGCCGACGGCCGGACGGGTCTGTGGGAGGCGCGCCATGTGGAGGAGGTCCTGCTTTCCTGGCTGCCCCAGAACGTCACCGAGCTTCCCGGGGAGGAGCGCTCGGGCACCCCGGGCACACTGCGCACGTTGCTGCGCTATCTGCACGCCGCGCAGTTGGCGGACCCGCGCGGCCCCTCACTCCAGGATTCCCTCGCCGCGGTAGACAGGGTCGCGGAGCGGTATCCCGCGGCGATGGCGGACCGCACTCGCTGGGGTCTGGCGAAGTTCTGGGCGATGACGGCCGCCGAGCAGGGTGTGGACGTCCGGGACGGGGAGGCGTTGCAGCGCTTCGCGGACCGGGCGCGGAGCGGAGAGGTCGCCTACGATCAGCACGCTCTCGACGCGATCACGGAAAGGCGGCGCACCGGCAGTGCGCTGTCCGGCGCGGCCCGCGCTGAGCCGCAGCTGCCTGTGGCCCTTCCTCAGGACGCCGAACTGCGCCGGCCGGCCGGGGCGTCGACGGCTGTCGCTCAGTTGCGCGGATTCACCGAGTGGGCGGGACGGGACGGCCGTGCCGTGACGGCGACGGGGCGGCTGCGGATGGCGGACGCCCGCGAGTTGGCCGGCCTGCTCGGCACCGGGGACAAGACCGACGGGGTGCGCTCCTCGGCTGACCTGCCGAGGCTGGGACTGCTGGTGGAGTGGGCGAAGAAGGCGCGGCTGGTCCGGGTGGTCAAGGGGCGCCTGTACGCGGTGGCCAAGGCCCGGCCGGTGCTGGCCGACCCGCTTCAGTTGTGGCTGCGCGCCTTCGACGCGTGCTTCGAACTGAGGCAGCCCCTGCTCGGGGCGCGTAGCGGCTGGCACGTCGAGTCGATGCTCTTCGACGTCTACGAGGACGTCCTGGGGGATGTGCTGAACACGCTCTACAGCCTGCCGTACCCGATGCCCTGGCCCCGGCTGCGTGACACGGTGCACCTGGCCTATCGGGCAGCCTTCCAGTTCGACGGCGGGTCGGACCTCCGGCATCGGATGTGGTTCGGGCACGCCGACCGGGACCTGCGCACGGTGCTCGACCTGCTGGAGGACCTGGGTGCGATCGAGCGTGAGCGCGGGATGGCTGACCCGGTGTTCCTCGACGTCGACCTCGCCGACGCCGGTCCCGAGCTGCTCGCGGACATGCCGCCGGAGGTCGCGGAGCTGCTGGGTGTCCCGGGGGCCTCGCCGGACCCGGCGGCGCGGGAGCGGGCCGATGCACGGCGCGCGGAGCTGACCGCCGGGCCGGTCGAACTCATCCGCCTCACCGATCTCGGCACCCGGGCCGTACGACAGCGGCTGCTGGCGGTCGGCAGGGACGCACCGCTGATCGGTGAACTGGCCCGGGCACCGGCGGCCGGCCTGTTGGGCGTGTTGGCCGAGGAATATCCACCGGACGCCGCCCGGGTGGAGCTGGCCGGCTGGATCACGGCCCGTGGCGAGCGAGCGGACGCACTGATGGAACTGACCGATGCCGTACGGTCTATGTCCTTCCACGCGCGGGCGCAGGCGATGCTCGGCGTGCTGTCGGCGGCGTTGCCGGACGGGGAGGGCGAGCGGCTGCTGCGCACGCTGCGCCGCGACCCCCAGCTGGCACCGCTGGCGTTGAACGCGCTGGCGCAGGGTGAGCTGCTGTCACCGGAGGACATGACCGACGCCGAGCATCTGCTGGTGCTCGCCGAGAACCTGCTCCAGCTCGTGGAGCTGGCGGGCGGCCCGGACGGCGCCGAGGAGGCGCTGCGCGCCCAGGGCCCCGAGATCGGGGACGCGATCGCCGCGGCGTCGGCCTCCGCGCACCCTGACACGGCCGGTCTCGAGGAGCTCAGCCGGCTGGCGGCCCGAGCGCTGCGCGCACCCGCCGCCCGTCTCGGCCGCGCTCACAAGCGTGGACGCGGTACCGGCCGGAGCGGCCGCAAGCGGTACCGCTGACGGGCGACGGCACCACCGTACGCTCCCGGCGGCGGGCGCCGCCTCGCGTTCAGGACGCGAGGCGGCCAAGGCGGCTGGTGGCCTCGGCGAGAACGTCGTCCCTCTTGCAGAAGGCGAAGCGGACCTGGGTGCGGCCGGCGTCGGGGTCGTCGTAGAAGACGGAGTTGGGGATGGCGACGACGCCGCAGCGTTCGGGGAGGGTGCGGCAGAAGGCGTAGGCGTCCTTCTCGCCGAGGGGAGTGATGTCGGTGGTGATGAAGTACGTGCCCTGGGGCTGGTAGACCGTGAATCCGGCCGCGCGCAGGCCGTCGCCGAGCAGGTCGCGCTTGCGTTGCAGGTCGTCGCGCAGGCCGGTGAAGTACGTGTCCGGCAGGCGCAGCGCCTCGGCGACCGCGTACTGGAACGGCCCGGCGGAGACGTAGGTCAGGTACTGCTTCGCCGAGCGCACCGCGGCGATCAGTTCGGGCGTGCCGGTGGCCCAGCCGACCTTCCAGCCGGTGAAGGAGAAGGTCTTGCCCGCGGAACCGATGGTGACCGTGCGCTCGCGCATCCCCGGCAGGCTCGCGATCGGAAGGTGGCTGGCGTCGTCGAAGACGAGGTGTTCGTACACCTCGTCCGTGACGACGAGCAGGTCCCGCTCGATCGCCAGTTCCGCGACGGCGGTCAGCTCGGCCCGGGTGAGGACCGTGCCCGTGGGGTTGTGCGGGGTGTTGAGGAGGATGAGCCGGGTCCGGTCGGTGACGGCGGCCCGCAGTTCGTCCAGGTCGAGGACGTAGCGGCCCTCGTGGGGGCGGAGGGTGACCGGCACGCGGGTCCCGCCCGCCATGGCGATGCAGGCGGCATACGAGTCGTAGTACGGCTCCAGGGCGACCACCTCGTCGCCGGGTTCGAGCAGGGCGAGGAGAGAGGCGGCGATCGCCTCGGTCGCGCCCGCGGTGACCAGGACCTCGGTGTCGGGGTCGTACGCCAGGCCGTACCGCTTCAGCTGGTGCTCCGCGACGGCGGTGCGCAGCTCGGGGACGCCGGGGCCCGGCGGGTACTGGTTGCCGCGCCCGTCGCGCAGTGCCCGGACCGCGGCCTCCCGGATCTCCTCCGGGCCGTCGGTGTCGGGGAACCCCTGACCGAGGTTGATCGCTCCGGTCCGGGTGGCCAGCGCGGACATCTCGGCGAAGATCGTCGTTCCGAACTCGGCGAGCCGGCGGTTGAGCAGCGGTCGTGTCATGGCGGCCATCCTGGGCCGAAGCTCTGGAGTTCCTCAAGTGCGCTTTGACAGGGACTCGGCAAGGGGATCGCCGGGTCATGGGAATCCTTCTCTTCACGGCCGGTCTCGCGGCCGTCATCGCAACCGTGGTGTGGGTGGTGTCGAGGGGGCTGAGGAGCACCGCACGGTCGGGCTCCGACAGCTGGTGGGCCGGTTCCACCACGTCGTCGTCGTCCGCCTCGTCGTCCTCCTCGTGCTCCTCCTCTTCCTCGTCCTCCTCCTCTTCCTCGTGCTCGACGTCCACGTCGTCGTGCTCCAGCTCGTCGTGTTCGAGTTCGTCCTGCTCCTCCTGCTCCAGCTCCTCGTCCTCCTGCAGCTGAAGCGGTCGAAACAGAAGCTCTGGAGTTCCTCAAGTCAGGTTGGGGCTCGAAGCGTGAGGGGCATCTCCCTCACAACACAGACACACGGGGGTGACACACATGGCGGTACTGCTGATCGGAGGAGTGATCCTCCTCGTGATTTTCATCGCGGCGAACGGCGGTGGCCGGTCGCGCAAGCGGCGGCGCAGCTGGTGGGAGGGCGGCGGTTCCTCCGGCGGGGGCGGCTGCGGAGGCGGCTCCTCGTGCGGGGGCGGAGGCGGCTGCGGCGGCGGGGGCGGCGGAGGCGACTGACACGGGGCAGTCGTCTCCGCGATCAACCAGGGTGCCCGGCCGGTCAACATCCGCCGGGCACCTCTGTGTTGGCGCACCCGATCGACTTTGATTGAACAATTGAACTGTGGGGTCCCCGAAGGGGATGGAAACCACGCCAAGTTGGGTAAAAACGCTGCGAGTCGTTCGGCGTCCATGATTCCCTCGCTGTTGATAAGAGACAGCCCTCGGACCGTTTGTGGACCCGAGTCGGCGAACCCCCACACCCGTTGGACCTCTCTCCGGGGCGCCCCAGGCCCACCCGTCAAACCCTGTTTGCGGAGCCGACCCATGCTCACGACCCTGAAGACCACCTATACCGACACGCGCGCGGACGACCTGGCCTGGGCGCTGGGGCGCGAACCGCTGCCCGCCCTCGCCGTACTCGATCTCGAACTGACAGGCGCCAAACTGCAGTTGAGGCTGCTGGGCGCCTCCCATCAGGTCCTTCTGGAGGAAGAGAAGCACAGCTGTTCGGAGACCGTCGCCTGCATGCCCGGCAGCAGTACCCCGCTGCCGCTGGGTGTCTCCAAGCGCGTCGGCGAGTGGGAGTACGAATTCGCCGCCCGCGTCGAAACGTTGTCGGACGGCTCCTTCGCGGGCCGTGCCCAGGAGTTGCTCGCCCTCGTCGCCGACCATCCCAACGGCCTCGCGGGGACGTTCCCCGGCTCCCCGCACGCCTTCACGGCGATGCTGGCGCAGCGCCACGAGGGCCAGGTGCGGTGGCGTACCTGGCACGCGTACCCGCAGGAGGGGCAGTTGGTGGTCACCAGGACCCGGATCGGCATTCGTATGCCTGCCACGCTGTAATACGCCGTCCTGGACCCTCAGATGCACTCGTGTGGGTGACGAACCGCAACAGTTGTGTGACGTAGCGTTACGAACATGATCGATTCGCCCGTGGCCACGCCACCCCCGAGGGTGGCGCGGCTTCCCGTGCGGCCGAGTACGGTGCGGTATCCGGTCCTCGCCGTGGTGTTCGTCTGCGCCGCGTGCGGACTCGTCTACGAGTTGGAACTGGTCGCCCTCGCCTCGTACTTGATCGGCGACTCGGTCACCCAGGCCTCCGTCGTCCTGTCCGTGATGGTCTTCGCGATGGGTGTGGGATCGCTCCTCGCCAAGCGGCTGCGCTGCCGCGCCGCCGTCGGCTTCGGCCTGGTCGAGGGCGGTCTCGCCCTGATCGGCGGGTGCTCGGCGCTCGTGCTGTACGCGGCGTTCGCCTGGCTCGGGGAGGCGCGGTACGTCCTCGTGGCGTTCTCGCTGGCGATCGGTGTGCTCATCGGGGCGGAGATCCCCCTCCTGATGTCGCTGATCCAGCGGGCGGACTCGGTGCGTTCGCACGGCGTACGCGAGTCCGGCGGACGTGAACCCGGCACACGCGAGTCCGGCCCCGGCACACGCGAGTCCGGCCCCGGCACACGCGAGTACGGCCTACGGGAGTCCGGCTCGGGCGAGGGGGACGATCCGGCAGGGACGGTCGCCGATCTGTTCGCCGCGGACTACGTCGGGGCGCTGGTCGGCGGCCTCGCCTTCCCGTTCCTGCTGCTGCCCTGGCTCGGCCAGCTCACCGGGGCGCTGGTGACCGGCGCGGTGAACGCGGTCGCGGGCGGCGGACTGGTGCTGTGGCTGTTCCGGCGCGACCTGACGGCGAGGTCCCGGGCTCTGCTGATCGGGGCGAACCTCACCGTGCTCGTCGTCCTCGGCACCGCCGCTGTGCTCGTCGACGACTTCGAAGATGCGGCGCGGCGGGCGGTGTACGGCGACAGCGTGCGGGTCGCCGTCCACACCGACCTGCAGGAAGTGGTGGTGACCGGGGAGCGCGGCGGACCGCCGGACCTGTTCGTGGACGGCCGCCTCCGGGTCGGCGGACAGGACGAGCGCCGCTACCACGAATCGCTGGTGCACCCCGCGATGAACGGACCCCGAGGACGGGTTCTGATCATCGGAGGCGGGGACGGCCTCGCCGCGCGTGAGGTACTGCGCTACCCCGAGGTCCGCTCCGTCACCGTCGTCGAGCTCGACCCCGGCGTCGTACGGCTCGCCCGGACCAACCCCGACCTCGCCGCCCTCAACGGCCAGGCGTACCGGGACCCACGGGTCCGGGTGGCGTTCGCGGACGCCTTCCGCTGGCTGCGCGGCGCGGGCTCCGACGGGGCGTACGACGTGGTGATCTCGGACCTCCCCGACCCGGGGATCTCCGCCGGCGCCAAGCTGTACTCGGAGGAGTTCTACGGGCTCGCGGCCCGGGTCCTCGCCGACGGCGGACGGTTCGTCGTCCACGTCGGCAGCCCCTCCGCCCGCCCCCGCACCTATTGGACGGTGGACGCCACGCTGCGCGCGGCCGGCTTCGCCACTCGCCCCTACAGCGCGAGCGGCAGCGGGGCGGCGCGCGCCGCGGGACCCGAGCGTGCCCAGGGCTCCGGCGGTACGGACACGGGGCGGGGGGACTGGGGCTTCCTCCTGGCGGTCCGCGGGCCCTACCCTCCCGCGCTGGGTCTCGCCTTCGACGCGCCGCGCCTGTGGTCGCTCACGGAGGAGGGCCTGATGGCCGGGGCGTACGCCGCGGAGCGCACGCGGGCCGCGCTGGCGGCCGAACCGCCGCCGTCGACACTGGTCCACCCCCGGTACAGCGGCTGACGGAAGAGGCGGTCGGGCGGCGGGCACGATCGGTCACGGTGGCCCGTCACGGTGGCCCGTCACGGCGGCCGGTGACGTCGGTCGGTGACGGCGGCCCGTGACGGCGGCCCGTGATGGCGGTGCCTTCGGGGGGTCGAGGTGGCCGGAGGCGCACAAACAGGCGACGCGGGGGCCGGGTCTGAGTAGGCTCGGCTTCCATGGAGCATGAGGTGTTCGTTCCGGTTCCGGCCGAGGTCCTGCGCGAGACGCTGACGGACCCCGCACAGGTGGCGCGCTGCGTCCCCGGTCTCCAGCAGGACGCCGACGTGGCGGCGGGCCCCCTCTCCGGCCGTCTGAGGCTCCGGGTCGGCGGCCACACCATCACCTACCGGGGGGCCCTGCGGCTGACCGATCGCGAGGGTGTCGTCGCCGTCGAGGGCAACGGCGACGAGGTCCGTGGCAAGGGGTCGGTCACGCTGTCCCTGGCGATCGAGCTCACCCCCGTGGCGGACGGTACGACCCTCGCCTTCAGCGGTGCGCTGACATCGGTGGGCCGTCTCACCGAGCTCTCCGAGGAGGCGCGGGAGTCGGCGGCCGTGCGGCTGCTGGAGAAGTTCGCGGAAGGGGTCGCCTCCCTCGCCGGCGGCGACGCCGGGCCGGAGACCAGGACGGACGCCGGGGCCGGGACCGAGGCGGACACCGGGGCCGGGGCCGGGGCCGGGACCGAGGCGGACACCCGAGCCGAGGCGGACACCGGGGTCGGGACCGAGGCGACCGGCGAGACCGAGTCCGCCGCCACCGGGACGAAGGACGAGACGGCCCTCGACGCGGACGCCGGCACCGCCATGGCCGACCAGGCCGACCAGGGGGACCACGTCGACGAAGCCGACGAAGCCGATGAAGCCGACGAAGCCGACAGCGACAGCGACGGGGTCGACGACGGCGTCGAGGAACCTCACCGCCCGTCGGTCTTCGACACGCCCGTCCCTCCGCCCTCCCTCGACCCCGCGATCGACCCCTTCCCCGGCAGCGAATTCGACGACGCGCCGGTGGAGTACCCCGCCGAGCCGCCCGCCGCCGAAGCCGCCCACGCCCGGCGGACCATGATCGGGCGGAGCGCCGAGGAGGTCGACCACGCCCCGCCGCGCGGGCGGTACGCCCCCGTCCCGGCACCCGAGTCCTCCACCGCGGGCGCCACCCTGCGCTGGATCGCTCCCGCCGCCGCGCTCGCGCTCGCCTCCGCGGTCGTCGTCGGCCGTGCCCTGCGCCGTCGGCGCTGATCCCGTCTAGGGTCGGGGACGTGAGCAAGAAGACGCGACTGACGGCGGGCGACGCCGAGTTGACCATCAACCCCGACAACGGCTGCCGGATCGAGAGCCTGCGCATCGGCTCCACCGAGCTGCTGCGCCAGGGCGAGCGATACGGATGCTTCCCGATGGTGCCCTGGTGCGGGCGCACCGCGAACGGGCGCTTCCAGGACGGCGCGACCAGCCATCAGCTGCCGCTCAACTCGCCCCCGCACGCCATCCACGGAACCGGCCGTGACACCGCGTGGAAGACCGTCCGCGCCGACGCGCGCGAGGCCGCCTTCACCTACGACCTCGCGGCGCCCTGGCCGTACACCGGCCGGGTCACGCAGACCTTCGCCCTCGCCGAGGACTCGCTCACCCTCCAGCTGGGGGTCGAAGCCGACGCCGACTCCTTCCCGGCGCAGGCCGGCTGGCACCCCTGGTTCCAGCGGAACCTGGGAGACGGCGGTAAGGACGTGCTCATCGACTTCACCGCCGACTGGCAGGAGGAGCGCGGCGCCGACCACCTCCCCACCGGCCGCAGGATCGGCCCCACCCCCGGCCCGTGGGACGACTGCTTCGGGATGCCCGACGGCGTCGACGTCACCCTCACCTGGCCGGAGCAGCTGGAGCTGAAGGTGACCAGCCGCGCCCCCTGGGTGGTGATCTACGACGAGCAGGAGGCGGCCGTGTGCGTGGAGCCGCAGTCCGGCCCGCCGAACGGTCTCAACACCGCGCCGCGTTATGTCACGCCCATCGACCCTCTGGAGATCACGGCGACCTTCGCCTGGCGCAGGCTCTGAGCGGGCGGCTTTAAGCTCGTGTCCATGACTGACGTACGCGCTGACCTGCTCCAGCAGATCAAGGACAAGGCCGTGGTGCACGGCAAGGTGACCCTCTCCTCGGGTCTGGAGGCCGACTACTACGTCGATCTGCGCCGGATCACGCTGGACGGCGCCGCCTCGCCGCTGGTCGGCCAGGTCATGCTCGACCTCACCGCCGACCTGGACTTCGACGCGGTGGGCGGTCTGACGCTCGGCGCCGACCCGGTCGCGACCGCGATGCTGCACGCCTCCGCCGCGCAGGGCAAGCGCCTGGACGCCTTCGTCGTCCGCAAGGCCGCCAAGGCGCACGGCATGCAGCGCCAGGTCGAGGGCCCGGACATCAAGGGCCGCCGTGTCCTGATCGTCGAGGACACCTCCACCACCGGCGGTTCCCCGCTGACCGCCGTCGAGGCGGCGCGGGCGGCCGGTGCCGAGGTCGTCGCGGTCGCCACGATCGTGGACCGTGCCACGGGCGCGGGCGAAAAGATCAGCACCACGGCGGGCGTGCCGTACCTCTACGCCTTCGCGCTGGACGAGCTGGGTCTCGCCTGACCGACGCGAAGTCGTGACGTAGCTCCCGGGCGGTTCGCGAATCGCCTGTGACCTGCGGCTTTGGTGGGGGGCGGAGTGCTTCACGTGAAACGCTCCGCCCCTCCGTCATGGTGTCCGCAGAAGAGTCTGGAAAGATGGGGCCCGACGATGACGTCGCCCCAGGTCAGGGTTCAAGCAACGCCACGCACACACCGCACATCACAAGGAGCGGACGAATGCCCATCGCAACCCCCGAGGTCTACAACGAGATGCTCGACCGGGCGAAGGCAGGCAAGTTCGCCTACCCGGCCATCAACGTCACCTCGTCCCAGACCTTGCACGCTGCGCTGCGCGGCTTCGCGGAGGCCGAGAGCGACGGCATCATCCAGATCTCGACCGGTGGCGCCGAGTTCCTCGGCGGCCAGTACAGCAAGGACATGGTCACCGGCGCTGTCGCCCTGGCCGAGTTCGCGCACATCGTCGCCGCCAAGTACGACATCACGGTCGCGCTGCACACCGACCACTGCCCGAAGGACAAGCTGGACGGCTATGTCCGCCCGCTGCTCGACATCTCCGCCGAGCGCGTCAAGGCCGGTCGCAACCCGCTGTTCCAGTCGCACATGTGGGACGGCTCCGCCGAGACCCTCGCCGACAACCTGGCCATCGGCCAGGAGCTGCTGGCCAAGGCCGTCGCCGCCAAGATCATCCTTGAGGTCGAGATCACCCCGACCGGCGGCGAGGAGGACGGCGTCACCCACGAGATCAACGACGAGCTCTACACGACCGTCGACGACGCGATCCGTACCGCCGAGGCCCTGGGCCTGGGCGAGAAGGGCCGTTACCTGCTGGCCGCCTCCTTCGGCAACGTGCACGGCGTCTACAAGCCGGGCAACGTCGTGCTCCGTCCCGAGCTGCTGAAGGACCTGCAGGCGGGCGTCGCCGAGAAGTTCGGCAAGGCCTCCCCGTTCGACTTCGTCTTCCACGGCGGCTCCGGCTCCACGGCCGAGGAGATCGCCACCGCGCTGGAGAACGGCGTCGTGAAGATGAACCTGGACACCGACACCCAGTACGCCTTCACGCGTCCGGTCGCCGACCACATGTTCAAGAACTACGACGGCGTCCTCAAGGTCGACGGCGAGGTCGGCAAGAAGTCGACCTACGACCCGCGCACCTGGGGCAAGCTGGCCGAGGCGGGCATGGCCACGCGTGTGACCGAGGCGTGCGCGGCGCTGCGCTCGACCGGTACGAAGCTGAAGTAAGCGCGTTTCGCGGAACGGGCCCGGCACCATCGCCATCGCGATGGTGCCGGGCCCTTCGAATGTCTGGAGGCTGCGAGTGACGACGTACGACTTCGACCGGGAGACCGACCGGCGCGGCACCTGGTCGGTCCAGTGGGACGACATCGCGGACCGCTTCGGCGTCGGTGATCTGTTGCCCTTCACCATCTCCGACATGGACATCGCCTCCCCGCCGGAGGTCCTGGCCGCGCTCCGCGAGCGCGTGGAGCACGGCGTGTTCGGCTACACGGACTGGCGGCTCGGAGAGTTCCGGGAGGCGATACGGCACTGGTACGCAACCCGGCACGACACCGCGCTCGACGTCTCGGCCCTGGTGTACGCCCCCTCGGTGCTGAGCCAGCTCTCGCAGCTGCTCCAGATGTGGACGGAGCCCGGCGACGGGGTGGTCGTGCACACCCCGACGTACGACGGCTTCCGCAAGGCCGTCACCGGCCTGGGGCGGGAGCTGCGCGGCGTGCCGATCGGGGACACCGAGGCGCTGGAGGCGGAGCTGGCGCGTCCGGACGCGGCGATGCTGCTGCTCTGCTCGCCGCACAATCCCACGGGCCGGGTCTGGCGGGAGGACGAGCTGGCGGAGTTCGCCCGGCTGGCCGAGCGCCACGGTGTCGCGGTCGTCAGCGACGAGATCCACGCCGACCTGGTGACGGACGGCCACCGCCATCTGCCGTTCAGCCGTTTCGCCGGGACGGGGCGCGGCCGGCAGTGGGCGCTGATCACGTCGGGCACGAAGTCCTTCAACTTCCCGGCGCTCACCGGCTCGTACGGGATCATCGGCGACCCCGACGAGCGCGAGACGTTCGTCCGGCGGATGGAGACGGGTGAGGGCCTCGCCTCTCCTGCGGTGCTCTCGCTGACCGCGCACATCACCGCGTACCGGCAGGGCGGGCCGTGGCTGGACGAGCTGCGGGCGTATGTGGCGGGGACGATGCGGCTGCTGGCGGAGCGGTTGGCCGACGGCCTTCCGGGCGTCGAGTGGACGCCTCCGCAGGCCGGTTATCTCGCCTGGATCGACCTGCGGCCGCTGGGCATCGACGAGGCGGCGCTCCAGCGGGAGCTGGTGGAGACCGAGAAGGTCGCGATCATGCCGGGCGGGGTGTACGGCTCGCCGGGGTTCGTCCGGCTGAACGTCGGATGTCCCCGGAAGAAGGCGGAACGGGGCGTGGAGGCGCTGGTGCGGGCGGCCGGCAGACTCCGGACGACCTGACGGTCCCGCCCGGTCCCGCCCGGCCCGAGCGAACGGCCGGGCTCGGCGCACGCCCGTTCCCGACTGACGCCCGGCCGGTGACGCCCGGCCCCGTACGCCCGGTGACGCCCGGCCGGTGACGCCCGGCCCCGTACGCCCGGTGACACCCGGTCCCGTACGCCCGGTCCCGCACGCCCGGTGACGCCCGCCCGGTCCCGCCCGGCCGGTTCCGGTAGCGCTTCGCGTGTGCACGGGGGCGTTCGGCGGGGACGATGGCAGGCATGGACATCAGGCTCGCCTCGGGGACGGGGCGGTGGATCCTGTTCACCACCGTCCTCGGTTCCGGGATGGCGCTGCTGGACTCCACCGTCGTCAACGTCGCCCTGCCCCACATCGGGGAGGACCTCGGAGCCGACCTGGCCGCCCTTCAGTGGACCGTCAACGGCTACATGCTCACCCTGGCCGGTCTCATCCTGCTCGGCGGGGCGCTGGGCGACCGCTACGGGCGGCGGCGGGTGTTCGTGGTCGGGGTGGTGTGGTTCGCCGCCGCGTCGCTGCTGTGCGGGCTCGCGCCGAACGCCGGTGTCCTGATCGCAGCCCGCGCGCTCCAGGGCGTCGGCGGTGCGCTGCTCACCCCGGGGTCGCTCGCGCTGATCCAGGCGAGCTTCCATCCGGACGACCGGGCCAGGGCCGTCGGTCTGTGGTCCGGGTTCGGCGGGGTCGGCGCGGCGATCGGGCCGTTCGTCGGCGGCTGGCTGGTCGACGGGCCCGGCTGGCGCTGGGTGTTCTGGCTGAACGTGCCGCTGGCCCTGCTGTGCGTGCCGGTGGCGCTGTGGCACGTCCCGGAGTCGCGGGACGAGGCCGCCCACGGCCGGTTCGACGTCCTCGGCGCCGTGCTCGGGGCGGCGGCGCTCGCGCTCGTCACCTATGCGCTGATCGGGGAGGCGTGGTGGGCGGGGGCGCTGGGGATCCTGGTCGGCGCGGGGTTCGTCGCCGTGGAGCGGCGTCGGCGGGCGGGCGCCATGATGCCGCCGTCGATCTTCGCGTCCCGGCAGTTCACGGCGGTCAACCTGGTCACCCTCTGCGTGTACGCGGCGTTCAGCGGTTTCTTCTTCCTTGCCGCGCTCCAGCTCCAGGTGGTCTCCGGCTACTCGGCGCTGGGCGCGGGAACGGCGCTGCTGCCCACGACGGGGCTGATGCTGCTGCTGTCGGCCCGGGCGGGAGAGCTGGGGGAGCGGATCGGACCGCGGATCCCGCTGACCGTGGGGCCACTGCTGTGCGCCGCCGGGATGCTGCTGATGCTGCGGGTGGAGGAGAACGCCTCGTACGTACGGGATGTGCTGCCGGCGCTGCTCGTGCTGGGTCTGGGGATGACGGCTCTGGTCGCGCCGCTGACCTCGACCGTGCTGGCGTCGGTGGAGGTGTCCAGGGCGGGGCTGGCGAGCGGGATCAACAACGCGGCGGCGCGGGCGGCCGGGCTCCTCGCGGTGGCGGCGCTGCCGATGCTGGCGGGGATGGGGCCGGAGGCGTACCGGTCGGCGGGCGAGTTCGGGGAGACGTTCCGGCGGGCGATGCCGATGTGTGCGGGCCTGCTGGTCGCGGGCGCGGTCCTCGCCTGGGCGACGGTACGGGCGCAGGCCACGCCGGCGTCCTGCCATCCCGGGTGCCGGGTGCACTGCGGGGTGACGTCGCCGCCGCTGGACCCCGGCGAGCGGGACCGGCTCGCCGGCCGGCCGGAGGGGATCCACCCGCCCGGCCCGGGCGATCGGTGAGTCGCCGCTGAGGCAGACTGGCCCCATGGCCATCCACGAGAACCTGCTGGGGGGACCGCCCCCCACCCACCTCCCCGACGATCCCGAGCCGCGTGAGCTGCTCGCCAACGGCACGGCGCCGGCGAACGTCGCCGCGAAGTACCCGACCTCCTCGCTGGCCTGGGCCCAGCTCGCCGACGAGGCGTACGAGGGCGGCCGGGTCATCGAGTCGTACGCCTACGCCCGTACCGGCTACCACCGCGGCCTGGACGCGCTGCGCCGCAGCGGCTGGAAGGGCCACGGCCCGGTGCCGTGGGAGCACGAGCCGAACCGGGGCTTCCTGCGGGCGCTGCACGCGCTGGCGCGGGCGGCGGGGGACATCGGCGAGAAGGACGAGTACGAGCGCTGCTCGACGTTCCTGCGCGACTCCTCCGAGACGGCCGCGCAGACCCTCGGCTGACGCACGACCGGCATGCGGTCGGCTCACGCACGACCGGCACGCGGTCGGCAGACGCCCGGCCGCCACGCCGCGCCGACACGGTCGGCACGCGGTTCCACTCCCCGGGGCGCGACGGCTCCCGGGGGTGGAAACCGGTCATAGTTCGGCGGGTGTTCGAGGGCGTTCGAAGCGGCGGTTACGATCCTCCGGACCGTTTGTTGTATCGAATCCGCCGGCACAGAGGCCCCACCCTCTCCCCCCACACCGGCCGACGCAGGGGAGAAGTCTGTCTTGGGCAAGCGTGCCGCCGCACCCACAGGACGGCGCCGACCGCAGAGCCGTCGACGCGGAAGGGGCCGGTCCCGACGGCGTCCCGTGGCCCGCCTCGCACTGCCGGTGCTCGCGCTGATCGCGCTCTCCCTCGGTGGCGGCGCCGCCCTCGCCCACTTCCACGGCGGCGGGGACACCGGTTCCGCCGAAGCGGCGGTCCCCACGGCCGATCCGGTCACCGTGGCCCCCGCCCCCAGCCCCAGTGCCACGACACCCAGGCCGAAGCCGACGCCGAAGCCGCCGAGGCCCACGTCGAAGCCCACCCCGAAGAAGACCACCGTCCCCGCCTCCGGCGCCGGGACGTTCACCACGGCCCAGTCCTCCGGCGACGCCGTCGGCACCGGTGGCTCCCTGCGCCGTTACCGCGTCCAGGTCGAGGACGGCATCGACCTCTCCGCCCGCCAGGCCGCCGCCGAGATCCAGCAGATACTGGCCCACCCCCGGGGCTGGGCCGCCCACGGCCGCGGCCGCTTCCAGCTGGTCTCGGAGAACGCCGACTTCGTCATCCGTATCGCGACCCCCACCACCGCCGACAGGCTCTGCCTCGCCAACGGCCTCAACACCCACGGCGAGCTGAACTGCGAGACCACCTCCGGCGTCGTGGTGAACCTCAAGCGGTGGATGGTCGGCTCCCCGACGTTCGCCGGAACGCCCGCCGAGTACCGGCATCTGATCATCAACCACGAGGTCGGCCACGAGATCGGCATCCGGCAGCACATGGGCTGCCCCGGCCCGGGCATGCTCGCGCCCGTGATGATGCAGCAGATCAAGGGACTCAACGGCTGTCGCTCGAACGCGTATCCGTATGACGAAGACGGTAGCTACATCAGCGGTCCGATCGTGTCATGATGCGGTTGGGTCATGCGTGACGAAGCGCGGGCCCGAGGGGACCGGGGCTCCACTGCCACACGGAAGGAGCGGACCGCTACCCGGTAGTACGTATCGAGGAGACAGCGATGTCCACCTTCCCCGATGCCTCCGGAGCCGGTTCGGTCGATGACCCGAACCTCGACTTCGCGGGCACGACGCCGTACGAGGACTACGTACAGGCGGACGTTCTCACCCACCTCCAGCACCTGCGCTCCGACGATCCGGGCGAGATGGTCTTCCTGGTCACCACCCAGGTCATGGAGCTGTGGTTCACCGTCATCGTCCACGAGTGGGAGACCGCGAGCCGCGCGCTGCGCGAGGACCGCGTCCCCGTCGCGATGGACGCGCTCAAGCGGTCCGTGCGCGAGCTGGAGGCCCTGAACCACTCCTGGCGGCCGCTCGCCCAGCTCACCCCCGCGCAGTTCAACGCCTACCGCGGCGCCCTCGGTGAGGGCTCCGGCTTCCAGTCGGCGATGTACCGGCGGATGGAGTTCCTGCTCGGCGAGAAGTCCGCGTCGATGCTGGTGCCGCACCGGGGCGCGCCCCGGGTCCACGCGGAGCTGGAGAAGGCGCTCCAGGAGCCGAGCCTGTACGACGAGGTGCTGCGGCTCCTCGCCCGGCGCGGTCTGCCCGTACCGGCCGCCGTGCTCGACCGGGACCTGGCGAAGAAGTACGAGCCCTCGCCCGAGATCGAGGAGATCTGGGCCGGCATCTACGCCGAGCCCGACCAGAACGGCGAACTCGTCCGCCTGGGCGAGGCGTTGAGCGATGTCGCCGAGCTGGTCTGGCGCTGGCGCAACGACCACCTCGTCGCCACCCGGCGGGCCATGGGCTCCAAGACGGGCACCGGCGGCTCGGCGGGCGTGGCCTGGCTGGAGAAGCGGGCGCAGAAGAACGTGTTCCCCGAGCTGTGGACGGCCCGTAGCCATGTCTGAGACCGTACGCGAGAAAGCGCTCCGGCTGGACGCGGACGACCGACTGGCCAAGCTGCGTGAGCGGTTCGCCCTCGACGAGGCCGTCTACCTCGACGGGAACTCGCTCGGCGCGCTGCCGGCTCATGTGCCCGCCCGCATGGCCGATGTCATCACCCGTGAGTGGGGCGAGCTGCGCATCCGTTCCTGGGACGAGAGCGGCTGGTGGACCGCGCCGGAGCGGATCGGCGACCGGATCGCCCCGCTCGTCGGCGCCGCCCCCGGGCAGGTCGTGGTCTCCGACTCCACCAGCGTGAACGTCTTCAAGGCCGTCGTCGGCGCCGCGCGGCTGGCCGGTGACGACCGGGACGAGATACTCGTCGACGCGACGACCTTTCCCACGGACGGGTACATCGCCGAGTCCGCGGCCCGGATGACCGGCCGCCGGATCGTGCCGGTCGCCCCCGCCGACGTGCCGGACGCCGTGGGTCCGCGCACGGCCGTCGCGCTGGTCAACCACGTCGACTACCGCACCGGCCGGCTGCACGACCTGCCCGGCATCACGGCGGCGGTCCGCGCGGCGGGCGCGCTCGCCGTCTGGGACCTGTGCCACAGCGCGGGCGCGCTGCCGGTCGGACTGGACGCGCACGGTGTCGACCTGGCGGTCGGCTGCACCTACAAGTACCTGAACGGCGGCCCCGGTTCGCCCGCGTACCTGTACGTCGCCGAGCGCCACCAGGCGACTTTCGACTCCCCGCTGCCCGGCTGGAACTCGCACACCGACCCCTTCGGGATGACCCCGGGGTACGAGGCGGCGGCGGGCGCGCTCCGCGGCCGCGTCGGCACGCCCGACATCCTCTCCCTGCTGGCGCTCGAAGCGGCGCTCGACGTGTGGGACGGGGTGGACATCGAGGACGTGCGCGCCAAGTCCCTCGCGTTGACGGACTTCTTCCTGGAGTGCGTACGGGAGTACGTGCCGGCCGGACGGGTCGAGTCCCTGACGCCCGGGGCGCACGCCGAGCGGGGCAGCCAGGTCGCCCTGCGCTGCACGGAGGCGCCCGCCGTCATGGCGGAGTTGATCCGGCGCGGAGTGGTAGGCGATCTGCGCCGCCCCGACGTGCTGCGGTTCGGTTTCACCCCGCTGTACGTCGGCTTCGCCGATACGGAGCGGGCGGCCAGGGTCCTCGCCGAGGTCCTCACCGGCCGGGGAGCATAGGGGGTACGCCGGCGGTCCGATGATCGCTTGATCTGCGGGGGCTCCACTCCTGGTACCGTCCCCGCAGGTCAGGCCAATTCGGCCCCGTCCCCGAGAGGTTGGAACAGCATGCCGGACCCTGCCGCGCGCGACGCAGCCGAAGAAGCATCGGCCTTCTCGCACCCGGCCGTCGCCCCGGACGCGTCCGCCGCGTACGGCGAACACCCCGACCAAGTCGTCGACTTCTACGCTCCCCGCGGTGGCCGGCAGCGGGCCCCGCTCGTCGTCGCGCTGCACGGCGGTGCCTGGCGGGCGCCGTACGACCGGCGGCATCTGACTCCTTTCGTGGACTTTCTCGCCCGCCGGGGCTTCGCCGTCGCCAACGTCGAGTACCGGCGCGGCGGTTCCCTCCCCCGGCAGGGTGCGACCGGGCCGGTCGCCGGACGGTGGCCCGAGACCTTCGACGACGTGGCCGCCGCGCTGGACGCCGTACCGCGGCTGGTCGCCGAGCATCTCCCGCAGGCCGACCCGCGCCGGATCGTGCTCACCGGCCACTCCGCGGGGGGTCACCTGGCCCTGTGGGCGGCCGCCCGCCACGTCCTGCCTCCCGACGCGCCCTGGCGGCTGCCCTCCGCGCCCGCACTGCGCGGCGTGGTCGCGCTGGCGCCGATCGCCCACTTCGACCGGGCCGTCGAGCTCGGGGTGTGCGGTGGGGCGGTGACCGAACTGCTCGGTGGAGAGGGCGAGTTCGACGTACGGGCACGGCATGCCGACCCCGCGCTGCTGCTGCCCACCGGAATCGCGACCGTGGTCGTCCAGGGCCGGGAAGACGTGGTCGTCCCGCAGGCGGTCGCCGAGGCCTATGTGGACGCGGCGGCGAAGGCGGGGGAGACGGTGGGCCTCACGCTCCTGCCGGACGTCGGGCACTTCCCGCTGATCGATCCGGCGGCGGACGCGTGCGCGGTGGTGGCGGAGGAGATCGCGCAGCTCGCGTTCTGAAGGGCTGAGCGCGGGACCTGGCTCAGGGGCTGAGCGCAGGGACCTCGGCTTGCGACAGACTCGGGGCCCGGAACAGATCGCCCTCGGTGGCCGCGGGCGCGCCGCGTAGTACCTGGGACGGACGCGGAAGGATCCCCATCCATGGGGACGACCGCGTCCGCCCGCCCCCCGTACCTTGACGTACGTGACCCAGCCCCAGACGCACGACGCAAAGAGCCGAAGCCCCGAGTTCCGCCTGGCCCAGGGCGCGCTCGGCGGGCTGCGCGAGGATCTCTTCCACAACCCCTTCGCCTACCGTCCGCTGCTGCCGATGGCGGTCGACGGGCGGCTGACCCGCCGCCTGCCGGAGCGGATACGCACCGGAGCGAGGTGGACCCCGCACGCCGTGGTCGCCGCCGGCGCCCTCTTCGTGTTCCTGATCGGTGCCACGGTGGCCGAAGGGTCGCCGCCTCCGGTGATGGCGGTGTACGCGTTCGCGCCCGCGCTGATCGTGCTGCTCACCCTCGTCCGCCCGGTGCTCGCCTTCTGGGCCTCGCTGGCCTCCACGCCGTTCCTCGGCTTCATGGGCAGCCACGGGGACGGCTGGCCCTGGGCGCCGAACTCCTTCGCCGCGCACCTCCTCGTCCTCACGGTCGTCGCCGCCCGCACCCGGCCCCGTGCCGCGGGCTGGATGTGGCTGCTGACCGCCGGATACGCGATCTTCGCCGAGTTCTTCCTCACCCGCGGCTACGGAACCGACGCCCCGCAACTCCTCTTCATAGCGGCCCTCGCCCTGCTCGTCGTGACCGTGCTGCAGGTCCGTCGCGAGGCGGAGCAGACCGTCACCGCCCAGCAGACCGTCACGGCCCAGGAGCGCTCCCGCCGCACCCTTCTGGAGGAGCGCACCACCATCGCCCGCGAACTGCACGACGTGGTCGCCCACCACATGTCGGTGGTCGCGATCCAGGCGGAGGCCGCCCCGTATCGGGTGGAGAACCCGCCGCCGGAGCTGGAGCAGGCGTTCGTCACCATCCGTGAGAACGCGGTGGCGGCCCTGACCGAGCTGCGGCGCGTCCTCGGCGTCGTACGGGCGGAGGACTACGAGGCGCCCGACGCCCCGCAGCCCACCCTCGCCGACCTGGAGCGGCTGGTCGCCAACGTGCGCGAGGCCGGCCTCGACGTCACGAAGACGGTGACCGGCGCGGTGCGGGAGCTGCCGCAGGGCGTCGAACTCTCGGCGTACCGGATCATCCAGGAGGCGCTGAGCAACGTACTGCGGCACGCGCCGGGCGCCGAGGCGAAGGTGGAGGTCAGTTACGTCCTCGGCGGTCTGGGGCTGCGGATCGTCAACGGTCCGGCGCGGGGTCTCGTGAAGGCGTCGCCGGGCGCCGGGCACGGCATCACCGGCATGCGGGAGCGTGTGACGATGCTCAACGGAGAGATGACGGCCGAGCCGACCGAGGACGGCGGCTACGAGGTGACGGCGTTCATCCCCGTGACCCGCGAGGAGTCCGAGCAGTGATCCGTGTGCTGATCGTCGACGACCAGATGATGGTCCGCGAGGGCTTCTCGGTCCTGCTGGGCGCGATGCCGGACATCGAGGTCGTCGGCGAGGCGGTCAACGGCCGCGAGGCGGTCGCCCAGGTCGCGGCGCTCCACCCGGACGTGGTCCTGATGGACATCCGGATGCCGGAACTGAACGGCATCGACGCGACCCGCGAGATCGTGGCCGCGGACGCGGACGCGAAGGTGCTGGTCCTGACCACCTTCGACCTCGACGAGTACGTGTACCAGGCGCTGCGCGCCGGGGCCTCGGGCTTTCTGCTGAAGGACGCCTCGGCGCGCCAGCTCGCGGAGGGGGTGCGGGTGGTGGCGGCCGGCGAGGCGCTGCTCGCGCCGACCGTGACGAAGCGGCTGATCACCGAGTTCGCGAAGGCGGCGGAGACACCGCGGCCGCCGGCGTTGTCGCAGGTGGGGGAGTTGACCGAGCGGGAGACGGAGGTGCTCGTGCTGATCGCGCAGGGCCTGTCGAACGCGGAGATCGCGGACCATCTGGTCGTGGCCGAGTCGACGATCAAGACCCATGTGAGCCGGATCCTGGTGAAGCTGGGGCTGCGGGACCGGACGCAGGCGGCGGTCTTCGCGTACGAGGCGCGGCTGGTGCAGGTCGGAGGGTAGAGCGGGTCGGGGGTGGTGCGGGGCCGCACGGCGGCGCCCGTCGGCGGGGCAACCCGGCAGGGGCGGGCGGCGGGCAGGGCGGGTAGCGTCCGGTCATGGACGTTCCCTTCGCCCCCTGGTCCCCGGAATTCGTCGCCGACCCGTATCCCGCCTACGCCGAGCTGCGAGCGACGGGGCGCGCCCACTGGTACGCGCCCACGAAGCAGTGGCTGATCCCGCACTACGAGGACGTGTCGGCGCTGCTGCGGGACCGGCGCCTCGGCCGTACGTACACGCACCGCTTCACCCACGAGGAGTTCGGCCGCGAGGCGCCGTCCGCCGCCCACGAGCCGTTCCACACCCTCAACGACCACGGTCTGCTGGACCTGGAGGCCCACGACCACACACGGATCCGGCGGCTGGTCTCGAAGGCGTTCACGCCGAGGACGGTGGAGAACCTGGCGCCGACGGTGGAGCGGCTCGCCGGGGAGCTCGTGGGCGGTCTCGTCGCCCGGGGCGGCGGGGACCTGCTCGCGGAGGTGGCGGAACCCCTGCCGGTAGCCGTGATCGCGGAGATGCTGGGCATCCCGGAGGAGGACGAGGAGCGGGGGCGGCTGCGGCCCTGGTCGGCCGACATCTGCGGGATGTTCGAGCTGAACCCCTCCGAGGAGTCGGCGCGGCGGGCGGTCCGGGCCTCGATCGAGTTCTCGGACTATCTGCGGGAGCTGATCGAGCGGCGGCGCAAGGACCCGGGGGACGATCTGATCTCGGGACTCATCGGTGTGGAGGAGCTCACCGAGCAGGAGATGATCTCCACCTGCGTGCTGCTGCTGAACGCGGGGCACGAGGCGACGGTGAACACGACCGTCAACGGCTGGTGGACGCTGCTGACGCATCCGGAGCAGCTGGCGGCGCTGCGGGCGGCACCCGGCCCTGCGGACGGAATGTTGTCCACAGCTGTGGAAGAACTTCTGCGCTACGACACCCCGCTGCAGATGTTCGAGCGCTGGGTCCTCGACGACATCGAGATCGGCGACCGGGTGATCCCGCGAGGCTCGGAGGTCGCCCTCCTCTTCGGCTCGGCCAACCGCGACCCCGCCCGCTTCGGCGACACGGCCGACACGCTGGACCTGGCCCGCGCCGACAACCCGCACATCACCTTCGGCGCAGGTATCCACTACTGCCTGGGAGCGCCGCTGGCCCGGCTCGAACTGACGGCGCTGTTCGGCGAGTTGCTCCGCCGGGCCCCGGCGCTGCGGCTCGCGGCGGAGCCGCGGTGGAAGCCGGGGTACGTGATCCGCGGCTTCCATGAGCTGCTGGTGGAGGTGTGACCTTCCCCCGCCCCGGGAGCGTCAGATCAGTACGTCCCGGCGCCGCAGCCCCGCCAGGCCCGCCGTGACGAGCGCCACCGCCAGGCCCGCCGTGACGAGCGCCACCGCCAGGGCCGTCAGGACCAGTACCGGACCCCACGCCATCTCCTGGCCGGGGAGCCTCGGCAGGTGGCCGAAGGGGGAGGGGTTCAGGACCGACCGGGGCAGGTCCAGCGCCGGGCCGATCCAGCCGAGGCCAGGGACAGGCCCGCCACGCCCCACGCGGCGACGGCGGCCTTGGGGAAGGCGCCCCAGAGCAGGACGGCGAGTCCCGCGAGGGTCCAGATCGCGGGGAGCTGGACCAGCGAGGCGCCGAGGACCGAGTTCCTCCAGAAGGAGATGCTCGGGATGATGGACCGCCGACGCGCCCGCAAGGAGGCGAAGGGCGCCTCCTAGGGACCCGGCCTAGCGTTTCGGCAGCGTCAGCCCCCACGCCTCCGGCCGGACCGACCAGGTCCGGCGGCGGACCGGGCCCGAGACCACGGAATCGGCCCGGTAGCGGAAGTCCGGGCCCGAGACCGTGAAGCTGTGCGCGCCCGTGTGGAAGGCCGGCGAGGACGGCGGATGGACCGTGATGTCCGCCACTCCGTCGAGCGAGCGGACCGTCACCCCCTCCACCGGTGCGTCCACGTCGTTGAGCAGCACGCCGTCCGCCTCCACCCGCAGCCGGTGCGTGCGGACCGCGAAGGGCGCGGGGGCCGGCCGGACCAGGGTCCGGACCAGGGAGCGGCAGGTGTCCCAGACGGTCGGCGGTGCGGCCGCCGCGACCCGTACCGCCGGGATGCTCAGGTCGCCCAGGACGACCCCGTCGCTGTCGTCGACCAGCAGGTCCCGCCGGCGTACGACCCCGTCGAGGACCGCCCGGGCGGCCGCCACCGCGTTCTGCGGCACGCCGAGCGCGTGGGCCACTTCCAGGGATCCCGGGGAACCGATCGGCACGAGGGAGAGCGCCCCGTCCGCGAGCTCACGCTCCCGGTGCAGCAGCGTCACCGTGCGGAGCAGACTGCGGTCGTCACCGACCACCACGAGGCGCCGGGAGCCCCGCCGCGCAAGGGCCCGGGAGAATTCTTCCGGGCTGTCCGGCAGGCAGATCTTCGCTTCGGCTCCCCCACACAGCACATCTTTCGCGATCCGTACGGACTCGCCGTCACTTCGGCGGGCGACCGGGTCGATGACCACCAGCAGCTGGTCGTGAGCCGACACCTCGGTCCTTCCTCGGGTAGCATCTTTGTGCAAGAGCCCCTTGCGCTATTGCGCCAGGGGCTTCGTCTATTCCGGGGCACACCGGTGAGGCGGCGGACGCCCGCTGACCTTGACATGCCCCGCCCGGAAGGGGTGTACGCCTGTGCCCGCACTTGTGCTGCTCGGTGCTCAGTGGGGTGACGAGGGCAAGGGAAAGGCCACCGACCTCCTCGGTGGATCCGTTGACTATGTAGTGCGTTACCAGGGCGGCAACAACGCCGGCCACACCGTCGTCGTCGGCGACCAGAAGTACGCGCTGCATCTTCTCCCTTCCGGAATCCTCTCCCCGGGGTGCACCCCGGTGATCGGAAACGGTGTCGTCGTCGACCCGGCGGTCCTGCTCTCCGAGCTGAGCGGGCTGAACGAGCGCGGCGTCGACACGTCCAAGCTCCTCATCAGCGGCAACGCGCATCTCATCACGCCGTACAACGTCACACTCGACAAGGTGACGGAACGGTTCCTCGGGAAGCGCAAGATCGGCACGACCGGCCGCGGTATCGGCCCGACCTACGCGGACAAGATCAACCGCGTCGGCATCCGGGTCCAGGACCTGTACGACGAGTCGATCCTCAACCAGAAGGTCGAGGCGGCGCTGGAGGGCAAGAACCAGCTCCTCGCCAAGCTGTACAACCGCCGCGCGATCGACGCCGCCCAGATCGTCGAGGAGATGCTCCAGTACGCGGAGCAGATCAAGCCGTACGTCGCCGACACCACCCTGATCCTCAACCAGGCGCTGGACGACGACAAGGTCGTGCTCTTCGAGGGCGGCCAGGGCACCCTGCTCGACGTCGACCACGGCACATACCCCTTCGTCACCTCCTCGAACCCGACCGCGGGCGGCGCCTGCACCGGCGCCGGTGTGGGCCCGACGAAGATCAGCCGGGTCATCGGCATCCTCAAGGCGTACACCACCCGCGTCGGCGCCGGCCCGTTCCCGACGGAGCTGTTCGACGAGGACGGCGAGGCGCTGCGCCGCATCGGCGGCGAGCGCGGTGTCACCACCGGCCGTGACCGTCGCTGCGGCTGGTTCGACGCGGTCATCGCCCGCTACGCGACCCGCGTCAACGGGCTGACCGACTTCTTCCTCACCAAGCTCGACGTGCTGACGGGCTGGGAGCAGATCCCGGTCTGTGTCGCGTACGAGATCGACGGCAAGCGCGTCGAGGAGCTGCCGTACTCGCAGACGGACTTCCACCACGCGAAGCCGGTCTACGAGATGCTCCCGGGCTGGTCCGAGGACATCAGCAAGGCCAAGACCTTCGCCGACCTGCCGAAGAACGCGCAGGCGTACGTGAAGGCCCTGGAGGAGATGTCGGGCGCTCCGATCTCCGCGATCGGCGTCGGCCCCGGCCGGACCGAGACGATCGAGATCAACTCGTTCCTGTAAGCGGTGACGCGTTCCCGCAGGCGGTGACGTGGAAGGGCCCGCACCCCGGTCTTCCCGGGGTGCGGGCCCTTGCTCGTCGTCAGGCGTCCAGCTGGGTGTTCCGGCCGACCTTCTCCCAGGCCGCGAGGTCCCCGCGGACCTGCTCCAGGTGCGCGTAGATCGTGTCGATCGAGTCCTCGCCGAGTGCGAGCCGCAGCGGCGTCTCCTCCGCGTCGAGGGCCGCCAGGACCGCCGCCGCCGCCTTCGCGGGGTCGCCGGCCTGGGTGCCGCTGCCGGTCTCCACGTAGCGGCGGGTCGCACCCACCGTGTCCGCGTAGTCGGCGATCCCGTCCTCGCTCAGGCTGTGGTTGCCGAACAGGCTCGTACGGAAGGCGCCCGGCTCCACGATCAGGACGTCGATGCCGAGCGGGCGCACCTCGGCGGCCAGCGCCTCCGACATCCCCTCCAGGGCGAACTTGGTGGCGCTGTAGGCACCGAAACCAGCCATCGACATCTGCCCGCCCACGCTGCTGAGCTGCACGATCGCCCCCGAGCGGCGCGCCCGCATGTGCGGCAGGACCGCGCGGGTCAGCGCCGCCGGGCCGAAGACGTGCACGTCGAACAGCGAGCGCAGCTCGGCGTCGCCGGTCTCCTCGACCGAACCGACGTGGGTGCGGCCGGCGTTGTTCACCAGGACGTCGATACGGCCGTGGCGCGCCGCGATGTCACCCACGACCGCGTCGATCGCCGCCGTGTCGGTGACGTCGAGGGCGACAGCCTCGACCTGGTCGGGGTGGGCGGCCACCAGGTCGTCCAGCGTCCCCACGCGGCGGGCGGCGGCCACGACGACATCGCCGGCCCCGACGGCGGCCTCGGCGAAGGCGCGTCCGAAGCCGCTGTTCGCGCCGGTGATCAGCCAGACCTTGCTCATGCCCGTACTCCCTCGTTCGTTCTCGCGGTGTCACAACAAGCGTGCGGGACAAGGGTGTTGCCCGTCCAAGGTTCATCGTGATAACCCATGGTTATGGACGTGCACGGGCGGGACCTGAGGTACTTCGTCGCCGTGGCCGAGGAGCTCCACTTCACCCGGGCCGCCGAGCGGCTCTACGTCTCCCAGCCGGCGCTCAGCAAGCAGATCAGGGCCCTGGAGCGGCAGCTCGGCGTGGTGCTCTTCGACCGCGACCGGCAGGGCGTGCGTCTGACCCCGGTCGGTACGGCCCTGCTGCCGCACGCCCGCGCGGTGCTCGCCGCGGGGGAGGAGGCCTGGGCCGTGGTCCGCGGCGCCAAGGAGGCCGCGAGCAGCACGCTGGTCGTCGGGATGAGTACGAGCCCCGGCCGGGGCGGTCTGCTGCCCGCGATCCGCTCCCGCTTCACCGAGGCGCATCCCGGAGCCCGGCTGAAGCTGCGCCAGGTGGGCTGGGAGGACCCGACGGCCGGTCTCGCCGACGGGACGAGCGATGTCGCCTTCGTCTGGCTGCCGTTGGCCGGATCCGAGCGGTACCGCTGGGTGGTGGTCGCCACCGAACCACGGCTGGTCGCGCTGCCCGAGACCCACCCGCTGGCCGGCCGCGAGAGCGTCGACTTCGCCGAGCTGCTCGACGAGCCGTTCCTCGCCCTCCCGGCGGCCACCCCCGAACTGCGCGACCACTGGCTGGCCCTCGACGCCCGCGACGGGCGCCCCCCGGTGGTCGGCGCCGAAATCGCCAGTACGGACGAGACGTACGAGGCACTCGTCGACGGCCTCGGCGTCTGTCTGGTGGCCGCGGGCAACGCGCCGCTGCTCACCAGGGGCGGGGTCGTCACCCTGCCCGTCCACGGCCTGACACCGACCCGGTTCGCTCTCGCCTGGCGCGCCGACGACACCCGTGGACTCGTCCGCGCCTACGCGAAGGCCGCGGCCGAAACCCGCTCCTGAGCCGCCAACCGGCTTGTGGTGTCGGTGGGGCGCGTGCTTAATGGCTCTTCATCGCGTGACAAGGGCCCACGTCAGGGGGAGAGATGGACGAGACCACAGGGACACCGCTGCCGCCACCACCGCCACCGCCACCGCCTCATGCTCCGCCCGCTCCGGCGGCCGGGTACGTGAGCGGTATCGACGTGCGGGTCAGCAAGCGGCTGCTCTGGGTCGGCGGAGCCTGCTACCCGCTGCAGAACATCGCCCGCGTCTACACCTTCATGCTGCACCCGCGGCGCAAGGACGCCGTCGTCCGCTGTCTGAAAAGGATCGCGTTCACGGTCCTCACGGCGATCGGTCTCAGCCTGATCGCCGCGATCTCGCGCTTCGACTCCGGTGACGGCGAGGGGGTTCTCGACTTCGTCTGGGTCTGCGCCGTCGGCTTCCTGCTCTACGCCGTCGGGGACATGATCTCCGTACTCATCGCGAAGTCCCACTTCGTCCTCGCCTGCGAGACCTCCGGCCCCTCGATCGCCCTGGTCACCTCCCGGAACCCGGGCCAGCTGCACGAACTCGTCCGCTCCATCGCCCACGCGATCGAGAATCCGGAGGCGGAGTTCCAGGTACGGGTGGAGACCCTGACGATCAGCCCCAGCAACTACTACTTCGGGGACAACGTCAACATGTACGGCGGCAACGGCAACACCGGAGTGAGCAACTCATGAGCGGCGACCACTACTACGGGCCCACCGTCAACATGTACGGAGGTCAGGGGAACCAGGGCATCGTCAACTACGGGACGACACCCTCCCCGACCCTGGACTCGGCCGTCCAGGAACTGCTCCGGCTCCTCCAGGACCTGCGCGCCCAGGTGCCTCCGCTCGCGGCCCAGTCCATCGACGAGGCGCTCCCGGCCCTCGCCCCCGCCGCCGACGTACCGCCGAGGGAACGCCACCGCGCCCTCATGGCGGTCGCGGGCATCGCGGCGACGGCGGGCGCGATCGGCCAGCCCGTCCTCGACTCCGTCCGCGCCCTCCTCGAACTGCTGGGAGCCTAGGTCGTGTCCGTAAACCCTCGCCCCGCCCTTCGGGCGGACGGCGGTGCTTTGCGGACACTCCTCAGCGGCGGTAGTACTCGCCGGGCTCCGCGTCGGCCATCGGGTAGAGGCGCAGGCGCTCGCGGCCCTCGAAGCGGTCGATGATCAGGTAGCCGGACGTGCCGGTGGCTTCGCAGTCGCGGTCGGAGGATTCCGGGTCGGAGGTCGTAGGGCCGATGATCAGCGGGGTGCCTGCGCCGGCGAGGAGGGCCGTCGAGGTGCAGCTGACGGAGTCGGCGGTGGCGTTGCCCTCGTCGTCCTGGCGGGGGAAGCCGCGCAGGAAACTGATCAGGGGGGCGCCGATCGGGCCCTGGGTGATCGTCACCTCGTCGGTGTAGCGGTCGACGTCGGGGCCGAAGACCTCGGGGTCGGGTTCCGTCTTCCAGGAGCCGACGAACGCCGTCGGCACGATGTTCGCGCCGGTCCGCGCCTTGCGGAAGGTGGCCTTCGCGGCCCCCGAGGTCCACTCCAGGACGTCGGGGGAGCGCAGGGTGAGCGTCTGATGGGCGGCCGGGACGCAGCGCTGGGCGGGGATGCTGGTGGTCACGTCGGACTCGCCCAGGACCACCTTGTCCTCGTCGGCCGACACGAGGCGGGAGCGCCCCATGCAGAGCCGCTCGTCGTTCACCTGGACGTAGACGGCGGTCTTCGCGCCGGCCGCCCCCTGGCTGATCTCGATCCGGGCCGTCTCCCGGGGATGGTCGGAGGAACCGCGCTGGACGCCCTCCCAGGCCCCGATGAACGCGGCGGGGACGATCCCGGCCGGGCGTGCCGACACGTCACCGGTCTGGCCGCGGGGGCGGTTCTTCTGCTCGTCGGTGCCCGTGGAGGGGTCCGGCCAGAAGACGTACGTCACAGAGGCCGCCACGGCCATGGCGAGCGCGGCGGCGGCCGCGATCAGCCCGGTGCGGCGCGGCCGGGGCGGCTTCGGGGCCGGTACGGGTGTGGGGTCGCCGCCCGCCGCGTCGGCGCTGGTCGCCTCCGCCGCGGCCTCCGCCTCCAGGAGCTGGGCCGCGTGGCGGCCGAGGCGGGTCAGGACCTCGGCCGGCAGCCACGGGTCGGGGACGGTGATCGCCGCGACGAGCTCGCCCGCAGAGGGCCGGGCGGCGGGGTCCTTGGCGAGACAGGCCCGTACCAGACCGCTGAGCTCGGGCGCGAGGCCGGTCAGGTCGGGCTCGTCGTGGGCGATGCGGAACATCGTGGCGTGGACGCCGCTGTCCGCCGTACCGAACGGGGAGCGGCCGGTCGCCGCGTACACGAGGACCGAGCCGAGGCAGAAGATGTCCGAGGCCGGAGTCAGTTTCTCGCCCCGGACCTGCTCCGGGGACATGAAGCCGGGGGAGCCGACCACCGCGCCGGTGCTGGTCAGCCCGCCGTCGGTGACGGTGTCGACGGCGCGGGCGATGCCGAAGTCGATGATCCGGGGGCCGTCGACCGTCAGCAGGACATTGGAGGGCTTGAGGTCGCGGTGGACGAGCCCGGCCTGGTGTACATAGGTGAGTGCCGCCGCGAGTCCGGCCGCCAGCGCCCGTACGGTCGTGGCGGGCAGCGGCCCGAACTCGTCGCCCACCACGGCCCGCAGCGACGGTCCGGCGACGTAGCCGATGGCCACCCAGGGTGCTTCGGCCGCCGTGTCGGAACCGAGCACCGGGGCCGTGCCCGTGCCGCCGACCCGCTCCAGGGCGGCGACCTCACGGGCGAACCGGCGCCGGAACTCGTCCTGCGCCGCCAGCTCCGTGTGCACGACCTTCACCGCGACCGTCCGGCCGCCCGACGAACGCGCCAGGAACACCCGGCCCATCCCGCCGACGCCGAGTCGGCCGAGCAGGCGGAACGGACCGATGCTGACCGGGTCTTCCGCGTTCAATGGCTCCACGTCGAAAGAGGATGCCAGACGGCCCCCGCCGGTTCTCACCCTTGTTCCCGGCCTTCACCGCGGATCCGCGGACCCTTGGGCGTAGCGAGGCGGGGTTCCGGCGACGGATGACCGCGCGGGTACGGACGCCCGTGCGGGGCAGGGGGCGGTGCCGCGCGCCGCCACCAGGGGTTCTCCGTTCGTTCAGGTGGCCGGACAGCGGTTGCCGGGGGTGGGGAGCGTGGGTGTAATGGCGACGAGGGGGCCCGTCGGAGAGGAACCCCATGCGTGTCGTCGAAGTGACCGCCTACGGCGGCCCCGAGGTTCTGCGGATGGCCCGCCGGCCCGAGCCCGAGCCCGGCGAGATCCCCGGTCGGGTACGCGTGCGTCTGAAGGCGGCCTCCGTGAACCAGGAGGACCTGAAGATCCGCTCCGGTGGGCGGGCCGCCGCTCTCGGTGACCTCATGCCGCCGTTCGTCCTCGGCTCCGACTTCGCGGGCACGCTCCTGGACCCGGTGGCCGGGCTGCCGGCGGGAACCCGCGTGGCCGGGTTCGTGCCCTGGATGGAGACGGGCGGCCAGGGCACCTATGCGGAGATCATCCTGGTCGAGCCGGAGTGGCTCGCCCCGATCCCGGACGACGTGGACTTCACGGCGGCGGCGTCGCTGCCGCTGTCCTCCCTGACGGCTCGACAGGCGATCGACCACATGGGGCTCCCTTCGGGCTCGACCGTGCTCGTCACGGGCGCGAGTGGCGTGGTGGGGCGGTTCGCGGTGCAGCACGCGGTGGCGGACGGCCTCCGGGTGGTCGCTCTCGGCCTCCCGGGCGACGAGTACGAACTCGGTGTGCTCGGCGCCGGGCACGTCCTGCCCGTGCCCCGGGGCGCGCCGGCGGACGTGATCACGGACGCGCTGACGTCCGTCCCGGAACAGGTGGACGGCGTCTTCGACGCGGCGCTGATCGGCGACCCCCTGCTGCCGACCCTGAAGGACGACGGTGTCTTCGTCTCGGCCTTGCAGGAGCGGATGCCCGTCACCGAGCGGGGCATCTCGGTCTCGGCGGTGCGGGGCAGGCCGGACCGCGCGCGGTTGAAGGAGATGCTGGAGCAGGTGGCGGCCAGGAAGCTGATGACCCGGGTGGCGGACGTCATGCCGTTGGAGGAGGCGGCGGAGGCCCACCGCAGGGTGGAGGCGGGCCATCGGCCGGGCCGTCTCGTCCTCCTGATCTGAGCCGGGACCGAAGCCGCCGTCGGGCGGGAGACGACACCCGTGTGGTCCAGCGGGGTGCCGTCCCCCGCCCGACCGCTGAACCGGGCCGGCGCCGCACCTGATGGAGCCGCGGCCAAGACCGAACGGGCCCTGCCGACATTTCCGTTGGAGCGCACACCCGACCGATGACGAAGCGGACGGGCGGGTGTCACAAAAGCTGGTCTAGACCTTGACAGGTCCAGACCAAGGGCGCTTGGCTGGCCTTCCCCCACGGAAGGACCAGCGCATGCTGCGACGCCTGCTCATCCTCATGTCGGCTCTCTGTACCGCCGTCGGACTCGCCGTGTTCCTGCCCGCCACCACGGCCGGCGCGGCGCCCGCCTGTGTGACGGCATGGAACTCCTCCAGCGTCTACACCGGCGGCATGACCTCCTCGTACAACGGCCACAACTGGTACGCGAAGTGGTGGACCCAGAACGAACGCCCCGGCACCTCCGACGTCTGGCGCGACGAGGGCACCTGCGGCGGCGGTACGACCCCGACGCCCAGCCCCTCCGGATTCGTCGTCAGCGAGGCCCAGTTCAACCAGATGTTCCCGAGCCGGAACTCCTTCTACACGTACAGCGGCCTGACGGCTGCCCTCGGCGCGTACCCGGCCTTCGCGAACACCGGCAGCGACACCGTGAAGAAGCAGGAGGCCGCGGCCTTCCTCGCCAACGTCAGCCACGAGACCGGCGGCCTGGTCCACATCGTCGAGCAGAACACCGCCAACTACCCGCACTACTGCGACAGCGGCCAGCCGTACGGCTGCCCCGCCGGCCAGGCCGCCTACTACGGCCGCGGCCCCATCCAGCTCTCGTGGAACTTCAACTACAAGGCCGCGGGCGACGCTCTCGGCATCGACCTCCTCAACAACCCCTACCGCGTCGAGCGTGAGGCGGCCGTCGCCTGGAAGACCGGCCTCTGGTACTGGAACACCCAGAACGGCCCCGGCACGATGACCGGTCACAACGCCATGGTCAACGGCGCGGGCTTCGGCCAGACGATCCGCTCGATCAACGGCGCGCTGGAGTGCGACGGCAAGAACCCGGCGCAGGTCCAGAGCCGGGTGAGCAAGTACCAGCAGTTCACCCAGATCCTGGGCGTGCCGACGGGCGCGAACCTGTACTGCTGACATCCCTTTACGCCCCGGGTGGACGCGCCGGTTCCCGGGACCCTCGGCACAGGGCCCCGGGAACCGCTGTGTTCGTCAGTACTTGTTGACGAAGCCCCACCAGCTCGCGCCGCTCCTCTGGCAGTAGCCCGAGGTCGCGGGCGTGCCGGCGATGTGGCGCTGGACACCGGTATTGCACTGCGCCTCGGTCGAGTACGACGACAGGCAGCGGTAGCCCGCTCGGGGCGCCGGTGAGGTGGGCGGGGGCGGGCAGGACATGATCACGACATCGGACACCGACGCCTGTCCCGGCGTGGACGCTGCGGGAGCGGCCTGCGCCGGAGCGGCCATGGCGCCCAGCGCGAGCACGGCACCCACCCCGGCGCTCGCGAACAACGTGCGAACCATCATGCTGAGTGACTCCTCCGTCGCTTGGGTCCCGGGGTTCCGGGGCCCGACGGGGCGCCACTCTGGTCGCCTGACGGGAGCGGGCGAAAGGCCCTTCGCCGTCCGGGACATGTACGCCGGTGTCCCGGACGCGGCTCGGACCTGTTCGGGACACCTTCTGTACGTCAGCCCTGCGGGTTCGTGCACCCGCTGCTGCTGCGCAGCGCCGTCTGCGAGCTGCTCTCCGGATGACACCATGCCGGCCAGGCCCGCATGGGTTCACCCTCACGTTACGGAGATGTCCTCCGCCACCCTCTCCAGCGCCGCCGACAGCCGTTCCAGGACCCGTACCGTCTCCTCGAACGCCTGGAGCCCGCCCAGCTCCTCCGTCAGGCGCGCCGCGAGGTCCGCGTGGCCCGGGTCGATGCGGCTGATCGCCGCGCGGCCCTCGGGGGTCGGGGTGAGGAGCTTGGCGCGGCGGTGGGCGGGGTTCGGTTCGTACGCCGCGAGGCCCTGGTTCACCAGGAGGTCGGCGATCCGCTGGACGCTCTGGCGGGTGATGCCCATGACCCGGGCGATCCCGGCGACGGGCAGGGGCTCGCGCAGGACGGCGCCCAGGACCTGCCACCAGGCCGCCGTCAGACCGGCCGGTTCGGCCAGCTTCTCGGACACGGCGAGAAACTGGCCGTTCAGGCGGAACACGCCGAGCGCGGTGCGGGAGAGGGCGTTCTGCTGCTCACGGCTCACGAGCCGTCTTCTTCTTCGGCGTTGAGGGTCTCGTACGCGGCCGGGTCCGAGTCGTGGAAGAGGCGGTACCAGGCGTCGAGCTTCTCGCCCTCGAAGGCGCCCATGTTTCCCAGCACCTCGCGGGCGAACGCCACGGGTTCGGTGGGTCCGGCCGTGATCAGGTCGCCGGTGCCGTCACCGCCCTTGTCCGTGACCGCGTCCGTGTCGACGTAGTGCTCGCCGCCCTTGTAGCCGGTGGCGGCGAGGTAGAAGGAGACGGCGCTCGTGTGCGCGCGGTCGTCGAGGAGGCCCTCGCGGGCGAGGCCGGCGGTGGCGCCGCAGATCGCCGCGACCGGGACACCGGAGTCGAGGAGCGTGCGGGCCTTGGCCGCGAAGGGCGCGAGTTCGTCCCCGGTGTCCCAGAGGTCGCCCCCCGGGAGGATCAGGAGCGCGGTGTCCTCGGGCCGCAGCTCTTCGAGGGCGAGATCCGGGGTGATGCGCAGGCCGCCGATGGTGGTGACCGGCTCGGTGGTGGGGCCGACCGTACGGATCTCGTAACCGGCGCGGGCGAGCCAGGCGGTGGCGTGGCCGGTCTCCCAGTCGGCGAGGGCGTCGTAGACGGCGAGGTGGACGGTGCGGGACATCGTGGGCTCCTGAGGTGGTCGGGTGCCGTTCGTGCCTGATCGGTGGCGCCGTGTCGGTGCCGTGTCGTGCCGTTCCATGCCTTATGACAGAAGGCTGTCATTACGACAGCTTACTGTCAAGAGTCGAAATCCGGAATCCTCTGCCCACAACGTGTCGCGTCGGGGTCGGTCTCGGTGGACAAGATGGTCATGGCCGCTCCGACCTGCGCATCCTTACCCTGGCCCCATGACCCCTCATGTCGAACCCGACCCCCAGACCGGCGCTGCCGTGAAGGCCGCCGACCGTGCGCACGTGTTCCACTCCTGGTCCGCCCAGGGCCTGATCGACCCGCTCGCCGTCGCCGGCGCCGAAGGTTCGTACTTCTGGGACTACGACGGCAACCGCTACCTCGACTTCACCAGCGGCCTCGTCTACACCAACATCGGCTACCAGCACCCCAAGGTCGTCGCCGCCATCCAGGAGCAGGCCGCGAAGCTCACCACCTTCGCGCCCGCCTTCGCCATCGACGTACGCTCCGAGGCCGCACGCCTCATCGCCGAGCGCACCCCCGGTGACCTGGACAAGATCTTCTTCACCAACGGCGGCGCCGAGGCCGTCGAGAACGCCGTCCGGATGGCCCGTCTGCACACGGGCCGCCACAAGGTGCTCTCCGCCTTCCGCTCGTACCACGGCGCCACCTCCACCGCGATCAACCTGACCGGTGACCCGCGCCGCTGGGCCTCCGACACCGGCTCCGCCGGCGTCGTGCGCTTCTGGGCGCCGTTCCTCTACCGCTCGCCGTTCTACGCCGAGAACGAGCAGCAGGAGTGCGAGCGCGCCCTCGCGCACCTGGAGGACACCATCGCCTTCGAGGGCCCGGCCACCATCGCCGCGATCATCCTGGAGACCGTCCCCGGCACCGCCGGCATCATGACCCCGCCGCCCGGCTACCTCGCCGGCGTCCGCGAGATCTGCGACAAGTACGGGATCGTCTTCGTCCTCGACGAGGTCATGGCCGGCTTCGGCCGTACCGGCGCGTGGTTCGCCGCCGAGCACTTCGACGTCGTGCCCGACCTGATCACCTTCGCCAAGGGCGTGAACTCGGGGTACGTACCGCTCGGCGGTGTCGCCATCAGCGCCGAGATCGCCGCCACCTTCGACAAGCGGCCCTATCCGGGCGGTCTCACCTACTCCGGGCACCCGCTGGCCTGCGCCGCCGCCGTCGCCACCCTCCAGGTCATGGAGGAGGAGAAGGTCGTCGAGCACGCCGCCCACATCGGCGAGACCGTCCTCGGCCCCGGCCTGCGCGAGCTCGCCGAGCGTCACCCCTCGGTCGGCGAGGTGCGCGGCCTGGGCGTGTTCTGGGCGCTCGACCTCGTCAAGAACAAGGAGACGCGCGAGCCGCTCGTCCCGTACAACGCGGCCGGTGAGGCCAACGCCCCCATGGCGGCCTTCGGCGCGGCGGCCAAGAAGCACGGCCTGTGGCCCTTCATCAACATGAACCGGACCCACGCCGTCCCCGCCTGCAACGTCTCCGAGGCCGAGGCCAAGGAGGGCCTCGCCGCCCTCGACGCGGCGCTGAGCGTGGCCGACGAGCACACCGCGTAACGCGTACGCGGGGGTTTCCCTCCGTCTGGTCTAGGGTGTCCCGGAACCGGACGGAGGGGGCCGACCATCATGCCCGCGAGCGGAGCTGTCACCCGCAACACCCTGCGGCAGCAGATCGCGGACGCGCTGCGTGACGAAGTCCTCGCTGGGCGTCTGGGGCCGGGGGAGGAATTCACCGTCAAGCAGATCGCCGAGCAGTACGGCGTGTCCGCGACCCCCGTGCGCGAAGCCCTCGTCGACCTCTCCGCGCAGGGGCTCCTCGACTCCGACCAGCACCGCGGCTTCCGGGTGCACCAGTTCTCGGTCGACGACTACCGCGGGATGGTCGAGGCCCGCATGCTCGTCGTCGACGGCATCTTCCGCCGCCAGGTCTCCGCCCCACCCTCCGCCTCTTCAGAGCCCGACGTGGGGCGCGGGGTCGCGCTCGTCTCGGTGCGGCGCCGGGGCGAGGCGGCGGTACGGGCGGCCCGCGCCGGGGATCTGGACATCCTCATCGGGTACGACATCCGCTACTGGCGCGAGTTGGCACGGCTGGTCTCCGCCAACGACTACATCGCCGACTTCCTGCACCGCCTCCGCGTCCAGGCGTGGGTCTTCTCCGTGCCGTATCTGCGCTCCGACCGGGATGTGGTCGGCTGGCTGTGGAGCGGGCACGTGGATCTCGTCGACGCGCTGACGCTCGGCGACGCGGACGCGGCGATCGCGGTCGTACGGGAGTACAACACGCAGTCGCTGGAGTGGGCGGACCGGCTGGAGCGGCTCGCCCGGTGAACCACCGGGCGAACCCGCGAGGTGAACACGGCGGGTTGACCGGGGGCGCCGAGGGGCAGGTCACCAGCGGGTGTGCGACGCCGACCGCGCCGACTACCCTGGCCGTCCCTGCAACTGACGGAGAGCGAGCCTCCCTTGGCCTGTGACCTGTGGCTGGTCCCCCTCGTCGACGTGCTGTGCCACAGCCCCGACAACCCCTTCGCCGAAGAGATCGCCGCCTACGACCAGGCCCTCACCGAGGCCGGAATGCCCACCGTCCCCGTCTTCGCCTACATGCCGGGGCTCTCCGGTGATGTGGCGCCCGTCGCCGGGTTCGACTACGACGCCCTGCACTTCCTTCGCCGTGCCTACCTGCTGCGGATGTGCGGTCTCGCCGTCGAACCGGTCGACGAGCTCGGTGGTGACTACGAACAGCTCCTGGAGATGTTCGAGGCGACCGCCCAGCAGTCCCACCTGGTCTGGCACTACGACCACGCCGGCGCGTACGTCCCGGTGGACTTCCCGGCACCGCTCTTCAACGACGAACTGCTCGAGGGCGGTGGGCCGCTGGGCTCCTCGCACGGGCTGCTGCGTGAGCTGGAGTTCGTCGCGCCCTCGATCGGGATCGACCCGGCCAACCCGCCGGCCGCGCCGCTGCCGCCCGAGCGGCCGACCGCGCTAGAGGAACCGGCCGGACCCATCGCGTACGACGACAGTCCCTTCGCGCGCGAGCGTCATGTGTGGCTGGGGCTGCACGCGGCGGCCACGAGGAGCCTCGGGCAGGGCTCGATGATCATCCTCAGCTGATCCGCGCCCGTTCGCCGCTGATTCGTCCCCGCGGCGTGCTGCCCCGTGCTGCCCCCGTGCCGCCGCGGTGCTCCTGAGGCCCGCCCCCGGGTCCGGGGGCGGCCCTTCAGCGGGGCTCCGGCGGCCTCTGGCGCGGCATGTTCGGGCGGGTGCCCGGCGGCAGCGGGAAGCGGGCCGATGCGGGTGGGCCGCCCTCCGGGCGGGACGGGCCCGCGCCCACCGACTGGAGGGCCAGCGTCGCCGGGCCGGAGCGGAACTCCACCATCCAGTCCGCCGTCTCCGCCCGCACCAGCTCCGTCACGTCCTCCGAGAACCGGCGCAGCACCCCCAGGCACCGCTCCGCCGCCTCGCTCGCCGTCCCCTCCGTCGGCCCGAGGACCTCGCGGACGCTCTCCGAGGCCCAGTCGAACTGCAGTGCCTGCAGTCGGCGCTGCACGGCCTGCGCGGTCGCCACGTCCCTTATCCAGCCGGACGTCAGCCCGAAGTACCGGTCGCACGCCATGCACGCGGCACCGAGCAGCAGGGAGAGGTACCCCCACCCGGCCGCGCCGTCCGCGACCCCCGTGAGGTCGAGCAGCGGCAGCGCCGCGCCCGCGATGACGCCGAGCGCCGTACCGATCCGCAGCACACGTGCGCAGCGGCGCTTCCATACCCGGTCGGACAGGTACCACTCCGCCGTACGCAGCGCGTTGGACTCGACCCAGCGGTACAGCTCGTCCAGACGCTCCGCGGGCTCGCCCCAGTCGCCGAGCGGGAACGGCGTCCCGGTCAGATCGCGGCTCGCGGCGGCGCCTCCGGGCTGTCCCGCCGGCGGGTGCGGCGGCTGCATCTCCGGCTGCTGGCTCACCGGGGCACTCCTCTGTTCAGCTCGGCGCTCATGTCCTTCTGTGACCTGCGGTGCACGTGGTGCCTGCCCTTCCTACCGCCGAATGGTGGGCTGTGGACCCGGAATCCCGGTATTTCCGCCCGCAAGGGGGCCTTGATCAGGTAGAGGAGCCCGCAGTTTCTCACTCGAAAGAGTTGTGCGGCAGCGGCGGCATGGACCACGTAGGCTCGGCGTACCGAACAGTCGTCAGCGAAGACACCAGGAGTGAGTGACCGTGATCCCCGGTGGTGGCCAGCCCAACATGCAGCAGCTCCTCCAGCAGGCCCAGAAGATGCAGCAGGACCTCGCGCGCGCCCAGGAGGAGCTCGCCGCGACCGAGGTCGAGGGGCAGGCGGGCGGCGGCCTGGTGACGGCGACGGTCACCGGCTCCGGCGAGCTGCGCGGCCTGGTGATCGACCCCAAGGCCGTCGACCCGGAGGACACCGAGACGCTGGCCGATCTGGTGGTGGCCGCGGTCCAGGCCGCCAACGACAACGCGCAGCAGCTGCAGCAGGCCAAGCTCGGCCCGCTGACGCAGGGCCTCGGCGGAATGCCGGGCCTGGGCTTCTAAGCCGCCCCGGCAGCCACTACCGTAAGAATCAAGCACTCCCCGGAAGGGCGTTCCGTTGTACGAAGGCGTGGTTCAGGACCTCATCGACGAACTGGGCAGGCTGCCCGGCGTCGGTCCCAAGAGCGCGCAGCGGATCGCCTTCCACATCCTCCAGGCCGAGCCGACGGACGTGCGCCGTCTCGCGCACGCGCTCCTGGAGGTCAAGGAAAAGGTCAGGTTCTGCGCGGTCTGCGGCAACGTGGCGCAGCAGGAGCAGTGCAACATCTGCCGCGATGCGCGCCGGGACCTGTCGGTCATCTGTGTGGTCGAGGAGCCGAAGGACGTCGTGGCGATCGAGCGGACGCGTGAGTTCCGCGGGCGCTACCACGTGCTCGGCGGCGCGATCAGCCCGATCGAGGGCGTCGGCCCGGACGACCTGCGCATCCGTGAGCTGCTCACGCGGCTCGCGGACGGCACGGTCACCGAGCTGATCCTGGCGACCGACCCGAATCTGGAGGGCGAGGCCACCGCGACGTACCTGGCGCGGATGATCAAGCCCATGGGACTGAAGGTCACGCGTCTCGCGAGCGGTCTCCCGGTCGGCGGCGATCTGGAGTACGCGGACGAGGTCACGCTGGGCCGTGCCTTCGAGGGGCGGCGCCTGCTAGATGTATGACGACAGGGCCGACACGGCTCGTGCGCTCACTCGTGAGCACAAGGGAGGCACCCTCGATGTCTGACGCCACGCTGCACTCCATCACGCAGGATCCGGACGACTTCGCGGTCCAGATCGCCGACTCGATCGAGTCCTTCATCGTGGCCACCACAGAAGTGGCCAAGGGCGACGAGCCCGACAGTGCGGTGCCGTTCCTGCTCCTGGAGATCTCCCAGCTGCTGCTCGCGGGCGGCCGCCTGGGAGCGCACGAGGACATCCTTCCGGACGAGCGGTACGAGCCGGACACGGGCCCTGACGTGGACGTCGACGAGCTGCGGATGCGGTTCGCGGTGCTCCTGGAGCCGGTGGACGTCTTCTCGGAGGTCTTCGACCCTTACGAGCCGCGCAAGGCGCCGGTCCCCTGCCGGATCTCCGACAACCTCGCCGACATCGTCACGGACCTGCGCCACGGCCTGGCGCACTACCGGGCCGGCCGGACGACCGAGGCGCTGTGGTGGTGGCAGTTCTCGTACTTCTCCAACTGGGGACCGACCGCGTCCGGGACGCTGCGTGCCCTGCAGTCCCTGGTCTCCCACGTCCGCCTCGACCAGCCGCTGGCGGAGCTGGACGGCCTCGACATCGACGAGGACCTGGCGGAGGACGACCTGGCGGAGGAGGCGGGCCGGGTCATGGCGCAGGAGATCGCGGCGCCGCTGGGCCTCGGAGCCCTGAAGGGCTCGCTGAAGGGATCCTGAGGGTTCCTGCGGGGTCCCGGGCCACCTGTGTGCGGGGCCCACGTCCTGTGACCCCTCCCACACCTTCGCGTACCGCGCTCTCCTCGGGGCAGGGGGTCGACCACGGGCAGTCCGGGCCAGCGGCCGTGATCACGTTCTGAGCGGGACATCTCAGGATGTGATATACGGTCGGCGATTCCGGGCTGCTCGTTAGACTGAGCCGACCGCAGTGATGACTGCGGCAGAGACCGAGCGAGGAGCGCACGTGGGCCTTGTCGTGCAGAAGTACGGAGGCTCCTCCGTTGCCGATGCCGAGGGCATCAAGCGCGTCGCCAAGCGGATCGTGGATGCCAAGAAGAACGGCCACCAGGTGGTCGTCGTGGTTTCCGCGATGGGCGACACGACGGACGAGTTGATCGATCTCGCCGAGCAGGTATCCCCGATCCCTGCCGGGCGTGAATTCGACATGCTGCTGACCGCGGGAGAGCGGATCTCCATGGCCCTGCTGGCCATGGCGATCAAAAACCTGGGCCACGAGGCCCAGTCCTTCACGGGCAGCCAGGCCGGTGTCATCACCGACTCGGTCCACAACAAAGCGCGCATCATCGATGTCACGCCGGGCCGGATCCGTACCGCCCTCGACGAGGGCAACATCGCGATCGTGGCCGGCTTCCAGGGCGTGTCCCAGGACAAGAAGGACATCACCACGCTGGGGCGTGGCGGTTCCGACACCACGGCCGTGGCGCTGGCCGCCGCGCTCGACGCCGAGGTCTGCGAGATCTACACCGACGTCGACGGTGTGTTCACGGCCGACCCGCGCGTGGTGAAGAAGGCGAAGAAGATCGACTGGATCTCCTTCGAGGACATGCTGGAGCTCGCCGCCTCCGGCTCCAAGGTGCTGCTGCACCGGTGCGTCGAGTACGCACGCCGTTACAACATCCCGATCCACGTCCGTTCGTCCTTCTCCGGGCTGCAGGGCACGTGGGTCAGCAACGAACCGCAAGGGGACCGCAAGGTGGAGCAGGCCATCATCTCCGGTGTCGCCCACGACACCTCCGAGGCGAAGATCACCGTCGTCGGCGTGCCGGACAAGCCGGGCGAGGCAGCGGCCATCTTCCGGGCCGTCGCGGACGCCGAGATCAACATCGACATGATCGTGCAGAACGTGTCCGCCGCCTCCACCGGTCTGACGGACATCTCCTTCACCCTTCCCAAGGCGGAGGGCCGCAAGGCCATCGACGCCCTGGAGCGGGCGAAGGGCGCGATCGGCTTCGACTCGCTGCGCTACGACGACCAGATCGGCAAGATCTCGCTGGTCGGCGCCGGTATGAAGACGAACCCGGGCGTCACCGCCTCCTTCTTCCAGGCGCTGTCCGACGCGGGTGTGAACATCGAGCTGATCTCGACCTCCGAGATCCGTATCTCGGTCGTCACCCGTGCGGACGATGTGAACGAGGCCGTCACCGCCGTCCACACCGCCTTCGGTCTGGACAGCGACTCGGACGAGGCCGTCGTCTACGGCGGCACCGGCCGGTGACGTGCCGCCGATGAACCGCAAGCCGACGCTCGCGGTCGTGGGAGCGACCGGAGCCGTCGGCGCGGTCATGCTCCAGCTCCTGTCGCAGCACGCCGACGTCTGGGGCGACATCCGACTCGTCGCCTCCCCCCGCTCGGCCGGCCGCAAGCTGGCCGTGCGCGGGGAGGAGACCGAGGTCCTCGCGCTGAGCGAGGACGTCCTGGAGGGCGTCGACCTCGCCCTCTTCCTCGCGCCCGAGGACGTGGCGGCGCAGTGGGCGCCGATCGCCGCGGCCAAGGGCGCGGTGGTCGTGGACACCTCTGTGGCGTTCCGGGCGGATCCGGACGTGCCGCTGGTGGTCCCCGAGATCAATCCCCACGCGGTACGGGTACGGCCGCGCGGGATCGTCGCGAGCCCCGGCTGCTCCACGCTGGCGCTGATCGTCGCCGTGGGCGCCCTGCACGCCGAGTTCGGCGTCGGGGAGCTGGTGGTGACCGCCCAGCAGGCCGCGAGCGGCGGCGGGCAGGCGGGTGTCGCCGCCCTGCGGGAGCAGCTGTCGCTGGTGGCCGGGACCGAGCTCGGCAACCGTCCCGGTGATGTGCGGCGGGCCGTCGGCGACGCCACCGGGCCCTTCCCCGGGCCGGTCGCCCTCAACGTGCTCCCCTGGTCCGGGACGCCGATGGAGGACGGCTGGTCCTCCGAAGAGCTGCGCATCCGCGCGGAGACCCGCAAGATCCTCGGCCTTCCCGGCCTGCCGGTCGCCGCCACCTGCGTGCGCGTACCGGTGATGACGGCGCACTCCGTCTCCGTCCACGCGCGATTCGAGCGCCCGGTCACGGTGGCGCACGCGCACGAGATCCTGGCGACCACGCCGGGTGTGGTGCTCTACGACGATCCGGCCGCGGGCGGCTTCCCCACCCCCGCCGACGTCGTGGGCACGGACCCCACCTGGGTGGGGCGGGTCCGCCGCTCGATGGACGACGAGCGGGCGCTCGAGTTCTTCGTCTGCGGCGACAACCTGCGCAAGGGCGCGGCGCTGAACGCCCTGCAGATCGCCGAGTCCGTCATCCGGCCGGATCGGGGAGATCGAGCGGAGCGTCCGGAAATCGGCGTCGGCTGACCGTTCGTTTTGTAGGATCGGTGAAGTCCCTGTGATCAAGTCACCAGCAAAACGCTCTTGAACTGGGGCGATGCCATGTTCGAGGATGCTTTTCCCCCTTACTGCAACCGGTAGTTGGGCGGGGTGCGTCTCTGCGGGCGCCTATGCGGTGTGCCGCACGACGTGCGGCGAAAACGGGGCATTGGGGAAGAGCGTGTGCGCATGAGGGCGAACTGCACACCGTCAAAGACGGTGGCGTACGCGTACAACCCTGACGGGGGGAAGCGTGTCCAACAGGCGTGGCAGAGGTACTCGACATCGCAGCGGTGGTCCCGCTCCGCGGCGTGCGCCCGCTCAGGCGCCCGCGTCCGGCCGGCGGCATGCCGGTGATCGCCCCCATGCCCGCCAGAACCCGGACGGCCGGGGTGACCGGCATCCCGTCGCCGCGCGCGGGCGCTGACGACACCATGGCCTCCGACGCCACCACGGCCGCGGGCACCACCGTCGACCATCTGACCGAGACCTACCGCGCGCACTACCGCTCACTGCTCGGTCTCGCCGCGCTGCTCCTCGACGACACGGCCTCCTGCGAGGACGTGGTCCAGGAGGCGTTCATCCGCGTCCACTCCGCCCGTAACAGGGTGAGGGACCCGGAGAAGACGCTCGCCTATCTGCGCCAGACGGTCGTCAACCTCTCGCGCTCCGCGCTGCGGCGCCGCATCCTCGGTCTCAAGCTGCTCTCCAAGCCGATGCCGGACATGGCGAGCGCAGAGGAGGGGGCGTACGACCAGCTGGAGCGGGACGCGCTCATCAAGGCGATGCGCGGGCTCCAGCGGCGGCAGCGCGAGGTGCTGGTCCTGCGGTACTTCGCGGACATGACGGAGGCCCAGGTCGCCGAGACGCTGGGCATATCCCTGGGTTCTGTGAAGGCGTACGGCTCGCGTGGCATCGCGGCGCTGCGCGTCGCGATGGAGGCGACGGCATGAGCTCCGACGGCATGAGCTCCGGCGGCATGAGCTCCGGCGGTACGGAACCCGGCGGTACGGAACCCGGCGGTACGAGTGGGCTGCCCGACGGCGAACGCGACGACATGGGACACGAGATTGTGAACGACGGGCCGGACAAGGCGAGGGCCGAGGACCGCCCAGGAGGCGACGGCCCCCTCGGGGACGAGGAAGGGCAGGGCCTCTTCGCCGGCGAGGAGCCGGCGCTGCGGCGCCTGCTCCAGGGCGCGGTGGCGGACCTCCAGCCCTCCGAGGGCGCGCTCGACCATCTGCGCCGTGCGGTGCCCGCGCGGCGCGCACGCAAGCGGCAGGCCCTCGTCGGCGTCGCCGCGGCGGCGGTGCTGATCGGCACCGCGGTGCCGGCGTTCGTGCACGTGGCCAACTCGGGCGGCATCGTCGCCGACCAGCCGGTGAACGCCGGTCACGGCCAGCAGGCGCAGGGCGGTACGGGCACCGGCGCCGAGACCGGTGTCGAGGGCGGCGAGAAGACCGCGGCCACGCCGACCGGCGCCGCGAGCCCGAGCCAGGGCGAGGTCGCGGGCGGGGGCCGGCCCACCGAGGCCGTGACGGACAAGACCGGCGGCGCGGGCTCCGACGCGACGGAGCCGGCGGAGTCCCTGCCGGAGTCCTCGCCGGTGTGCGAGGCGGGCCAGCTCGGCGTCAGCTCCGTCCAGGCGGGCAGCCCCGACGCGGAGGGGAAGGTCTACGGCACCTTCCGCATCGCCAACATCTCCGGCACGGACTGCGTGGTGAGCGGCGCCGGCAGCGTCGGCTTCCAGACGCACGGAGCGGCGGACCCGTCCAAGATCTCGGTCGTGGAGCACGCGGCCGGAGACCCGGCGAGCGGACTGCCCGACCCCTCGCAGGAATCCCCCACGCTGGTCCTGAAGCCGGACAACGCCTACGAGGTGCGGTTCGCCTGGGTGCCCACGGAGACCTGCCCGACCACGGGCACCTCCCCGGACCCCAGTACGACCCCCGACGGCGGTGGCACCTCGGCAGGGAGCGCGGGATCGAGCGGCACGGACTCGACGGGCGAGAACACGGCGCCCCAGCTGGTCACCGAGGACGGGACACCGGCGGACGGCTCCGTCGCCGTCAGCCACACCGCGGAGCCGGGCAGCCCCGCGGCCGCGACGACGATCCCGAACGCCTGCGCCGGAACGATCTACCGCACCGGAGTGCTGGACGCGTCGTAGCCGCGCCCCCCGCGCACCCGCGCACGTCGTCGCGCACCCGCGCACGTCGTCGCGCCGCGCACACTCCGCGCCGCGCCCACCCGCGCCCGCCGCTCCGGGAGCGTGAGCGGCCCGGGCGCGGGTCCCGGCGTGCGGCGGCCGAGCCCCCTAGAGCCCCAGGGCCTCGTCCCGCTCCGCCTCGGCCTCGCGGCGCAGAAGCCGGAACCACATGAAGACCACGAAGCCCGCGAAGACGAACCACTCCGCGGTGTACCCGAGGTTCTGGAAGGCCTTCAGGTCCAAGGAGGTCCCGGCCGCGGCGGTCGCCGGGACCGGCGTCAGGCCGGCCGGGGAGTCGACGAGGGTGACCCAGGCGTCGTAGACCTTGTCCGGCACCAGGTTGATCAGCGCCCCCGCACTGATCATGCCGAGCTGCCCCTCCGGAAGCCCGCCCGCCGCGTGCACGCCCTTGCTGCCCGCGCTCTCCGAGGCCTGAAGGGCGCCCACCACGGTGACCTCGCCGGACGGCGGGGCCGGGGCCTTCGCACCGGCCGGCAGCCAGCCCCGTACCACCGGCAGCGAGGTTCCGCCGTCCGTCTTCAGCAACGTCAGGACGTAGCTGCCGGCGCGGCCGTCCAGCTCACGGTCCGGCACCAGGAACTGCTCTCCGTACCGGCCGCTCGCCTCCGCGTGCCGGCCCGAGGTCTCCTTGTCCACCGGCAGGAGCTTCTCCAGCGGCTCGGTCCTCAGCGTGCCCGGGTCCGGGGCCCGCTCCGCCTCCCGGTGGGAGTCGACGCGGTCCTCGAACTTGCCCATCTGCCAGGTCCCCATGAACAGGCAGAAAGGGATCGCCAGCAGGACGAAGACATTGATCCCCCACCAGCGGGGCGTTTTCAGGAACCGGTACACCCCTCCACGGTACGCAGTCCGCCTCACCCCCCGACCGGCCGGGTCCCCAGGTGCCGCGCGGCGAACTCCAGCTCCAGACGCACCTGCTTGATCCGCTCCTCCACCACCAGCGAGCCGTGGCCCGCGTCGTACCGGTAGACCTCGTGGACCGCGCCGCGGGCCGCCAGCCGGTCGACGTAGTTGTCGATCTGGCGGATCGGGCAGCGCGGGTCGTTGACGCCCGCCGAGATGTACACCGGGGCCGTGACCTTGTCGACGTACGTCAGCGGGGAGGAGGCCTCGAAGCGGTCCGGGACCTCCTGCGGCGAGCCGCCGAAGAGCGTGCGGTCCAGCGCTTTCAGAGCCTCCATCTCGTCCTCGTACGCCGTCACGTAGTCCGCGACCGGCACGGCGGCCAGCCCCAGCGACCAGGCGTCCGGCTGGGTGCCGAGCCCGAGCAGCGTCAGATACCCGCCCCAGGAGCCGCCCGACAGGACCAGCTTCGCCGGGTCCGCCAGACCGGAGGCCACCGCCCACTCCCGGACCGCGGCGACGTCCTCCAGCTCGATCAGGCCGACCCGGTGCTTGAGCGCGTCCGTCCACTCCCGGCCGTACCCGGTCGAGCCGCGGTAGTTGACCCGGACCACCGCGTAGCCGTGGTCCAGCCAGGCCGCCGGGCCCGACGCGAAGGCGTCGCTGTCGTGCCAGGCCGGGCCGCCGTGCACCTCGAAGATCGTCGGGAAGGGCCCTTCCCCGGTCCCCGGACGCTGTACGAGCGCGTGGATGCGGCCGCCGGGCCCCTCCACCCACACGTCCTCCACCGGCACCGAGGCGGGCGCCTTGGCGCCCGGCGGGTCGAGGACGACCCCGCCGTCCGTCGAGCGCACCACCGGCGGCAGCGCGGCCGACGACCAGAGGTACTCCACGGTGCCGTCCGGGCGGACCGTGGCGTCCGACACCGACCCGGCCGGGGTCTCCACCCGCACCAGCGCGCCGGTCGCGATGTCGTACCGCCACAGCTCGCTGCGCGCCTCGAAGCTGTGGACGATCAGCAGCCCCATGCCGTCCGCGTACCACTCCGCCGACACGTCGCCCGGCAGGTCGAGGCGGAGGTCGGTCTCCCGGCCGGTCGCCACGTCCCACAGCAGCGGCTCCCAGCGACCCCGCCGCTGGTGTCCGACGAGCAGCCGGGTGTCCCCGTCCACCGGCGCGAAGCCCAGCACCGCGAGGCCGAGCTCCTCGGTGCCTCCCTTGGTGTCGTCCAGCTCGGCGACCACCGAGGAGTCCTCCGCCCGCAGCACCCGCAGGGCGGAGTGCATGGCGTCGCCGTGCTCGGTGTGCTCCACGGCGATCAGGGTGCCGTCGTGCGAGAGGTCACCGACCCCGGCCGACTCTCGGTGCCGGTAGATCTCCACGGGCGCCGCTCCGTCGCGCACCAGGTGGATCGTGGAACCCTCCTCGTCCGTGGAGCGGCCGACGACCACCGTGCCGTCGCGGCCGATGGCGAGTCCCGCCGGGTAGGAGGGCGCGAGCCCCGGCACCGCGGGCTCGTCCGCTCCGCCCTCGAAGGGCTGGCGCATCCACACCCCGAACTCGTCGCCGTCCTTGTCCGAGAACCACCAGATCCACCGGCCGTCGGGCGAGAGGGTGCCGTCCGTCGTGCCGTTCGGCCGGTCCGTGACCTGCCGCTGGCCGCCGCTCGTCCGGTCCCAGGCGTACAGCTCGTACGTGCCCGTCGCGTTGGACACGAACAGGGAACGGTCCGGCGCCTCCTCGGCCCACTCGGGCAGGGACACGCGGGGCGCCCGGAACCGCTGCTCCCAGACGGGGACGCCGGCGTTGTCGTCGATCGCGTTGTTCTCGGTCATGGCCCCCATGATGCTCCGAACCGCCGACAATCCGTTCGCCTCGTCCGCAACCTGTGGATAACCTCCCGGGCATGTACTCACCGACCCCCGACGACTGGCGCGAGGCCAACCGCGTACGCTGGGACGAACGCGTGCCCATCCACGCCGCCAGCGAGTTCTACGACCTCGACGCCTTCCGCGCGGGCAAGGAGGCGCTGCGGGACTTCGAGCTGGCGGAGGTCGGCGACGTCACGGGACGCTCCCTGCTCCACCTCCAGTGCCACATCGGCCTGGACACGCTCTCCTGGGCCCGCCGCGGCGCCTCGCACGTCGTCGGCCTGGACTTCTCCGAACCCGCCGTCGAGACGGCCCGCTCACTCGCCGCCGATATCGGACTCCCCCCGGACCGGGCCGCGTTCGTGGCCGCCGACGCCTACGACGCCGCCGAGGCCGTCCCCGACTCCTCGTACGACATCGTCTACACCGGTATCGGCGCGCTGTGCTGGCTCCCGGACATCGACCGCTGGGCGGAGACCGCCGCCTCGCTCGTCGCTCCCGGCGGATTCCTGTACGTCGCCGAGTTCCATCCGCTCGCCGACTCCCTGGACGACGAGACCGGGACGCGTGTCGTCCACGACTACTTCACCCGTGACCCCTGGGTGGACACCACGCCGGGCACGTACGCGGACGCCGAGGCCGCCACCGTCCACAACCGCAGCGTGGAGTGGGTGCACCCGGTGGGCGAGGTCGTGACGGCGATCGCGAGGGCGGGGCTGCGGATCGAGTTCCTCCACGAGCACGACATGTCGCTCATCCCGCGGTACGGGACGTTGAAGCGGCAGGAGGATGGGTACTACCGGTTCCCGGCCGACCGGCCGCGCGTCCCCCTCATGTACTCGATCAAGGCGTCCCGCCCGGCGTCCTGAGCCGTCGAGCCCGATCGCGGCCGGGCCGGGAACGCGGCGGGACCGGGGGTCAGCTTTCGGAGCCGTCCGGCGGCGAACCGGCTCCGCGTTCCCGCGTGGACGACGGATCGGCCGTCCTCGACAGGCGGTTGCGGACGACGGCGGTGCCGATGGCGCCCGCCAGGGCGGCGGCCCCGAGGCCCAGGGCGAGGGCGGACGGGCCGGAGTCGGAGACGGCCTCGGCGGGGACGGTGGACGCCGCCTCGGCCGCGGTCCGCAGCGGGTGCAGGTCGAGGGCTTTCAGGTCGAAGGGGCTCAGGTCGAAGGGGCGCATGTCCCCAGGGGAACGGACCGGTGCCCCCGGGGCCACCCGGCGGACCCCGTTCGGGTCAGAACGCGGGTCGGCCCGTCACGACCTGGCCGGCGGGAAAACCCCTGGGCGGGACACGCCTCAGGAAGCGCTGGTCGCCGTCGGGTGGGTCGAGGGTGTCTCGGCCGAGCTGTCCTTGGGCGCGAGCCACGCCATGCCGATGAGCAGGAAGACCACGAAGGCGATCCCTCCGGCCACGGCGGCCGTCTTCCTCGGACGGCGCCGGGAGAGGGCCGCGAGGCCGGTCTCGCCACGGCGGGCCTGCCGGGGGTTCTGCGGTCTCGCCGAGGAGCGCGCCGAGGGTCTGCCCTGCGGGGTGGTGGGCGCGGACCGGGAGTGTGACGGCGGCGGGGTGTGACCGTGCGGCTGCTGGTGGGACGGCTGACGGTGCGACGGCTGGTGCTGCTGGTGCTGGTGTGCGGGCGCCTGCGGCTGCTGGTGCGACCGGTGGTGCTGGTGATGTGCCGGTCCGTGCGACTGCCGCTGATGAGACGTCTGATGCGACGTCTGACGAGACGTCGGGTGTGACTGCTGGTGTGACTGCTGATGCGACGGCTGGTGCGGCAGCGAGTGACCGCGCCAGGCCCCCGAGGCGAACCAGTCCGCGATCGCCTGTGCCGGAGGACGCTGTTCGGGCTGCTTGGCCAGCAACGTCAGCAGGTACGCCTCGAACGCGGCCGGCAGGCCCACACCGAGCTGCCGCGGCGGAGCCGGAGGCGTGTCGATGTGCTGGTACAGCAGCGCCGTCGCGGTGTCGCCCTGGAAGGGGGGCCGCCCGGTGAGGAGTTGGTACAGCACGCAGCCCAGCGAGTACACGTCGGAGGCCGGTGACGCCGGCTGTCCCAGCGCCCGTTCGGGTGCGAGGTAGAGGCCGGTGCCGACGATCTGGCCGGTGGTGGTGAGCGCCGCCGAGGGGTCGTCGACGAACCGCGCGATGCCGAAGTCCGCGAGCTTCACGGTCCCGTCGCCGTCGAGCAGCAGGTTCCCCGGCTTGATGTCCCGGTGCACCACGCCTTCCCGGTGCGCGGCGGCCAGCCCCGCGGCCGCGTGCGCGGCCACCACGGCGACCCGCTCCGGCGGCAGCACCTGAGGCGCCCCCGCGTCCCCGGCGAGGCTGCTTCCCTCCACCAACTCCATGACGAGGAACAGCTTTCCGTCCCACGTGCCGAAGTCGAAGACCCCCACGACATGCGGGTGGCTCAGCCGCGCCGCGGTCTGCGCCTCCAGCCGGAACCGCTCGGCGGCCGACGGGTCCGTCTCGTGACCCAGCATCAACTTCACGGCCACGGACCGCCCGAGCACCTCGTCGGTGGCCTGCCACACCTCGCCCATGCCGCCACGGCCGACACACATGTGAAGCCGATATCGGTCCGCGACCAGCACCTGAGACCCAGCCTTTCGACGGTCAGCCAACCTGATGACGTTCCAGAGTAGAGCCGCCTGATCCACACCCCGTCCCCGGAGGGCCGCCCGAACCGTCCGGAAGCCGCCACGAGCAGGTGATCTCCGCCGCATCACCCCCTGCACCCCGCGTCGAGAACGCCTCAGGCGGCCGGCGGGCAGCCGCGCGAAGGCCGTGCGTCAAAGCCGCGTAAAGACTGCCGGGCGCAGGCAATGTACGCGTCGGGGCGCGGTGACACGCTTTCCCCGTCCGGCGAGAACGCCGGCAGCGCGGGGGAGGTGCTCATGGGATTGTTTCTCGGTCTCGGCATGGCGGGCATCGTGCTGCTGGCCGTCTCGCTGGTGCTCGACGGAGTTCTCGAGGGCGTCTTCGACGGAGCTCTGGACGGGCTGTTCGACGGCTGGTTGTCGCTTCCGGTGATCGCGGGCTTCGTCTCGATGCTCGGCTTCACGGGGGCGATCGTGCTCGGGTCCACCGGACTCGGGCCCGGAGCGGCGACCACCGCGGGAGCCGTCGCGGGGGCGGGCGCCGGCTGGCTGACCTGGCGGCTGAGCCGCGCCCTGATGCGGGACGGCGGCGGAGACGCTCCGCACCAGGACGACCTCGTAGGGTCGGCCGGCACGGTGGTGACCGCCATTCCGCCGAGCGGCTACGGCGAGGTCCTCCTCCGCCTGGCCGGACAGCCGGTGAAGTACGCCGCGACCGCCGACGGCCCGCTGGAGCGTGGCGCCGAGGTGTGGGTCACGGCGGCACCGTCCGCCACCTCGGTCCGTGTCCGGGCCGTCGAGCGCTGATCGAACCTTCCACGTCGTTCCCATCGCCACCGATGCCCCCTCGGGGGAGGCAGGGGGTCTCTCATGAGTCCCGTGGTCACCGCGGTCGTCGGAGTCGTCGTACTCCTCGTCCTGCTCGGCCTCGTCGTCGTCACCCGCTACAAGGTCGCCGGCCCCAGCGAGGCGTTCATCATCACCGGCCGGCGGGGCAAGAAGTCCACCGACCCGGACACCGGTCAGGTCTTCACGGACAACAGCGGCCAGAAGGTCGTGGTCGGTGGCGGCGTGTTCGTCGTCCCCTTCGTCCAGCAGCGCTACACCCTCGACCTGTCCAGCCGCCACATCCCGGTCGCGGTCCGCGGCGCGGTCACCCTGCGCGGCATCAAGGCCCATCTCGAAGGCGTCGCGATCGTCAAGGTCGGCGGCAACGAGGACGCCATCCGGGCCGCCGCCCAGCGTTTCCTCCAGCAGCAGGACGGCATCGTCGGCTTCACCCAGGAAGTGCTCTCCGGCGCGCTGCGCGCCATCGTGGGCCGCATGTCGGTGGAGGACATCATCCGCGACCGGGCGGCGTTCGCCGGGCAGGTCGCGGAGGAGGCCGAGGCGAGCCTGTCCGGCCAGGGCCTGGTCCTGGACGCCTTCCAGATCCAGGACATCACGACCGAGGGCTCCTACCTGGAGGACCTCGGCCGGCCGGAGGCCGCCCGCGCCATGCAGGAGGCGGACATCGCCGAGGCCAACGCCCGCCAGGCCGCCGAACAGGCGCGTCTCAAGGCCGAGGAGGAGATCGCCGTCGCCCAGCGGACGCTCTACCTCCGCCAGGCCGAGATCAAGGCTGAGACGGACGCGGCGGCCGCCCAGGCCAACGCGGCCGGTCCGCTGGCCGAGGCCCACCGCCAGCAGCAGATCCTCTCGGAGCAGGAGAAGGTCGCCGAGCGTCAGGCCGCCCTGACCGACCGCCAGCTCGACACCCAGGTCCGCAAGCCGGCCGACGCCCGCCGCTACCAGGCCGAGCAGGAGGCGGAGGCCAAGCGCGTCGCCCGGGTCAAGCAGGCCGAGGCCGAGCGCCTGGCCTCGATCGCCGCCGCCGACGCGGAGGCGGAGCGGGCCCGGCTGACCGGCGAGGGCGAGAAGCAGCGCCGTTCGGCTCTCGCCGAGGCCGAGGCCATCGAGGGGGCCAAGCGCGGTGAGGCCGAGCGGGCCCGGCGTGCGGCCATCGCCGAGGCCGTCCGCCTCGAAGGCGACGCGGAGGCCGCGGCCATCGCCGCCAAGGGCTCGGCCGAGGCCGAGGCCATGCGGAAGAAGGCCGAGGCCTTCGAGCGCTACGGTGACGCGGCGATGGTCCAGATGCTGGTCGAGGCGCTGCCGGAGGTCGTCGCCAAGGCCGCCGAACCGCTGAGCGCCATCGACCGGATGACCATCATCTCCACCGACGGGGCGAGCAAGCTCTCCCGTACCGTCACCGACAACGTCGCCCAGGGCATGGAACTCCTCGGCGCCACCACCGGGATCGACCTGGCGCAGCTGCTCAAGGGCCTCACGGCCGGAAAGCCGTCCGCCGCCGAGCCGTCCGCCGGAAAGCCGTCCGCTGCCGCGGAACCGTCCGCCGCGGAGCCGTACGCCGCGGCCGGTCCGTCGGCCTCCCACGAGAAGATCGAGATCACCGGCTGACCACGACCGCCGCGCCGGGCCCGCTTCGCGAGAAGCGGGCCCGCCGGTCACTTCCCGGCGGAGAGCTCGCCGCTGAGGTTGCCGCTGAGGTTGCCGTGTATGCGCGCGCTCTGCGCGTTCAGACCGGTGATCTCGACGCGCTTGCCCCGCTGTGCGTACCGGTGCTCGATCGCGTCCAGCGCGGCCACGGAGGACGCGTCCCAGATGTGGGCCGCGGAGAGGTCGATCACCACCGTGTCGGGGTCGCCGGCGTAGTCGAACCGCCCGACCAGGTCGTTGGAGGAGGCGAAGAACAGCTCGCCGGTCACGCGGTACACCACCTGGCCGCCGTCCGGGTCGAGGACGGAGGTGACGTCCGCCAGATGTGCGACGCGTCTGGCGAAGACGACCATCGCCGTGAGGGAGCCCACCACCACGCCCACGGCGAGGTTGTGGCTGAAGACCAGCACACCACGGTGACGACCATGACGACGATCTCACCGGCCGGCATCCGCTTGAGGGTCTTCGGCGCGACGGAGTGCCAGTCGAAGGTCGCGAAACACACCATGACCATCACGGCGACGAGCGCGGCCATCGGGATCTCGGAGACGACCGGCCCCAGGGCGAGGCACAGCACCAGCAGGAACGCGCCCGCGAGGAAGGTGGAGAGCCGGGTGCGGGCCCCGGACACCTTCACGTTGATCATCGTCTGGCCGATCATCGCGCAGCCCCCCATCCCGCCGAAGAACCCGGTGACGATGTTGGCGACACCCTGCCCGATGGACTCCCGGGTCTTCGAGGACCGGGTGTCGGTGATCTCGTCGACCAGCTTCGCCGTCATCAGCGACTCCATCAGCCCGACGAGGGCCATGGCCAGCGCGTACGGCGCGATGAGGAGCAGCGTGTCCAGGGTGAACGGCACGTCGGGCAGCCCGGGCACCGGCAGTGAGGAGGGCAGCGCGCCCTTGTCGCCGACGGTCGGGACGGCGATGCCCGCGGCCACGGTGATCACGGTGAGGACGACGATGGAGACCAGCGGGGCCGGGACCGCCTTCGTGATCTTCGGGAAAAACACCATCAGCGCCAGGCCGGCCGGCCACCGACCACGGAGATCACCACGGCCATCGTGAACGAGGCGAACAGCCCGATCGCCGGGTCGACCCCGGCGATGATCGAGAACGAGATCGCCTCGGGAACGAGGGCCAGCGCGACCACCAGGCCGGCCAGCACCTCGGTACGGAAGACCTTCGGCGAGAGCCAGGCGGGCCGTGTCGGACGACCCTGACCGGGGCCACGGAGCCGCGCGAACAGGGACACGGGGGAAGCGGACGAGGGGGAGGAGGGCGAGGGGGAGGAGAACAAGGGAGTACGGACCTCGGGCTCGGGCGCACCCGGACCGGCGGACGGGCACGCGGAGAAGGGAGGGACGCAGGAAGGGCCTGATCCGTAGTACGGATCAGGCCCTCGACCTGGTCTTACGAAGTCGGGGTGGCGGGATTTGAACCCACGACCTCTTCGTCCCGAACGAAGCGCGCTGCCAAGCTGCGCTACACCCCGATGTCACTGCTCTGTTGTTCACGTCGCGGCGACATCGATTACTTTAGCCCACCCACGCGCTGAGACGAAATCCGGTTTTCGCGTCCTCGCACCGCAGGTCGGACGCGGTCCGGGGAGACGAACCGCTCAGTCGCGCGCGGTCAGCGTCAGCAGGGTCGCCTCCGGCGGGCAGGCGAAGCGGACCGGGGTGTACCTGTTCGTGCCGCAGCCCGCCGAGACGTGGAGGAACGAGGTCCGGTCCGCCACGGTGTGCGTGGACAGGCCCTTCACCCGCTCCGTGTCCACGTCGCAGTTGGTGACCAGCGCCCCGTAGAAGGGGACGCACAGCTGACCGCCGTGCGTGTGTCCCGCCAGGATCAGCTCGTACCCGTCCGCCGTGAAGGCGTCCAGGGTGCGCAGGTACGGGGCGTGGACCACGCCCATCGAGAAGTCCGCCGACAGGTCCGGGCCGCCGGCCACCCGCTCGTACCGGTCCCGCTTGATGTGCGGGTCGTCCAGGCCGGTGAAGGCGAGCTCCAGGTCGGGCAGCTTCAGCCGGCCGCGCGTGTTGGTCAGGTTCACCCAGCCCGCCGCGTCGAAGGCGTCCCGCATGCCCTCCCACGGGTTGTGGATCGCGCCCACCACCGGCGCGTTGCCGTTCAGCCCGTGGCGGCCCTGCGCCTTCTCCATCAGATAGCGGGCGGGGTTGCGCAGCCGCGGGCCGTAGTAGTCGTTGGAGCCGAAGACGTAGACGCCCGGGAACTCCATCAGCGGGCCGAGCGCGTCCAGGACCTCCGGGACCGCGTTCGTGTCCGAGAGGTTGTCGCCGGTGTTGACGACGAGGTCGGGCCGCAGCCCCGCCAGCGACTGCAGCCACGCCCGCTTCTTGCGCTGACCGCAGACCATGTGGATGTCGGAGACCTGAAGGACCCGCAGATCGCGCATCCCGCGTGGCAGGACCGGGACCGTCACCCGGCGGAGGCGGAACGAGCGGGCCTCGAAGCCCGCCGCGTAGAGGAGTCCGGCCGCCGCCGTCGCGGTAAGACCTGCCGTGACCTTCAGGGGGATCCCGTACCGTGCGCGCATTCCTCCATCGTCGCAGACGGAGGGGGCCCGGTTGCGGCGCGGGCGCGAAGGCGCGGCCGTGAAGGCGCGGGCGTGAACGCGCGTGCGTGAAGGCGGGGGCGTGAAAGGCACAGGCCTTAAAGCGCGGGCGGCCACGACGCCCCACCTGACACACTGGGGCGCATGACCACGCTCAAGGCCAAGCTTCAGGACGACCTCAACGCCGCCATCAAGGAGCGCGACGAGCTGCGCTCCTCGACGCTCCGGCTCACCCTCGCCGCGATCACCAAGGAGGAGGTCGCGGGCAAGACCAAGCGCGAGCTCTCCGACGACGAGGTGCAGAAGGTGATCGCCAAGGAGGCGAAGAAGCGCCGCGAGGCCGCGGACGCCTTCGCCCAGGGCGGTCGTGCCGAGTCGGCCGAGCGGGAGAAGGCGGAGGGCGTCATCCTCGACGCGTACCTGCCCAAGCAGCTCGGCGACGACGAGCTGGAGCAGATCGTGGCCGCGGCCGTCGCCGAGGCCACGGGCGCGGGCCACGAGGGGCCGCGGGCGATGGGCGCCGTCATGAAGATCGTGAATCCGCAGGTGGCCGGCCGGGCCGAGGGCGGGCGTGTCGCCGCCGTCGTGAAGAAGCTCCTCGCGGGCTGACCTCCGACCTGTACGTATGAGGGCGCCCCCCGATATCGGGGGGCGCCCTCACACATGTGTCCTGCCGACTGCCGACTGCCGGCTACCCGCGGCCTCCGTGGCCTCCTCCGCCGCCGTTCCCCTGGCCGCGGTTGTTCCCGCCGCCGATCAGGTCCGGCGGGATGGTGATCCCGGGGAGCACGTCCCCGTCACCCGGATCGCCGTCACCCGGATCGCCGTCGCTCGGCTTGCCCTTGTCCTTCTCCTTGTCCTCCGGCTTGTCGCCGCGGGGCACGGAGATGGGAGCGAAGGACGGGGTGTCGGAGGCGTCGAGCGCCCCGGTCATCGCGATCCGCCAGATCGGACCGGGGAGGCAGCCGCCGCAGACCTTGTCGTAGTACTCGCCGCCGATGGTGATGTCGTACATCGACATCTTGTCGCCCATGTCGTCACCGACCCACACCGCCGTGGAGAGGTTCGGGGTGTACCCGACGAACCAGGCGTCCTTGCGGTCGTTCGTCGTACCCGTCTTGCCGGCGTTGTCGCGGTCGCTCAGACCCGCCTTCGTACCGGTGCCGTCCTCGACGACGCCCTTCAGCATCTGGTTGATGGTGTCCGCGGTCCGCTCGCTCATCGTCCGCGAGCACTCCGTCTGAGGCACCTTCAGCTTCTTGCCGGCCGCCGTGGTGATCGACTCGATGGCGACCGGGGTGCAGTACGTGCCGCGGTTGGCGAAGGTGGCGTACACGGCCGCCATGTCGAGCGGGGTGCTCTCCTGCGCGCCGAGGGTGATCGAGGGGAGCTCCTCGACCTTCTTGCCGAGCTCGCGCTCGTACCCCATCTTCTTGGCCATCGTGATCGTCTCGCAGAGGCCGGCCATCTGCTCGAGCTTCGCGAAGTACGTGTTGATGGACTTGCCGAGGGCGCTGGTCATGTCCCAGGTGCCCTCCTCGGACTTCATCTCGTTGCCGATCTCCCAGTTGGCGTAGCCCGCCTGCTTGCCGTCGCAGCGGGTGTACGCGCTCTCCGGGATGTTGATCTTCCACGGCGTGGAGAACGACTGGGCGGGGCTGAGCCCCTTCTCCAGCGCCGCCGCGGCAGTGATCGGCTTGAACGTCGAACCGACCTGGAAGCCGTAGGTGGTGCCACCCATCTTGCTGCCGACGGCGAGGTTGAGCGTCGTCTGGTGCTGCTTCTGGTCCAGGCCGTACGGGCGGGACTGGCCCATCGAGAGGATCTTGCCGCTGCCCGGCTGGACCTGGACGACGGAGGCGGCGACCTTGTCGTCCTCGTTGATCTTCGCGACGGCGGCCGCGTTGGCGGCCTCCTGCGCGCGCGGGTCGAGCGTGGTCCTGATGGTCAGGCCACCGAGGTTCCACAGCTTCTGCCGCTCCTCGACCGTCTTGCCGAAGACCGGGTCGTTGAGGATGGTCTTGCGGACGTAGTCGCAGAAGAAGCCGGCGCCGTCGACGGCGGTGATGCAGCCGTTCTTCGGGGACTTCACCTTCAGCTTGACCGGCGTGGCCTTCGCCCGGTCCGCCTCGGCCTGGCTGATGTCCTTCACGTCGGCCATCCGCTGCAGCACGACGTTGCGGCGCTTGGTGGCTTCCTGGAGGTCGTTGACCGGGTCGTAGCGGCTCGGCGACTGGACGAGGCCGGCCATCATGGCGGCCTCCTCCAGCTTCAGGTCGGCGGCGGGCTTGGAGAAGTAGCGCTGGGCCGCCGCCTCGATGCCGTACGCCTGCTGCCCGAAGAAGGTGATGTTGAGGTAGTTCTCGAGGATCTTCTTCTTCCCCAGCTCCTCCTCGACCTGGATCGCGTACTTCAGTTCGCGCACCTTGCGGCCGATGGTCTGCTGGGTGGCCTGGGCGACCTTCTCGGGGTCGTCGCCCGCCTCCTCGACGAAGACGTTCTTCACGTACTGCTGGGTGAGCGTGGACGCGCCCTGGGCCACGCCGCCGGACTGGGCGTTGCGGTTGATCGCGCGCAGCACACCCTTGAGGTCGATGGCCCCGTGCTCGTAGAAGCGCGAGTCCTCGATCGCGACGATCGCCTTCTGCATGTACGGCGAGATCTTCTCGATCGGCACGACCTTCCGGTCGCGCGAGTACACGGTGGCGAGGTGGCCGCCCTGTGAGTCCAGGATGGTGGTGCGCTGACTCAGCGGCGGTGTCTTCAGGTTGGACGGGATTTCGTCGAATCCCTCGACCGTGCCCTTGGCGGCCAGTCCGAGTGCTCCGGCCGCGGGCAGGGCGATGCCCGCCAGCACGGCTCCGGAGAGCACGCTGACACCGAGGAACTTGGCGGCCTGCTGGGTCCCGGTCAGACCACCGCCCGAGCGCTTCTTTGCCATGGGGGCAGCCTACGTTCTCAATCGCCGGACACGCGTATATGCCTTGGCCTAAGCTGCTCTCAACTGTCACAGCAGTGTGGTTCTGCATCAAGGGCCGGGCGTGACATCGGCATGAAAACCCATGACCCCGAAGCGTGGGACACCATGCCCGATTCCGCCCCATGCGTCACCCGCCGTCCCAAGTGGCTCCGCCACAGCGGGGTGAACTGTGTTGATTTGCCGGTTTCGACACACATGTCCTCCGGTCACTCCCCTGGGTGATCTGCCGCGTACGCATAGTCCGTTCGGGCCATTCAAGATTGGGCCCGAAGGGGGTGTTGCGCTGTGCCCACCTTCCGTAACGTCACCAACTGGCAGCGGTGAATATGCCGCTACCGCCGTGGGGGAGCCTCGATTCGGGAGAGGACGGCGCCGGTATGGGCTGGGTAGCTGACTGGAGTGCGCAGGCGGCCTGCCGCACTACCGATCCGGATGAACTTTTCGTGCAGGGAGCGGCGCAGAACAGGGCGAAGGCGGTGTGCACCGGATGCCCGGTGCGGACCGAGTGCCTGGCCGACGCCCTGGACAACCGCGTGGAGTTCGGCGTGTGGGGCGGCATGACGGAGCGCGAGCGCCGTGCCCTGCTGCGCCGGCGGCCGACCGTCACCTCGTGGCGGCGCCTCCTCGAGACCGCGCGTACGGAGTACGAGCGGGGAGCGGGCCTGCTGCCTGTGGCGATGGAGGACGACGCGACGTACGAGGCGTACGCGGCGGTGGGCTGAGCCCCGCCGGACGCCGTACGTACAGCTCAGGCAGAGGGCCTACGCCCGGCCGTGAGCCGGTCACCGATGGCCCGCAGCCCTGCGAGATCGTGTACGTCGCCGGGCAGGGCGGCCACTTCGGCGACCGCCACCTCCGGGTGGAGCGCGGTGAAGCGGTCGCGCGTGCGCTGTTCGCGCGCGAGCACCTGCATCCGCTCGGCATGCAGACGCAGAAGTCCCGCGGTCAGTTGCTGAATGTCCGGTGCGTCGCGGTCGTGCGCGGCTGTGGGGGCAGCCTGGGGTTCGTGCGCGTGCGTGAGCGCAGGGTCGTTCTGTGGTGCTCGCTCTTGCGCTCGCTCTTGCGCTCGCTCTTGCTCTTGCTCGGGAAGTGCGGCGGCGGTGGCGATGTCTGACGACTCGGGGGAAGTGGCGCGGGCGCCACGCTCACCAGTCTTCCCGCCCCCCTGATCCGCCATGCACCCCTCGTCAAGATTTTCTGCCGCGGCCCGCGCCCGTTCGGCCGACAGCCGGGCGGCGCCACTGTCGTGGACGCGGTTGAGGACGAGACCGGCCAGCGGCATCTCCTCGGCGGCCAGCCGCTCCACGAAGTACGCGGCCTCGCGCAGCGCGTCCCGCTCCGGCGTGGCGACCACCAGGAAGGCCGTACCCGGGGCCTGGAGCAGCTTGTACGTCGCGTCCGCCCGGGTCCGGAAGCCGCCGAACATCGTGTCCATGGCGGCCACGAAGGTCTGCACGTCCTTCAGGAACTGACCCCCCAGCAGCTTTCCCAGGGTCCCCGTCATCATCGACATGCCGACGTTGAGGAACTTCATCCCCGCCCGGCCGCCCATCTTCGCCGGCGCCATGAGCAGCTTGATGAACTTCCCGTCCAGGAAGGACCCCAGCCGCTTCGGCGCGTCGAGGAAGTCGAGCGCGGAGCGGGACGGCGGAGTGTCGACGATGATCAGGTCCCACGCGTCGCGGGCCCGTAGCTGCCCGAGCTTCTCCATCGCCATGTACTCCTGCGTACCGGCGAAACCGGCCGACAGCGACTGGTAGAAGGGGTTCTCCAGAATGGCCCGGGCCCGCTCGGCGTCGGCGTGCGCCTCGACGATCTCGTCGAAGGTCCGCTTCATGTCGAGCATCATGGCGTGCAGTTCCCCGCCGTCGGAGCCCTTGATGCCCTCGACCTTGCGCGGGACGTTGTCGAGCGAGTCGATCCCCATCGACTGCGCGAGCCGCCGCGCCGGATCGATCGTCAGGACGACGACCTTGCGCCCCCGCTCGGCCGCGCGGACCCCGAGGGCGGCCGCGGTCGTCGTCTTGCCGACGCCGCCGGCGCCGCAGCAGACGATGATCCGGGTCGCCGGGTCGTCGATGAGCGGATCGAGTTCGAGCGCGGGCGCGGAGTCGAGACCGTTCGAGGGCGCGGAGTCGAGGCTGTCCGAGGGTGCGGAGTCGAGACCGTTCGAGGGCGCGGAGTCCAGGCTGTCCGTGGGTACGGAGTCGAGGCCGTTCGAGGGTGCGGAGCCGAGGCCGTCCGTCGGTGCGGCGCCGGAACTCTTCGCGGGTACGGAACCCTTCGCGGCTGCGGAACCGGGCCCCTTCGCGGGCGCGGAGCCCCGACCCTTCGCGGGCGAGGAACCGCCGTCATCGCTGTGCCCGCCACCGGGGCCTACTGCCCGCCCGGGTGCGGCGCCGGAACCCTTCGCGTCGGCAGGTTCTTTCTCCGTCACGCGTCCACCCCTTGTTTGCGCAGTTCCTTCGCCAGCCGGTACATGCCCGCGATGTCCGCCCCGTCCCCCAGGAAGGGCAGTTCGTACGCCGGTACCCCGAGCCCCGCCAGGACCGCCCGCTGCTCGCGCTCCAGCTCCACGCGCTGCGCGTGCTCCGCGGCCTGTTCGAGGAGCGGCTCGACCAGCTTCGTACCGCCGGTGATCCCCGCGGCGGCCAGCGTCTTCGCGACCGCGTCCCGGTGGTCGCCGGAGGCGGCCCGTACCGCCGCCTCGTCGAGGACGTGCGGACGGACCATGTTCACGATGACCTTGCCCACGGGCAGTTCGGCCTCCCGCAGCTCGGCGATGCCGTCCGCCGTCTCCTGGACCGGCATCTCCTCCAGCAGGGTCACCAGGTGCACCGCCGTCTCGGGGGACTTGAGCACCCGCATCACGGCCTGCGCCTGGTTGTGTATCGGGCCGATCCGGGCGAGGCCCGCCACCTCGTCGTTCACGTTGAGGAAACGGGTGATCCGCCCGGTCGGCGGCGCGTCCATGACGACGTAGTCGTAGGTGTAGCCGCCGTGCTTCTCGCGTCGGCGGACCGCCTCGCACGCCTTGCCGGTCAGCAGGACGTCCCGTACCCCGGGCGCGATCGTCGTCGCGAAGTCGATCGCGCCGAGCTTCTTCAGGGCCCGGCCCGCGCTGCCCAGTTTGTAGAACATCTGGAGGTAGTCGAGGAGTGCCCGCTCGGCGTCGATGGCCAGCGCGAACACCTCGCCGCCGCCCGGACCGACGGCGATCTTGCGCTCCTCGTACGGAAGGGCCTCCGTCTCGAAGAGCTGTGCGATGCCCTGCCTGCCCTCGACCTCCACGAGGAGGGTCCGCCTGCCCTCCGTCGCGAGGGCGAGCGCGAGGGCGGCGGCGACCGTCGTCTTACCGGTACCGCCCTTGCCGCTGACGACCTGGAGCCTGCTCACGTCTTCGAGCCTAACCACTGCCGTGCCGCCCTAAGCAGGAGGTGTGTGTGGCAGCGGATACAGTCGGCTCCATGACCAAGTGGGAATACGCGACCGTGCCCCTTCTCGTGCACGCGACGAAGCAGATTCTGGACACCTGGGGCGAGGACGGGTGGGAGCTCGTCCAGGTCGTTCCCGGCCCGAACAACCCCGAGCAGCTGGTGGCCTACCTGAAGCGGGAGAAGGCGTGAGCGCCGTCGAGGCCAAGCTCGCCGAGCTCGGCCTGACGCTGCCTGAGGTCGTTCCTCCGCTGGCCGCCTATCAGCCGGCCGTGCAGTCCGGCGTGTACGTCTACACCTCGGGCCAGCTGCCGATGGTGGACGGCAAGCTTCCGGTGACCGGCAAGGTCGGCGGCGAGGTGACCGCGGAAGAGGCCAAGAAGCTCGCGGCCACCTGCGCGCTGAACGCGCTCGCGGCCGTGAAGTCGGTCGCCGGTGACCTGGACCGGATCAAGCGGGTCGTGAAGGTCGTCGGCTTCGTCGCCTCGGCCGCCGACTTCACCGGACAGCCCGGCGTGATCAACGGCGCAAGCGAGCTGCTCGGCGCCGTCCTCGGCGACAAGGGCGTGCACGCCCGCAGCGCCGTGGGCGTGGCGGTGCTCCCGCTCGACGCCCCGGTCGAGGTCGAGGTCCAGGTGGAGCTCGTCCAGGACTGACCCGGTCCCCGGGCGGCGCGCCGGCTCCCGGCCGACGCGCCACGCACGTGCCACGCCTCACGCACGTGCCACGCCTCACGCACGTGCCACGCTCCATGCACGTGCCACGTTCCACGTGCCTTCGACGTTCCACGTGCCACGTTGACGTTGCGCGTTTCACGGAGAGCCGGTTCCTCCCTCCCGGAGGAATCGGCTCTCGAACATCCGGAGCGCCCGGCATACCATCCGGCCATGGCGAATGGTCAGTGGTACCCACCGGAATGGCCCGACCGCATCCGCGCTCTGGCCGCGGGCGACCTGGTCCCCGCGACACCCAAGCGGGCCGCCACCGTGCTGCTGCTGCGGGACGCGGCCGACGGGCCGAGCGTCCACATGCTGCGACGCCGCGCCTCCATGGCCTTCGCGGGCGGTGCGTACGCGTATCCCGGCGGCGGTGTCGACCCGCGGGACGAGCACCCCGTGCGCTGGGCCGGGCCCTCCCTGGCCCTCTGGGCCGATCGGCTCGGCGTGCCGGACCTCGCGCAGGCACAGGCGATCGTCTGCGCGGCGGTGCGCGAGACGTACGAGGAGGCGGGCGTGCTGCTCGCCGGGGAGACACCGGAGTCGGTGGTCGGCGACACGACCGGCGACGACTGGGAGAAGGACCGGGAGGCGCTGGTCGCCCGAGAGCTGTCCTTCGCGGACTTCCTCGACCGGCGCGGACTGGTGCTGCGGTCCGATCTGCTCGGCGCGTGGGCGCGCTGGATCACGCCCGCGTTCGAGCCCCGGCGCTACGACACCTGGTTCTTCGTGGCCGCGCTGCCGGCCGGTCAGCGCACCCGCAACGCCTCGACCGAGGCGGACCGTACGGTCTGGATCCGGCCGGCGGAGGCCGCGGCCGGGTACGACCGGGGCGAGCTGACGATGATGCCGCCCACGATCTCGACCCTTCGCGGACTCGAGCGCTTCGGTTCGGCGGCCGAGGCCCTGGCCGCGTCCGTGGAGCAGGACCTCACCCCCGTACTCGCGCAGGCGCGTCTCGACGGGGACGATCTGGTCCTGAGCTGGCCGGGGCACGACGAGTTCACCAAGCACATTCCGACGGGTACGGCCGATGCCGCCGAGCCGGTGCAGGCTGTCGACGCTGGCACCGGGACGGGGCCCGGCACCGGCAGCGGCAGCGG
>NZ_JAGGOS010000042.1 GCF_018614205.1 Streptomyces sp. ISL-36 | reverse complement strand
GGTGGCGGTGGCGGTGGCGGTGGTGGCGGTGGTGGCGGTGGTGGCGGTGAGGCCGGGGCCGGGGCCGGTGGTGGTGCGCGTGACGGGGTCGGGGAGTCGGGCGGGGTCGGCGCGGCCGACCGGACCGGGAAGGAGGACGCTCGATGAGCGTCTGGATCGCGATCGGCCTCACGGCCGTGGGCTGTTACCTCGTCAAGCTGCTCGGGCTCCTGGTGCCCGTCGGTGCTCTGGAACGACCGCTCGTCCAGCGCCTTGCGGCCCTGCTGCCCGTCGCCCTTCTGGCGGCGCTCACCGCCCAGCAGACCTTCGGCGCCCAGGGCGCGCTCGTCCTGGACGCCCGCGCCGCCGGTCTCGCGGCCGCCGCGGGCGCCCTGCTCCTGCGGGCGCCGTTCCTGGTGGTCGTGGGCGCGGCCGTGGTGGTCACGGCGGGAGTCAGGGCGCTCGGCGGCTGACCCGGCCGCGGGTCCCCCTCGCCCAGCCACGCCTGTCTGAGAGGGCCACCACGGCGGGCAGGGCGGGCGACCGGCCGGAGGCGGGCGCCGGGGTGACCGGCCGGGTCAGTCGATCCGGCGCCCGTGCGCGCGCAGCGTGCGCAGGGCCTCGATCGTGACGATCGGGCGGGACTCCAGGGCCGTGCCCGGTGCCCACTGGCGCCAGTTGACCGGCCAGCCGCCGTCCTCCTGCTGGGCGTCGGCGAGGTGGTCGAGCGAGCGCGCCAGCTCCTCGTCGGTGAACCACCGGCGGGCCAGCGAGTCCGGCACGCGCGCGTAGTCGTACGGAAAGTGGCGCTCGCCGGGCGCATAGCCCGGAGCCACCGGGAACGCGTCGATGTGGTCGGGGTCGAGCACCGCCAGCCGCTGTTCCCGCACCAGGCGCCCCAGGCGATCGGCCAGCGCCTGCGCCCGCGCCCGGTCGGGCACCCCGTCGAGGAAGGCGACGGCGGCCTGGATCTCGTACGGATGCGATGTCTTCAGGTTCTCGACCGCCTCCCAGCAGAACTCGGTGGCACGGAACAGCCAGGCGTGCCACACCTGATTGCGGTGGAGCAGCCCGACCACGGGGCCGGTGGACAGCAGCGAGCTGGGCGGGTCGTCGACGATCGGCACGAAAGGCGCGGCCGGGTAGCCGCGCTGGGACGGGTGGACGGCGGGCAGCGCCCCGTCGTGCGTGGACACCTCGGTGAGGTAGCGGCAGATCCGCTCGACCCGCAGCCCGCCGCAGCGGCCGATGGAGTCGAGGACCCTCAGAGCGTGCCCGGTGTGCAGCGGCTGGCTGACCGGGCCGCGCAGATCGGGTTCGAGGCCGTGGCCGTAGCCGCCGTCCTCGTTGAGGTACGCCGAGAGGGCGACCTCGACAGGGTCAGCGCCGCCGCGCAGGAAGTGGTAGGCGAACCGCCGCTGTTCGAGCACGCGGGCCGTGAGCCAGATGAAGTGCTCGGCGCGCGCGAGGGCGGTCGGGTTCGGAGCCGCGAGAGGAGTTCCAGCCATGGTCCGACCGTAGGGCGGAACGGACGTGTGACAAGCGTTACCGACGGGGCTGCACTCTTGGGGGCGGGATACTGGGGTCATGCGGTTGACGATTTTCTGGGAGCGGATGGCGGACCACTTCGGTGCGGCCTACGCCGAATCCTTCGCGCGGGACCATGTGATGTCGGAACTGGGCGGTCGTACGGTGCGCGAGGCACTGGACGCCGGCTGGGAGGCGAAGGACGTGTGGCGGGCGGTCTGCGCGGCGATGGATCTCCCCGCCGACAAGCGCTGAGACGGGCTCCGGGGAGGGAATGTCCGCGCGGTGCGCGAGACTGGCGGGGTGGCTCCGAATGACGAAACCGACGAGACCGGCAACACGCCTTCCGATGGGACCGGCGCGGCGAGCTCCGACGGGGCCGCCGACGGGACCGACAGGATGCCTTCCGACCAGACCGCTGACGCGACCGGCAAGGCGCCTTCCGACGGCACCGGCGCGGCGAGCCCCGAGGGGACCGGCCAGACGCCTTCCGACGGGACCGCTGACGGCACTGCCGGCGGGAGCGACAGGACGTCCTCCGACCGGGCCGTGACCTCGGGCGGCCCGGACGCGCGGAGCGCCCGCGCGGGGGTGCCCGCCGCCGCGCTGATGCCCCGCTGGCTGCCCCGCGCCCTGGTGCTCGCCCTCGCGCTCTACGCCTGCTTCCAGCTCGGCAACTGGGCCTTCCACCAGCTCATCGGGCTGCTCGTCAACATCCTCGTCGCCTTCTTCCTCGCCCTCGCCATCGAACCCGCCGTCGGCCGCATGGCGGCCCGCGGCATGCGCCGGGGCCTCGCGACCTTCCTCGTCTTCTTCGCCGTCATGGTCGTCGGCGTCGGCTTCGTCGTGCTCCTCGGCTCGATGCTTGCCGGCCAGATCGTCGACATGTTCGAGAACTTCCCGAAGTACCTCGACTCGCTGATCAACTGGATCAACCAGACCTTCCACACCGAGCTCTCCCGGGTCGAGGTCCAGGACAGCGTCCTGCGCTCGGACTGGCTCCGGAAGTACGTGCAGAACAGCGCCACCGGCGTGCTCGACGTCTCCGCCACCGTCCTCGGCGGCCTGTTCAAGCTGCTGATGATCTTCCTGTTCTCGTTCTACTTCGCGGCGGACGGGCCCCGGCTGCGCCGCGCCCTGTGCTCCGTCCTGCCGCCGGCCCGCCAGAGCGAGGTGCTGCGGGCCTGGGAGATCGCCGTCGACAAGACGGGCGGCTACCTCTACTCCCGCGGTCTGATGGCGCTGATCTCGGGCGTCGCGCACTTCGTCCTGCTGGAGGTCCTGAACGTCCCGTACGCCCCCGCGCTCGCGGTCTGGGTCGGCCTGGTCTCCCAGTTCATCCCCACCATCGGTACGTATCTGGCCGGCGCGCTGCCGATGCTGATCGCGTTCACCGAGAACCCCTGGTACGCGCTGTGGGTGCTGGTCTTCGTCGTCGTCTACCAGCAGTTCGAGAACTACGTACTCCAGCCGAAGTTGACGTCCAAGACCGTGGACATCCACCCGGCGGTGGCCTTCGGTTCAGTGATCGCCGGCACCGCGCTGCTCGGCGCGGTCGGTGCGCTGATCGCCATTCCCGCCGTCGCCACGCTCCAGGCGTTCCTCGGTGCCTATGTGAAGCGGTACGACGTCACCGACGATCCCCGGGTCCACGGCCACCGGCGCTACGGGGAGGCGGTCGTCGCCCGGCTGCAGAAGGCGCTGCACCACAAGAAGGAGCAGGGCCAGGCGGTGTCCCCGAAGGACGGCGCCTGACCCGCCCCGGGTCACCCGTGCTCCAGCCGCACCTTCGGAAGGACGCGCCGCAGCGGAGCCGGCAGCCACCATGCCCGGCGGCCCATCAGCCGCATCACCGCCGGCACGATCAGACAGCGGATGACCACCGCGTCCAGCAGGATCGCCACGGCGAGGCCGAGGCCGAACTGCCGCAGCATCCGGTCGGGGCTGAGGACGAAGGCGGAGAAGACCACGATCATGATCGCCGCGGCGGCCGTGATGACCTTCCCGGTCGCCGCCAGGCCCTCCTTCACCGCCTCCTGCGGCTCCCGGCCGCGCTCCCACGCCTCGTGGATCCGGGAGAGCAGGAAGACCTCGTAGTCCATCGAGAGCCCGAAGACGATCGCGAAGATCATGACCGGGATGAACGCCTCGATCGGGCCCGGCTGCACCCCGAACCAGCCGTGCTGGAAGACCAGGGTGATCACGCCGAGGGCCGCCCCGATGCTGACCAGGTTGAGCAGCGCCGCCTTGACCGGGATCAGTACCGAACGGAAGACGAGGAGCAGCAGCAGAGCGGAGAGCCCGACGACGATCGCGACGAACAGCGGCATCCGGTCCGAGACGGTGGAGGCGAAGTCCTCGGTCGCCGCCGTCGGCCCGCCGACCAGCAGATCGGCTCCTGTCCGCCGCTCCAGCGGCGGCAGGACGTCCGTCCGCAGCCGGTCGACCAGCTCCGAGGTCGCCTCGGCCTGCGGAGCCGAGTCGGGGAAGGCGATCACGGTCGAGACGGATGGGTCCCTCGTCGGGATCGGCCCCTTCACGGCCGCGACGCCGTCCGTGTTCTCCAGGACCCGGCGCAGCTGCGTCGCGGTGCCCTCGCCGCCGCCGTCCGCGACCACGATCAGCGGTCCGTTGAAACCGGGCCCGAAGCCGTCGGCCAGCAGGTCGTACGCCTGCCGGCTGGACTGGGTGGGGGCGTCGTTGCCCGCGTCGGCGAAGCCGAGGCGCATGTCGAGGGCGGGAGCGGCGAGCGCGCCGAGGGCCGCCATGGAGACGAGGAGCGCCGCCCACGGCCGCTTCTGGACGCCGGTCGCCCAGCGCCGCCACCCTGCGCCTTCCACCCGCCGGCTCTTCGCGGCCCGCTTGCCGACCTGCCGCCCGATCCGCCGGCCGAAGATGCCGAGCAGCGCCGGGAGGAGGGTGAGGGAGGCGGCCATCGTGACCAGGACGGTCAGGGCGACGGCGAGGGCGACACCCTGCAGCGAACCGAGCCCGAGTGCCACCAGGCCCATCAGCGCGATGATCACCGTGCAGCCGGCGAAGAAGACGGTCCGTCCCGCCGCGTCGAGGGCCGTCCGGGTGGCCTGCTCGGGCTCGGCGCCGTTCAGCAGTTCGCCGCGGTAGCGGGAGAAGATCAGCAGCGCGTAGTCGATGCCGACGCCGAGGCCGACCAGCATCATGATCGGCGGGGTGAAGTCGGCGACGTCCGCGAGGTGCGAGGCCAGCGCGATGAGACCGATGGAGCTGCCGACCGCGAAGAGCGCGGTCACGACGGGCAGGCTCGCGGCGACGAGCGATCCGAAGAGGAAGACCAGGATGACCAGCGCGCCCAGCATGCCCGCGCCCTCGGCGGCGCCTCCTCCGCCTTCCTCGGCGCCGCGCGCCGCGTCACCGCCGACCGCAGCGGTCAGTCCATCGCCCTGGGCCGCGCGCACGGTCTCGATGATCTTCACGACCTGGGCGCGGTCGGTGTTCGCCGCCTCGCCGTCGAGGGTGACGGTGGCGTAGCCGACCGTCCCGTCCGGGGAGACCGCCGCCGCGTCCTCGTAGGGGCTACGGACAGCGGCCACCCCCGGCAGGTCCGCGACCGTGCCGAGCAACCGCTCCACGCGCGCGTGGACCGTCTTTCCGCGGACGCCCTGCTCGTCCTTGACCACGATCTGCAGCGTCGCGTCCGCGGCCTGGGCCGATCCGTGCCGCTCCAGGACGGTCCGCGCCGCCTGCGAATCGGTGCCGGGAAGCGAGAAGTCGTTGTGATAGGCGCTGCCGACGGTCGTCGAGGCACCGGTCGCGGCGGCCACCACCACGATCCACAGCAGCACGGCGGACCAGCGGTGGCGGTACGAGAAGAGGGCCAGGCGCTCGAAGACGCTGCCCCTTCGGGTGGCCGGGGGAGCGGTGTCCCGTGTGAGGGTCATGATCGTTTCTCCTTCTGGAAGTCACAGGTACGAGGGACGGGTCACCCGATGCCGGAAGGTGCGCCAGGTCCACACCTGGGCCGCGACGAGGAACGGTGTGACGACGAGCAGGGCGGGTACGAGCAGCGCGAGCGTGGCGCCGTCCGCGGCCTCGGCGGCCAGCGGCAGGGCGCTTCCGGCGAACACGGGAAGCGCGCCGAGGAGGACGGCGGTGAGGGCGAAGGACTGCCAGGGCCGGTCCGTCCCACGAGCAGACGGGCGCGGGCGTACGGGAGGCCCGTCAGCCGCAGCATGGCGAAACCGAGCCCGTGGGCTGCGAACAGGGCGGCCACGGCGAGGGCGATGAGGACGGCGGCCGGGCCGGTGGCGGTCTCGTACGGCGCGCCGGACCCGTACGCCGTGCCGCTCTCGTACGGCGCGCCGCTCTCATGTGACGTCCCGCCGATCAGGAGCGCCGCCAGCAGCCGGCCCCAGGCCAGCGCCACCGTCCAACTGCCGCACACCACCGCCCCGTCGCACAGCGCGCGCCAGACTCGGCCGCTGCCGCTGCCGCTGCCGCTGCCGCTGCCGCTGCCGCTGCCTCCGCCGCCGCTTCCGCCCGGTCCTCGGCCACGCGACCACAGCCCGACGTCACGGACGATCCAGCCGGTCAGCAAGGGCACGAGCACGACGAACTGGCCCGTCAGCAACTCCCCTTCGAGCTCGGGGAAGCAGCCGACGAGCACTCCGGCGGTGGCGATCAGCCACACCTCGTTGCCGAGAAAGAAGGGCGCGAAGGCGGTGATGACCAGGCGGCGTTCACGATCGGTGCGGCCGAGGTACGGGACGAGCATCCCGGTCCCGATGTCCGCGCCCGCGAGGACGAAGTACCCGGTGGCGAAGAACGCGAGCAGGGCGATGGCGAGGGTGTCCATGGTCGGCTCCTAGTAGCGCGCGGGGGGAACGGCTTCGGCGGAGTCCTCGGCGGGGACTTCGCCGGCTTCCGTACGGTCGTCGTGGCCGAGACCGGAGTCGACGGGCCCACGGCGGGCGAACCGGGCGAGCAGCCAGGCGTTGAGGACCACGAGCAGCGCGAAGAGGGTGGTGAAGACGGCCAGCGAGACGCGCATCGACGTGGGCGAGAGGTCGGAGACCGCGTCCTCGGTCGTCAGCAGTCCGTACACGACCCAGGGCTGGCGGCCCGCTTCACGGAAGATCCAGCCGCTGATCATCGCCAGGTAGGGCAGCGGCACGGTGGCCATCAGCGCGAGGTGCCAGAGCCGGAAGCGGAAGACGACCTTCTTGAAGCAGGCCATGATCACGCCCGCGAAGGTGAAGTACATCATCAGGCCGAAGCAGATGAGCATGACCAGACCGCCGCCCCGCGTCCACGCCTCGGAGGGGACGTAGTCGCCGGGGCCGAAGCGGGCCGCCATGTCCGTCTGGAGCCGCTCGATCTCAGCGGTCTGCCGGCTGAAAACGGCCGACTTCATGGGCTGCAGGGTGCGCAGCGCGGCGAACTGGATGCCACCGAAGACGGCCGTGACCATCAGCGCGGGGAAGGAGAGGAACACCCCGATCCGCAGGCTCCGGCCGAAGAACTCCCACTCGGGTGTGCGCCGGAAGAGGTGGAACGCGCTGACTCCGGCCACGCAGCGGCTTCCGGCCGATCGTTGCCGCGGTCTGGAGCACGGCGACGACCGTCGCGAGACCCAGGGTGAGGGCGACGAAGAGGAAGTGGCCGCCCGCCGTGAGGGCGAACTGCAGCCGGGCGAGATCGAGGACGTCTGGATTCACGCTGCCAGCGTCGGCGTACGGCTACGGGCACGGCGTCGCCCGGCGGTGGTCAGTGGGCGTACCCCCGCGGTTGCGCCGCCCCACGCGCGCGTACCCCAGGAGTTGCGTCCACGCGCGCGTGCCCCCTAAGGGTGCCCCGACCGAACTCGCCGATCCCACCGCTCTCGCCGGTATCGGGGGCGTGCCGTCTGACCCGGCCGGCCGGCCGGGCGTTGGCCGCAGGGCGCCCGGCGCTAGGCCAGCCAACCCGGCGTGATCAACCCCGACTCGTACGCCAGGATCACCAACTGCGCCCGGTCCCGGACGTCGAGCTTGGTCATGATCCGGCTGACGTGCGTCTTGGCGGTCGCCGGGGACAGGACCAGTCGTCGGGCGATCTCGTCGTTGGACAGCCCGGCCCCCACCAGGCCCATCACCTCGCGCTCCCGCTCCGTCAGGGCGTTAAGCCGAGGGCTCGGGTCGGGCTGCTTGCTGCGGCCGGCGAACTCCGCGATCAGGCGGCGGGTGACGGCCGGGGCGATCAGCGCGTCACCGCGCGCCACCACCCGTACCCCGTGCAGCAGCTCCATCGGCTCGGTGTCCTTCACCAGGAAACCGCTCGCCCCGGCGCGCAGCGCGCCGTAGACATAGTCGTCGATGTCGAAGGTGGTCAGGATCACCACCCGGATCCCTTCGAGCCGGGGGTCGGCGGTGATGCGGCGAGTGGCCTCGAGACCGTCCAGGCCCGGCATGCGGATGTCCATGAGGACGACGTCCGGGCGCAGTTCACGGGCGAGCGCGATCGCCTGCTCGCCGTCCGCGGCCTCCCCGACCACCTCGATGTCGTCCTCGTCGGCCAGGATCGAGCGGAAACCCGCTCGGACCAGGGTCTGGTCGTCGGCGAGTACGACGCGGATCATCGAGGGTCTCCCTTGGGCAAGGTCGGTGACGTGGTGGGTGCGGCGAGCGGGAGCCGGGCGTCGACCAGGAAACCCTCGGCCGTGTTGTGCGCGGCGAGTTCGCCGCCGAACGCCCGGGCGCGCTCGGCCATGCCCCGGATCCCGCTGCCCAGCGGTCGCTCCTCCGGCGATCCCTCGCCGTCGTCCTCGATGCGCAGGCGCAGTTCGTCCGCGCCCCAGTCGAGTGTGATCAGCGCCGTACGCGCCCCCGAGTGCCGGGTCACATTGGTCAGCGACTCCTGCACGATCCGGTACGCGGCCAGGTCGACCGGCGGCGCCAGCGGTACGGGCGTGCCCGCCACGCTCGTACGGACGTCGAGGCCCGTGCTCCTGGCCCGCTCCACCAGCTCGCCGAGCAGGGCGAGACCCGAGGTCGGTGAGGTCGGCGCGGCCTCGTCTGCCTGGCGCAGTACCCCGAGGGTCGCACGCAGTTCGCGCAGCGCGTCCTTGCTGGTGGCCTTCACCGCCTCCAGCGCCTCCTCGGCGGCGGCCAGCGCGACGTCCGGTCCGGGCTTCTTGCTCAGCCGGTGCAGCACCGCACCGGACTGGACGTTGATGAGGGAGATGCTGTGGCCGAGCACGTCGTGCAGCTCCCGGGCGATGCGCAGCCGTTCCTCGGAGGCGCTCTGCCGGGCCCGCGCCTCCTGCTCCCGCTCGGCGGCGAGCGCCCGCTGTTCCACCTCGTGCAGATAGGCGAGCCGGGTGCGCTGGGCGCGGCCCACGGCGACGAGGCTGATCAGCCAGCCGGCGAGCATCGCGAGCGAGGTGTCGTCGATCTGGCGCCGGCCCGGCTCCTGACGGATCTCGCCGATGCCCACGGCGAGCAGGGTGACCGCGGCGAGTGTGACCGCGGCGACGAACCGGCCCTCCGCGGCCGTCGTGTAGAGCGCGAGCGCGAAGGCGATCATCAGAGGCCCGTCCTGGGCCGACAGCGGGTAGTAGACCGCGCAGGCCAGCAGCGTGACGACGGCGACCGTGACCGGCAGCCGGCGCCGGAAGCAGAGCGCCCCGCAGCCGATCACGACGAGCAGCCAGCCGATGACGGTACGGGCGGTGGGCTCGCTCGTGTACCGCGCCGACACCAGCGTCCAGACGGCCACGACGACGGCGACGACCAGGGCCACGACGGCGTCGGCGACCCGTGGGGACACACGGCCGCCAGGGACGCGGAAGGGGAGGGCCATGCCAGGAAGGATAGGTGGGGCGTGGCGCACGCCGTGATCCGCCGACCGGGAGGGGGTGCCGCGAAGGGCTGTCCACAGGCGGCGTGGTGCGCTTGACACCAAAATCGAACATCCATTCTTATGAAGGTCCGGCCCTTGGAATCACGGGCTTCTCGGCCAGGACGCCGCCGAGTTTTCCACAGGCCGGAGGGACGTCGGGGCCCATTGTCAGTGGCAGGGGTTAGCGTCTTTCACATGAAGCGATCGACTCAAGCAAACCGGGTGGAACCCATGGCAGGAACCGACCGCGAGAAGGCCCTCGAAGCCGCACTCGCACAGATTGAACGGCAATTCGGCAAGGGTGCCGTGATGCGCATGGGCGACCGTACCCAGGAGCCGATCGAGGTGATCTCCACCGGTTCGACCGCCCTCGACATCGCCCTCGGCGTCGGCGGCCTGCCGCGCGGTCGTGTCGTGGAGATCTACGGCCCGGAGTCCTCCGGTAAGACGACCCTGACCCTGCACGCCGTCGCGAACGCCCAGAAGGCCGGCGGCCAGGTCGCGTTCGTCGACGCCGAGCACGCCCTCGACCCCGAGTACGCCAAGAAGCTCGGCGTCGACATCGACAACCTCATCCTGTCCCAGCCGGACAACGGCGAGCAGGCGCTCGAGATCGTCGACATGCTCGTCCGCTCCGGCGCCCTGGACCTGATCGTCATCGACTCCGTCGCCGCGCTCGTCCCGCGTGCGGAGATCGAGGGCGAGATGGGTGACTCGCACGTCGGTCTGCAGGCCCGTCTGATGAGCCAGGCCCTCCGAAAGATCACCAGCGCGCTCAACCAGTCCAAGACCACCGCGATCTTCATCAACCAGCTCCGCGAGAAGATCGGCGTGATGTTCGGCTCGCCGGAGACCACGACCGGTGGCCGCGCCCTGAAGTTCTACGCCTCCGTGCGCCTCGACATCCGCCGCATCGAGACCCTGAAGGACGGCACGGACGCGGTCGGCAACCGCACCCGCGTCAAGGTCGTCAAGAACAAGGTCGCGCCCCCCTTCAAGCAGGCCGAGTTCGACATCCTCTACGGCCAGGGCATCAGCCGCGAGGGCGGCCTGATCGACATGGGCGTGGAGCACGGCTTCGTCCGCAAGGCCGGCGCCTGGTACACGTACGAGGGCGACCAGCTCGGCCAGGGCAAGGAGAACGCCCGCAACTTCCTGAAGGACAACCCCGACCTCGCCGACGAGATCGAGAAGAAGATCAAGGAGAAGCTCGGCGTCGGTGTCCGACCGGAGGCCGTGACGGCCGAGCCGGCCCCGGGCGCCGTGAGCACGGACGCGGCGGCCACGGACGAGGCGGCCAAGACCGCACCGGCGGCCAAGACCGCCAAGGCGACCAAGGCCCCGGCGGCCAAGAGCTGATCCGGTGACCGGTCGTACCGAATGGCCGGGCGACAGCCCCGACTCGTCGAGGGCCGAGAAAGAGCTGTCGCCCCAGGAACCGGCTGAGCGGGCGCGGGCGATCTGCCTGCGCCTGCTCACCGGGACCCCCCGCACCCGCAAGCAGCTCGCCGACGCCCTGCGCAAGCGTGAGATCCCCGACGAAGTCGCCGAAGAGGTCCTCTCCCGCTTCGAGGACGTCGGACTGATCGACGACGCGGCCTTCGCGGACGCCTGGGTGGAGTCGCGGCACCACGGGCGGGGCCTCGCCCGCCGGGCCCTCGCCCGCGAGCTGCGCACCAAGGGTGTCGATCCCTCGCTCATCCAGGAGGCGGTGGGGCAACTGGACTCCGAGCAGGAGGAGATCACCGCCCGCGAGCTCGTCGACCGCAAACTCCGTGCCACCCGCGGCCTCGACCGCGACCGCAGGCTGCGCCGGCTCGCGGGGATGCTCGCCCGCAAGGGGTACGCGGAGGGCATGGCCCTACGGGTCGTCAGGCAGGCCCTGGAGGAAGAGGGCGAGGACACGGAAGGTCTGGAAGAGCCCTTCTGAAAGCGGCGCCCTCCCCGGGGCCTTCCGAACAGGCCCATCGGAACGGGACTCTGAACAGGCCCATCGGAACGGGCTCTTCTCAGCAGGGCGTTCTCAAAGGGGCCCTCCCAACGGGGTGTCCTCCACCGAGCCCCCTGCAGGGGCGTCCTCCACGGGGCGTCGGGGATCGGACGGCAGCAGCACCGGCAGGCCCGCGACCTTCCACGCCTGGAAGCCGCCGATCACATCGGTCGCACGGTGCAGCCCCAACTGCCGTAGTGAGGCCGCGGCCAGGGAGGACGCGTAGCCCTCGTTGCAGAACACGACCACCCGCAGGTCGTGGCTGTCCGCCTGCGGCGCCCGATGGCTGCCCAGCGGGTCGAGCCGCCACTCCAGCTCGTTCCGCTCCACGACCAGCGCGCCGGGGATCAGCCCGTCCCGCTCCCGCAGCGCCGCGTACCGCGTGTCGACCAGGAGCGCGTCACCCGCTCGGTACGCCTCGTAGGCGGCACGCGCCTCGATCCGGTCCAGGCCGGACCTGACCCGCTCCAGGTGCTCGTCGATCCCCACGCGCTCGCTGCTCACTGCCAGTCCTCCGGACGCTCGACCTGCTCAAGACGGAGCACCGCGCCCGACCGGCTGAAACGCCGGAGCAGCGGGAGCGGCGGATAGTAGGCGTGCACCGACACGGCGTGCGTGTCCCGGGACTCGTTGAGCACCTCGTGCACATGGTGCCGCCCGAACGCGCGCCCCTTGCCGGCCGTCAACCGCCGATGCCTGTCGAACCCGTCGGACAGTTCCAGGGTCTTCCAGCCGCCCGCCGGAAGCCGTACCGCGAGGGAGTTCTCCTTCAGGGTGCCGCGCGCGGCGGTGAAGGCACCGTACGACTCGGCGTGGTCGTGCCAGCCCGTGCCGGTGCCGGGCGGCCAGCCGATGAGCCAGGCCTCGCTGCCGCCGGGCCCGTCGAGCCGCACCCAGGTACGGCCCTCGGGGTCGAGCGGCAGGGAGTCGATGAGTTCCATGTCCGCGGCGGTACGGCGGACGAAGTCCAGAAGGTCGGCCGCGGTGGGGGCGGAGGACCCGGAGCGGCCGGCAGAGGCAGAGCCAGAGCCAGAGGCGGAGGCAGAGCCAGAGGCAAGGGCCGGGGCAGGGGCGAGGGGAGGCGTGGAGACGTGCTGGGGCACGGAAGACCGTCCTGAGGGTTCGCGGGGAACGCGCGACGGTACGCCGACGTCAGCGGCGAAGGGCGCGCGGAAGGAGAGGCGAAGTCAGCAGGACGGGCGACACACGCAGCCCGCATAGCGGATCAGGTCCATATGGACCCTCCGCCACAGGCGCACATCGGTGTCGGTCACGTTCCGGAGTACACCATGTGCGCCCGCGACGGTCAATTGATGTCCGCGGTGCGGTCGCGCGTCTGGGCGTTCGCTTGCGAGGGCGCTTTGACGGGTGTCTTGGGCAGCGCTCCGGACGGCGCCTCGGGTGGCTGGGACCGCGCGGGGGACGGCGTTCGGGGGCCGGCCTTCTTCCCGGCCCTGGAGGTCGTCCTCGAAGCCGGCTTCGAACCGCCGCCGGCCATCTTCGCGCCCTTCGTACCCTTCGCGCTCGTCGCGCCCTTGGTGACCTTCGCGCCCTTGGTGACCGTCGCGCCCTTCGGATCCTTCCGGCCCGTAGCCGCCTTCGGAGCGGACCGCGCCGCCCCCTGTTTCGCCGGCTTCGCGGGCTCCGGCGGCTCCTCGGGCGTCTTCGCCGCTCCGCCCCGGGTCGCGTCCGCCGCCGCGTACAGCTCCGCCGGCTGGACCCCGGAGAACGCGGCGACCAGATGCCCGTCCGGGCGCACCAGCAGGACGGTGTGAGCCGCCGCGCCCGGGTAGGCCTCGGTCACCAGCAACTCCGCCTTCGCCGGCAGGGCCCGCACCGCGTCGACGAGCCGGGGCATCACACCCGCGCTCATCCAGTGCCGCCGGTCCCACACACCGGTGCCGGGCGCGACGAGCACCACCAGGAGCCGCCCCTGACCGAGCCGGTCCCGGAGCCGTACGGTCGTGCCGTCCGGCGCGGTCACCCGGACGTCCTCCACCGGCGAGCCCTCCGCCGTGCCGACCGCGACCCGGGCGGCCCCGGCGTCCGGGGGCGCGAGGGGGGAGTGCGGGTAGGAGGGAGGCGCGCCGAGCGGGCCGCGCCCCAGGTGACCGTCGGCCAGCAGAGTGTCGTGGCCCCGTGTTCCACCGGGGATGTACGTCCGCAGACCCCCACCGCCGCGCAGTACGGGCAGAGACTGGTCGGCGGCCCGCAGCCGGGAGGCGACGGCGGCCCGGCGCTCGCTCTGGTAACTGTCGAGCAGTGTGTCGGACGCCCCGTGGTGCCAGGCGTGGGCGAGCTTCCAGGCCAGGTTGTCGGCGTCCCGCAGCCCCTCGTCGAGGCCCTGGGTGCCGACCGCGCCGAGCAGATGCGCCGCGTCGCCCGCGAGGAAGACCCGGTCCACCCGCCAGCGCCGGGCGAGCCGATGGTGCAGCGTGTGGACGCCGGTGTCGATCAGTTCGTACGGCGGAGTCTCGCCGCCGCACCACCCTGCCAGCGTGTCCCGGATCTTGGTGATCAGAGCGTCGGGGGTGACGAGGTCCCCGCGCGGCGGCAGCAGCCAGTCGATCCTCCAGACGCCGTCGGGCAGCGGGCGGGCCGTGATCTCGTCGCCGCCGCCTCGCCACGGAGGCTGACGGTGCAACAGGGCTTCGCCGGCCCAGGGGAGTTCCGTCCGCAGTGCGGCGACGGCGTGCCGTTCCACCGCCGTGCGCCCGGGGAAGCGGACGGAGAGCAGCTTGCGCACGGTGGAGCGGGCGCCGTCGCAGCCGACCAGGTGGCTGCCGCGCCACCAGGTCCCTCCCGGCCCGCGGGTGTGGGCGGTGATGCCGTGGGCGTCCTGCTCGATCGCGTCGAGCCGGGCCTCGGTGACGAGGCGGACGAGCTCCTGCCCGGCGATCGCGTCGCGCAGGCCGCGCGCGAGGGCGTGCTGCGGGATGTGCAGGGGAGCCGCCGGGCCGTCGCCGTCACTCTCCGTACCGCCGAGACCGAGATTCAGCTCGATGTGCCTCATCTGTTGCTTGCGGCGCAGTGAGCGCCAGCCGACCCACCGGACTCCCTCGTCACGCAGGGTGGTGCAGCCGAGCCGTTCCACCATCGCGGCCATGTCGGCGCGCAGCACGACCGTACGGGCGGGGCGTGGCTCCTCCTTGCCGGGCCCCTCGTCGAGGACGATGCTCGGCACGCCCTGCGAGGCCAGGGCAAGGGAGAGCGCGAGGCCCACGGGCCCTGCGCCGACGATGATCACCGGGTCCACGGCGCGGCTCCTGAAGGCCGTTCGGTCATGCGGGTAGCACAGCGAAGAGTGGCGCGAGCCCGGTGCGTGATCACAGAACGTATGCAACCCATTGCGGGTGCTTGCGTCAAGCGACGGGGGCAGCGGCGCGACCGCCACTGCCCCCGGATGATGTCACATACTGTCAGTTCTTCGTGATGCCAGGCCCGTCGGCCGCGTCACCGGCCGGTTCGAGGGCTCCTGCCTCGGCATCCGTGCCCGGAGCCCCGGCATGGGCCACCGCGATCCCGGTCTTCGCCCGGCGGCCGCGCTTCTCGATCCAGGTGGCGAGCGCGGAGAGCGCCAGACACAGCGCGATGTAGATGGCGCCGAAGACCACGATGGTGGAGACGTACGGGTACTGGCCGTTGACCTGGGTGTTGGACGCGATCAGCCGGGCCGAGTAGAGCAGCTCGGGGTAGAGGATGACGAACCCGAGGGAGGTGTCCTTCAGGGTGACCACCAGCTGGCTGATGATCGTCGGCAGCATCGACCGGATCGCCTGCGGCATCAGGACGGTCGTCATCACCTGGGTCTTCGTCATGCCCAGGGCGTACGCCGCCTCGCGCTGGCCCTTGGGCACCGCGTTGACGCCGGCGCGCAGCACCTCGGCCTGCACACAGCCGTTGTAGATCGACAGGCCGAGCGCCAGTGCCCACATCGAGTAGTCGGTGAGGAAGGCGACCCACACGGCGTAGATCGTGATCAGCAGCGGGATGGAGCGGAAGAGCTCGATGAAGCCGGTGGCCAGCATGCGCACCGGCCGGTGGTCGGAGAGCCGGGCGACGGCGAGCAGCACACCGAGGACGAGCGAGCCGACGGCCGCGAGACCGAACGCCTTGAGGGTGGAGAGAAGGGCGTCGGCGATGTTCTGCCGGATGCCCGCGTAGTTGAAGATGTCCCACATCGCGGGGTCGAGATGACCCTTGTCGCTCAGCCGCAGCACGCTCACCGCGAGCAGCGCGACGATGGCGACGGTGCCCAGGACCGCGTAGATCCGGTTGCGGACGCGCGCCTTGGGGCCCGGGGTGTCGTAGAGAACGCTGGCACTCATCGGGCGACCTCCATGCGGCGCTCGAGGACGCGGAAGATCCCGCTGATGGTGAAGGTGACGACCAGGTACGCGGCGGCCACCCAGACGAAGATCGGGCCGATCGCGTAGCCCTGCTCGCTCATCAGCGTCTGCCAGCCGAAAAGCTCGGTGACGCTGAAGGCGCCGGCGATGGCCGAGTTCTTGGTGAGCGCGATGAAGATCGAGCTCAGCGGGGGCAGCACGGTACGGGTCGCCTGCGGCAGCACGATCATCCGCAGCGTCTGCGAGAAGGTCATGCCGAGCGAACGGGCCGCCTCGGCCTGGCCGAGCGGCACGGTGCTGATGCCGGAGCGGACGGCCTCGCAGACGAAGGCCGAGGTGTAGAAGCCGAGCGCGAGCGAGCCGAGCACGAAGGGGCTCATGCCCGGGAAGAGGATCTCCGGGACCACGAAGAACGAGACGAGGAAGAGCAGCGTCAGCGGGGTGTTGCGCAGCAGGGTCACCCAGAGGGTGCCGAAGAAGCGCAGGGGCGGGACGGGCGAGACCCGGAAGCCGGCGACGATGACGCCGAGGACCAGCGCGATGACCGAGCTGACGGCGGTGATCGACACGGTTCCTATGAAGCCGTCGCGGAACTCCGGGAAATGGTCGAGCAGTACGTTCATGAGGTCTCCGCGTCGGCGGTCAGCGGCCTACGGACAAGGCGTGCCAGGGCAGGGGCAACGGCATAGGGCAACGCATACGGGCAACGGCATACGGGCGAGGTGCGGGCAGGGGGAGCGGCGCCCCGTACGTCGGTACGGGGCGCCGGCGTCCGGCCGAGGATCAGTAGCGGTTGATCGCCGGCGGCGCGACGTACGCGGAGCCGGAGAGGCCCAGAGTGGCCTCGTAGATCTTCTTGTACGTGCCGTCCTGGGTGCGCTTCTCCAGGATCTCGTTGATCTTGGTGCGCAGGACCCTGTCGTCCTTGTTCATGCCGATGCCGTAGGGCTCCTCGGTGAACGGCTTGCCGACGACCTTGAGCTTGCCGGCGTTGGCCGCGGCGTAGCCCTTGAGGATCGAGTCGTCCGTGGTGACGGCGTCGACCTGCTTGGTGAGCAGCTGCTGCACACAGTCCGAGTACTTGGCGAGCTCGGTGGTCTGGGCGCCGTACTTCGGCTTCTTGATCTCCTGCAGCGGGGTCGAGCCCGTGATCGAGCAGACCTTCTTGCCCTTGAGGGTCTCCGGACCGGTGATCGAGGTCTCGTCCTTGCGGACCAGGAGGTCGGCGCCGGCCTTGTAGTACGGACCCGCGAAGCCGACCTGCGCCTTGCGCTTGTCGTTGATCGTGTAGGTACCGACGTAGTAGTCGACCTGGCCCGTGGAGATCGCCGTCTCACGGAGCTTGGAGTCGACCGTCTTCCACTCGATCTTGTCCTCGGTGAAGCCGAGCTCCGCCGCGATCATCTTGGCGATCTCGACGTCGAAGCCGGACCGCTCCTTGGTGGCCTGGTCCTCGAAGCCGAGGTACGGCTGGTCGGCCTTGGAACCGATGATCAGCTTGCCGCGCTTCTGCGCCTCCTTGAAGGTCGGCGACTCCAGCTTCACATCGGTGGCGACGATGTACTTGGGGAGCTGGGGGGCGCTCGAGTCGCCGGGCTTCACGGCGGGCTTGTCGCCGGCGGAGCCCTCCTTGCCACCACAGGCGGTCGCGGTCAGGGCGAGGACGGCGACGGCCACGGCCGCGGTCTTGCGGAGCTTCATGGTGAACATCCCTTTGTTCGTGGCTTGTTGATCGTCAGGTGAAGCATGGGGGATGACCGTCGTCAGTGGTGCAGGATTTTCGACAGGAAGTCCTTGGCCCGGTCGCTTCGCGGATTGCTGAAGAACTGGTCGGGCGTGGCCTCTTCGACGATCTTGCCGTCGGCCATGAAGACGACGCGGTTGGCGGCGGAGCGCGCGAAGCCCATCTCGTGGGTGACGACGACCATGGTCATGCCGTCACGCGCCAGCTGCTGCATGACCTCGAGGACCTCGTTGATCATCTCGGGGTCGAGGGCGGAGGTCGGCTCGTCGAACAGCATGACCTTCGGGTCCATGGCCAACGCCCGCGCGATCGCGACGCGCTGCTGCTGGCCGCCGGAGAGCTGCGCGGGGTACTTGTCCGCCTGGGTGCCGACACCCACCCGGTCGAGCAGCGTGCGGGCCTTGGCCTCGGCGGCCTTCTTCTCCGTCTTGCGGACCTTGACCTGGCCCAGCATGACGTTCTCGAGCACGGTCTTGTGCGCGAAGAGATTGAAGGACTGGAAGACCATGCCGACGTCGGCGCGCAGCCGGGCCAGTTCCTTGCCCTCCTGGGGCAGCGGCCGGTCGTCGATGGTGATGGTGCCGGAGTCGATCGTCTCCAGTCGGTTGATGGTGCGGCACAGTGTGGACTTGCCGGACCCGGAAGGCCCGATGACGACCACGACTTCGCCACGGGCGATCGTCAGGTCGATGTCCTGGAGCACATGCAGCGCGCCGAAGTGCTTGTTCACGTTGGACAGCACGACCAGGTCGCCCGCCGCCGGTACGGCGTCTTCCGAGCCCTTGGTCACTGACACTCCGCTCATCGGCTTCTTGCTCCGTCCTCCTCGGTTGGGGAGGACACTAGGCACGTGGTGCGACGAGCGTCATTACATCTGAGCGGAAATTGAGGATAACGATCCGGCCGCAACCGGACACACTGCGTGAACGGGGCGGCTCATGGCGTACCGGGTCCATAACGGAAACGCTCGGGTAACAGGCGGAGACTTGACTCTGACGCCGATGATCGGCGTTCATGCCCTGTGCCCAGCTGGTACATGTTGGTCATCACACGAGAACGCGCCACACCGCCCGGCCGGACCGCCCGGCCGGATCTCCGGCCGCACCACGCCGCACCGCCCGCCGGACCGCCCGTCGGCGAGCCGGCGGTGGACCGCACGCCGGACCGTCCGGCTGGAACCCCTGGCCGGATCGCCCGGCCGCATCGCCCCGCCCCGGAGGAGGGTCATGAGACTGCTGCTCGTCGAGGACGACGACCACGTCGCCGCGGCCCTGTCCGCCGTACTGGCGAAGCACGGGTTCACGGTCACGCACGCCCGCAACGGCGAGGAGGCGCTCCAGGCGGTGCTCCCCGCGGCCCACGGCGAGCGCCCGTCGTACGGAGTGATCCTGCTCGACCTCGGCCTGCCGGACCAGGACGGTTACCAGGTCTGCGGCCGCATCCGTAAGCTCACCACCACCCCGGTGATCATGGTGACCGCACGGGCCGACGTACGGTCGCGCATACACGGGCTCAACCTCGGGGCCGACGACTACGTCGTCAAGCCGTACGACACCGGGGAGCTGCTCGCCCGGATCCACGCGGTCAGCCGGCGCACCGCCGGAGGCGAGGAGTCCGGCACGTCGGGCGAGGGCGCGGCGCTCCGGCTCGGCTCCGTCGTCATCGAGCTGCCCACCCGCCGGGTCAGCGTCGACGGCGCCCCCGTCCAGCTCACCCGCAAGGAGTTCGACCTGCTGGCCCTGCTCGCCCAGCGCCCCGGCGTGGTCTTCCGGCGCGAGCAGATCATCAGCGAGGTGTGGCGCACCAACTGGGAGGGGACCGGCCGCACGCTGGAGGTGCACGTCGCCTCGCTGCGCTCCAAACTGCGGATGCCCGCGCTCATCGAGACCGTGCGCGGCGTCGGCTACCGCCTGGTCGCCCCGGCCGCTTAACCCCCGGGTCTCACGTGCGCACTCGCCTCCTCCCGCTCCTCATCGTCCTGATGGCCGGTGTGCTGCTGGCGCTCGGCTTCCCGCTCGCCGCCAGCCTCGCCGCCTCCGAGCAGCAGCGTGTGGTCGTCGACCGGCTCGACGACGGGGCGCGCTTCGCCGCGCTCGCCCAGTTCGTCAGCGAGACCGACCCCGGCATGGACGAGCGCCGGACCACGCTGCGCGGGGAACTCGCCAGCTACCACGACGTCTACGGCATTCGGACCGGCATCTTCTACCGCGACAACCGGGCCATGGCCGCCGCGCCCGAGGACTGGGTCGTCCCCTCCGAGGGGGAGGGGCGCCGGGCGTTCCAGGAGGCGCTGCTCGGCCGCCGCAGCCATGACCCGCCGCAGGTCTGGCCGTGGCAGCCAAACGCCCGTCTCGTCATCGCCTCGCCGGTCGTACGCGACGGTGACGTCGTCGCCGTCGTGGTCACCGACTCGCCCACCGGGCAGCTGCGTTCCCGCATCCTGGCCGGCTGGCTGATCATCGTGGCGGGCGAGTCCGCGGCGATGCTGCTCGCCGTCGGTGCCGCCTTCCGGCTCACGGGCTGGGTGCTGCGGCCGGTCCGCGTGCTGGACTCCGTCACCCACGACATCGCCACCGGCCGGATGAAGTCCCGGGTCGCCGCGGCCGGCGGGCCGCCCGAGCTGCGGCGTCTGGCCCGCTCGTTCAACGAGATGGCCGACAACGTCGAAGACGTCCTCGAACAACAGCGGGCCTTCGTCGCCGACGCCTCCCATCAGCTGCGCAACCCGCTCTCCGCGCTGCTGCTGCGCATCGAGCTGCTCGCCCTCGAACTGCCCGAGGGCAACGAGGAGATCGCCTCGGTCCGCACCGAGGGCAAGCGGCTCGCGCAGGTCCTCGACGACCTTCTCGACCTCGCGCTCGCCGAGCACGCCGCCGCGGATCTGCGCCTCACCGACATCGGCGCCCTGTCGGCCGAGAGGGTCGCCGCCTGGCGTCCCCTCGCCGAGGAGAAGGGGGTCCGGCTGAGCGGCGAGGGCCGGGCGGTGACGGCTTGGGTGGACCCGGTGGCGCTCTCCAGCGCCCTCGACGCGGTGATCGACAACGCGCTGAAGTTCACGCCGGCGGGTGAGGAGGTCACCGTCACCGTGGCGTCCGAGGGCGAGACCTGCACCATCGTGGTCGCGGACCATGGTCCGGGGCTCACGAGCGACGAGCTGGAACGGGTCGGCGACCGCTTCTGGCGCAGCAACCGGCACCAGAACATCAAGGGGTCCGGGCTGGGCCTTTCCATCTCCCGCGTGCTGCTGGCGGCGGGGGGCGGTTCGATCGACTACGCGCCGAACGAACCGCACGGGCTGCGCGTGACGGTCACGGTGCCGCGGACGGGGCCGCAGGGGCACTGGGGTGCGCCGAGGGGCACTGGGGTGCGCTGAGGGGCTGACCGGGCGGCTGGGGGCGGCGAGCGGCGGCCGGCTACGGCTTCACGGAGCGGTAGTAGCGCCGCGCGCCCTCGTGGAGTGTCAGCGGTTCGGTGTAGATCGCGGTCCGCAGATCCACGAGCTGCGCGGGGTGGACCTGGCTGCCGATCCGATCCCGGCTTCTGATCACCGTACGGGTGAAACCCTCCACCAGGGCCGGATCCGCCGTGTCCGTGGTGACCAGGAGGTTCGCGACGGCCAGGGTGTCCACCGGCTGCCCGTCCTGAGCCCTGGCGTAGGCGTCCGCCGGGATGACCGCGGAGCGGTAGTGGCGGGTGGACTCGCCGACGGCGTGGAGGTTGTCCATGAGGGTCGCGTCCAGCGGCACCAGCCGCACCGGAAAACGCTCGGACAGGGCCTGCACCGCATGCGTGGGCAGGCCGCCGGACCAGAAGAACGCGTCCAGCTGCCCGCGCTCCAGCAGGGCCGGCATCGTGTCGATGCCCGCGGAGACCGGCTCGATGTCGACGTCGGGGGTGAGGCCGCCCGCCGCGAGGACCCGGTCGGCGATGAGCCGGACTCCGGAGCCCTCCTGGCCGACGCCGACCCTCAGCCCGCGCAGATCGGCCACGGAGCGCACGGCGGACCCCTTACGGACCACCAGCTGGACGTAGTCGTCGTAGAGGCGGGCGCAGCCGCGCAACCGGTCGAACCCGGGCTTCCGGTCCCTCTGGTACTGGGCCACGGCATCGGCCGTGGCGATCGTGAAGTCGGCCTCGCCGGAGGCCAGCCGGGCGAGATTCTGCTGCGAGCCCTCGCTGTCCTCGAGCGTTATCGAGACATCCGGAAGATCACGGGCGAGCGCCTCGCGCAACAGCTCCCCGTAGCGCTGGTAGACGCCGGTGGGCACGCCTGTACTGAAGGTGACGTGCCCACTCGGCGCCTGTGGACCGAACGGAACAAGCCACCAGATCAGCAGTCCGCACACCACGAGCAGCGCCGCCGACACCTGCAGGAGGCGGCGACGGGCGGCACGGGAGAGGGAGGCGAGCATGGCGCGATCCTGCCAGCTCACGCCCCGTGCTGGCCAGGCCCGGCCTCCCGGGAACGGGTGTCGCGCTCTGTCCTGGCGGGGGGCGGGAGTGGTGCCGGGGCATGCCGGCGCCGGGTGGGGAGGCCGGCGTCAGTACGGCGGACGCGGCGCCGGGTGGGGAGGCCGGCGTCAGTACGGCGGACGCGGCGCCGCACCGCGTCACGTCACAACTCGGCCGCCTGGCTCCGGAGCCAGCCGAGCAGCAGGGCGATCCGGCTGTCCTGCTCGGGCGGTCTCGGGCTGAGCAGGTGGTATCCGGTCCCGTCGGCGACCAGACCGAAGGGGGCCACCAACTGCCCGCGCACGAGATCGTCGTGGACGAGCGCGTACGGTCCGATCGCGACGCCGACGCCCGCGACGGCGGCCTGCAGCGCCAGATAGAAGTGCTCGAAGCTCTGCTCACCGGCACCTTCGACGCGTGTACGGGTGATCCGCTGCCAGTCGTCCCATGCCGTGGGCCGTGTGTTCGTGTGCAGGATCGTCATGCCGGCGAAGCACTCCGCCCGCTCCGCCCGGGAACGGGATGCCGCCGCGGTGATCCGCTGCGCCAGCTCAGGGCTGCACACCGGACCGATCCTCTCCGTGAAGAGGGGCGAGCGGCTCACCGTCTCGGGTACCAGGAAGTCGTCGCGACGCAGGGCGACGTCGACCGGGTCCCTTTCGAAGGAGACGGGCCCGCCGCCCGCCGACAGGTGCACCGTGAGGCCCGGTACCTGGGCGGCGAGGTCGGGCAGGCGCGGGATGAGCCAGCGCATCAGCAGGGTCGGCTCGCAGGACAGGGCGAGCGGGCCCCCACGCTCCCGGCGCGAGACCTCCCGAGCGGCCGTGTCGACCTGGTCGAGCGCGTCACGGACGGCGGCCGCGAGCCGGCGGGCCTGCGCGGTCGGCCGCAGCGACCGGGTCCCGCGCTCGAAGAGGGTGGTGCCGAGGGCCTTCTCCAGGGTCTGGATCTGGCGGCTGACCGCACCGTGGGTGACATGGAGCTCCTGGGCGGCCCGGGTCATGCTCGCGTGCCGCACCGTCGCCTCGAAGGGCAGCAGAGAGTTCAGCGGGGGGAGGTCGGGCCAACGCATGTGTGAAATCTACTCACAGGTGAGGTGAGAAGGAATCGCTTGTCCAGCCGCTTTGCGAACGCCAGTGTTGATGTCGTCACCACCGGCGACCCGAGGAGGGCGACGACGAATGAGGGTGGAATCCCGCACGGCCGCCGCACAGGCCGATTCCGTTTCACGCATCGCCGTCCTCGCGGACGACCTCACCAGTGCGGGGGACGGCGCGGCGCCGTTCCGCAGAGCGGGCCACCGAGCCCGCGCCCTGCTCAGCACCCCCGAGACCCTTCCCGACACGGCCGAGGGGGTGATCGCGGTCGATCTCGGCAGCAGGCTGCTGGTGGAGGCGGAGGCGGTGAGCCGGACCGAGCGGGCCGCCCGGCGGTTGGCGGGCGCCGAACTGCTTCTGAAGACGGTCGACTCCACGCTGCGGGGGCATCTCGCGGCGGAGATCCGCGCCGCCCACGCCGGCTCGGAGCGGCGGGCCGTGGTGATCGCCCCCGCGTTCCCCGCCGAGGGCCGGACCACGCTGCGCGGGATCCAGTACGTCCGGGGCGTGCCGGTGCACGAGACCGAGTTCGCCCGCGACCCGGCGCACCCCGTGCGCACCTCGGATCTCGCGGATCTCCTGCCGGAGGCGGACCTCGTCGACCCCGACGACCTGGGTGGACTGCCCGAACTGATCGAAAAAGGGGGCCTCTTCGTCTGCTCGGCCGAAACCGACGCCGATCTCGACCGCCTGGTCTCCTCGGCTCCCCGGCCGGGGGACGTGCTCTGGGTCGGCTCGCCCGGGCTCGCCGCGGCCCTGGCCCGCCGTCACCCCCGTACCCCCGCCACTGCGCCCCACGGCCTGCCCACCGTTCTCCGCCCGCTGGTCGCCGTCGGCAGTGCCCATCCGGCCTCCCGCCGCCAACTGGAACTGCTGCGCACGCGAAAGGACGTGGCCTGCGCGGACAGCGACGATCCCGGCGCGGCCGTCGAAGCTCTTCGGCGGGCGTCCGCGCCGGTCCTGGTGGCCCACACCCCGGACGAGCGCCGTGCTGCCACCGACTCCGACACGCTCACCCGTGACCTTGCCCTGGTGGTGAAGGAGTTGGTCGCGGACGGCTCGGCGGACGGGCTCGTGCTGACCGGCGGCGAGAGCGCCGTCATGGTCCTCGAAGCGCTCGGCACCGCCGGGATCGAGCTGTACGACGAACCCGAGCCCGGAATCGCCCGTGGCCTCCTCCTCGGCCGGCCACCCATCCCCGTCCTGATCAAGGCAGGCGGATTCGGCGACCGCATCACGCTCGACCGGCTGTGCCGTCTTCTCGTCGCCGGCGTCGATCACGTAACGGGAGGGGACGCATGAACGCGATCGCCGTCACCATGGGCGACCCGAACGGCGTCGGGCCCGAGATCACCGTCAAGGCATACGCGGACCCTCGGCGTCGCCCTCCCGTCGTCGTCATCGGCGATCCGGCCTGCCTGGCGCGGGCCTGCCGCACCACCGGCACGGAGCTGACCGTGCGGCCGATCGACTCGATGGCCGAGGCCGCCCACACGCCCGGGGTCATGGACGTACTCACCGACGCCGGCGGCGCGCTTCCCCCGGACCTGACGCTCGGCACCGTGGACGCCCGCGCCGGTGCCGCCTCCTTCCGGTACGTGCGCAGGGGCATCGAGCTCGCTCTCCATGGAGAGATCCGGGCCCTCACCACCGCACCGATCAACAAGGAGGCGCTGCGGCTGGCGGGACTTCCCTACCCGGGGCACACCGAGATCCTGGCCGAGCTCTCGGGCACGCGTGACTACGCGATGATGATGGCCAACGACGAGCTCCGGGTCGTCCTCGTCACCGTCCACCAGTCGCTGCGTTCAGCACTGGACTCCCTCACCACCGCCCGCGAGCTGGAGATCATCCGGCTGACCCACCACACCCTCCGAGGCGGCGGCCGGACCGGTTCCCGTCCACGCATCGCCGTCGCCGCCCTCAACCCGCACGCGGGGGAGAACGGGCTCTTCGGACGCGAGGATCTCGAAATCGTCGAACCGGCCGTCCGAGCCGCCCGTCGGGAAGGCATCGACGCCAGCGGGCCCTGGCCGGCCGACACGGTCTTCATGCGGGCCCGAGCCGGGGAGTTCGACGCCGTCGTCGCCCAGTACCACGATCAGGGGCTGATCCCCGTCAAGTACCTGGGCCTGGAGCACGGCGTCAACATCACCATCGGCCTGCCGTTCGTACGGACCAGCGTCGACCACGGGACCGCCTTCGACATCGCGGGACAGGGCACCGCCGACCACACGAGCCTCCTCACCGCCCTGCACCAGGCCGACGGACTGGCCGCCGGGCCCGCCACCGGCCCGACCGAACCCCCGGCCCCCGCCCCGGCCCCCATCTCATGATCCGGAGGACCCCCGTGGACTTCATCTTCATGCTCACCCGTGACGACAGGACCGTCACGGACTGCCTCGACGTCCTCGACACCGTCGGTGAGCTGGGCATCGGTCACATCGGCTTCAAGGACATAGGTGTCGACCCGGGAACACTCGCCCGGCTCCACCGGCAGATCAAGGCCATGGGCGCCAGCAGCTACCTCGAAGTGGTCAGCACCACGCGCGACCAGGCCCTCGCCTCGGTGAAGGCCGCCATCGACCTCGGTGTCGACCAGCTCATGGGCGGCACCTGGATCGACGAGACACTGGCCCTCCTCGCCGGCACGGGCATCCACTACCTCCCCTTCGTGGGCGAACCACTCGGTCACCCCACCCGCCTGGCCGGGGACCCGGAGCGGATCGCGGCGGACTGCCGCCGGGCCGAGGCCGCGGGCTGCGCCGGAGTCGACCTGCTCGCCCACCGGGCCGCCGACGCCGACCCGCTCGCCCTCGTCCGCGCCGCCCGGGCCGCCACCACAGGCCGGCTGGTGGTGGCCGGGAGCATCACCACCCCCGAACAGATAGCCGCCCTCGCGGCTGCCGGGGCCGACGCCTTCACCATCGGCTCCGCGGCCTTCAGCGGCGCCCTCCGACCGGACGCGGGAAGCCTCCGGTCCCAGCTCACCACCGCCGTCTCGGCCGCGGCCGCCCCCACCCGTTGACGGTCGCGGACCGTACGGGCCGAGGCCGGGGGACGGCTCCGGGTGGCTCCGGACAGCTCGGGGCTGGGCAACGGCCGACACCGCATACCCTTGTCCCATGACCAGCAGCGACCGGAGCCAGGCAGTGGACGTCCAGCGAACCTACGAAGTGCGCACCTACGGGTGCCAGATGAACGTCCACGACTCCGAGCGGCTCTCCGGTCTGCTGGAGGACGCCGGCTACGTCAGGGCCCCCGAGGGCTCCGACGGTGACGCCGACGTCGTCGTCTTCAACACCTGCGCCGTCCGCGAGAACGCCGACAACAAGCTGTACGGCAACCTCGGCCGCCTCGCCCCCATGAAGACCACGCGCCCGGGCATGCAGATCGCCGTCGGCGGCTGTCTCGCCCAGAAGGACCGCGAGACCATCGTCAAGAAGGCCCCGTGGGTCGACGTGGTCTTCGGCACGCACAACATCGGCAAGCTGCCGGTCCTCCTGGAGCGCGCCCGCATCCAGGAAGAGGCACAGATCGAGATCGCCGAGTCGCTGGAGGCCTTCCCCTCCACACTCCCGACCCGCCGCGAGTCCGCGTACGCCGCCTGGGTCTCGATCTCCGTCGGCTGCAACAACACCTGCACCTTCTGCATCGTCCCGGCGCTGCGGGGCAAGGAGGAGGACCGCCGCCCCGGCGACATCCTCGCCGAGATCGAGGCCCTTGTCGCCGAGGGCGTCTCCGAGATCACCCTGCTCGGCCAGAACGTGAACGCCTACGGCTCCGACCTCGGCGACCGCGAGGCCTTCTCCAAGCTGCTGCGCGCCTGCGGCGAGATCGAGGGCCTGGAGCGGGTCCGGTTCACCTCCCCGCACCCCCGCGACTTCACGGACGACGTCATCGCGGCCATGGCGGAGACCCCGAACGTGATGCCGCAGCTGCACATGCCGCTGCAGTCCGGCTCCGACCCGATCCTGAAGGCGATGCGCCGCTCGTACCGGCAGGAGCGTTTCCTCGGCATCATCGAGAAGGTCCGCGCGGCCATTCCGCACGCCGCCATCTCCACCGACATCATCGTGGGCTTCCCCGGCGAGACCGAGGAGGACTTCGAGCAGACGATGCACACGGTCCGCGAGGCACGGTTCGCCAACGCGTTCACCTTCCAGTACTCCAAGCGGCCCGGCACGCCCGCGGCCGAGATGGACGGGCAGATCCCCAAGGAGGTCGTGCAGGCGCGCTACGAGCGTCTCGTCGCCCTCCAGGAGGAGATCTCCTGGGAGGAGAACAAGAAGCAGGTCGGCAGGACGCTCGAGGTCATGGTCGCCGAGGGAGAGGGGCGCAAGGACGGCGCCACGCACCGGCTCTCCGGCCGGGCCCCCGACAACCGGCTCGTCCACTTCACCAAGCCGGACCAGGAGGTCCGCCCGGGCGACGTGGTGACCGTCGAGATCACCTACGCTGCCCCGCACCACCTGCTGGCCGAGGGCCCGACGACGTCGGTACGCCGTACTCGCGCCGGCGACGCCTGGGAGAAGCGCACCACCGCGGCCGCAGCCAAGCCGACGGGCGTTCTGCTGGGCCTGCCGAAGATCGGTGTCCCGGAGCCGCTCCCGGTGGCCGACGCCCCGGCCTGTGGCAGCCACTGACACGTCGGGCACTGACACGTCGGGCAATGACACGCCGGACACCGCGGCGCCGGGCGCCTCTGTGATCGTCAAGGGCCTGGCGTCGGAGACACAGACCCGGATCGGCATCGCCGAGCCGGTCTGCGACTCGGCCGACGCCGAGGTCGCGAAGGCGACCGAGCCCGAGGGCACGTCCCGGCCCGCGTGGAGTGCGCCGGGACCGGAGGGCGTCGCTCCGTCCCAGTAGGCTGCGGATCATGCTTGTCGCCGCAGCCGTCTGTCCCTGTCCTCCCCTGCTCGTGCCCGACGTGGCGGTGGGGGCCGCCGATGAGCTCGCTGGAGCGCGGACGGCCTGTGCCGACGCCGTCGGGCTGCTGGCGGCTTCCCGGCCCGACCGGCTGTACGTCGTCGGTCCCGCCGGCGAGGACGCCGCCGGAACCTTCCCCGCCGGTTCGGTGGGAAGCTTCGCCGGCTTCGGAGTCGATCTCTCCGTGCGGCTCGGCACCGGGCCGGTGGGGGAGCGCCCGCTGCCCACCTCCCTCTCCGTCGGCGCATGGCTCCTGGAGCGCGCCCACTGGGCCGACGCTCCGATCGAGGGCCTCGCCGTCGCGGAGCGGCTGGATGAGGCCCGTTGCGGCGCCGTGGGCCGGGAGCTGGCCGCGTCCGCCGATCGCGTGGCGCTTCTCGTGATGGGTGACGGGTCGGCCTGCCGGACGCTCAAGGCGCCCGGGTACCTGGACGAACGCGCCGCCCCCTTCGACGCGGCGGCGGCCAGGGCGCTGGGAGCGGCGGACCTGGAGGCCCTTCGGGCGTTGGACGAGAACCTCGCGTACGAGCTCAAGGCGGCAGGCCGGGCTCCCTGGCAGGTCCTCGCGGGCGCCGCCGAAGGCGCGGGGCTCGAAGGCCGGCTCCTGTACGAGGAGGCCCCCTACGGCGTCGGCTACATCGTCGCCGCCTGGTCCTAGCCGCTCGGTCGTCCGACCCGCCGGCGCGGCGGACGCGGCTCATGACGCACGGTGGACGCCGGGCTCGTGACGAACCCCGGGCACCCGCCCATGACGAACGGCGGACGGCCGCGGAGCGAGGTGTTCCGCGGCCGTCCGCCGTGCGGAGGGTCGTTCAGGTGACGCCGGGCTTCAGGCGGCCGGTGGCGGGGTCGGGCCTTCGCCCTTGGCGTCGCCGTCCTTGTGGGCGATCCGGTCCAGCGCGTCCTTGGCCTTGCCGGTGCCCGATTCGATCTTGTCGCTGTATTTGCCCTTGGTCTTCTCGTCGACCAGCTTCGCGGCCTTCTCCAAGCCGTGGTCGATCTTCTCCCCGTGCTGCTGCGCGAGATCAGAGACCTTGTCCTTGGCAGGGGCGAGCTTGGCCTTCAGTGAATCCAGGAGACCCATGGGTCACCTTCCCTCCGGTGAGTCCGTATCCGTCTGCCCTGTCTCCAGGACCTACTTCCGGGCGCTTTCGCCGGCCTCGTTGTCCGCGGCCTCCTCGGCCGACTGCTGCTTGGGGATCTCCACGGCCTCGACCGCCTCGACGGCGTCGGACGACTCGTCGGTCTCCGCCTCCCCGGCGGCCACCGGCGCCTCGGCATCGGCTGCGTCGACGGCCTCGGTGGCGGCCTGCGCGTCCTCCGCCTCGCCCGTCAGGGTGACGGCCTGGGCCTCCTCCGTTGACGCCTCGGCAGCTTCCTTGCTCTTGCGGCGAAACATTGCAAAAACGCCCATTTCCACTCCATAGCGTACTCGTGTGGGAGAAGCCCCGCGGCGCCCGGTGCGCCCCAATGCGCCACCCGGTGCAAGTGCAGCCGGTACGGAAACCGGCGGTCGGAACCTCGCAACTGGCAACGAACCCGGATGCGGCCCGTCACGTCGCTCATTCGGGGACCCGTCGAGAGGTTTGCGAGACTGGGGCGGTGAGAAGTCCAGCTCCCGCCCCGCGGGTCATCGCCGTCGTCGGTCCCACAGCGGCCGGAAAGTCCGATCTGGGTGTTTTCCTCGCCCAACAGCTCGGCGGCGAAGTCGTCAACGCCGACTCGATGCAGCTCTACCGAGGGATGGACATCGGAACCGCCAAGCTGACGCTCGAGGAGCGCGGTGGCGTCCCCCACCACCTCCTCGACATCTGGGACGTGACGGAGGCCGCCAGCGTCGCCGAGTACCAGCGGCTCGCCCGCGCGGAGATCGACCGACTGCTCGCCGCCGGCCGCACGCCGGTCCTGGTCGGCGGCTCCGGCCTGTACGTGCGCGGTGCCATCGACGCCCTCGAGTTCCCCGGTACCGACCCGGCCGTACGGGCCCGCCTCGAGGCGGAGCTGGAGGAGCGGGGCTCCGGTGCGCTGCACGCCCGTCTCGCCGCGGCCGACCCCGAGGCCGCCCGCGCGATCCTGCCGAGCAACGGCCGTCGCATCGTCCGCGCCCTCGAGGTGATCGATATCACCGGCAAGCCCTTCACGGCCAACCTGCCCGGCCCGGACTCGGTCTACGACACGGTGCAGATCGGTGTGGACGTGGAGCGCCCCGAGCTCGACGAGCGGATCACCGCGCGCGTGGACCGGATGTGGGAGGCCGGTCTGGTGGAGGAGGTGCGCACGCTGGAGGCGCTCGGACTGCGGGAGGGGCGCACGGCAGCGCGCGCGCTCGGTTACCAGCAGGTGCTCGCGGCGCTCGCGGGCGAGTGCACCGAGGACGAGGCGCGCGCCGAGACCGTGCGCGCCACCAAGCGCTTCGCGCGCCGTCAGGACTCGTGGTTCCGGCGCGACCCGCGGGTCCACTGGCTGAGCGGTGCCGCGGAACACCGGGGGGAACTCCCGCGAGAGGCGCTGAGCTTGGTCGAACGAGCGGTTACAGCCTGATCACGTGATGGCATCGGGACGCCATGCCCGTCATTCCAGCGGTCTTTGGCGTGCCATCATCGAGCATCGATCGACCAAGTGGAGTCCGAGTTGGGAGGGCGCGTGGCGATGGAGGCCGGCCCTCGCGACAGAGAACAGCACGACGCGGCCCGGGGCGAAGCCCCGGGTGACGCGCCCGGTTTGACCCCGGACGGTCCCGACGACGCCGAGGGCACGTCCGTCGAGGTCGACGCCGACGAGGTCGAGGTCGAGCTGCGGCCTCAGCGTCGCCTGCGGATCTGGCAGCTCGCGCCCATCGTGGGCCTCGCCGCCGTCGGCTCCCTGATGTTCGCCTTCCCCCTCGCCTTCGGTTCCGGCGAGGGCGGCGCCGTCGTCGCCATGCTGGGGCTGCTGATCAGCTCCTGCGCGGCCGGCTGGGGCATGATGGCCGCCCGCAAGGTCGGCCACACCTGGCCCGGCCTCCCGGCGCGAGGCTCCGGCGAACGCCCGAACTGGCGGGTGATCGCCCTGTACGTCTCCGTCAGCGCGCTCCTGGTGGCGCTGGCGGTCTGGCGCGTGGCCCGCCTCCGCTGACATCGCCCGGCCACCCGTCGGGCCGCCGCGCTCCACCTTCCGGCACACAGGGCCGCGGCCTCACCGGCCCGGACGGCCCAGCCCCCCCACCCCCGCCCCCACCCCGCTCCCCAGCCCCGACCGCTCGCCGGCTCGACCGCCCACCCCGTGGACCGTCGAGCCCTTGTCGGAGCCGCCCCGTAGAGTTGATGCCGTGACCACCACGCAGACCTCGCCGCTCGCATTCCTCAAGGGCCACGGGACCGAGAACGACTTCGTGATCGTCCCCGACGCCGACAACGCCGTCGAACTGCCCCCCGCGGCCGTCGCGCGGCTGTGCGACCGGCGGGCCGGGATCGGCGGTGACGGCCTGCTGCACGTGGTCCGCAGCGCGGCTCACCCCGAGGCCCGGCACATGGCCGAAGAGGCCGAGTGGTTCATGGACTACCGCAACGCGGACGGTTCGGTGGCCGAGATGTGCGGCAACGGGACCCGGGTCTTCGCCCGCTATCTGGAGCACGCCGGACACATCACCGCGGGCGAGGTCGCCGTCGCCACTCGCGCCGGGGTCAAGAAGATCCACCTCGACAAGGACGGCTCCGTCACCGTCTCCATGGGCCGCGCCCGTCTCCCCGAGGACGGCGTCACCGTCACCGTCGACGGCCGCAGCTGGCCCGCCCGGAACGTGAACATGGGCAACCCGCACGCCGTCGCCTTCGTCGAGAGCCTCGACCACGCGGGCGACCTGTACTCCGAGCCGCCGTACGCCCCCGCCGAGGTCTACCCGGAGGGCGTGAACATCGAGTTCGTCGCCGACCGGGGCCCCCGTCACGTCGCCATGCGCGTGCACGAGCGCGGTGCCGCCGAGACCCGCTCCTGCGGCACGGGCGCGTGCGCCGTCGCCGTGGCCACCGCGCGCCGGGACGGCGTCGACCCCGCCGTCAGCGGCACCCCCGTCACGTACACCGTCGATGTCCTCGGTGGCACGCTGATCATCACCGAGCACCCCGACGGCGAGATCGAGATGACCGGCCCGGCCGTCATCGTCGCCGAGGGCACCATCGACCCCTCCTGGCTGACCGCCGCCCCGACGGCCTGACCCCGACCGGGCGCGAACCGGGCGGAATCGAAACAGTCAACGACTGATCCATCGCTCGAATGGGTGATCCGTTTCACGCTCGGCGAGAGCGTGACTGCGCCACGTGGTGGGGTCGGTAGCATCAAGCACCGGCCCGGCGGGCACGCCTTGCCCGCTCACCGCCGGTCGATGCCGCCGGAGGTGCCCCATGAGTACAGAGGCCACCAATCCTGTGAGCGCAGCGGAGGCCAACGGCCCCGAGGCGCCCAGCCGCAGGCGCGCCCGTCCGAGGATCGACCTCCGCAGGCTCGGCCGCGCAGCTCTGCTCGGTCCCACCACCAGGGACCGGCTGCCCGACGCGATCGGGCACGTCGCCGAGGCGCACCGCGCCCACCACCCCGACGCCGACCTGGCGGTGCTGCGCAGGGCGTACGTCCTTGCCGAGTCCTCGCACCGCGGACAGTTCCGCAAGAGCGGTGAGCCCTACATCACCCATCCGCTCGCGGTCACCCTGATCCTCGCCGAACTCGGCGCCGAGACCACGACCTTGACCGCTTCCCTGCTCCACGACACCGTCGAGGACACGGAGGTGACGCTCGATCAGGTCCGTGAACAGTTCGGCGACGAGGTCGCCTACCTCGTCGACGGCGTGACCAAGCTGGAGAAGGTCGACTACGGCGCCGCCGCCGAACCCGAGACCTTCCGCAAGATGCTCGTCGCCACCGGCAACGACGTCCGGGTCATGTCGATCAAACTCGCCGACCGGCTCCACAACATGCGCACCCTCGGGGTGATGCGCCCCGAGAAACAGGTCAGGATCGCCAAAGTCACCCGCGATGTCCTCATCCCGCTCGCCGAACGGCTCGGGGTCCAGGCGCTCAAGTCCGAGCTGGAGGACCTCGTCTTCGCGATCCTCCATCCCGAGGAGTACGAGAACACCCGCGCCCTCATCGCCGAGAACACCGGCGCGGGTGACGCGCTCGCCGCCATCGCCGACCATGTCTCCGCCGCCCTGCGCGAGGCGGACATCGCCGCCGAGGTCCTCGTCAGGCCACGCCACTTCGTCTCCGTCCACCGCGTCCGGCTCAAGCGCGGCGACTTGCGCGGCAGCGACTTCGGCCGGCTCCTCGTCCTGGTGGCTGAGGACGCCGACTGCTACGCGGTCCTCGGCGAGCTCCACACCTGTTTCACCCCGGTGATCTCCGAATTCAAGGACTTCATCGCGGCGCCCAAGTTCAACCTCTACCAGTCGCTGCACACCGCGGTCGCCGCCCCCGACGGCGCCGTCGCCGAAGTCCTCATCCGCACCCATCAGATGCACAAGGTCGCCGAGGCCGGAGTCGTCGCCCTCGGCAATCCGTACGTACCCCAGGACGGCGTCACCGAACCGGCCGAGGACGGAGAGCGCGCCGACCCCACCCGCCCCGGCTGGCTCTCCCGGCTCCTCGACTGGCAGCAGGCCACTCCCGACCCCGACACCTTCTGGACCTCCCTGCGCGCGGACCTCGCCGAGGACCAGGAGATCACCGTCTTCCGAGCCGACGGCGGGACCCTCGGCCTGCCCGCCGGGGCCAGCTGTGTCGACGCCGCGTACGCGCAGCACGGCGAGGCCGCGCACGCCTGTCTCGGCGCGCGCGTCAACGGGCGCCTGGCGACGCTCAGTACGGTCCTGAACGACGGCGACACGGTGCAGCTGCTGCTCGCCCAGGACTCCGCCTCCGGACCGTCCCCCGCGTGGCTGGAGCACGCCCGTACACCCGCCGCGCGCATCGCCATCACCGCATGGCTGCAGGCACACCCGGAGGCCGCGAAGGCCCCGTCCGCCGATCCCCGTCCGCCCGCCTCCGTCACCGCGGACCGCCGCTCCGGCGCCAGGCTCCTCGCCGACCTGCCCGGCGCCCAGTCCGCCGCCGTACGGCCGGCGGGCTGCTGCACCCCCGTACCCCCGGACGAGATCACCGGTTTCCAGGTGCGTGGCGGATCCGTCACCGTCCACCGCACCGGCTGCACGGCCGTCGAGACCATGAAGCGCCTCGGGCGCCAGCCCCTCACCGTCCACTGGGGCGACACCGCCGAATGCCGCGTCACTCTCGTCGCCGAGTCCTTCGGCCGGCCCCGACTCCTCGCGGACCTCACCGAGGTCATCGCGGCGGCGGGCGTCGCCGTCGTCTCGGCGACCGTCGAACCGCCCAGCGAACAGCGGGTCCGGCACACGTACACCCTCCAACTCCCGGACGCGGCGGGGCTGCCCGCGCTGATGCGGGCGATGCGGGACGTGGCCGGCGTGTACGACGTCAGCCGCGCCCGGCGCCCCGCCTCCCAGGAGAGCTGACCCCGGCGGGCACACGGCCCCACCCGTACGTGACTCCTTCGAGTGGCCGGCGCGCGCGCCGCCGGGGGGAGCGGAGGACGCGCTGGTAGCCGTAGCTCATGCCGCTCACACCCCGACATCCCTCCCCACGCGCGCGGTGGCTGCGCTCCGCCGTCCTGGTCGCCGCCTCGGCCGGGCTCGTCGCCGCCGCCCTCCCCGCGCCCGCGCCGCTCGGCATCGGGGATCCCCTCTTCCCCCACCTCGGGAACCCGGGCTACGACGTCCTCTCGTACGACATCGCCCTCACCTATCAGGGTGACAACACCCGCCCGCTGGAGGCGGTGACCCGCATCGAGGCGCTCACCACCGCCGACCTGGAGCGGATCAACCTGGACTTCACCCACGGCAAGGTCTCCTCCGTCACCGTCGACGGCGAACCGGCCGAGTTCGTGACCAGCGGCGAGGACCTGGTGATCACACCGGCCCGGGAGACGGAGGAGGGCGAGGCGCTCACCATCGAGGTCACCCACACCAGCGACCCCAGCGGCCCGGCCGACACCGGCGGCTGGGTCCGTACCGGCGACGGCCTCGCCATGGCCAACCAGGCCGACGCCGCCCACCGGGTCTTCCCGTCCAACGACCACCCCGCCGACAAGGCGTACTTCACCTTCCGGATCACCGCCCCCAGCAGCCTGACAGCCGTCGCCAACGGTCTGCCGACGGGCCGCACCACGGCCGGCGCCACCACCACATGGACCTACCGCACGGTCCACCCAATGGCCACCGAGCTCGCCCAGGTCTCCATCGGCCGCACCACCGTGGTCCACCGGACGGGACCGCACGGCCTTCCCGTACGGGACGTGGTGCGCACGGCCGACCGAGAGCTCATGGAGCCCTGGCTGAAGCGCACCCCCGGCCACCTGGAGTGGATGGAGCGCCAGGTCGGCCCGTACCCGTTCGAGACGTACGGCCTCCTCGTCGCCGACGCCGCCACCGGCTTCGAGCTGGAGACCCAGACCCTCTCTCTCTTCGAGAGAGGACTGTTCACGGAACCCGGGCTCCCGGAGTGGTACGTCGACTCGATCATGGTCCATGAGCTCGCCCATCAGTGGTTCGGCAACAGTGTCTCGCCCCGCACCTGGTCCGACCTGTGGCTCAACGAGGGGCATGCGAGCTGGTACGAGGCGCTGTACGCGGAAGAGAAGGCGAAGCAGCCCCTGGAGAAGCGGATGAAGGCCGCGTACAGCGCCTCGGACCGGTGGAGGGCGGCCGGCGGCCCGCCGGCCGCCCCCGAGCCCCCGTCTCCCGGCCACAAGATCAGCCTTTTCCGTCCGGTGGTGTACGACGGGAGCGCCCTGGTCCTCTACGCGCTGCGCCAGGAGATCGGCAAGGACGCCTTCCAGCTTCTGGAGCGCCGCTGGGTGAGCGAGCACCGCGACGCGACCGCCACCACCTCCGACTTCACGGCCTTGGCGTCCCAGGTCGCGGGCCGCGATCTCACCGCGTTCTTCACGGGCTGGCTGTACGCGAAGAAGACGCCGGCCATGCCCGGGCACCCCGAGTGGCGCAGCCAGGCGGCCGAGGCCGCCCCGAGCCCCGCGAAACCGGGGTGACGGGCCCGGGCCGAGCGTGTCACCATCGTCAGGTCGACACCGCCGTCGGCCCGGGAATCTTTCGGTGCCGTCACACGTTGTGATCGACGTAACGACTTTCCATCGACGTAAGGATCAAATGACCTCCTCTTCATCCCCTTCCCAGGACGAGCAGAGCTTCGCCGAGACGAGCCGCACCGAGAGCCTTCGGGCCGATGCCCTGATGGAAGAGGACGTCGCCTGGAGCCACGAGATCGACGGAGAGCGGGACGGCGATCAGTTCGACCGCTCCGAGCGCGCGGCTCTGCGGCGTGTGGCGGGCCTCTCCACCGAGCTCGAGGACGTCACCGAGGTCGAGTACCGGCAGCTGCGCCTGGAGCGCGTGGTGGTGGTCGGCGTATGGACCTCGGGGACCGTTCAGGACGCGGAGAACTCCCTCGCGGAGCTGGCGGCCCTCGCCGAGACGGCGGGCGCCCTGGTACTCGACGGCGTCATCCAGCGCCGTGACAAGCCGGACCCGGCCACCTTCATCGGTTCGGGCAAGGCACGCGAGCTGCGGGACATCGTGCTCGAAACCGGCGCGGACACGGTTGTCTGCGACGGTGAGCTCAGCCCCGGCCAGCTCATCGCACTCGAAGACGTCGTCAAGGTGAAGGTGGTCGACCGGACCGCCCTGATCCTCGACATCTTCGCCCAGCACGCCAAGTCCCGAGAGGGCAAGGCGCAGGTCGCGCTCGCGCAGATGCAGTACATGCTGCCGCGGCTGCGAGGCTGGGGTCAGTCGCTCTCCCGTCAGATGGGTGGCGGCGGCGGTGGCGGCATGGCCACCCGTGGTCCCGGTGAGACCAAGATCGAGACCGACCGGCGTCGGATCCGCGAGAAGATGGCGAAGATGCGCCGGGAGATCGCGGAGATGAAGACCGGCCGCGACATCAAGCGGCAGGAGCGGCGCCGTCACAAGGTTCCGTCGGTCGCCATCGCCGGATACACCAACGCGGGCAAGTCGTCCCTGCTCAACCGGCTGACCGGCGCGGGTGTGCTGGTGGAGAACGCACTGTTCGCCACCCTCGACCCGACCGTCCGCCGGGCCGAGACGCCCAGTGGCCGGCTCTACACGCTGGCCGACACGGTCGGCTTCGTACGGCATCTGCCGCACCACCTGGTCGAGGCGTTCCGCTCCACCATGGAGGAGGTCGGGGACTCCGATCTCATCCTGCACGTGGTGGACGGCTCGCACCCGGCTCCGGAGGAGCAGCTGGCGGCCGTGCGCGAGGTGTTCCGCGACGTCGGCGCCGTGAACGTGCCGGAGGTCGTGGTCATCAACAAGGCGGACGCCGCCGACCCGCTCGTGCTGCAGCGGCTGATGCGGGCCGAGCGCCACGCCATCGCCGTCTCGGCGCGTACGGGCGAGGGCATCGAGGAGCTGCTGACGCTCATCGACGCCGAGCTTCCCCGGCCGCAGGTCGAGATCGAGGCACTCGTGCCGTACACCCAGGGCGGTCTCGTCTCGCGGACGCACGCCGAGGGCGAGGTGCTCTCCGAGGAGCACACGCCGGAGGGCACGCTGCTCAAGGCGCGTGTGCACGAGGAGCTGGCGGCGTTCCTGATGCCGTTCGTCCCGGCCGCGCACTGACGGTATCCGTCTCATGCGGAAGGCCCCGCCCCCTCGACGAGGGGGCGGGGCCTTCCGCATGAGGTGCCCGGTGGACCTTCGGTCAGCGGGCGAACTTCTTGCTCACCATCTCGTGCGCGTCCTTCGCGCCCCTGCCCAGCTGCGGGCCGGCCAGCCAGCCGTTGCCGCCGGCCGGGCCGATCGAGGTGTTCGACACCAGAACGGTCTTGCCGTTCGGCAGCGCACGGAACCAGCCGCCGCCGGACGAGCCGCCGGTCATGGTGCAGCCGATGCGGTACATGGTGGGCGTGGCGGGCGCCGTGGTGAGGCGGCTCGCACGGTCGAGACACTTGTGCATGATCAGACCGTTGTACGGAGGCGCCGCAGGGTAGCCCCAGGCGCCGATCGTGCCCGCCTGCGCGGCCGTCGGAGCCGAGAAGTCGACCGCAAGCGCGGCGCCGACCGTCTCCTCCAGCGACTTCTTGCCCCGCATCGGCTGCACGTGCAGCACGGCGTAGTCGTACGGCCAGGCGGCGTTCGTGCCACCGCGGTTGATCCAGTCGCCCGACGTCACGGCCCAGTCGGCCCAGTACTGGCCGTAGGGCGCTTCCTCGTGCGGCTGCGCGTTGCGCAGCGCGGACGGAGACTTGCCGAGGTCGTTGTAGGCGGGGACGAAGGTGATGTTGCGGTACCAGCCGCCACGCTGACCTGCGTGGACACAGTGGCCGGCCGTCCAGACCATGTTGGACCGGCCGGGCCGGCGCGGGTCCTTCACGATGGTGCCGGAGCAGACCATGTGACCCTGCGGCGAGTCGAAGAAGATCTTCCCGACCGGAGCCGCGTTGCGGTGGTACGGCGTCTTCTCGCGCTGGGCCTGGACCGGACGCGGCACGGGATCGCTGCCGCCGGCACCGGCCGTGGTCGCGATCGTCTGGTCCGGGCTCTTGGCCGACTGCATGCGCTGGGAGTCCCAGAGCCCGTCGATCACCGGGTTGACGAAGTCCTCGGCCTCACGGAGCCAGGTGTCCTGGTCCCAGTTCTTCCACTCGCCGTCCTTCCACTTGTCCAGGTCGACGCCGTGCTTCTTCAGCTTGTCGGCGACGTCCTTGGGAAGGGCGGCTCCGCCTCCTTCCGAGGCGGAGGCTGAGGCGGAGGCTGAGGCGGAGGCGCTGGCCCCCGCGGCGGGCTTGTCGGCCGCCGGTGTCTCGGACGGGCCACATGCGGTGGCCGTCAGGGCCAGCGCCGCGCCCACGGCGGCGAAGGCTGGAAAAAGTCGTGCGGAACGCATGAGTTGAGATCCCCCTGGGGTGTTACCGCGTCCGGGCACTGCCACGGAATGGTTGCCATGGACGCGTCAGTAGCGGTGCACAGTATGCCCGTAGGAAGGAGGCGGGACCCGCCGGGGCCCCGCCTCCGCATCGCTGATGCGCAAAGGTCGTCCGGCGCATCAGCGCCGGACACTTCCTAGCGGCCGGCGAACTTCTTGCTGACCTCGTCGTAGATGCCCTTGGCCTCGGCACCCAGGCGCGGACCGGCCAGCCAGCCGGCCGTCACCGGGCCGATCGAGGTGTTGGAGACCAGCGCGGGCTTCCCGTCCTGGCCGGCGGCGACCCAGCCGCCGCCGGACGAGCCGCCGGTCATGGTGCAGCCGATGCGGTACATCGTCGGCTGCTCCGCCTTCACCGACAGCCGGCCCGGCTTGTCCTGGCACTGGAACATCTTCTGGCCGTCGAAGGGCGGACCCGCCGGGTAGCCCGTCGCCGTCATGTTCGCGATCTTCGACACCGCCGGCGCGTTGAACTCCACCGGAAGCGCCGAACCGACCGTCTCCTCCAGCGACTTGCCCGTGCTGCCCTTCTCCGGGGTCACGTGGATCACCGCGAAGTCGTACGGAGCTCCCTGACCGCCGGTCGCCGCACCCTCCGCGATCCACTGCTCGGACGTCTGCGCCCAGTCGCCCCACCAGACGCCGAACGGAGCGACTTCCTCACGGGTGGCGTTCTCCAGTTGGGCCGTCGCCTTGCCACCGTCGTTGTACGAGGGGACGAAGGCGATGTTGCGGTACCAACCGCCCTTCTTGCCCGCGTGCACGCAGTGGCCGGCCGTCCACACCATGTTGGACTTGCCGGGGTGCGCCGGGTCCTTCACGACCGTGGCCGAGCAGACCATCGAACCCTCGGGGCCGTCGAAGAAGACCTTGCCCGCCTCGGGGGCGTTGGAGTGGTACGGCGTCTTCACGCCCGTCGCCCTGACCGGCTCGGGCGTCGGGTCGGTGACCCCCTCGTCACCCGAGATGTCCTCCTCCTCGACCGGCTTGTCGGGGCGCTCGGCGTCCCGCATACGGTCCGGGTCCCAGAGGTCCTCGATGATCGGGTTGACGTAGTCCTTGGCCTCACGCAGCCACTTGTCGCGGTCCCAGTTCTTCCACTCGCCGTTCCTCCACTTGTCCAGATCGATCCCGTGCTCCTTGAGCCGGTCCTTCAGATCGTCCGGAATCGTGATCTTGCCGCCGGTGGACGGGCTCGCGGGTGCGCTGGGCTTGTCTCCCGCGTTCTCCTCGGTCGGGCCGCAGGCCGTCGCCGTCAGCGTCAACGCCGCGACGGCGGCAGCCGCGGCCAGCAGCGGACGAATCGATCGCATCTCGTGATCCCCCTGGGACTACGTCAACTTGTGCATGAGTGAACAGTGGTGGCGCCGTGACCGGCGCCGAAGTGCGGCCCCCACTATGCCGGTGCCGGAGGGGACGGTACGAGGCAGGTCCGTGGTTCCTGGCCCCGCCCAGCCGTTGCCGGGCCGTGACCCCGCCCAGCCGAAGGATCTTGGGATTCCGCCGTGATCCTTGGCAACCCTCGTCGTTGGTACGTACGGGGGACAGGAAGGCAGCGTTCAGAGGCGCCGTTCACGCGGTCGAGCAACGTACCGATGTGCAACGCAACCGTTACAGCGGGAGGACACCGAGCCGTGGCCGTGATCGAACCAGCTCCGGCCGTACCGTCGACCCCACAGGCCCGCCCCGGGAAGCGGACGGCAGCCGAGGGCAGTGCCATCGAAGGCATCCTGCGCCGCCAGTCACTGCGCGAATCAGCGGCGCGCACCTACGCGCGATCGCTGCCGATCGTGCCCGTACGCGCCCGCGGCCTGACCATCGAGGGTGCTGACGGCAGGCGTTACCTGGACTGCCTCTCCGGCGCCGGGACGCTGGCCCTCGGGCACAACCACCCGGTGGTCCTCGAAGCCATCAAGAAAGTCCTCGACTCCGGCGCCCCCCTCCACGTCCTCGACCTCGCCACCCCGGTCAAGGACGCCTTCACCACCGAACTGTTCGCCACCCTGCCCCCGACGCTCGCCGACGACGCGCGCATCCAGTTCTGCGGACCAGCCGGGACGGACGCGGTCGAGGCCGCCCTCAAACTCGTCCGCACCGCCACCGGCCGCAGCGGGCTGCTCAGCTTCACCGGGGCCTACCACGGCATGACCGCCGGGGCCCTCGACGCCTCGGGAGGCGCGCCGGACGTACGCGTGACCCGGCTGCCCTACCCGCAGAACTACCGCTGCCCCTTCGGCGTCGGTGGCGAGCGCGGCGCCGAACTGTCCGCGCGCTGGACCGAGAACCTCCTCGACGACCCCAAGAGCGGCGTCGCCACGCCCGCCGGCATGATCCTCGAACCCGTCCAGGGTGAGGGGGGCGTCATCCCCGCCCCCGACACCTGGATGCGCCGCATGCGGGAGATCACCGCCGCCCGCTCCATCCCGCTCATCGCCGACGAGGTCCAGACCGGCGTCGGCCGCACCGGAACCTTCTGGGCGGTCGAACACAGCGGTGTCGTCCCCGACGTCATGGTCCTCTCCAAGGCCATCGGCGGTTCCCTCCCGCTCGCGGTCATCGTCTACCGGTCGGAGCTCGACGCCTGGGAACCCGGCGCGCACGCGGGCACGTTCCGGGGCAACCAGCTCGCCATGGCCGCCGGAACCGCCACCCTCGCGTACGTACGGCAGAACCGGCTCGCCGACCGCGCGGCCACCCTCGGGGCCCGGATGCTCGGCCGCCTCCAGGGCCTGGCCGCCGCTCACCCCTGCATCGGCGATGTGCGGGGCCGGGGGCTGATGATCGGCGTCGAACTCGTGGCACCCGACACCGACGACCCCGGAGCCCTCGACCCACCGGTCGACCCCGCCCTCGCCGTGGCCGTCCAGCGTGCGTGTCTCGACCGCGGTCTCATCGTCGAACTCGGCGGCCGCCATTCCGGGGTCGTCCGGCTCCTGCCGCCGCTCACCCTCAGCGACGAGCAGGCCGAGGCCGTCCTCGACCGCTTCGCCGACGCCCTCGCCGCTGCCGAGCGCGCCCACCGCCCGGGTCCGCCGGCATACGACACGCGACACCGGAACGACACCGGACCGTCCCACTGATCCCGGACCGCACCCGGACACCCTCACAAGGAAGCCCCCCCCGTGAACGCCAGCCCCGCCTCCGAAGCGTCCGACGCCGGCAGCGCCGCCAGCGGCCCGCTCACCGTCGAACAGGCCACCGTCCCCCGCCAGCACTCCGGCCCGTACGACCCCCGTCCCACGCCGGTGCCCACGACCGGCCCCGTACCTCCCGCGTGGCCGGCCCCCAGGGAAGCGCCTGCCGCGTCACGCACGGCCGGGGCGGCGACGGGGGAGGACCACCTCGACGACCCGGACACCCGGCGCGCCGCCGACACGGCGACCATCGAGAACCTGCTGCGCTGCTGGGTACGGGAGAAGAACCTGCCCGCCCCGGAGTGCACCACCCTCCGCATCCCTCTCGAAGCCAGCGGCACCGCCCTCCTCGTCCCCGTCCGCTACTGGTCGCCCACGGGATGGCACCGCTTCGGCGCCCCGGCCCTCGAAGGGCTGCACCCCTCCGCCCCGACGGCCGACGCCGTCACCGTCGCCGCCCTGCTCAGCCGGGAGACCGGCCGCCCCGAGGGCACCGAACTCGTCGGCCGCGTCGCCGACTCGGCCCGCCGCACCGCGGACTTCATCGCCGACCGGCGTCACCGGCCCGGCCCCCGCCCCGACGCCGATCTCTTCCTCACCGCCGAACAGTCCCTGCTGCTCGGCCACCCCCTCCACCCCACGCCGAAGAGCCGCGAAGGGCTCTCCGACGCCGAGGCCCGGCTCTTCTCACCCGAGCTGTACGGCTCCTTCCCCCTGCACTGGATGGCCGTCGACCACGCCGTCCTCGCCTCCGACTCCGCCTGGACCGAACAGGGCCGTCCCGTCAGCGCCGCCCAGCTCGCCACCGCACTCGCCGATGGACTCGAACTTCCCCCCGGCACCGTGCCCCTGCCCCTTCATCCCTGGCAGGCCCGCGAGCTGCCGCACCGCCCGGACGTCGCCGCCCTCCTCGACGCCGGGCTCCTCCACGACCTCGGACCCCACGGCGCCTCCTGGCACCCCACCTCCTCCGTCCGCACCGTCCACCGGCCCGGCGCCCGGACGATGCTCAAGCTCTCCCTCGGCCTACGCATCACCAACTCGCGCCGCGAGAACCTCCGCAAGGAACTCCACCGCGGCGTCGAGGTCCACCGGCTCCTGCGCACCGGGCTCGTCGACCAGTGGCAGGCCGCCCACCCCGGCTTCGACATCGTCCGCGACCCCGCCTGGCTCGCGGTCGACACCCCGGACGGTGCCCCCGTCGCCGGACTCGACGTGATGATCCGGCACAACCCCTTCGCCGCCGGAGACGACGCCGTCTGCATCGCCGCCCTCACCGCCCCGCGCCCCTGGCCCGGCACGACCCGGATGCGCTCCCGCCTGGCCGACATCGTCACCCGGCTCGCCGCCCGCACCGGCCGCCCCATCGCGGCCGTCGCCGCGGAGTGGTTCCTGCGCTACCTCGACCAGGTCGTCCGACCCGTGCTCTGGCTCGACGGCACCGCCGGTGTCGCCCTCGAGGCCCACCAGCAGAACACCCTCGTACTCCTCGACCCCGAGGGCTGGCCGGTCGGCGGACGCTACCGCGACAACCAGGGCTACTACTTCCGTGAGTCCCGCCGCGACGAGCTGGAGAGCCGCCTCCCCGGCATCGGCGCGGCCAGCGACACCTTCGTCTCCGACCAGGTCACCGACGAACGCTTCGCCTACTACCTCGGCATCAACAATGTCCTCGGTCTGATCGGCGCCTTCGGCGCCCAAGGCCTCGCCGACGAACGCATCCTGCTCGCCGGCTTCCGCCAGTTCCTCACCTCCACCACCGGCTTCGGCTCCCCGCTGCCCCACCGCCTCCTGGAAGCAGCGACCCTGCGCTGCAAGGCCAATCTCCTCACCCGACTCCACGGCCTGGACGAGCTCGTCGGCCCCGTCGACACCCAGTCCGTCTACGTCACCATCACCAACCCCCTCCGTCCCTGAAAGACCACGTCCGACCGAACTGCCGAGAGGAGAGCGCCTCCGTGCCTCCCGCCGATGCGCGCACCGACACCGACGACCTCCCCCGCACCGCAACCAGCCCCCTCCCCCCGGCCGACACGGGCGGGGATGACACCCTGGACCTGCACCTCTCGGAGGAGCTCGTCGCCCTGTTCGCAGCAGGCGAGAGCACGGCGACCACCGACGGCGACCTCCTCGACGCCGTGGCCGCCTGGGGCCCGACCCCCACCCCGGTCGGTTCGTTCCAACTCGTACCCGCCCGGCTGGACCGGGACGTGACGCTCATCAGCCGCTGGATGAACGACCCGGCCGTGGCGGCCTTCTGGGAACTGGCCGGCCCGGAGACCGTGACCGCGGACCACATCTCCGCCCAAGTCGGCGGCGACGGCCGCAGCGTGCCCTGTCTCGGTGTCCTCGACTCCACCCCCATGAGCTACTTCGAGATCTACCGGGCCGACCTCGACCCGCTCGCCCGGCACTACCCGGCACGCCCCCACGACACGGGCATCCATCTGCTCCTCGGCAGCGTCGCCGACCGCGGCCGCGGTATCGGCACCACGCTCCTACGAGCCGTCGCCGACCTCGTCCTCGGTCACCGGCCCCGGTGCACCCGCGTCATCGCCGAACCCGACCTGCGCAACACCCCCTCCGTCTCAGCCTTCTTGAGCGCCGGCTTCCGCTTCTCCGCGGAAGTCGACCTTCCCGACAAGAGAGCCGCCCTCATGGTCCGCGACCGCGCCCTTCGGCACGTCCTGTGAACACCCCTCTGCCTTACATACACCGCCCGACCCACAGCGGTTCCCACCCCGAGGAGTCCCCGTGCCGTCGTTCCCTGTCACCCATGACTCCGCACTGTTCTCGCCTCCCGAGCTGAACCCGGCCGCCTGGACCCGCGCGTCCGTCCGCCTCCTGGCCAAGACCCTCGGCGAGTTCGCGTACGAGGAGATCGTCGAGCCCGTGCCCGCCGGCGACCCCGGCAACCCCGACCGCTACGTCCTGCGTCTCGACGACGGTTCGGCCCTCCACTTCACCGCCCGGCGCGGTGCGTACGGCAGCTGGCGCGTCTCGGCCGAAACGATCACCCTCGACGGGGAGGCACTCACCGATCCCCTCGACTTCCTCGCCCGAGGCCGGCGCCTTCTCGGCCTCGACGGCGCCACCCTCGGCCATCTGATCCGCGAGCTCAGCACCACACTCGCCGCGGACGCGCGGCTCGACCGGACGGCCCTGACCGCCGCCCGGCTCGCCGACCTCGGATACGCCGAGCTCGAAGGCCATCAGACCGGCCACCCGTGGCTCGTCCTCAACAAGGGCCGGATCGGCTTCTCCGCCGGCGACGCGGCCCGCTGGGCCCCCGAGGCCCGGCGCGCCACCCGGCTGCCCTGGATCGCGGTCAGCACCGACCTCGCCTCCTACCGAGGCGTCCCCGGCCTCGACACCCCCGACCGGCTCTACGCGCGCGAGCTCGACGCCGAGGTCCTGGACACCTTCCACGCCGTGCTCCGGGCGCGCGGCCTGGACCCCGGCACGTACCTCCTCCTGCCCGTCCACCCCTGGCAGTGGGACGAGATCCTGCTCCCGCTCTACGCTCCAGCCATCGCCGCCGGGGCCGTCGTGCCGCTCCCCGCCGACGGTGACCTGCGGATGCCGCAGCAGTCCATCCGCACCTTCCTCAACACGAGCCGGCCCGACCGGCACACGGTCAAGCTGCCGCTCTCGGTCCTCAACACCCTCGTCTGGCGCGGGCTCCCCACCGAGCGGACCCTCGCCGCCCCCGCCGTCACCTCCTGGGTCCACGGGCTGCGCGACGCCGACCCCTTCCTGCGCGACGAGTGCGGGGTGATCCTGCTCGGCGAGGTCGCCTCCGTCACCGTCGAGCACCCCCTCTACGACCGGCTGCCCGAGGTCCCCTACCAGTACAAGGAACTCCTCGGTGCGATCTGGCGCGAACCGCTCAGGCTGCCGCCGGGCGAGCGGGCCCGCACGCTCGCCTCCCTGCTCCACACCGATCCGCACGGCCGGGCCTTCGTCGCCGAACTCGTCGAGCGCTCCGGACTCGCCCCCCTCGCCTGGCTCCAGCGCCTCTTCGCCTCGCTGCTGCCCCCGCTCCTGCACTTCCTCTACCGGTACGGCACCGTGTTCTCCCCGCACGGCGAGAACGCCATCGTCGTCTACGACGAGCAGGACGTCCCCGTACGCCTGGCGATCAAGGACTTCGTCGACGACGTGAACATCAGCGCGCGGCCGCTGCCCGAGCACGACGCGATGCCGGACGACGTGCGGAGCGTCCTTCTCACGGAGGAACCCGACTTCCTCACCCAGTTCATCCATTCAGGGCTCTTCGTCGGCGTCTTCCGCTACCTGGCGCCGCTCTGCGAGGAACAACTCGCCGTGCCCCCATCAGAATTCTGGGCCCTCGTGCGTGCCGAGATCCTGCGCCACCAGGCACGCTTCCCCGAGCTGAAGGAACGGTTCGAGCTCTTCGATCTGCTCACCCCGCGCATCGAGCGACTCTGCCTCAACCGCAACCGTCTGCACCTGGACGGCTACCGTGACCGTCCCGACCGGCCTCATGCCGCCGTCCACGGGACGGTCCCGAATCCGCTCGCGTGATCCGACTTGTCAGTGCCGCGCCGTAGGCTGGACGCGCTATGACGAAGCCATCCCTCCCCGACCTCCTCCACGCCGCCGTCTCCGCCGTCGGTGGTGTGGAACGGCCCGGCCAGGTCACCATGGCCGAGGCAGTTGCCGAGGCCATCGACGACAGCTCCCACCTCCTCGTACAGGCCGGCACCGGCACCGGAAAGTCCCTCGGCTATCTGGTACCGGCGCTGGCGCACGGCGAGCGCGTGGTCGTGGCCACGGCCACCCTGGCCCTCCAGCGCCAGCTGGTCGAGCGCGACCTTCCGCGTACGGTCGAGGCACTCCATCCGCAGCTACGGCGCCGCCCGGAGTTCGCCATGCTCAAGGGGCGGTCGAACTACCTCTGCCTCCACCGCCTCCACGAGGGCGTTCCCCAGGACGAGGAGGACGGCCTCTTCGACCCCTTCGAGGCCGCGGCCCCCACGAGCAAACTGGGCCAGGACCTGCTCCGGCTGCGGGACTGGTCCGACGAGACGGAGACCGGCGACCGGGACGACCTGACGCCGGGCGTCTCCGACCGGGCCTGGGCCCAGGTGTCGGTCTCCTCCCGCGAGTGCCTGGGAGCGAGCAAGTGCGCGTACGGGGCGGAGTGCTTCGCGGAGGCGGCTCGCGAGCGGGCCAAGCTCGCCGAGGTCGTCGTCACCAACCATGCCCTGCTCGCCATCGACGCGATCGACGGCGCCCCTGTGCTGCCCCAGCACGAGGTGCTGATCGTCGACGAGGCCCATGAGCTGGTCTCCCGGGTCACCGGCGTCGCCACCGGGGAGCTCACCCCCGGCCAGGTCAACCGCGCGGTCCGCCGGTCCGCGAAGCTGGTCGACGAGAAGGTCGCCGACCAGCTCCAGACCGCCGCCGAGGGCTTCGAGCGGGTGATGGAGCTCGCGCTGCCCGGCCGTCTGGAGGAGATCCCGGAGGACCTGGGCTACGCCCTGATGGCGCTCCGTGACGCCGCCCGCGCGGTCATCACGGCGCTCGGCTCGACCCGCGACAAGTCCGTCCAGGACGAGGACGCCGTCCGCAAGCAGGCCATGGCGTCGGTCGAGACCGTCCACGGCGTCGCCGAGCGGATCACCCAGGGCTCCGAGTACGACGTCGTCTGGTACGAGCGGCACGACCGTTTCGGCGCCTCTCTGCGGGTGGCCCCGCTCTCGGTCTCCGGTCTGCTGCGCGAGAAGCTCTTCGCGGACCGGTCCGTGGTGCTCACCTCCGCGACCCTGAAGCTCGGCGGTGACTTCAACGGGGTCGGTGCGTCGCTGGGCCTCGCCCCCGAGGGCACGCAGGGCGAGGACGTCCCGGTGTGGAAGGGCATCGACGTCGGCTCGCCGTTCGACTACCCCAAGCAGGGCATTCTCTATGTCGCCAAGCATCTGGCCCGCCCCGCCCGCGACGGCGACCGCGCCGACATGCTCGACGAGCTGACCGAGCTGGTGCAGGCGGCGGGCGGACGCACGCTCGGACTGTTCTCCTCGATGCGCGCCGCTCAGCTAGCGGCGGAGGAGCTGCGCTCCCGCATCCCCGAGTTCCCGATCCTGCTCCAGGGCGAGGACACCCTCGGCGAGCTGATCAAGACCTTCTCGGCCGAGCCGCAGACCTGCCTGTTCGGGACGCTCTCGCTCTGGCAGGGGGTCGATGTCCCCGGCGCCAGTTGCCAGCTCGTGGTGATGGACAAGATCCCCTTCCCGCGCCCCGACGACCCGCTGATGAGCGCACGCCAGAAGGCGGTCGAGGACGCCGGCGGCAATGGCTTCATGGCTGTGGCGGCCACGCACGCGGCCCTGCTGATGGCGCAGGGTGCGGGGCGACTCGTACGCGCCTCCGGAGACCGCGGGGTCGTCGCCGTACTGGACCCGCGGCTCGCCACGGCCCGGTACGGCGGCTATCTCAAGTCGTCGCTGCCCGACTTCTGGTACACCACGGACCGTAACCAGGTGCGCAAGTCGCTGGCCGCGATCGACGCCGCCTCGAAGGCGGCGGGCGTCTGAGCTTCGGCTCGGACGACGGACCCACCGAAGGCCCGAGAAACGTCTCAGGGCCCCCGCCGACTCGGCAGGGGCCCTGGAGCCATGGGAGGACGGAACAGGCCCCGGGACCGGCGCAGTGGGTCCCGGGGCCCGGTCAGAGCCGGCGAGGTGGTGTCACACTCGCCGCAGCACGGCGACGACCTTGCCCAGGATGGTGGCCTCGTCGCCAGGGATCGGCTGGTACGCCGCGTTGTGCGGCAGCAGCCAGACGTGGCCGTCCTCGCGCTTGAAGCGCTTGACCGTGGCCTCGCCGTCGAGCATGGCCGCCACGATGTCGCCGTTCTCCGCCACCGGCTGGCGGCGTACGGTCACCCAGTCGCCGTCGCAGATCGCGGCCTCGATCATCGAGTCTCCGACGACCTTGAGCACGAACAGCTCGCCGTCGCCGACCAGCTGCCGGGGCAGCGGGAAGACGTCCTCGACCGATTCCTCGGCGAGGATCGGGCCACCGGCGGCGATCCGGCCGACGAGCGGCACGTACGAGGCGGCGGGCTTGCCGGAGGTGTCCGTGGGCTGGGTGCTGGGCTGGTCGGAGCCCCGCACCTCGTACGCCCGTGGCCGGTGCGGGTCACGGCGGAGGAAGCCCTTGCGCTCCAGCGCCATCAGTTGGTGAGCGACCGAGGAGGTGCTGGAGAGGCCCACCGCCTGGCCGATCTCGCGCATCGACGGCGGGTAGCCGCGACGCTGGACCGAGTCCCTGATGACCTCGATGACCCTTCGCTGCCGGTCCGTGAGACCGGAGCTGTCGGCCCTGATGCCTGGAGGTCGTCCGGGCAACGAGCGCGCAGGCCGGCCTGGCTCCCCGTCCCCGTTCATGACTGCGTCATTCATGGCATGCACCGGCTCGAGTCGGCCCTGGGAGCGGTCCTGGGCAGTGATGGTGGCACTGTCTGCGGTGGTGGTCACGTCGGCGGCCCCTCTCGAATGGTCTCCCTGGCTGGCACAACGGTAGTGGCTTTCGAAAGGTTGCGCCAAACACACGTTCGAGTGAAAAATCGCAGATTGCTTTACGTGTCTCCGCAGGTGGGTGTATGTGTGCGCCCCGGCCCGGTGGCAATTCGGTCATTACGGTACCGTCCACCGTCGGCTCGTACGGCAGCGGGGCTGCCCTTCCAGTGTGGCATCCGAGGGGCCGGAATCGGCGGAGCCGCGCTCTTCGCGTACCCTCGTGGCCGGTCGCGGGCATCCCGGGCGCACGACACGCGCGAAGCGCCGTAAAAGCCACTCAACCCCAGATCTAGTGGTTGGATTGCATCAGCCACCCAGAAGTTGTGGTCCCCCCGGTCTGCCGGGGGTAGGCGCATCGCCTATGCTGGTGGTCGCTTCGAGGGGGTCTTGACGGGCCCGGCGAAGCTATACAGTCGTGCCGTGAGGGAGGGTCGGAACCATGCATTGCCCCTTCTGCAGGCACCCCGACAGCCGTGTCGTCGACAGTCGCACCACCGACGACGGGACGTCGATCCGCCGCCGCCGTCAGTGCCCCGACTGCTCCCGTCGTTTCACGACGGTGGAGACCGCATCGCTGATGGTGATCAAGCGGTCCGGAGTGACCGAACCCTTCAGCCGTACCAAGGTCATCTCCGGCGTGCGCAAGGCGTGCCAGGGGCGGCCCGTGACCGAGGACGCCCTCGCCAAGCTCGGCCAGCGGGTCGAGGAGGCGGTGCGCGCCACCGGGAGCGCCGAGCTGACCACCCACGACGTGGGGCTGGCCATTCTCGGCCCGTTGCAGGAGCTCGACCTCGTCGCGTACCTGCGCTTCGCATCCGTTTACAAGGCTTTCGAGAGCCTCGACGACTTCGAGGCCGCCGTCGCGGAGCTCCGCGACCAGCGGCCCCCCGCAGAGGAATGCGGGACCGGAGTGACCCCCGAGGTCCCCGTTCCCGCCACCGCCGCCGACTGACCGGCGGGCCGGACCGGAGGTCCGGCCGAGGCCGGCCGTGAGCGGCCGAAAAGACGTGTCACGAGCGCCATCGGCGGTGCTCGTGACAGCAGACAAGAAGACGGTGCCCGGGGATTTTCTGGGCACTTCAGGGTGTTTTGCCCGTATATGGGAGGCGGCATGACAGAGACGGCGAGCGGTCCGGCACGAGGTTCCCGCGCCAAGGGGACCAAGGCGAGCAAGGGCCTGCGTATCGAGCGCATCCACACCACTCCTGGCGTGCATCCGTACGACGAGGTGGTCTGGGAGCGTCGTGACGTCGTCATGACCAACTGGCGCGACGGCTCGGTCAACTTCGAGCAGCGTGGCGTCGAGTTCCCCGACTTCTGGTCGGTGAACGCGGTCAACATCGTCACCAGCAAGTACTTCCGCGGGGCCGTCGGCACCCCGCAGCGCGAGACCGGTCTCAAGCAGCTCATCGACCGGATCGTGAAGACCTACACGAAGGCCGGCGAGGAGTACGGCTACTTCGCCTCGCCCGCCGACGCCGAGATCTTCGAGCACGAGCTGGCCTACGCCCTCCTGCACCAGATCTTCAGCTTCAACTCCCCGGTGTGGTTCAACGTCGGCACGCCTCAGCCCCAGCAGGTCTCCGCCTGCTTCATCCTGTCCGTCGACGACTCCATGGAGTCGATCCTCGACTGGTACAAGGAAGAGGGCATGATCTTCAAGGGCGGCTCCGGCGCCGGCCTGAACCTCTCCCGTATCCGCTCCTCCAAGGAGCTCCTCTCCTCCGGCGGCAACGCCTCCGGCCCGGTCTCCTTCATGCGCGGCGCCGACGCCTCCGCAGGAACGATCAAGTCGGGCGGCGCCACCCGTCGCGCGGCCAAGATGGTCATCCTCGACGTCGACCACCCCGACATCGAGGACTTCATCGAGACCAAGGTCAAGGAGGAGGAGAAGATCCGCGCCCTGCGCGACGCGGGCTTCGACATGGACCTGGGCGGCGACGACATCACGTCCGTCCAGTACCAGAACGCCAACAACTCGGTCCGCGTGAACGACGAGTTCATGAAGGCCGTCGAGTCCGGCGGCAAGTTCGGCCTGCGCGCCCGCATGACCGGTGAGGTCATCGAGGAGGTCGAGGCCAAGTCGCTGTTCCGCAAGATGGCCGAGGCCGCCTGGGCCTGCGCCGACCCGGGCATCCAGTACGACGACACGATCAACCGCTGGCACACCTGCCCCGAGTCCGGCCGCATCAACGGCTCGAACCCGTGCAGCGAGTACATGCACCTGGACAACACGTCCTGCAACCTCGCCTCGCTGAACCTGATGAAGTTCCTCAAGGACGACGGCAAGGGCAACCAGTCGTTCGACTCCGAGCGCTTCGCCAAGGTCGTCGAGCTCGTCATCACCGCGATGGACATCTCCATCTGCTTCGCCGACTTCCCCACCCAGAAGATCGGTGAGAACACCCGCGCCTTCCGCCAGCTCGGCATCGGCTACGCCAACCTCGGCGCCCTGCTGATGGCGACCGGCCACGCGTACGACTCCGACGGCGGCCGCGCCCTGGCCGGTGCCATCACTTCGTTGATGACCGGTACCTCGTACCGGCGCTCCGCGGAGCTCGCCGCGGTCGTCGGCCCGTACGACGGCTACGCCCGCAACGCCGAGCCGCACCAGCGGGTCATGAAGCAGCACGCCGACGCCAACACCGCGGCCGTGCGCATGGACGACCTCGACTCGCCGATCTGGGCCGCCGCCACCGAGGCGTGGCAGGACGTCATCCGCCTCGGCGCGAAGAACGGCTTCCGCAACGCCCAGGCCTCGGTCATCGCCCCGACCGGCACCATCGGTCTCGCGATGTCCTGCGACACCACCGGCCTCGAGCCCGACCTCGCCCTGGTCAAGTTCAAGAAGCTGGTCGGCGGCGGCTCGATGCAGATCGTCAACGGCACCGTCCCGCAGGCCCTGCGCCGCCTGGGCTACCAGGAGGAGCAGATCGAGGCGATCGTCGCCCACATCGCCGAGCACGGCAATGTGATCGACGCCCCCGGCCTGAAGACCGAGCACTACGAGGTCTTCGACTGCGCCATGGGCGAGCGCTCCATCTCCGCGATGGGCCACGTCCGCATGATGGCCGCCATCCAGCCGTGGATCTCCGGCGCCCTCTCCAAGACCGTGAACCTGCCGGAGACGGCCACGGTCGAGGACGTCGAGGAGGTCTACTTCGAGGCCTGGAAGATGGGCGTCAAGGCGCTCGCGATCTACCGCGACAACTGCAAGGTCGGCCAGCCCCTCTCCGCCAAGAAGAAGGAGCAGGAGAAGGTCGAGATCACCGAGAAGGCCGAGGACACGATCCGTACCGCGGTCGAGAAGGTGGTCGAGTACCGCCCCGTCCGCAAGCGCCTCCCCAAGGGCCGCCCGGGGATCACCACCTCCTTCACGGTCGGTGGCGCCGAGGGCTACATGACCGCCAACTCCTACCCGGACGACGGTCTCGGCGAGGTCTTCCTCAAGATGTCCAAGCAGGGTTCGACGCTCGCGGGCATGATGGACGCCTTCTCCATCGCCGTCTCAGTCGGTCTGCAGTACGGCGTTCCGCTGGAGACCTACGTCTCCAAGTTCACCAACATGCGCTTCGAGCCGGCCGGCATGACGGACGACCCGGACGTGCGGATGGCGCAGTCGATCGTCGACTACATCTTCCGCCGCCTGGCGCTGGACTTCCTGCCCTTCGAGACCCGCTCCGCGCTCGGCATCCACTCCGCCGAGGAGCGTCAGCGCCACCTGGAGACGGGCTCCTACGAGCCGGCCGAGGACGAGGTGGACGTCGAGGGCCTGGCCCAGTCGGCACCGCGCCAGACGGAGCCCCTGAAGGCCGTCGACCCGGTCGTCAAGGCCGAGGTCCCGGCTCCCAAGCAGGCGCACACCTCGGCGGAGCTCGTCGAGATGCAGCTGGGCATCAGCGCGGACGCCCCGCTCTGCTTCTCCTGCGGTACGAAGATGCAGCGCGCCGGCTCCTGCTACATCTGCGAGGGCTGCGGCTCGACCAGCGGTTGCAGCTGAACCGTCAGCGGTTGGACCGTCCGCGGTTGAACCGTTCGCGGCTGAAGACCGCGTGAAGTGAGGGGACCGGCCGGGAGGCCGGTCCCCTCACTCATGTAGGCCGTCCGTGGAAGTCGGGGCGGCCTGGGGCAGGCGGGCGGGGATCAGGCCGGCGGGGCGCCCATCACCGTCGTGAAGGTCTGCGGGTCGGCATCGAACCCGCGCCGAAGCGCGCGGTAGGACCAGCCGTCGGTGCCGTCCCGGGTGAACTCCGCGATCGTCGCCGCCGTGGCGTCGGCGGCATAGGCGAAGTCGTGGGTGGCCAGGTCCGTGTAGCCCTCGCGGATCCGTACACCGGTGTTGGCGACGGCGCCGAAGGTGAGCCGGCCGCCGCCCTGTTGTATGGCCACACCCACCACCACGCGCGCGTAGCGGGGCGCCAGCCGGTCCAGCTCCAGCGTCATCGCCTCGTCGTAACCGAAACCCTGCCCCGTACGACTGTCCCGGTTGAGTGTGATCGTGCCGTCGGGGGAGCGGCTGCCGAAGTGCACCAGATAGGCCGCCGCACCGTAGGGATCGTCCGCCGTGTAGACCCCGGCGATGAGGTCCAGGTCGTGCGGCGGGGAGCCGGCCGGGCTGGGGTCCCACTTGAGCGTGACCTCGACCTTGCCGACCCCCTTGTTGAGTCCGCTCACCGTGATTCCCCTCTCCGCCTACGAAGCGCACCGCTGGTCCGGTCAACTGCCCGCGTTCCCGAGCAGGTTGTTCATGGTGTCATGCGCCGGTCTCCCGGGGCGGGCGGTGTGTGACGTCGTACGGCTCGTTGCGATCATTGGACCGGTCGCGCATCCGGAACGAGGGGGAGAGCATGTGGAGCGGTGACGAGCTGGATCTGGACGCGTACCTGGAGCGGATCGGGTACGAGGGGGAACTCGCTCCCACTGTCCGTACGTTGAGTGCGTTGCACCGGGCGCACATCCGGGCCATTCCGTTCGAGAACCTCGACGTCGCGCTGGGGCGGGTGGTGGCGCTCGACGTCAAGAGCCTGCAGGCCAAGCTGGTGGGCGGCCGGCGGGGAGGCTACTGCTACGAGCAGAACTCGCTGTTCGCCGCGGTTCTGGAGCGGCTCGGCTTCCAGGTGGCCGGCCGCGGGGCGAGGAACCGTACGCGCGGGGACGCGTTACTGCCGGTGACCCACGCAGTGCTCGTCGTCACCGTCGACGGCCGGGAGTGGCTCGCCGACACCGGGTTCGGCCAGCAAGGCCTGCTGGAGCCCGTTCCGTTGCGCGAAGGGGTCCGGGTCGAGCAGGGAGGCTGGACCTTCGGGATCGGAACGGAGGATGAGGGCATCCACGTCCTGCGCTCGCTGCGCCCCGAGGGGTGGCAGGACCTGTACGCCTTCTCTCCACAGACTCTTTATCCGGGTGACTTCACCGTCATGAACCACTACAGCTCCAGCCATCCGCGGTCCAGCTTCGTCGGCAAGGTGGTGGCGCAGCAGCCTGGAGCCGGTGTCCGCAGGGCGCTGATCCGCGATCTGCTGACGACGGTCCGGACGGACGGAACGACGGAAGAACGCACAGTGGGGCCGGGGGAGTTGATCCGGACGCTCTCCGAGGTGTTCGGCATCGAACTGGATGCCGAGGAGTCGGCCGCCCTCGTGAGAGTGCACTCCGCCGTAGTCTGACGGGCGCCGCGTCCCGCCCCGTACGATGGCGCGGTGCTGGTCAAGTGGATTCGCTGCACCGTGGTGGACCGTCGGGGGTTCGAGCGGGGGCAGCGGAAATGGGCGGGGCTGCTGGGTGAGCCGGGATTCCGGGGCCAGGGCGGAGGGTGGAGCCGGGCGCGGCCCGACGTCGCCCACGTCTTCGCCTTCTGGGAGAGCCGCGCGTTCTACGACTCGTTCATGGCGCGGTCGCACGACCGGCTCGCGGCCGCGCAGGCGGGCACGTACAAGGACAGCCAGGTCAAGCTCTTCGACCACCGCTTCGATGTGAAGACGGGCTTCGAGCCGAAGTTCACAGACGCCGACGTGGCCAGGGTGGCGCACTGTCGTGTTTACCAGGACCGGGTCGAGCACTTCGCGCTGATGCAGGAGAAGGTGTGGAATCCGGCGATGGCCGGCTCCCCGGGGATGCTGCGAGGGGTCTTCGGTGAGGCGCCCGGGAACGAGTTCATGGTGCTGTCGATGTGGCGGTCCGCCGCCGAGCACGGCAAATACCGGGTGGAGCGCGTCGAACGGCTCGGGCTCCGCGCCCAGACGGAGGCGGACGTGGCGGCGCTGACCGGGGACGTGGTGCGGCTCGAGCCGTCCTGGACGGTCTGATCACCCGTCGGTGACGTGTCCCTCGGTGGCTCGGCCCGCGGTGACGCGCCCCTCGGCGAGGTGTTCATCATCGGTGAGGCGTCCCTCGGTGGCGTGCTCCCTGGTGGCGTGCTCCTCGGTGGCGTGCTCCTCGTCCGGCGCGGGCCGCGGGACGAACGCACCCGCCCTCACGGCCGCCAGCGTCGCTCGGGCCGTCTGGTCCGCCAGTGCGGCGTCGAGTGGTTCGCGAGTGACGAACAGGCGCAGGAACAAGGGGGCGGAGACGGCTCGTACGACCGCGCCGGCGTCCGTTCCCTCAGGGGCCTCGCCGCGGACCAGTGCCCGCTCGACGACGGCCTCGCAGCGGGTGAAGCGCTCGGCGTAGAAGGTGCGCAGGGCGTCGGCCGCCCGTTCGGACTGGAAGGCCGCCCCGACGAACGCGGTGGGTGCGGCCGCGGCCGCCGGGTCGGCGAAGGAGTCGACCACTTCGCGGGCCAGCGCCCGTAGATCGCCGTCCAGGCTGCCGGTGTCCGGCGGGGTCCAGGCGTCCTCCCCCGCCAGATCCAGAGCGTCGGCGACCATCCCCTCCAGACTGCCCCAGCGGCGGTAGAGCGTGGTCTTGTGCACCCCGGAATGCTCCGCCACGTACTCGACGGTGAGGGCCGGATAGCCGTGCTCGGCCAGGCCTGTCAGGACGGCGTCCCGGACCGCGGCCCGGGTGCGTGCCGTACGGCCGCCGGGGCGACGGCTGCCGGGTGCTGGGGTCATCTCGCCTTCGATCGACGCATTCAATTGCTACTCCCGTTGCGTTAAGGAGTTCGAGTGTGCCACACTTCTCGTAACGCGACACCGGTTGCATTTAGCGGCTCGGTGGGTGCCCTCGTACACCCGCCTGTCTCGTCCTGCCCGCCCTGCTTCGTCGACCGAAACCTTGGAGGCGCCCTTGCCCACTCAGATCTCGTTACAAGACGTGACCGTGACCCGCGGCGAACGACTGCTGCTCGACCAGGTCTCGCTCACCGTGCGCCCCGGCGAGCGGATCGGGATCGTCGGGGAGAACGGCGCGGGGAAGTCCACGCTTCTCCGTCTGCTCGCCGGGCTCGAAGCCCCCGAAGAGGGCGAGGTCGTCACCCTGGCCGAAGGGGGTGCGGGGCTGCTCGCGCAGACCCCCGGACTCTCCGCCGAACACACCGTCGCCGACGCCATCGACGAGTCCCTGGCGGAGCTGCGTGCCATGGAAGGGCGGCTCCGGGTGCTCGAAGCACAGCTCGGCACGGGGGACGGGAGCACGCTCGACGAGTACGGCGACCTGCTCACCGCCTATGAGCTGCGCGGGGGGTACGAAGCGGACGCCCGGATCGACAAGGCCATGCACGGACTCGGGCTCGGCCATGTGGACAGGTGCCGTCCCCTCGGCGGCCTCTCGGGCGGTGAACAGGCCCGGCTGGGCATCGCCTGCGCGGTCGCGGCGGCACCCGAGGTGCTCCTGCTCGACGAGCCGACCAACCACCTCGACGAGCAGGCCCTCGACTGGCTGGAGGACGCGCTGCTCTCGCACCGGGGAACGGTCGTGACCGTCTCCCACGACCGCGCGTTTCTGGAACGGATCGCCACCTCCGTGCTCGAGGTCGACGCCGACCGGCGCACGGTCGTCCGCTACGGCGACGGATATGCCGGGTTCCGGGCCGAGCGGGCAGCCGCCCGGCGGCGTTGGGAGCAGGCGTACGAGGAGTGGCGCGGAGAGACCGCACGGCTGGAGGCCTATGCCGCCACCACCGCGCACGGGGTGGCCGTCGGCCGCTCCATCAAGGACAACAACAAGATGGCCTACGACCGGGCCGCCGGCCGGGTCCAGGCCTCGGTCTCCGGGAGGGTGCGCAACGCACAGGAACGGCTGCGACGCCTTCACGCCGAACCGGTGCCCAAGCCCCCACGGCCGCTCGCCTTCACGGCCCGGCCGGTCGCCGCTAGCGCCGAGGGGGAGCTGGTGAGCCTCCGCGGTGTGCGGATCGCGGACCGGCTGGGCGTCGACCGGCTGACGGTCCGGGCCGGGGAGAAACTGCTGATCCACGGTGGCAACGGCGCGGGCAAGTCGACCCTGCTACGGATCATGGCGGGGCTCTCCGAGGCGGAGACGGGGGAGGTCCGGCGGGCGGGCCGGATCGGATACCTGGCCCAGGAGATAGCGTCCCACCGGCCGGGGGAGCGGGTCCTCGCCGCCTTCGGCCGGGGACTGGCGCTCACCGAGGACGAGCAGTCCGAACTGCTCCTCTCCTACGGACTGTTCCGTCCCGCGGATCTGCGGGTCCCGGTCGGCAGCCTCTCCGCGGGACAGCGCCGCAGGCTCTCGCTGGCCCGGCTCCTGGCCCGGCCCGCCGACCTGCTGCTCCTCGACGAGCCCGCCAACCACCTGGCACTCGGCCTGGTCGAGGAACTCGAGGACGCGCTCGAGCAGTGGGCCGGCGCCCTGGTCGTCGTCTCCCACGACCGGCGGCTGCGCCAGCGGTTCACCGGCCGGGTACGCCGGATGGAGTCCGGACACCTACTCGACTGAGCCCGGCGGAGGCGGGCGATCTAGGGTTCAGGGCATGGCACGACCGCGGCGCATCGTTCTCGTACGGCACGGAGAGTCCGAGGGCAATGCCGATGACACCGTGTACGAACGGGAGCCCGACCACGCGCTCAGGCTCACCCCGACCGGTCTGCGGCAGGCGGAGGAGACGGGGGAGCGGCTTCGGGAGCTGTTCGGGGAGGAACGGGTCAGCGTCTATGTCTCGCCGTACCGCCGCACCCATGAGACGTTCCGGGCGTTCCGGCTCGACCCGGCGCTCGTCCGGGTCAGGGAGGAGCCGCGGCTGCGGGAGCAGGACTGGGGAAACTGGCAGGACAGAGAGGACGTCCGCCTGCAGAAGGCGTACCGCGACGCGTACGGACACTTCTTCTACCGCTTCGCCCAGGGGGAGTCGGGTGCCGATGTGTACGACAGGGTCGGGGCGTTTCTGGAGAGTCTGTACCGGAGTTTCGAGGCGCCCGACCATCCGCCGAACGTGCTGCTCGTCACCCATGGGCTGACCATGCGTCTGTTCTGCATGCGCTGGTTCCACTGGACGGTCGCCGACTTCGAGTCGCTGTCCAATCCGGGCAACGGTGAGACGAGGATGCTGCTCCTGGGCGAGAACGGGAGATACAGCCTGGACCGGCCGTTCGACCGCTGGCGTACCCCGGAACCGTACGGGCACACCGGATAGAGTGGCAGGGCGATGACCGCTGACTCCTCTCTCGACCGGCGCTTCGAACGCGCCCTGGCCAGCCTCCGAGGGCTGGCCGTGGGAGACGCCCTGGGCTCCCAGTTCTTCGTCCCCGTCAACTATCCGCTGCTGAAACGACGCGATCTGCCGTCGGGCACCTGGCAGTGGACCGACGACACCGAGATGGCCTGCTCGGTCCTGGCCGTACTCGCCCGGCACGGGCGGATCGACCAGGACGCGCTCGCTCACTCGTTCGCCGAGCACCACGACTTCGACCGGGGCTACGGCCCCACCGTGAACCGGATGCTTCGGCTCATCAGGGAGGGCGGCGACTGGCGCGAGCTCGCCGCTGCCCTCTTCAACGGTCAGGGCTCGTGGGGCAACGGTGCCGCGATGCGGATCGCCCCGCTCGGCGCCTGGTACGCGGACGATCCGGAGCAGGCGACCCACCAGGCCGAGATCTCCGCGTACACCACGCACCAGCACCGCGAGGCCGTGGTCGGCGCCATGGCCGTGGCGGCCGCTGCCGCGCTTGCCGCGAATCCGGCGGGGCCGCCCACGCCCACGGATCTTCTCGACGGCGTCATCGCGCTCGTGCCGCGCAGCGCCGTCGGTGCGGGGCTGCGCAGAGCCCGCGACATGCTCGACTACGGCGACGCCGCGACGGTGGCCGCGGTGCTGGGAAGCGGACGCCGTACCAGCGCCCACGACACCGTGCCGTTCGCTCTGTGGTCCGCTGCTCGCGGCCTCGGCGACTTCGAGCGGGTGTTCTGGACCACCGCACAGGTGGGTGGTGACGTCGACACCACCTGCGCCATCGCGGGCGGAGTGGTCGCTTCCGACGCGGCGGGCGCGCCGCCCGACGCCTGGCTGCAGCAGACGGAGGGCCTGCCGGAGTGGCTGCCGGCCGACGTGCGTCCCTGAAGCCCGTCGCGCGGAGTCGCGTGGAGTCATGCGGAATCGTGAGGATCGCTCTTGGTCCTCGCGCCTCCGCACGCGCCGGGGCCGGTGACGTGTGGGACGCTCCGGACGATCCGGCCCGTACCGGCGGAATGTCCGGGAGCGCGTGTCACGGTCTTGCCACAGCGCCGCTCGATCGAGGGCGATGGTCCGGGCCGGGGTTAGAGTCGGCCACTCCGAAGCGCTGATCATGACAAAAGCGCGCCGACGAGACACCCGGACCGTAGCCCTCCGCCGTCATGGCCCGTGCGCGGCCCGGGTCGGGAGGGGGTCCCGTGCCCGATACACCGTCCGTACCGTCCCCGCACGACGGAGCGCCGGCCGAACCGGAACGCCGGTCCGACGGCACGGCCATGCCATCCGGCGCCGTACCGCCGGTATCGCCCGTTCCGCCGGCGCCGGCGGCGAAGCAAGGTGGCGCCGCACCACCGGTTTCGGCTCAGTCTCGCGCCGCGGCGACCGCGGGGCGGCCCGGTGGCCCGGGGCCGCACCACCCCTGGGGGCCGCCGGTGCGTCCGAGCGAGACCTGGCTCACCCGGCTGCGTCCGGAGCCACCGGCCCGGGCGACCGGCGCGACCCTCTGGGCGATCCTGGCCACCGCCCTCCTCAGCGCGCTGCTGCTCGGCGACGGGCTCGGTCTCAACCTTGTGATCGTCGCCGTTCCCGCGATCCTCGCCGCCTCGTTCGCCGCCCGGGCGGCGGGCCGCCGGGTGCGCCCCTGGACGCTGGTGTGGGCCGTCGGAGGCCTCGCGCTACTCGCCGTGCCGGCCCTGCGAGACGCCGGCTGGCCGACCTTCCTCGCGCTCGTCTCCGCCCTGGCGCTGACCGCCTTCGCGCTGCACGGCGGTCAGGGCTGGCCCAGCATCCTGTTCGGGCCCATCGGCCTGATCGACTCCCTGGGTTCCGGTACGAACTGGGCCTGGCGAGGGCTCCGCGACCGGACGGACGGCTCCCGAGGCCGCTGGGGCCCGGCCGTGCGTACGGTCGGGGTGGCCGTCATTCTGCTCATCGTCTTCGGCGCTCTGTTCGCGGGCGCCGACGCCGCCTTCGCCGACCTGCTGGGCATGCTGATCCCCGACGTCTCCGTGGATCAGGCGCCCTGGCGGCTCTCGTTCTTCCTGCTCGGTCTCTTCGGCGCGATCGCCCTCGCCCGGACCGCCGCCGCGCCCCTGCGCTGGGACCGGATGGTCATCCGCCCCGGCCGAGCACGCAACCGGTGGGAGTGGGCTCTTCCGCTCATCGTCCTGAATCTCCTCTTCGCCGCGTTCAACGCGGTCCAACTCGGTGTGCTCTTCGGCGGATACGACAAGGTCCTCGCCGAGACCGGACTGACGTACTCCGAGTACGCGCGCCAGGGCTTCTGGCAACTACTGATGGCCACCCTGCTGACACTCGTGGTGATCGGGATCGCACTGCGCTGGGCGCCCCGGGCCGACGCCCGGGACCGGACGCTCGTCCGCGCCGTGCTCGGCACGCTGTGCGTACTGACGCTCGTCGTGGTCGCCTCCGCCCTGCGCAGGATGGACCTGTACGTGGACGCGTACGGACTCACCCGGCTGCGCGTCTCGGTCACCGCGATGGAGATCTGGCTCGGCGTGGTCATCCTGCTGATCATGGCCGCGGGGATCTTCGGCGCGCGTCTGCTTCCCCGGGCCCTGGCGGTGAGCGCGGCCGTGGCCGTGCTGATCTTCGGCGTCCTGTCGCCCGACGCGCTCGTCGCCGAGCGCAATGTCGAGCGGTACGACCGTCTCGGAAAGATCGACCTCCCCTATCTCGAAGGGCTCTCGGCCGACGCCGTCCCCGCGCTCGACCAGCTGCCCGAACCGCAGCGCTCCTGTGCGCTGCGGGACATCGAGACCCGGCTGCGGGAGGACGACGGGAGTTGGTACGCCACCAGTTGGTCGGAGGCAAGGGCCCGGGCGATCCTGGCCGAGCGGGGGGTCGACCGGTCCCCGGCGGAGTGCGGCGAGCCGAGCAGGGAAGAGGAGTACGACCCGTACGCGGACGGTGAGCTGTACGGCACTCCCTGAGTGCCGGGGTGAGGGGGCCGCCGACCACCGCGTCTCCAGCGTCTCGGCCTCCTCGCCCCCTCCGCCCGGGCCGGGGCGTTCGTGCTCCGTGGCCTCGCCGCCGGCCGTGATTCACGAATGCGACTGTGAGTCCATCGGTGGGCTTCAGAGATCGATCTCGCGGTGCCAAAAATCTGACCTCCTGCGTTATTTCGGTGATGACGGCGTACCACATCGAAGATGTGCGCCAGCGAATCGGCGTGCCCCGGGAGCGCCGCCACGGCCGATCGGCTGCCGCTGCCGCTGCTCCGTTCCCGGAGGGTGCGAGGGCCCTTCCCCGGCGGGTTCGGACATCCGACGGGAATCCGGGTATCGCGGGCGGTGTCGATCGGCGTAACCTGTCTGGCGCCATGCCGTATGAACCACCCACCCACAGCGTCGAGCGATCGCTCCGAGCCACCACCGGCGCCAAGATCATTGCCGGGGTCGACGAGGTCGGACGCGGAGCCTGGGCCGGTCCCGTCACGGTGTGCGCGGCCGTCACCGGTCTGCGACGGCCTCCCGAGGGGCTCACCGACTCGAAGCTGATCACCCCCAAGCGCCGCACCGCCCTGGCCGCGGAGTTGGAGAAGTGGGTCACCGCCTATGCGCTCGGGCACGCCTCCCCGGAGGAGATCGACGAGCTCGGCATGACCGCGGCGCTCCGGCTGGCCGCCGTGCGGGCGCTGGACGCACTCCCCGTGCGCCCGGACGCGGTGATCCTCGACGGCAAGCACGACTACCTGGGCAGCCCCTGGAAGGTCCGTACGGTGATCAAGGGCGACCAGTCCTGCGTCGCCGTAGCCGCGGCGTCGGTGATCGCCAAGGTCCGGCGGGACGAGATCATGGCCCAACTGGAGGCCGAGGCGGAGGAATGCCTGGCCTACGGCTTCGGGGCCAACGCGGGCTACCCTTCGCCGGTCCACAAGGCTGCCCTCGCGGAGCTGGGACCCACCGCGTACCACCGGCTCTCCTGGGCCTACCTCGACGGGCTGCCCCAGTGGCGGCATCTCAAGAAGGTCCGCATCTCCGCCGAGGCGGTCGCACTGGAAAGCGGGGGCCAACTCGGCTTCGACTTCTGAACCTCCCGGCCGAGCATGTCTCAGCAGCCGGGTCGCACGATTGTGCCCACCCGCCGGAGCCCCGCGCACCGGCGTTTGATAGACATCCATCCATGCCTCTCATCCCCGAGGAGCCTCAGATTCACGAGAGTGCCCAGGGTCCCCGCGCCACGGCCGCCGGCCACCCCGCGCCGACCCCCCGTCCCGTACCCGGTCCGCGTTCCGCGGCGTCGCCGCGTCCAGGGCGTCCCGGCCCCGGACCGGCCAGGCCCGCCCCGCCGGCGCAGCGCCCGCACTCCGGTGCCGGGCAGCCCCCGTCCTCCGGCCCGGAGAATCGTTCCGGGCAGCCGTCCGGTCCGCAGCTCCAGCTGATCCCCGCCTCCGCCGACGGCTCGCTCGACGCCGCCGAGGAAGCGGTGGATCTGCTCCTGGAGACCGGCCGTCCGCCCGGTGACATCCTCGTTCTCACGACCGGTGAGCAGCATCCGTGGGCGGCGCACGAGCTGTCCTTCGGCGACGCCGCCTACTGGGCGCAGCAGGACGCCCGCGACGACGTGTTCTTCGCGGACGCCGCTGCCGTGGAGCGTGCCGCCGCACGGCCCGTCGTCGTCGTGGCGATCAACGGCGGAGCCGATGACGTCGCCGCCCGGGCCCTGCCTCTGGCGAGGGAGCGCGCGACCGCGCTCCTCATCGTGTGCGGCGACCCGCAGCGGATCAACTCGGTGCTGGGCGCGGGTGTCTGAGCCCGAGTGAGCAACGCGGCCCTGACCCGGCCGCCCCGCGTACCCGGCCGCCCCGCGTGGGCGGCCGGGCCGTGGCGCCGCGGCCCCCATCGACGCGGGCGCGGTGTCGTCCGTGGGCTCTGGCGGCTGGTGGGTTACCGCAGGTGCTTCAACGTGCCGCCGTCCGGCGCAGTGGCTCGGCGGCGCCGCCCGCGCTACGCGGAGTGAGGGCGTCCAGCTCGGAGTTGACGTCTCCGAGAGCCGTCGGACGTGAGTCGGAGCTGGGCTGACGGCCACCGCGGCCCTCGCCCAGCACCTGCCAGCCCCCACGCGTCAGGGTGATGTACGCCCCACAGCGCAGGCCGTGGAGCGTGCAGGCGTCCCGCAGCCCCCACATCCAGGCACCGTCCTCCTCCGTCCACCGTTCGTCGCCGTCGCGGCAGTAGAGGAGCACGGCCGTCCGCACTGGGGTGCGGCGCCGCAGATCGTGCGGAATGACGCGGCGTAGATGCGCGAGGAGCGCGTTGCGGAACTCCCAGCCGTCCGCGGCGACGGAGCGGCGGGCGAACGACGCGCTGGCGGCGAGCCGTTCCTCATGGTCGAGAACGGCGATGACCGCGGTCGCGGGCGTCGGGCGATGGCGGCTGTGCAGACCGCTGACGACCTCGCGAGGGTTGGAGAGCAGCGGGATTCCGGCCGCCGCCCACTCGGAGGGTTCGAGCATCCGAGCGAGGCGGCTGGCGGACCCGGACGACGAGCTGATCGAGGTGGCTGCGGACGGAGCGAATCCGAAGGTCACGGTCCTCCCTTCGGATACGCGCCCGCTGGGCGGGCAGGGTCGAGTGAGGGCGCACCACGGCACAGTCCTTCAGGACCGCGTAGGGGCCGTGCGGGGCGGATTCCCAATTCTTCCTGGCCCGTGCGCGGGCGGCAACGAGCAATTGAGGCCGCTGACGGGAATGAGCCGGTATGACACTCATATCCCTGCCCAGCCACCCCTTGTTCACTCCCCGTTTCACCCCTGGACGGCAAGCACCAGCGGAAACACCCCCTCCGCTCCCGCCCGGCGCAGCAGCCGCGACGCCACGGCAAGCGTCCAGCCGCTGTCCGACAGATCGTCAACCAGCAGAACCGGCCCGCCTGCCGAAGCGAGCCGCTCGGCCAGTGCCGGCGGAACCGTGAGCGCCTGATGGAGCCCGACCACGCGCTGGGCGCTGTTCGTTCGGGAGATCCGCAGCTCCTCCGCCCCAGGCGCGTACTCCACGGCACCCAGCAACGGCATCCGGCCGATCTCGGCGATCCGCTGCCCGAGAGAACCCACCAGATGCGGCCGGCTGCGCGAGGCGACCATGACCACACCGGCCGGCCGGGCGGGAGCGTCCGGCGCCCCCGACGCCCAACCCCCGGGCCCCTTGGCCCAGTCGGCGAGCACACGGACCACCGCCTGCACCACATCGTCGGGGACCGGGCCGTCCGGGGCCCGCTCCGTGAGCATCGGACGCAGTCGGTTGCCCCAGCCGATGTCCGAGAGCCGGCCCAGGGCCCGCCCGCCGAACGACTGCTCGGCCGCAGGGATACGGCCCTTCAGATCGACGCCGACCGCCGGGAGTCCGGTCGGCCACATCTTGCGCGGCTCCACGTCCACGCCCGGCCGTCCCAGCTCGCCCTTGGCGGCATCCAGCGCGGCACCCGTCACCTTCGCGTCGAACCGGGGCCCCGAGCAGTTGTCGCAGCGCCCACAGGGAGCGGCCTCCTCGTCATCCAACTGGCGCCGCAGGAACTCCATCCGGCAGCCCGTCCCCGACGCGTAGTCGCGCATCGCCTGCTGCTCCGCCGCCCGCTGCCTCGCCACCCACGCGTACCGCTCGGAGTCGTAGACCCATGGCTGCCCGGTGCTCGTCCACCCACCCTTCACCCGGTGCACCGCGCCGTCGACGTCCAGCACCTTGAGCATCGTCTCCAGCCGGGTCCGCCGCAGCTCGACCAGCGGCTCGAGAGCCGGCAACGACAGCGGCCGGTCGGCGTGCGCGAGCACGTCCAGCGTGCGGCGCACCTGCTCCTCGGGCGGGAAGGCGACCGACGCGAAGTACTGCCAGATCGCCTCGTCCTCCTTGCCCGGCAGCAGCAGGACCTCCGCATGGTCCACCCCGCGCCCGGCCCGGCCCACCTGCTGGTAGTACGCGATGGGGGAGGAGGGCGAGCCGAGGTGCACGACGAAGCCGAGGTCGGGCTTGTCGAACCCCATCCCGAGCGCCGACGTCGCGACCAGCGCCTTGACCCGGTTGGCCAGCAGGTCCTCCTCCGCCTGCTGGCGGTCGGCGTTCTCGGTGCGGCCCGTGTAGGAGGACACCGTGTGCCCGCATTGGCGCAGATAGGCCGTGACCTCCTCGGCGGCCGCGACCGTGAGCGTGTAGATGATGCCCGAGCCGGGCAGCTCGCCGAGGTGATCGGCAAGCCAGGCCAGTCGGTGCGCGGCGTCGGGGAGTTGGACCACGCTCAGGCTCAAGCTCTCCCGGTCCAGCGGACCGCGCAGCACCAGCGCGTCCGTGCCGGCACCCGTACCGAGCTGCTCCGCCACGTCCGCCGTCACCCGGGCGTTGGCCGTCGCCGTCGTGGCGAGCACCGGGACGCCGGCCGGCAGATCGGCCAGCATCGTGCGCAGCCGCCGGTAGTCGGGCCGGAAGTCGTGGCCCCAGTCGGAGATGCAGTGAGCCTCATCGACCACGAGAAGGCCCGTGGCGGCCGCGAGCCGGGGGAGCACCTGATCGCGGAAGTCGGGGTTGTTGAGCCGCTCCGGGCTGACCAGCAGCACGTCGACATCGCCCGCCGCCACCTCCTGCTGGACGGACTCCCACTCCTCCGTGTTCGACGAGTTGATGGTGCGGGCCGTGATGCCGGCCCGGGCGGCCGCCTCCACCTGGTTGCGCATCAGCGCGAGCAGCGGGGAGACGATCACGGTGGGTCCGCTGCCGAGCTCGCGCAGCAGGGAGGTCGCCACGAAGTACACGGCGGACTTGCCCCACCCGGTCCGCTGCACGACCAGCGCGCGCCGCTTGTCCGCGACGAGCACCTCGATGGCACGCCACTGGTCCTCACGGAGTCTCGCCGTGCCGGTGGTGTCGCCGACGAGGCGGGCGAGTACGGCATCGGCGTCGGCTCGGAGGGCCACGCGGTCTTCGAGGCGGTCTGCGTTGGTCATGCCCCCATGCAACCCGATGGTTCGGACAATGCGCGAACGAGCCGTGCATCCTGTGGACAATCGGCGGGAGCGGGCGGCTCCGGTTCGGGGTCGCCCGCGAGAGTTATCCACAGGGCTTTCGGAGTCGGCGCCGAGCGCGAGAACGTCGTGACCATGAACACGAACCCCCGCGAATCACGTGGATCGTCCGAAACGCAGCACATCACCCTGCGCGGCCCCGCCGAACTGGCCGACGCACTTCCTTTCATGCTCGGCTTCCACCCCAACGACTCGGTCGTCCTCGTCGCGCTCCACGGCGAGCACGGACGATTCGGGGGCCGGGTCAGGCTCGGCATCCCGAGCTCGCCCAAGGAATGGCCTTCGACGGCGGAGCACCTCGCGGAGTGCCTCGTCGACGGCTGTGCCCGGCGCGGCGCCCGCCCGGACGGGATCGTCGTCTTCCTCTGTCAGGACCCCGAGCCCGGTGAGACGGGCCGCCGGACGATGGAACGTCTGCGCCCGTTCGCCCAGCGGCTGCGCACCGCCTGTGGCGAGCTCGACATTCCGGTCTACGAAGTGCTCTGCATCTCGGACGGTCTCTACTTCTCCTACTGCTGTCCCGACGCCCGCTGCTGCCCGCCCGACGGCACACCCCTCGCACTGACCGGTACATCGGTCATGGCGGCATCGGCGGCCTACGCCGGAATCCAGGTGAGGGGAACGCTGCGGGAGATGCAGGCGCGGCTCAAGCCACGCGAGTCGCCGGGCGACGACCAGCAGCGCACGGCACTGAACGCGGCCGCCGCCGTCATCGTCCCCAAGATCCTCGAGGGCCCGCCGGGGCAGGGCCGGGAGGAGATCCGAGAGACGACGCTGAAGCTCGCCCGCCAGATGCTCCGCCGGTTCGGACGGCCGTCCGCAGACGGCGTCGGCCCGGACGTGACACCCGCGGCCGGCATTCCGCGCCGCACGGGAACGGCGGAGAGGGACGCGGCCGACGACGCTCTGATCGAGCCCGACGAGGCCGCCGCACTGATCCTCGGGCTCCAGGACCGGGAGACCCGGGATCAGGCGGCCGAATGGATGGAGGGACCGGAGGCCGCGGCCGCCCTGCGGCTGTGGCGCGCGTTGGCCCGACGCTGCGTCGCCCCCTACGAGGAGCATGCCGCGGCGCCCCTCACCCTCGCGGGTTGGGTGGCCTGGTCCACCGGTGACGAGCCGGCCGCCCGGGTGGCCCTGGGCCTCGCGCTCGAGGCCGACTCCGACTACGTCTTCGCGCGTCTGCTGCATCAGGCCTGCAACGAGGGTCTCGACCCCGAATCACTGCGTAGCTGCCTGCGGGAGGAACGCGAGGCCAGGGAGGCCGCGGCCGCGGAATCGCGCCTCGCGGCGCGCCGGGTCCGGCCCCGCACCGGCCGTTCCCAGGCACTCCGGCAGCCCGCGAAGAAGACCGGGCCGGCCGGGAGGAAGAGCGGGTCGGCGGGGAAGAGGAACGGACCGGCCGACAGCGCCCGGCCCGGCGGGGCACCGTCCAAGGCCCTTCGGGACACCGCCGCCCGGCGCAGTGGGCAGCGCGGGACGAGGAGCGGGCGATGACGCCCGTGACCAGGCCCCCCGAAGCGGCGTTCAGCTCTGTGGCGGAGCCCGACGACCCGTGCCGCCGACATCCGACCGGCTGTCCGGACCGCACAGAGAGCACAGCACACCACTCATGGCCCCCAGTCCCGCCCCGGCCCCTGGACTCCCGGCCGGACACACGCCCGCCACCGGGACCCCCGTATCCGCGGGCACCGCACGGCCGGGTGAGCTGCCGTCGGTCCACAACGCGCTCATCAGCGTCGCCCTGCCCGCTCTGGCCGTCAGCGCCGAGCACGGGCAGCTCACCGGGCGCGGCATCGAAGGCGTCTACCTGGCCGGACGGCGACTCCTCTCCCGCTGCGTCCTGCGCGTGGCCGGCCGCGAACCGCTCGCCCTCCACGGCAGATCGGCCGGCGCCGACCGTGCCACCTTCCTCGGAGTCCTGCGCACCGTCGGAGACATCGGCCCCGACCCAGGACTCGTCGTCGAGCGTGCGCGCGGCGCCGACGGGACGGAGCGGATCACTCTGCGCAGCGCCGCAGGCAGAACGCTGCGGCTCCCGGTGGAAATCGCTCTGGGGACGGATCTCGCGGATCTGTGGGCGGTGGCGGCCGGGCGCGCCGGGCCCGAGCTCTCCGCCAGCGTCCACGGCACGGGGCTGCGGTGGACCGCGGACGACGGCCGGTACGTGGCCGTCACCGCCGACCCCCCGCCGACGGACGCCATGGCCGCGGCCGGGCTCCTCCGCTGGGAGGTCGAGCTGGAGCCCGGAGCGGCCCGCACCATCGAGCTCAGAGTGCGCGGTGATCGCACGCCGCGTTCCGCAGGGGCCCCGGCACCCGGCAGCGGACGCCCCGGCGGTCAGGTCTTCTCCGAAGCCCGTGCCGAGGGGGACGATCCGCGCGCGGCGGAGCTCCTGCGCACGTCCCTCGAGGACCTCCGGGCACTCCTCCAACGCGACCCCTCGCATCCCGCCGACATCCATCTCGCGGCCGGCGTGCCCTGGCGCTGCGGACCGATCACCGCCGAGGCGCTCTGGGCCGCGCGCATGGTTCTGCCGCTCGGAACCCGGCTCGCCGTCACGACCCTTCGCGCCCTGGCCCGGCTCCAGCTCGGTGGGCCGAGCCGCGAATCGGGCCGCATCCCCGGTCCCCTCAGGGACGCCGGGCCGTACCTTCCGCCGCGCTGTACCGGAATCGAGGCCACCCTCGCGTTCCCCGCGGTCCTGGCCGAGGCGCGCCGCTGGGGGCTGCCCGAGCGCGACCTCGCCGAGCTGCTCCCCGCGGCGGAGCGTTGCCTGGGATGGCTGCGGGCCGCCGCCGATGCCAACGGGTTCGTCCAGGACCCGGGGCCCGCCGGGCCCTGGCGGGCCGAGACCCAGGCGCACGCCCATCGTGCGGCCGTGCTCGGAGCCGACCTGCTCGATGCCTGCGGCCGGCCGGGCGGGGATGCCTGGCGGGAGTGGGCGGGCGTCCTGCGCGAGCGGTTCCGCGCGGAGTTCTGGCTCGACGACCGGTCCGGCGGCAGGCCGGCCGCGGCCCGCGTGCCGGGTGGCCGGCCGTGGACGCAGCTGGGCGGCTGGGCGGCGCACCTGCTGGACACCGGTCTGTCGGGCGGCGGCCGGTACGCACCCGGCCTGTTGGACAAGGCCGGCACGGAACAGCTGGCCAGACTGCTCGGCACTCCGGTGCTGGACTCCGGCTGGGGGCTGCGCAGCCTCGGGACCAAGGAACCGGGCCACAACCCCTTCGGCCATCGGGCCGGCGCGGTGCGGGTGCACGAGACGGCGGTGGCCGTCGGCGGACTCGCCGCGGCGGGATACGAGAGAGAGGCGGCGTCCCTGCTGTGCGGCGTCCTCGACGCTGCCGAGGCGTTCGGTCACCGGATGCCCGAGATGTACGCCGGAGAACAGCGCACGGCCGGATCCGTCCCCGTGCCGCATCCCGCCGCCTGCCGTCCCGCCGCCGTGGCCGCGGCCGCCGGTGTCCATCTGCTGACCACGCTCGCCGGGGTCCGTCCCGACGCGCCGGACAGAACCGTCGCCCTGCACCCCGTCAGGTCGGCGCCGCTCGGCGCGGTACGGCTCTCGGGGCTTCGCGTGGCGGAAGAGCCGTTCGCGGTGCGGGTGAGCCGGCTCGGGCTGGGCATGGTCGAGGAGGCCGCCGACGGCCTCCAGCTCGGAGGCTGAACAGGTGCGGACGCACGCCCCGCGGGAAGCTCCGCGGAGGGCAGAAGAAGTCGTGGTCGATGCATCGGAGGGGCGTGTTTATCGTCAGGAAGACGACTATGATCGCGGCATGTCTCCCTACGACCCGTCGGCCTTCCCGCCCTTTGCCGTCACCGTCGATCTGGTCGTGCTCACCGTTCGGCGCCATGCCCTGTGCGCCTTGGTCGTACGACGGGGAGAACCCCCGTTCCAGGGCCGGTGGGCACTGCCCGGCGGCTTCGTCCGGGGAGGCGAGGATCTTGGTGCGGCCGCGGCGCGTGAACTGGTCGAGGAGACCGGGCTCTGCGTCCACGACCCCGCCGCTCCGCCGCCCGCCCTCGGCAACGGCGCGCATCTGGAACAGCTGGCGACCTACGGCGACCCGGACCGGGACCCTCGGATGAGGGTGGTCAGCGTCGCGCATCTGGCCCTGGCGCCGGATCTTCCGGCGCCGCGCGCCGGCGGCGACGCGAACAGCGCCCGCTGGGCGCCGGTCGAGGACCTGCTCGGGCGGGACGGCGGCGCGCAGGGCGAGGACGAACAGTCCGGGCCGCTCGCCTTCGACCACGCCAGGATCCTCGCCGACGGAGTGGAGCGGGCCCGCTCGAAGATCGAGTACTCCTCGCTGGCCACCGCCTTCTGCCCGCCGGAGTTCACGGTCGGTGAGCTCAGGAGGGTGTACGAGGCGGTGTGGGGAGTGGCGCTCGACCCGCGCAACTTCCACCGGAAGGTGACGGGTACGCCCGGATTCCTGGTTCCGGCCGGGGGGACCACCACCCGCCAGGGAGGCCGTCCCGCGCAGCTGTTCAGGGCGGGAGGCGCGACCCTGCTCAATCCCCCGATGCTGCGCCCCGAGATCTGACAAGGACCGGCCTTGGGGCGACCCGAGGCCTCAACCCTGCACCAAAAGTCCGAAATGTAGCGTTATCTTGCTTCGGTAGCCGCCCTGCCGCGGAGCGGTCTCACCTACCGCGAGAGAAGCGATGCTCCAGGCCATCGGACTCACCAGCAGCCCCCGGCGCGACCTTCCGCCCGCCGTGGACGATCTCACCTTCGAGGCTCGGCCGGGCCAGGTCACGGCCCTGCTGGGCCCCGCCGGTTCCGGCAAGACCACCGCCCTGCGGCTGATGCTCGAACTGGAGCCGGGCCGCGGCGTCACCTACTTCCGTGGTCGCCCCCTCCATCGCATCGCGCACCCCGCCGGAGAGGTCGGAGTGCTGCTCGGTGATGTGCCCGGGCATCCCTCGCGGACCCTGCGCAGCCAGTTGCGGATGCTGTGCGCCGCCACCGGGGTTCCCGCGTCGAGGGCCGACGAGATGCTCGGTGCCGTGGGGCTCACCGGCCTCCACGACCAGCGCATCGGCACCCTGCCGCGCGGGATGGACCGTCGACTCGGGCTGGCCTCCGCCCTGTTGGGCGATCCGCACACGCTTCTGCTCGACGAGCCCGGTGCCGGTCTGTCCGCCCGGGAGAACGCCTGGCTGCACGAACTCCTGCGCGCCCACGCCGACGAGGGCGGCACCGTCCTCTACACCACCGAGAATCCAAGGGACGCTGCTCGTCACGCGGACCGGGTGATCACGCTCCACGACGGCAGGCTCACCGCCGACCAGGACGTGGCCGAGTTCGCGCGTACCCGGCTGCGGCCGCGGGTGGCCGTACGCACTCCGCATGCCGCGCGGCTCGCCGCCGCCGTCACGCAGGAGGCGCGCGCGGCGCGCCGCTCGGTGGAGGTCGTCGCGGAGAACGGCAACCGGCTGTCCGTCTACGGCAGTGACTGCGCCGCTGTCGGGGAGACCGCCTTCCGGCACGGGGTGCTGATCCACCAACTCGCCGACGAGGTGGGTGACACCGGCCCCGACGCCCCCTCCAAGGTCTCCGGCCCCCGCTCCGAGACCACCACCACGGCCACCGGCACCGCCACCGGCTCACGCGCCTCCGCCGCCACCGGCACCGACCCAGGCACCCCCACCGCCTCCACTGCCTCCACCGCCTCCACCGGCGCCGCGCACGCCGCCGGGCGGGAGCCGGCGCCGTCCTCGGCCCGCCGGCCACCCCGCTCGCCCCTGCGTCCGCTCCGGTACGAGATCCGCAGGCTGCTCGGTGTCCCGGCCACACCGCTGGTCGTGGCCTCGGTCCTGGTCGCCTCGGTGCTGATCGCGCTGCTGCTCGCGCGCAGCGGCCGGACGTCCCTTCCCGTGGTCCTCGCCGCCTGGCCCGGCCTCTCCCCGCTGCCGCCCGCCGCCCTCGGTGCGGGGCTGCTCGGCGCCTTCTCCTTCGGGGACGAGTACCGCTACCCGGCGCTCACCACCGGCCGGGGGGCCGTCCCACGCCGTTTCGGCCTGCTGCTCGCCAAGCTGTCGGTCGCGGCGGCGGTCGGCCTGTTCCTCGCCGTCCTCGTCGTGGTGGCCGACCTGGAGGCCGTTCGGTTGGTCTACGGCGGCGACTTGATCTCCGTACCGGAAAACTGGCCCACGCTCTGCGCGAGTTGGATCGGACTGACCATCGGCTGCGCTTGGGCGGGGGTGCTCGGTGCGGGGGTCTTCCGGGTCGCCGCGGCGGGAGTGGCGGCGGTGCTCGCGGTCCCGATCGCCCTGGTTCCCCTGCTGAAGGGCGTCCGCTCCGCCCCGTCGGGCCGCTCGATCGCCGGACTTCCCGCCCGGCTTCGTGCATTCGTCAGCATGGAGTGGCCGGCAGCCGTCGACCAGTGGCTGATGGGTGCTGTGCGTGTGGTCGCCCAGCCTGTGGGGGTGGCGTTCGCGCTGGCGTTGACCGCTCTCCTCTGCGCCTATCTGTTCACGGGCCTTCGCCGCAAAGCGCGTTGGTGATCACTTCTGGATCGCAGTCGTTCGTTTCGCTGGCAACTCGCTTGAAAATGGCCTTATATGTCCGATTAATCGTCAATTGTGTAGGGGGTGCCGATCACCCTTTCGTGTGCTTTTCACCAAAGACCTCAAGAGCCACGGGAGCCGCGCCGACAAAGGATGCGTGAGTACCCTTGCGCACACCATGATGACCGCCGCCCGCCCCGTCGACTCCGGCCTCGGCGCCCCGGGCGATCTCGATCGATACCCGTACACGGAGGCGCCGGTCGCCGACCGTGTGGGCCCGCCCTCCTGGGAAGGAGTGGAGACGGACCTCGGCCGGGTCGGTCGCCGCTCCACCGGCAGCCGCGGTCGCGGCCTGCACGGTCAGCTCGTCCAGCAGCTGGGGCAGATGATCGTTTCCGGGGACCTGGGCGCCGACCGCCCGCTGGTCCCGGAAGAGATCGGTCAGCGCTTCGAGGTCTCCCGCACCGTCGTGCGCGAGTCGCTGCGCGTCCTGGAGGCCAAGGGCCTCGTCAGTGCCCGCCCCAACGTCGGCACCCGGGTCAGGCCCGTCAGCGACTGGAACCTGCTGGACCCCGACATCATCGAGTGGCGGGCCTTCGGGCCGCAGCGAGACGACCAGCGCCGTGAGCTGAACGAGCTCCGCTGGACGATCGAGCCGCTGGCCGCCCGGCTCGCCGCCGGCCACGGCCGCGAGGACGTCCAGCAGCGCCTCGCCGACATGGTCGAGATCATGGGCCACGCCTACGCCCAGGGCGACGGCATCACCTTCTCCCGGGCCGACACCGAGTTCCACTCCCTGCTCATCCAGCTCGCCGGCAACCGCATGCTGGAGCACCTCTCCGGGATCGTCGGCGCCGCCCTCCAGGTCTCCGGCGGCCCGGTCACCGGCTGCGACCGCCCCGGCGACTCCTGTCTCGCCCACCACGCGCGGATCGTCGACTGCCTCGCCGCCGGGGACGCCAACGGTGCCGAGACGGCCATGCGGCAGCTGCTCACCGTTCATCCGGAGGTGGAGCGGGTCGTCCCCGCTCCCCGTGAGCACTGACTCGCGGGCCGCGGCCAGGGGCGCGGAGCCGTACGCATCGCGTGTCGCCGGACCCGCGCGGAACCCGGGGATCATGACGTGTCCCCGGGGGCCGCGCGGGTCCCGGCGGCTCAGATGTACGACGAAAACCCGTTCTGGCCGTTTCGTCGCAAATGAGGTGTGACTCGGGCCACGCGGATTGGGCGTAACACTCCTCGAAGCCGTGCGATGACCTAAGAGGTGACAGCCGAGGAAGGAATACAGCAGCCGCGTGAGGCGCTGTGCAGTTCCCCGGTCCAGCCCGCGCCGTCGGCACATTCCCCGTCGACGGTCGTCGGCTCCGGCCCGATCATGGGCGGGGCCGGAAGCCGTTTCCATCGTTCCGAGAGGTTGTTCGTGTCGGCCAGCACATCCCGTACGCTCCCGCCGGAGATCGCCGAGTCCGAGTCTGTGATGGCGCTCATCGAGCGGGGAAAGGCTGATGGGCAGATCGCCGGCGATGACGTGCGTCGGGCCTTCGAGGCTGACCAGATTCCGCCAACCCAGTGGAAGAATGTTCTGCGCAGCCTCAACCAGATCCTCGAGGAAGAGGGTGTGACGCTGATGGTCAGTGCAGCGGAGTCGCCGAAGCGCGCCCGCAAGAGCGTCGCTGCGAAGAGCCCGGCCAAGCGCACCGCCACCAAGACCGTCACCGCCAAGACGACCGTGACGAAGACCGTCTCGGCCGCCACGGCGGCCCCGACGGCAGAGAGCGCGGACCCCGCCGACGAGGCCGGAGCGCCGGCCAAGAAGGCGGCCGCGAAGAAGACCGCGGCCAAGAAGACGGTGGCGAAGAAGGCCACCGCCAAGAAGACGACGGCCAAGAAGACCGCCTCCAAGAAGGACGCCGACGAGGTCCTCGAGGGCGAGGAGCTCCTCGACGAGGTCGCGCCCGGCAAGGGCGAGGACGAAGAGGCCGAGGGCGAGAACAAGGGCTTCGTCCTGTCGGACGACGACGAGGACGACGCCCCGGCGCAGCAGGTCGCCGTCGCCGGTGCCACCGCCGACCCGGTCAAGGACTACCTGAAGCAGATCGGCAAGGTCCCGCTGCTCAACGCCGAGCAGGAGGTCGAGCTCGCCAAGCGCATCGAGGCCGGTCTGTTCGCCGAGGACAAGCTGGCCAACTCCGACAAGCTGGCGCCCAAGCTCAAGCGTGAGCTGGAGATCATCGCCGAGGACGGCCGTCGCGCCAAGAACCACCTCCTGGAGGCCAACCTCCGACTGGTGGTCTCGCTGGCCAAGCGCTACACCGGCCGCGGCATGCTCTTCCTGGACCTGATCCAGGAGGGCAACCTGGGTCTGATCCGCGCCGTCGAGAAGTTCGACTACACCAAGGGCTACAAGTTCTCCACGTACGCCACCTGGTGGATCCGTCAGGCGATCACCCGCGCCATGGCCGACCAGGCCCGCACCATCCGTATCCCGGTGCACATGGTCGAGGTCATCAACAAGCTCGCGCGCGTCCAGCGCCAGATGCTCCAGGACCTGGGCCGCGAGCCCACCCCGGAGGAGCTGGCCAAGGAGCTCGACATGACCCCGGAGAAGGTCATCGAGGTCCAGAAGTACGGCCGCGAGCCGATCTCCCTCCACACCCCGCTGGGTGAGGACGGCGACAGCGAGTTCGGTGACCTGATCGAGGACTCCGAGGCGGTCGTCCCGGCCGACGCGGTCAGCTTCACGCTCCTCCAGGAGCAGCTGCACTCCGTCCTCGACACGCTCTCCGAGCGTGAGGCCGGCGTGGTCTCCATGCGCTTCGGTCTCACCGACGGTCAGCCGAAGACGCTCGACGAGATCGGCAAGGTCTACGGCGTGACGCGTGAGCGGATCCGTCAGATCGAGTCCAAGACGATGTCGAAGCTGCGCCACCCGTCCCGTTCGCAGGTTCTGCGGGACTACCTCGACTGATCCTCGCCGGAGGCGGTCGCCGGCGAGTCACCGGCATCGGCCGCGTCACCGGCACACGAAGGGCCCGGTTCCCCGAGAGGGGGGCCGGGCCCTTTCGGTCGTGCGCGGGTGCAGGGCGGCGGCACCTGGACGACGCTGGGTGAACCGACATCTCCGGAGAGTCAGGAGGCTCTATGCGCCGCCCCATCGCCCGAGCGGTGACCACTGCCCTGGGCCTGTTCTCGGCGGCGGCGGGGCCGTTCGCCGCCGCCGTGCCCGCAGCCGCCGACAGCGTCGTGGTCGGGGGGCAGCCCACGCAGATCGCGGACGCGCCCTGGGTCGTGGCGCTCTCCAGCCGTGACCGATTCGGAGGTACGCGCTCGGGTCAGTTCTGCGGAGGCGTGGTGGTGGCGCCCACCCGGGTCCTCACCGCAGCCCATTGCCTCGGGCGCGACGTGCTCGGCGGCGAGCCCTGGGAGCTCCCCGACCTCAAGGTCATCGCGGGCCGGAGCGCCCTGCGGGGGCAGGGTGGCCAGGAGGTCCGGATCTCCGGCACCTGGGTCAATCCGGAGTACGACCCGACGACCAACGCGGGCGATCTGGCCGTGCTCACGCTGGCGAGCGCCCTGCCCCGGTCGTACGTGATCGCAACCGCCGGCCCGGGTGACGCCGCCGAGGAGCCGGGGACGGCCGCGAAGGTGTACGGATGGGGCGACACCACGGGGAACGGGTCCTATGCCTCGGCGCTGCGGTCGGCCCCCGTCCAGGTTCTGCCCGACGCCGCCTGTGAGCGGGCCTACCCGGGCGGCTTCGGGGCCGCGTACCGCGCCGGGACGATGCTGTGCGCCGGCGATCCGCAGGGCGGCAAAGACGCGTGCCAGGGGGACAGTGGAGGGCCACTGGTGGCCGATGGGCGGCTCGTCGGTCTGGTCTCCTGGGGCAGCGGCTGCGGACAGGCAGAGAGTCCGGGCGTCTACACCCGGGTTTCGGCGGTCCTGCCGTCGGCCCTGCGAGCCCTACGCCGGTGAGCCACGGGGCAGGGAAGCCTCCGGGCTCCGGGCCCGGGTGCGAGAACGGGCGGTCATCCCCCTGTGACTGCGGGGATGACCGCCCGTCGTCCGGTCAGCGACCGGCCCTTGGCTCGTCGTGGATGCGAGGCGTCAGCGGTCCTCGTCTACTGCCTTGGCCGGCACATCGGTGAGCCGGTCCGTCTCATCCTGTATTTCAGCGGCGATCTTCTTGAGTTCCGGCTCGAACTTGCGTCCGTGGTGGGCGCAGAAGAGCAAGTCACCACCGCTGGTCAGGACGACGCGCAGGTACGCCTGGGCGCCGCAGCGGTCGCAGCGGTCAGCGGCCGTCAGGGGGCTCGCGGGGGTCAGAACAGTAGTCACGTCGCCTCTTCTCTAGCTCGACGAGCTGTCGTACCAGGGTCAACATCCAACCAGGCCGAAAACGTTCCCGCTCGTGGCTTTTCCTCGAAACTTCTTCCCAAGGTGGCTGTCTGCTGCCGGTTGGCGGCGAATGAGCCGTATTGCGTCGCTCTACGGATTTCGCATTGCTTGTCTCGGGCCGTCCTCCCGGCTGGTTGCCGGTTGTTCTTGAGGACGTGCCCGGAGCCTAAATGGTTCATGCCAGGAAGGGAACGTGATGTTCACGTCACCCCATCGAGGGATCGAACACCCATACGACTCTGCACTAGCATGAGAAATCAGGAGGGTGGCGTGACAACGGCTCTACCAGGCATCGGTACCCTCTGACCGGTGACCGACGCCGGCCCTTACCCCACGGGGCCTGTTTTCAAATTCAGCGAGGAGCGAACCGCGTGACCGCCGATACGTCCGTGCCGTCCAGTGCGCTGCTGACCGCAGACCGTGACGGTTCCAACTACACCGCGCGGCACCTGCTCGTACTCGAAGGGCTCGAAGCGGTCCGCAAGCGCCCTGGCATGTACATCGGGTCCACCGACAGCCGCGGCCTCATGCACTGCCTCTGGGAGATCATCGACAACTCCGTCGACGAGGCCCTCGGCGGCTACTGCGACCACATCGACGTGATCCTTCACGACGACGGCTCCGTCGAGGTGCGTGACAACGGCCGGGGCATCCCGGTCGACGTCGAGCCCAAGACCCGGCTGTCGGGCGTCGAGGTCGTCATGACGAAGCTGCACGCCGGCGGAAAGTTCGGCGGTGGCTCGTACGCGGCCTCCGGCGGTCTGCACGGCGTGGGTGCCTCCGTGGTGAACGCGCTGTCGGCCCGGCTCGACGTCGAGGTCGACCGCAACAGCGCCACGCACTCGATCAGCTTCCGTCGCGGCGTCCCCGGCATCTTCACCGAGCAGGGCCCCGACAGTCCCTTCGACCCGGCCAACGGCCTGCTCAAGGGCAAGCGAGTCCCCAAGACCCGCACCGGCACCCGGGTGCGCTACTGGGCCGACCGCCAGATCTTCCTGAAGGACGCCAAGCTCTCGCTGGAGCATCTGCACCAGCGCGCCCGCCAGACCGCGTTCCTGGTGCCGGGCCTGACGATCGTCGTCCGCGACGAGCGTGACCTGGACGGAGTGGGCAAGAGCGAGGAGACCTTCCGCTTCGACGGCGGCATCAGCGAGTTCTGCGATTACCTCGCCCAGGACAAGGCCGTCTGCGACGTGCTGCGGCTCACCGGCCAGGGCACCTTCAAGGAGACCGTTCCGGTCCTCGACGACCGCGGGCACATGACGCCCACCGAGGTCACCCGCGAGCTGGGCGTCGATGTCGCCCTGCGCTGGGGCACCGGCTACGACACCACGGTCAAGTCCTTCGTCAACATCATCGCCACCCCCAAGGGCGGCACCCACGTCTCCGGCTTCGAGCAGGCCATCACCAAGACGGTGAACGAGGTGCTCCGCTCGGCCAAGATGCTGCGGGTCGCCGAGGACGACGTCGTCAAGGACGACGCCCTCGAGGGGCTCACGGCGGTGGTGACGGTCCGGCTCGCGGAGCCGCAGTTCGAGGGGCAGACCAAGGAGGTGCTCGGCACCTCGGCGGCCCGCCGCATCGTCGCCAATGTGGTCGCGAAGGAGCTGAAGGCCTTCCTGACCTCCACCAAGCGGGACGCAAAGGCGCAGGCCAGGGCCGTCCTGGAGAAGGCCGTGGCGGCCGCAAGGACGCGCATCGCGGCCCGCCAGCACAAGGAGGCACAGCGCAGGAAGACCGCGCTCGAGTCCTCCTCGCTGCCGGCCAAGCTGGCCGACTGCCGCAGCGACGACGTCGAGCGCAGCGAGCTCTTCATCGTCGAGGGTGACTCCGCGCTCGGCACCGCCAAGCTCGCCCGCAACAGCGAGTTCCAGGCACTGCTGCCGATCCGGGGCAAGATCCTCAACGTCCAGAAGTCCTCCGTCTCGGACATGCTCAAGAACGCCGAGTGCGGAGCGATCATCCAGGTCATAGGAGCGGGCTCCGGCCGCACCTTCGACATCGACGCGGCCCGCTACGGCAAGATCGTGCTCCTCGTCGACGCCGACGTCGACGGTGCGCACATCCGCTGCCTCCTGCTGACCCTCTTCCAGCGCTACATGCGGCCTATGGTCGAGGCCGGGCGGGTCTTCGCCGCCGTGCCGCCGCTGCACCGGATCGAGCTCGTCCAGCCCAAGAAGGGCCAGGACAAGTACGTCTACACGTACTCGGACAACGAGCTGCGCCAGACCCTGCTCGAGTACCAGCGCAAGGGCATCCGCTACAAGGACGCCATCCAGCGCTACAAGGGTCTCGGCGAGATGGACGCCGACCAGCTGGCGGAGACGACGATGGACCCTCGCCACCGCACGCTGCGCCGGATCAACATCGGCGACCTGGACTCCGCCGAGCAGGTCTTCGACCTGCTCATGGGCAACGACGTGGCTCCCCGCAAGGAGTTCATCACGAGCTCGGCGGCGACCCTCGACCGCTCGCGGATCGACGCCTGAGCCGTCCGTCCACCCAGGGGTGGAGCCGCCGGCTCCACCCCTGCGGCGATCACACGAGCGTCCGCCCTCCGTAGCATCGAAGCGAACGGAGGGGGGCGGACGTGAACGGAACCACGGTGACCGGCAGGTGGCTCGTGTGGCCGGCGCCGGAGGCGCTGACCAGGGTCGGTGTTCCACGCGGGCGGCTCGTACTGGACGGCCTGCTGCTCGCCGGGGTCTGCGGCTGGCTCGTCATCAGCGCATACGTCTCCGGCGCCTTTCCCGGCTGGTACGGCGTCCTGCCCCCGCTCGGCCTCGCCCTCTGCGTGGCCGCGGTCGTCGGCTACCACCGGACGACGTGCGCCAACCAGCTGTCCCGCTCCCTCGGCCTGCTCGCCGTCCTCGTCGCCCTCGGACTGGCGGCCAACGCCACCGGAGCCCCCGTCCCGGCCACACTGCTCTGGATCGTCGTCTCGATCACGGCGATGGAGCGCCTGCCGCTCCTCGTCGCCCTGGTCACCGTCCTGCTCCTGGCCGCGGCATTCGTCGAGGCCGACGACACCGGCATCCTCGGGGCGGGCGTGACCACCGCCGCCGTGCTGCTCGCCGGATACTCGCTCCGGCTGGACGCGGAGGCCCGGAGCGCCGGCTTCCGGCTGCTCGCCCAGGAGCGGGCAGCCCGGGACGCGGAGGCGGCGTCGGCGGCGCTGGCCGAGCGGGCCAGGATCGCCCGCGACATCCACGACGTCCTCGCCCACAGCCTCTCCGCGCAGATGGTGCACCTGGAGGCCGCGCGGCTCCAGATCGAATCCGGTGCCGACCGGGAGCAGATCCTGGAGCGGGTGGTCGCGGCCCGTTCCATGGCTCGCGAGGGACTGGCGGAGACCCGCCACGCGCTCTCCGCCCTCCGCGGGGACATGGTGCCCGTCGAGGACTACCTGAGGGAACTCGCGCGTGAGGACCGGGCCGAGGTCGAGGTGACCGGCCGCCGCAGGCCCCTGCCCGCCGAGGCCTCGCAGGCGGTACGCAGGGTGGCGCAGGAAGCCCTCACCAACGTACGCAAGCACGCGCCCGGTGCGAGGACCCGACTGCTGCTCGCCTACGAGGTGGGCGAGATCGTCCTGGAGATACGGGACTCCGGCGCCTCCGGGGTCGTCGAGAGGGCGGGTCTGGCCGCCTCCGGTTCCGGTTACGGACTCCTCGGCATGCGGGAGCGCGCCGAACTCCTCGGCGGGACGCTGGACGCGGGGCCCGAGGGCGAGGGCTTCACGGTGCGGTTGAGGGTGCCGGCATGAGCGGCACCGGCAACCCGAACGCCGGCGAGCGGATCGCGCGGGTGATCGTCGCCGACGACCAGTCCATGGTGCGGGAGGGGATCGTGCTCGTCCTCGGGCTGATTCCCGGCATCGAGGTCGTCGGATCCGCCCGGGACGGCGAGGAAGCGGTCGCCCTGACCGCCGAACTCGCCCCGGACGTGGTGCTGATGGACCTCCGGATGCCCCGCTGCGACGGAGTGGAGGCGACCCGGCGCATCCGCGCCGAGCACCCGGGCACCGAGGTCGTCGTCCTCACCACCTACGCCGACGACGACTCGCTCTTCCCCGCGTTGCGTGCCGGTGCGCGCGGCTACCTCACCAAGGACGCGGGAGGCGAGGAGATCGTACGGGCCGTCCATGACGTGCTCGACGGACGAGCCGGACTCGCGCCCTCGGTCCAGCTGCGCCTCCTGGAACAGCTCGTGGACGGGCCGCGGAACCGGCACGAGGACCGGCAGCAGAGTCGGTACGGGGATCGGCACGAGGACCGGCACGGGGATCGGCAAGAGGACCGGCACGAGGGCCGGGAGGCGGGGTGGGCCGGCGCGTCGCGGCCGGAACCGCAGCAGTCCGCCCCGATGCCGGACGGTCTGACCGAGCGCGAGGCGGAGGTGCTGGCTCAGGTGGCGGAAGGGTTCTCCAACCGGGAGATCGCGACCCACCTGGGCATCTCCACGGCCACCGTCAAGACCCACATCAACAACCTCTTCGCCAAGACCGGGGCGCGCGACCGGGTGCAGGCGGTCCGGTATGCGTATCGGCACGGGCTTGTCAGGCCGCCGGGGGGTTCCGTCACCTGATGGGGTGAAGTGGAGAGGGAGAAGAGTCCTGGATCTTCCCGCTCTGTCCATCCTTGGGCACGCGGCCGAAACGGTTCGCTGACAAGGAGAGTTCACCGGTGGAGAAGCACGAAGGGCCGGGCGCCCCCGCGGTGCGGATCGACGACCCCTGGTACGACGCACTGGCTTCCGGCTGGGGCGAGCCCGCCGACGCGGAGGCACCGGACGGCGAGGGCGCGCACGGCGCGGTTGGGCCCGGAGACGTACCGCGGCAGCAGCGGGTCCGCAGCGCGGCCGACATCTACCTGGAGGTCCAGCGCAGCGCCGCCTTTCAGGAAGTACGCGGCCGCTACCGGCGGTTCGTGATCCCCGCCGTACTCGCCTTCCTGCTCTGGTACCTCGCCTATGTGGTGGCGGCGACGGCGGCGCCCGGGCTCATGGCCCTGCCGGTCGTCGGGGTGATCAACGTGGCCATGCTCGCCGGACTCGGACAGTTCCTCTCGACCTTCCTCCTGACCTGGGCCTATGCCAGGCACGCCCGCTTGCGACGGGACCGGGCGGCGCTGGAACTGCGCTGGGACACCCAGGAGATGACGCGAGGGATGCAGCGGTGACCGGCGACCACCAGACCCTGGCGCTGCTGCTGTTCAGCGTGTTCATCGCGGTGACCCTGGGGATCACGACCTGGGTGAGCCGCAACCGGCACGGTTCGGCGGAGGAGTTCTACGCCGGCGGCCGCCTGTTCTCCCCCATGGAGAACGGTTTCGCCATCGCGGGCGACTACATGTCCGCCGCCTCCTTCCTCGGTATCTCCGGCCTGATCGCGCTCTTCGGCTACGACGGGATGCTGTACTCCGTCGGCTTCCTGGTCGCCTGGCTGGTCGTCCTGCTCCTGGTCGCCGAGCTGGTGCGCAACTGCGGCCGCTTCACCCTCGCCGACGTCATCGCGGCCCGGATGGCCGAGCGGCCCGTCCGGATCGCCGCGGGAACCTCCTCCGTCACCGTCTCGGTGCTCTATCTGGTGGCCCAGATGGTCGGCGCCGGCAGCCTGGTCGCCCTGCTCCTCGGCGGCACCAGCGAGGCCGCGCGTTCCTGGACCGTGATCGGCGTCGGCGCGCTCATGGTGATCTACGTGTCGTTGGGCGGGATGCGGGCCACCACCTGGATCCAGATCGTCAAGGCGGTGCTCCTCATGGCCGGCACGATCGCGCTGACGGTGCTCGTCCTGGTCCGCTTCCACGGCGACTTCGACCACCTGCTCTCCACCGCCGCCGAACGCAGCGGGCACGGAAGGGACTTCCTCGCGCCGGGGTTGCGCTACGGCGGTGACTGGACCGCACGGCTCGACTTCATCAGCCTCGGGATCGCGCTCGTCCTGGGCACCGCGGGCCTGCCCCACATCCTGTCCCGCTTCTACACCGTGCCGACCGCGCGGGCCGCCCGCCGGTCGGTCGTCTGGTCCATCGGCCTCATCGGCAGCTTCTACCTGATGACGATCGTCCTCGGCTTCGGCGCGGCGGCGATCATCGGCCCCGACGCCGTCCGCGCCTCCAACACCGCGGGCAACACCGCCGTACCGCTGCTCGCCCTCGACCTCGGCGGCGGCGCGGGCTCGACCGGCGGGACCGTGCTCTTCGCCATCGTCGCCGCCGTCGCCTTCGCGACCATCCTGGCCGTCGTCGCCGGCATCACCCTCGCCTCCTCGGCCTCCGTCGCCCACGACCTGTACGCCTCGCTGCGCCGCCGCAACACCCATGCCAAGCAGTACAGCGAGGTGACCGTGGCGCGGCTCGCCGCCGCCGGCATCGGGGCGGCCGCGATCGGGCTCGGCCTGCTCGCCCGCGACCTCAACGTGGCGTTCCTGGTCGGACTCGCCTTCGCGGTCGCCGCCTCCGCCAATCTGCCGGTGCTGCTGTACTCGCTGTTCTGGCGGAACTTCACCACCAGAGGCGCCGTGTGGGCGGTGTACGGAGGGCTCGTGCCGGCCGTCCTGCTGGTGGTCCTCTCGCCGGTGGTCTCCGGCAGCCCCGACGCGCTCTTCCCGGGCGTCGACTTCCATGTCTTCCCGCTCCAGAACCCGGGGGTCGTCTCGATCCCGCTGGGCTTCCTGGCCGGCTGGATCGGAACGGTCACCTCCGCCGAACCGCCGGACCAGGCCAGGCACGCGGAGACGGAGGTCAGGGCCCTCACCGGCGCGGGCGCCGTCTGATCGGAGGTACGAGCGGGTCAGCCGGAGGCGTCGGAGGTACCAGCGGGTCAGCCGGAGGCGGTCGACGTGGCCCAGACGTACCGGTGCTCGGGGCGGCCCGTCTCGCCGTACTTCAGCGAGAGCCGCACGCGCCCGGCGCGTTCGAGCAGCTTGAGATAGCGCTGGGCGGTCTGCCGGCTCACCCCGGCCCGCTCGGCGATCTCCTGGGTGGACAGGGGCCCGCCGGCGGTGAGCAGGACCTGTCGCACCAGCTCCGCCGTGGTGGGGGAGTGGCCCTTGGGCAGGTCGGGCTCCGTCGCGCCCGCGGAGAGGGCGCCGAAGATCCGGTCCACCTCGGCCTGCTCCGCCTCGCCGCCGCCATCGAGGGTGTGGCGGAGCGCCGCGTACGCCTCCAGCTTGGTGCGCAGGCCGGCGAACGTGAACGGTTTCACCAGGTACTGCAGCGCGCCGTGCCGCATCGCCGCCTGGACGGTCGCCACATCGCGCGCCGCCGTCACCATGATCACGTCGGTGTGGTGACCGATCCGGCGCAGCTCCCGTACGACCGCGAGGCCGGTCTCGTCCGGCAGGTAGTGATCGAGCAGGATCAGGTCGACCGGGACCTCGGCGAGGCGGGCGAGCGCCTCACCGGTCGAATGCGCGGTGGCGACGACCCGGAAGCCGGGCACCTTGGTGACGTAGGCCGCGTTGATCTGCGCGACCCGTACGTCGTCGTCCACGACCAGCACGTCGATCATCGCGCCTCCCCGACCGACTCCGGGGCTGTCTCCGGGGCCTCAGCGGGCGTCTGCGTGGGCTCCCCCGCGGGGGCCTGCTCCGCGATGGTCTCCTCCGGCGCGGTCTCCGCCGACGCCGGCTCCGGCTCGGTCTCCTCCGGCGTGGGCTCCGGCTCGGTCAGCGCCTCCGGGAGGACGATGGTGAACTCGGCTCCTCCGTCCACGCCCGCGCCGATCCGTGCGCTGCCGCCCCGGCGCTCGGCGAGCCTGCGCACGAGGGCGAGGCCGAGGCCGCGCTTGCCGTGGGAGGGGAGCGCCTTGGTGGTCCAGCCCTCGGTGAAGATCAGTTCGCGGCGGTCCTCGGGGACGCCCGGGCCGCTGTCGGTGACCCGCAGGACGGCGGTGCGGCCCTCGGCCCGCAGGGCGATCTCCACCCGCGGTTCGGCGGTGCCGGCGGCGGCGTCCAGGGCGTTGTCGACCAGGTTGCCGACGACGGTGACCAGCTCCCGCGGATCGACGAGACGGTCGGGGAGCAGCGAGTCGGGCGCGATCCGCAGCGAGACGCCGCGCTCAGCGGCGACCGTGGCCTTGCCGACGAGCAACGCGGCCAGGAGGGGGTCGTGGATCTTCTCGGTGACCTGCTCGGCGGTGGCCCGGTGGACACCGACCACCTCGGTCACGAACTCGACCGCCTCGTCGTGCATCTCCAGCTCCAGCAGACCGAGGAGGGTGTGCAGACGGTTGGCGTGCTCGTGGTCCTGCGCCCGCAGGGCGTCGATCAGACCGCGGGTGGAGTCCAGCTCGCGGCCGAGCCGCTCCAGCTCGGTCCGGTCGCGCAGCGTGGCGACGGCGCCGCCGTCGTCCGTCGGCATCCGGTTGGCGATGAGGACCCGGTGGCCGCGGACGGTGACCAGGTCCTCGCCGGTGACCCGGCCGGCCAGCACATCGGCCGTACGACCCGACCCGAGCGCGTCCTCCAGGTGGCGTCCGGTGGCCTCCGGACCGATCCCCAGAAGGCGCTGGGCCTCGTCGTTCAGCAGCCGTACGCGACCGGCCCGGTCGAGGGCGACGACGCCCTCGCGGATGCCGTGGAGCATGGCCTCGCGCTCGGCGAGCAGCGCGGAGATGTCGGAGAAGGCAAGGTCGTGAGTCTGCCGCTGGAGCCGTCGGGAGATCAGATAGGCGGCGAGCGCACCGGCGGCCAGGGCGCCGCCCGCGTAGGCGAGGAGCCCCGGGATCGCCCCGAGCAGACGGTCCTGGACGCTGTCGTACTCGATGCCGACCGACACCGCGCCGACGATCGCTCCGTCGGTGTCCCGCAACGGCGTCTTGCCGCGCGCGGAGCGGCCGAGGGTGCCGCTGTCGATCTCCATCACCTCGTGGCCGGCGAGGGCCTCGCTGGGGTCCGTGGAGACGACCTTGCCGATCTGCGCGGGATCGGTGTGCGACCAGCGCACGCCGCGGGTGTCCATGACGACGACGTACTCGGCGCCGGTGCTCCGCCGGATCCGCTCGGCCTCCGCCTGTACGGCGCCCCGTGCGGAGGGAGACGAGGTCCGCAGCGCGGCGGCGACCTGAGGTGAGGCGGCGGTGTCGGCGATGGCGAGGGCACGGCGCATGGCCTGGTCGTCGAGCTGAGCGCTGAGCGGTGCCAGGAAGAGGCCGGTGGCCAGCACGGTGACGCCGGTGGCGATGGCCAGCTGCATGAGGAGGACCTGGGAGAACACCCGCTGCGGCCAGCCGAACCGCCGACGGCGCGCGGAGGGCGGCGCGGGGACGGTCGGTGCGGGGCTCATGCAGGAACGGTACGGGGCGGGGGAGCGCGACCGGAAATGCGGGGCCGGGCCGGCGGCGCCCGCGGGGCGGGGCGCGGGGTTTTCCGGTGCCGAACGCCGGCCGGGGCGTCGCGGGCCGGGGCGTCACGCGGCGGTGGGCGCCCGCGAGGGGAACGGGGGATGCCTATTCTGGGGGCTTTGACGTGTGCCGAGTCATCGGAGGGCTTGCCTTGACCACCCAGCAGATCCCCGTCGTCGTCCTCTCCGGGTTCCTGGGGTCGGGCAAGACGACGCTGCTCAACCATCTGCTCCGCAGCGCCAGAGGCACCCGGATCGGGGTCATGGTCAACGACTTCGGGGACATCGGGATCGACGCCATGACCGTCGCGGGACAGGTCGGGTCGACCGTCTCGCTCGGCAACGGATGTCTGTGCTGCGCGGTCGACGCGAGCGAGCTGGACGAGTACCTGGAGGTGCTCACCCGGCCCTCGGCCCGTCTCGACGTGATCGTCATCGAGGCGAGCGGCCTCGCGGAGCCCCAGGAGCTGGTGCGGATGGTGCTCGCCAGCGAGAACGAGCGGATCGTGTACGGCGGGCTGGTGCAGGTCGTCGACGCCGCCGAGTTCCCCGCCACACGCGAGCGGCACCCCGAGACCGACCGCCATCTCTCCCTCGCCGACCTGGTCGTCGTCAACAAGGCGGACCGGGTGGGGGAACGGGAACTGGAAGCCGTCCACGAGGCGGTCGCGGCGATCGCCGGACGCGCCGCCGTGATCCGCGCCGCGCACGGGCGCATCGACCCCGAAGTGCTCTTCGACAAGGTCGTGCCCGAGGGCGAGATCGAGGGGCAGATGTCCATCGAGGACCTGCTGTACGGAGACCCCGACGGCGGCGCCGACGAGACGGGCCACCCGCACGCCTCCTACGAGAGTCTCTCGGTCTCCACCCGGACCGCGCTGCACCCCAGGCGCCTGATGGAGTTCCTGGACTCCCGGCCGCAGGGCCTCTACCGCATCAAGGGCTTCATCGACTTCGGCGAGGCCGACCCCGGCAACCGGTACGCGGTCCACGCCGTCGGCCGCTTCCTGCGCTTCTACCCCGAGCCCTGGCCGGCCGGCGAGGACCGGCTGACCCAGCTCGTCCTGATCGGCTCCGGCATCGACGCCGACGCCCTCCGCAAGGAACTCGCCGGCTGCGAGTCGGCCGGCCCGCAGGACGCCCCCGATGAACACAGCATGTGGGGCGTCCTGCGGTACGTACAGCAGCCGGACGAAGATCCGGGCGAGCTGGTGGAGCCGGTGGCACCCTCCGGGGAGCGCTAACTCGCCGGGCCCGCCAGGACCGCGACCGGCTTGGCGAGAGGCGTGCCCGAGCCGTCGCGGCGCGGGTCGATCTCCGGAAGCTCCACCGGGGCGCCGTTCTTCTGTGCCGCCCGGGCCGGCGTCGCGCCCGCCCAGGCCAGGACCAGCACGTCCTCGCCCTTCAGGAACCGCTGGCAGCGCACGCCGCCCGTCGCGCGCCCCTTGCGGGGGTACTGGTCGAACGGCGTCAGCTTCGCCGACGTACCGGCACCGTCGTCCAGGGTGCCCGTGGAGCCCGCGACGGTGAACACCATCGCGTCCGCCGCCGGGTCCACGGCCGTGAACGAGATCACCTCGGCGCCGGCGGTCAGCTTGATCCCCGCCATGCCGCCCGCCGGGCGTCCCTGGGGTCGTACCTGCGAGGCCTGGTAGCGCAGCAGCTGGGCGTCGGAGGTGATGAAGACCAGGTCCTCCTCGCCCGTCCGCAGCTCGGTCCCGCCGATGATCCGGTCGCCCTCCTTGAGGGTGATGACCTCCAGCTCCTCCTTGTTCGCCGGATAGTCCGGCACCACGCGCTTCACCACGCCCTGCAGGGTGCCGAGCGCCAGACCCGGCGAGGACTCGTCGAGCGTGGTCAGGCAGACGACCGTCTCGTCGTCGGCCAGGGTGAGGAACTCCGCGAGCGGCGCCCCTCCCGCCAGGTTCGGCGCAGCGGCGGTGTCCGGCAGCTGGGGCAGGTCGATCACGGCGAGCCTCAGCAGGCGGCCGGTCGAGGTCACCACACCGACGTCACCGCGCTGGGTCGCCGGGACCGCCGAGACGATCACGTCGTGCTTGACACGCCTGCCGTCCTCGGCGGCCGGGATCTCCGCCGTCGCCGTACGGGCCAGCAGACCCGTCGAGGAGAGCAGGACCCGGCACGGGTCGTCCGCGACCTCCAGGGACGTGGCCGCGACCGGCGCGCCCGCCGATTCCAGCAGGACCGTACGCCGGTCGGTGCCGAACTTCTTCGCCACGGCGGCCAGTTCGGCCGAGACCAGCTTGCGCAGCTCCGCGTCGGACTCCAGGATCCCGGTCAACTCGTCGATCTCGCCGTTGAGCCGGTCGCGCTCGCTCTCCAGCTCGATCCGGTCGAACTTCGTGAGCCGGCGCAGCGGCGTGTCCAGGATGTACTGCGTCTGGACCTCGCTCAGCGAGAAGTGCTCGATCAGGCGCTCCTTCGCCTGCGCCGAGTTCTCGCTGGAGCGGATGAGACGGATGACCTCGTCGATGTCGAGCAGGGCGACGAGCAGGCCCTCGACCAGATGCAGACGGTCGCGCTTCTTGCCGCGGCGGAACTCGGAGCGGCGGCGCACCACGGTGAAGCGGTGGTCGAGGTAGACCTCGAGCAGCTCCTTGAGGCCCAGCGTGAGCGGCTGGCCGTCGACCAGCGCCACGTTGTTGATGCCGAAGGACTCCTCCATCGGCGTCAGTTTGTAGAGCTGCTCCAGGACCGCCTCCGGCACGAAGCCGTTCTTGACCTCGATGACCAGGCGCAGCCCGTGGTTGCGGTCGGTGAGGTCCTTGACGTCCGCGATGCCCTGCAGCTTCTTGGAGCCGACCAGATCCTTGATCTTGGAGATGACCTTCTCCGGACCGACCGTGAAGGGGAGTTCGGTGACGACGATGCCCTTGCGGCGCGCCGTCACGCTCTCCACCGTCGCGGTGGCGCGGATCTTGAACGTGCCGCGGCCCGACTCGTACGCGTCCTTGATCCCGGACAGGCCGACGATCCGGCCGCCGGTCGGCAGGTCGGGACCGGGTACGAAGCGCATCAGCGCCTCGAGATCGGCGTTCGGGTGTCGGATCAGATGCCGGGCGGCCGCGATCACCTCGCCCAGGTTGTGCGGCGGCATGTTGGTCGCCATGCCGACCGCGATCCCGGACGCGCCGTTGACCAGCAGGTTCGGGTACGCGGCGGGGAGCGCGACCGGCTCCCGCTCCTGGCCGTCGTAGTTCGGCGAGAAGTCGACGGTGTCCTCGTCGATCGACTCCGTCATCATCAGCGCCGCGGCGGCCATCCGGGACTCGGTGTACCGCATGGCGGCCGGCGGGTCGTCGTTGCCCAGCGAACCGAAGTTGCCGTGGCCGTCGACGAGGGGCAGCCGCATGGAGAAGGGCTGCGCCATGCGCACCATCGCGTCGTAGATCGACGCGTCGCCGTGCGGGTGCAGCTTTCCCATGACCTCGCCCACGACACGGGCGCACTTCACATAGCCGCGGTCGGGCCGGAGGCCCATCTCGTTCATCTGGTAGACGATGCGGCGCTGCACCGGCTTCATGCCGTCGCGGGCGTCCGGCAGCGCGCGGGAGTAGATCACCGAGTACGCGTACTCGAGGAAGGAGCCCTGCATCTCGTCGACGACGTCGATGTCGAGGATTCGCTCCTCGAACGCGTCGTCCGGCGGCGGTGTCTTCGTGCTGCGGCGGGCCATCGCGGCTGCGGCTCCTTCACCAACAAGGTTGATCTGACGCGGACCATTGTGGACCGTCCCACCGACAACGCCGACCGCGACCCAGGTATGGCCCCGTCCCGAGGCCTCCTCCGCCGTACGCGACGCCCGCGCGACCCGGAAGAGGGACGCTTCGAACCTGCGGGAACTTCGCCAGGTGTCAGTGCGCTTGCATACAGTGGCAGGACTTTTCCATATCGCGATCGAAGGGACGTACATGCCCATGGGTCACACGGCCACGGCCGAGGCCGGCTCCGGCGGCCTGACAGCGACCGAGCACCGGCTGGCCAACGGCCTGCGCGTGGTGCTCTCCGAGGACCACCTGACCCCGGTCGCCGCGGTCTGCCTCTGGTACGACGTCGGCTCGCGCCACGAGGTGGAGGGCCGCACCGGTCTCGCCCACCTCTTCGAGCACCTGATGTTCCAGGGGTCGAAGCAGGTCCACGGCAACGGTCACTTCGAGCTGGTCCAGGGTGCCGGCGGTTCGCTCAACGGCACGACGAGCTTCGAGCGCACCAACTACTTCGAGACCATGCCGACCCACCAGCTGGAGCTCGCGCTCTGGCTGGAGGCGGACCGCATGGGCTCGCTGCTGGCCGCCCTGGACGACGAGTCCATGGAGAACCAGCGGGACGTCGTCAAGAACGAGCGCCGCCAGCGGTACGACAACGTGCCCTACGGCACGGCCTTCGAGAAGCTCACGGCCCTCGCCTACCCGGAGGGCCACCCGTACCACCACACGCCGATCGGTTCCATGGCCGACCTGGACGCGGCGACCCTGGAGGACGCGCGGAGCTTCTTCCGCACGTACTACGCCCCGAACAACGCGGTGCTGTCCGTCGTCGGCGACATCGACCCGGCGCAGACCCTCGCCTGGATCGAGAAGTACTTCGGCTCCATCCCGTCCCACGACGGCAAGCTGCCGCCGCGCGACGGCACGCTGCCCGAGGTCATCGGCGAGCAGCTGCGCGAGGAGATCGTCGAGGAGGTCCCGGCCCGCGCGCTGATGGCCGCCTACCGCCTCCCGCACGACGGCACGCGCGAGTGCGACGCCGCCGACCTGGCCCTGACCGTCCTCGGTGGCGGCGAGTCCTCCCGGCTCCACAACCGGCTGGTCCGCCGCGACCGCACCGCCGTGGCCGCCGGCTTCGGCCTGCTGCGGCTCGCCGGCGCGCCCTCACTGGGCTGGCTCGACGTCAAGACGTCCGGCGGCGTCGAGGTCCCCGAGATCGAGGCCGCCGTCGACGAGGAACTGGCCCGCTTCGCCGCCGAGGGCCCGACGCCCGAGGAGATGGAGCGCGCCCAGGCCCAGCTGGAGCGCGAGTGGCTCGACCGGCTCGGCACGGTCGCCGGACGCGCCGACGAACTGTGCCGCTACGCGGTCCTGTTCGGCGACCCGCAGCTCGCCCTCACCGCGGTGAACCGCGTCCTGGACGTCACCGCCGATGAGGTGCAGGCGGTCGCCAAGGCCCGGCTGCGCCCGGACAACCGCGCGGTGCTGGTCTACGAGCCGGTCACCACCGAACAGAGCGACAGCGACGAGGAAGAGGGAGCGGACCAGTGAGCGACGCTGCCGCGTCTTTGACGAGCATGGACTTCCACCCGCAGCCGAAGCCGGGCGCCGCCCGCCCCTGGGCCTTCCCGGCCCCGGACCGCGGCGCGCTGGACAACGGCCTGACCGTGCTGCGCTGCCACCGCCCCGGCCAGCAGGTGGTGGCCGTCGAGATCCTCCTCGACGCCCCGCTGGACGCCGAGCCCGCCGGCCTGGACGGCGTCGCCACGATCATGGCCCGCGCCCTCTCCGAGGGAACGGACAAGCACACCGCCGAGGAGTTCGCCGCGGAGCTGGAGCGCTGCGGCGCCACGCTCGACGCGCACGCCGACCACCCGGGCGTGCGCGTCTCCCTCGAGGTCCCGGTCTCCCGGCTGCCCAAGGCGCTCGGGCTGCTCGCCGAGGCTCTGATCGCCCCGGCCTTCCTGGACACCGAGATCGAGCGCCTGGTGCGCAACCGGCTCGACGAGATCCCGCACGAGACGGCGAACCCGGCCCGCCGGGCGGCCAAGCAGCTCTCCAAGGAGCTCTTCCCGGCCGACTCGCGCATGTCCCGGCCCCGTCAGGGCACCGAGGAGACCGTCGCCGCGATCGACGCCGCGGCCGTCCGCGCCTTCTTCGAGGGGTACGTCCGTCCCGCCACGGCCACCGCCGTGATCGTCGGCGACCTGACCGACGTGGACCTGGACAAGATCCTCGCCGAGACCCTCGGGGCCTGGACGGGGGACACGGCGGAGCCGCGCCCCGTTCCCCCGATCACGGCCGACGACACCGGCCGGGTCGTCATCGTGGACCGTCCGGGCGCCGTCCAGACGCAGCTGCTGATCGGCCGCGTCGGCGCCGACCGGCACGACCGCGTCTGGCCCGCCCAGGTCCTCGGCACGTACTGCCTCGGCGGCACCCTCACCTCCCGCCTGGACCGCGTCCTGCGCGAGGAGAAGGGCTACACCTACGGTGTGCGGGCCTTCGGCCAGGTGCTCCGCTCCGACGGCCGGGGAAACGGCGCCTCGATGCTCGCCATCAGCGGCTCCGTCGACACCCCCAACACCGGGCCGGCGCTGGAGGACCTGTGGAAGGTCCTGCGCACGCTCGCGGCGGAGGGTCTGACGGACGCCGAGCGCGACGTGGCCGTGCAGAACCTGGTGGGCGTGGCCCCGTTGAAGTACGAGACCGCCGCCTCCGTCGCCGGGACGCTCGCCGACCAGGTCGAGCAGCACCTTCCGGACGATTTCCAGGCGCAGTTGTACGCGCGCCTGGCCGAGACCGGCACGGTGGAGGCGACGGCGGCCGTCGTCAACGCCTTCCCCGTGGACCGTCTGGTCACCGTGCTCGTCGGTGACGCGGCGCAGATCGAGGAGCCGGTGCGCGCCCTCGGCATCGGTGAAGTCACGGTTGTCACCGGCTGATCGAAGCAACCAGCACCTCACCGGAGGACCTCGACGTCAGGGTACGTCGGGGTCCTTCGTCTTTGTCCGGATTGCGGGAGAGGGTGCCTGTCTGCCCTGTGGCATGTCTTACAAATAGTCGTGTCTGTTTGGTGATTGAAAGACGGTCGGCTTAGCGTCGGTCCGGCTGTTCGCCAGTTGCACCCGCCGCATCCGCGGCATCGGACAGTCATCGCCGAGTCCCCGTCAGGCGCGAGCCTGGGGAGCCGGGGACCCACACGAAGTCCCTGGGGTGAATCGGACGCCTTCGCACCCGTGCGGAGGGGCCCGTAGGAGACCTTCCTGCTCCGAACCCGTCAGCTAACCCGGTAGGCGAGAAGGAAGGAAAGGATCAGCCACTTCATGGCGTTCACCCGTGCCACCGGGAAGCATCGTGGTCCGAGCCGTCTGTCGCGCCGTGGCGCGGGCATCGCCGGCGTCGCGACCCTCGCCACCACCGGCGTCATCGGAACCCTCGCCTCCCCGGCGCTCGCCGCCGACCCGGACACCCGGTCCCTCGAGGACACCGGTCTGACCCAGGTGGTCGCCGCCGACTTCCTCGCCGACACGATCGACGCCCAGGCCGCCGCGCAGGAGCGCGAGGCCGCCGAGGCCGAGGCCCGGGCGAAGGCCGAGGCCAAGCGGAAGGCCGAGGCGAAGCGCAAGGCCGAGGCCCGCGCCCAGGAGATCCGCGAGGCCAAGGAGCGCGCCGCCCGCGAGGCCGAGCGCAAGCGCCTGAACTCCTTCCAGCTTCCCGTGGCCGGTTCGTACGTCAGCACCGGCTACAAGACCGGCGGCTCGCTCTGGTCCTCCGGCAGCCACTCGGGCGTCGACTTCCACGCCGCCTACGGCACCACGGTCGTCTCGGTCGGCTCCGGCACGGTCGTCGAGGCCGGCTGGGGCGGCGCGTACGGCAACAACATCGTCATCCGGATGAACGACGGCACCTACACGCAGTACGGGCACCTGTCGGCCATCACCGTCTCGGTCGGCCAGTCCGTCACGCCGGGCGAGCAGATAGGCATCTCCGGCTCCACCGGCAACTCGACCGGCCCGCACCTCCACTTCGAGGCCCGCACCACCGCCGAGTACGGCTCCGACATCAACCCGGTCGCCTACCTGCGCGCCCGCGGTGTGAACGTCTGATCCATTCCCGCGCACGTCAGAAAAGCCCCGGCTCGTACAGAGCCGGGGCTTTTTGCCGTCCTTGCCTGCCAAAAGATATCCATGGATCGCCGGTACCCATCGGAAATTCCGCCCTACTGCAATAGAGTCACCGAGAGTCGACGAACAGACGTCAAGACGAGCAGACGTCAAGACGAACAGACGTCAATCGGATGGGTTTCGCGCGGATCAAGGCGGAGGTCGAACATGCGCATTCCCGCGCACTCGGTATGCACGGCGATCCGGGACGACATCGTCTCCGGCGTCTTCGAGCGCGGCAGCCGGCTGACGGAGGAGCAGCTGGCGCGCCGGTACGGAGTCTCCCGCGTCCCGGTCCGTGAGGCGCTGCGCACCCTGGAGTCCGAGGGCTTCGTGATCACCCGCCGCCATGCGGGCGCCCAGGTCGCCGAGCCCACCGAGCAGGAGGCCGCGGACCTGCTGGACGTACGGGCGCTCCTGGAGCCGCTCGGGGCCGCCCGCGCGGCCCAGCGCCGTACCGAGGCCCATCTCAAGGTACTGCGTGGCCTGGTCAGGCTGGGGCAGGAGCGGGCCAGGCGCGGCCAGGGCGAGGATCTGCGCTCGTTGGGCGGCTGGTTCCACGAGACGCTGGCGCAGGCCTCCGGCAGTCCCGCGCTCACCGCGCTGCTCACCCAGCTACGGCACAAGATCGCCTGGATGTACGCGGTCGAGCCCGCCGCCCAGCCCGTCGAGACCTGGGCGGAGCACGGGGCGATCGTGGACGCCGTGGCGCGCGGTGACGCCGAAAGGGCGCGTGCGCTCACCGCGCTGCACGCCGAGCGCTCCCTGGTGCTCCATCGGCTGAAGCGGCCGGAGCGGGGACGTGTGAGGGCTTCGCAACATGTCGTAAACACCGCCGGCGTCCGGAATTAACGGCAGGGCCGTATACAAAGAGAAGCGAATTCGCCGGACGGAATTCGTGCTGCCCGAAAAACGAGGCCTGGGCTTTTCCTGGAAAGCGAAGAAGCCGCACCCGCCGGAATTCCGGCAGATGCGGCTTCTTCGTCGTTCGTCGTTGTCGTGCGTCGTTCGTCGTGCGTCGTTAGGGCCCGACGTCAGACGGTCTCGGGAAGCTCGTCGAGCCCCTCGGCAACCAGCTTCGCCAGACGGTCCAGGGCGGCCTCGGCACCCTCCGCGTCCGAAGCGAGCACGATCTCCTCGCCGCCCTGCGCACCCAGGCCGAGCACCGCGAGCATCGACGCGGCGTTCACCGGGTTGCCATCGGCCTTCGCGATCGTCACGGGGACGCCGGAAGCCGTGGCCGCACGGACGAAGATGGAGGCGGGGCGGGCGTGCAGGCCCTCGGCCCAACCGACGTTGACGCGGCGCTCAGCCATGGTGTTGCCCTTCAAGTCTTAGCGGGTTGTCTAGACCAGTCTCTCACGGGTTGACGACGTGCTCGTAACCGACCTTCGGCCCCGGCGGGACGGCCGTCCGGCCTTCCTACCCTGCCCGTGGCGCGCGTGGCGCGCACGCCACGCGCGCGACCGGTGTCACTGTCGTACCCCGGCCGTAGGCTTGCCCCATGCAGAGCGCGTCGGAACAGCCGGAACACGCATACCCCGACCACTGGGAAGCCGATGTGGTCCTCCGTGACGGCGGCACCGCGCGCATCAGGCCCATCACCGTTGATGACGCCGACCGACTGGTCAGCTTCTACGAGCAGGTCTCGGACGAGTCGAAGTACTACCGCTTCTTCGCGCCGTACCCGCGCCTCTCCGCCAAGGACGTGCACCGCTTCACCCATCACGACTTTGTGGACAGGGTGGGACTCGCGGCGACCATCGGCGGGGAGTTCATCGCCACCGTACGCTACGACCGCATCAACGCCCAAGGTCTGCCCGCCTCGGCGCCCGCCGACGAGGCCGAGGTCGCCTTCCTGGTCCAGGACGCCCACCAGGGGCGGGGGGTGGCCTCCGCCCTCCTCGAACACATCGCGGCGGTGGCGCGGGAGCGGGACATCAGACGGTTCGCGGCCGAGGTGCTGCCCGCCAACACGAAGATGATCAAGGTCTTCACGGACGCCGGCTACACCCAGAAGCGGAGCTTCGAGGACGGTTCCGTACGGCTCCACCTCGACCTGGAGCCCACCGACCGCTCGCTGGCCGTCCAGCGCGCGCGGGAGCAGCGGGCCGAGGCCCGCTCCGTGCAGCGCCTCCTCGCCCCCGGCTCGGTCGCCGTGATCGGAGCCGGACGGACCCCCGGCGGGGTCGGCCGGACGGTCCTGCGCAATCTCCTGGAGGCCGGATACACCGGGCGTACGTACGCGGTGAACCGCGCCCTGGAAGAGGGGACGACCGCGCTCGACGGGGTGCCGGCCTTCCGCTCGGTGAGGGACATCGGCGAACCGGTGGACCTGGCCGTCGTGGCCGTGCCTGCCGAACGGGTGCCGGAGGCGGTCGCCGACTGCGGCGAGCACGGGGTGCGGGGCCTCGTCGTCCTCTCCGCGGGCTATGCGGAGAGCGGGGCCGAGGGGCGGGAACGCCAGCGCGAACTGGTGCGGCAGGCCCGTTCGTACGGGATGCGGATCATCGGCCCCAACGCGTTCGGGATCATCAACACCTCGGCGGGCGTCCGGCTGAACGCCTCGCTCGCCCCGCAGATGCCGGCGGCCGGACGGATCGGGCTCTTCACCCAGTCCGGAGCGATCGGCATCGCCCTCCTCGCCGGCCTGCACCGCAGGGGAGCCGGTCTCTCCTCCTTCCTCTCGGCCGGCAACCGGGCGGACGTCTCCGGCAACGACCTGCTGCAGCACTGGTACGACGACCCGGAGACGGACGTCGTCCTGCTGTACCTGGAGTCGATCGGCAACCCCCGCAAGTTCACCCGGCTGGCCCGGCGCACGGCGGCGGTCAAGCCGGTCGTGGTCGTCAAGGGCGCGCGGCACAGCGGCAGCGCGCCGCCCGGACACCGGGTGCCGGTCACCCGCATCCCGCACGCCACGGTCTCCGCGCTGCTCCGGCAGGCCGGAGTCATCCGCGTCGACACGGTCACCGAACTGGTCGACGCTGGCCTGCTCCTCGCCGGCCAGCCGCTGCCGGCCGGTCCGAGGGTCGCGATCCTCGGCAACTCCGAGTCGCTGGGGCTGCTGACGTACGACGCTTGCCTGACGGAGGGCCTGCGGCCGCTCCGCCCGCTCGACCTGACGACGGGGGCGAGCCCGGCGGACTTCCGCGACGCGCTGGCGGCGGCGCTCGTGGACGAGACCTGCGACGCGGTCGTCGTGACGGCGATCCCCTGGGTGGGGGAGAACGGCGCGGTCGAATCCGGCGACGGCCAGGTCCTCGCGGCCGTCCTCCGCGAAGCCGTCGCCTCCGCCCCGGCCCCGGCGAAGCCGGTGGTCGTGGTCCACGTCGAGATGGGCGGCCTGGCGGAGGCGCTCTCCGCGGCGACGAGCACCAGACCGACGGCAGGAACCGGCGGCGCGGCTCCGGCCTCCGGACCGGTGACGGGAGCGCGGGCAGGGGGCGCAGACGCAGGCGCCGAGGCGTCTTCGCGGACCTCCGCTCCCGCCTCCTCGGCTTCCGCCCCCGCCTCCCCGGCACAGGACTCCGCTGCCGTCGGACACGGGAAGGCTGACGGGCGCGCGGACGCACTCGCTTCCCGGGCCGCGACTCCGACCCCGACTCCGCCCCCGCCCCGGGCCGCGACTCCGACCCCGACTCCGGACCCGGCCGCGACTCCGACCCTGACTCCGGCCCCGGCCCCGGCCGCGGCCCCGACCCCGACTCCGCCCTCGGCCCCGTCCGCGCCGGGGGCCGCCGGGGGCCGGCCGTCGGACGGCTCGGCCCCGGCCCGGAACGCCGGCTCCGCCATGACCGACCCCGAAAACGGGACCGGCGCCGGCGGCAGTGGCAACATTCCGGCCTATCCCGCCGCCGAGCGAGCCGTACGGGCGCTCGCCGAGGCCGTGCGGTACGGGCAGTGGCGGCGCCAGGCGGAAGAGCCGGGCCGGGTGCCGGAGTACGAGGACATCGACGAGAGCGGGGCCGCCGCCCAGATCGAGCGGCTGCTGGCGGACGACGTGGACGCCCGGGGCGTGACCCTCGGCGCCGACGCGGCCGGCGAACTGCTCGCCCGGTACGGAATCGCCGTGCTACCCACCCTCCCCGCACCGTCCCCCGACATCGCCGTCGCGGCCGCGGCCCGCCTCGGCTATCCCGTCGCGCTGAAGACGACCGCGCCCCACCTGCGCCACCGCCCCGACCTCGGCGGCGTCCGGCTCGACCTGGCCACCGAGGAACAACTCCGTACCGCCTACGCCGAACTGACCGACACCCTCGGCAAGCCCGAGGAGCTCCAGCCGGTCGTCCAGGCCATGGTGCCGCGCGGGGTCGACACCGTCGTCCGCTCGGCCATCGACCCGGCCGTCGGCGCCGTGCTCTCCTTCGGCCTCGCCGGAGCCGCCTCCGAACTCCTCGGCGACATGTCCCACCGACTGGTCCCCGCCACCGACCGGGACGCCGCCGAGCTCGTACGCTCGATCCGCACCGCCCCCCTCCTCTTCGGCTGGCGCGGCTCGGCTCCCGTCGACACCCCGGCCCTGGAGGAACTGCTGCTCAGGGTCTCCCGCCTCGTCGACGACCACCCGGAAGTCGTCGCCATCGCCCTGGAGCCCGTCGTCGTCGCCCAGCACGGGCTCTCCGTCCTCGGCGCCACCGTGCGTCTCGCCCCGCCACCACCGCGCACGGACCTCGGCCCGCGCAGCCTCCCGAGCTACTGAAGCGGGGCGCCGCCCCCCCCGCGGAAGCGGCCCGGAGCGCCCCTTCCGACGGATTAGGATGGAGTCCATGGCAAAGACCGGTACGACGACCCAGGGGCTGCGCGCGGCGATCGAGCGCAGCGGCTACTACCCGGCCCTCGTGGCCGAGGCGGTGGAGGCCGCCGTCGGTGGCGAGGCGATCGCGTCGTACCTGGTGCACCAGGAGACCACCTTCGACTCCAACGAGGTCCGCCGCCATGTCACGGTCCTCGTCCTGACGGCCAACCGCTTCATCGTCAGCCACACCGACGAGCAGGCCGCCGACACCAGCTCCCCGACGCCGTACGCCACGACCTCCACCGAGTCGGTCAAGCTCGACCGGATCTCCTCGGTCGTCGTCAGCCGCGTCGTCGCCAACCCGGAGTCGTACACCCCCGGCACCCTGCCCCGTGAGGTCGTCCTCACCATCGGCTGGGGCGCCGTCTCCCGGATCGACCTGGAGCCCGCCGCCTGCGGCGACCCGAACTGCGACGCCGACCACGGCTACACCGGAAACGCCACCGCCGACGACCTCAGCCTGCGCGTCAGCGACGCGGGCGACGGCCCGGACACGGTCCGCCAGACGCTGGCCTTCGCGCAGTCGCTCTCCGAAGCCACCGCGGCGACCCGCTGATGGTCCAGCCCACGGCCGTCACCTCGGGCTGGCCCGACGACCCCCTTCCGCTCGCCCTGGACACCGCGCCCGTCCCCGAGTACGGCTCGGGCTCGCTGGCCGATCTCCTACCGACGCTGGTCGCCGGCCAGGGAGCGGCCGGATGCGACGCCAGGATCGCCGAGCTCACCCCCACCGACCGGAACTGCGTGTTCCTGATCGACGGGCTGGGCTGGGAACAGATCAAGGCGCATCCGGACGAGGCGCCGTACCTCACCTCGCTGCTCGCCTCTTCGCGCGGCGGCACAGGGCGGCCGATCACCGCCGGCTTCCCCGCCACCACCGCGACCTCGCTCGCCTCGGTCGGCACCGGCCGGGTCCCCGGCGCGCACGGCCTGCCCGGCTACACCGTCCGCAACCCCGAGACCGGCGAGCTGATGAACCAGCTCCGCTGGAAGCCGTGGACGCCGCCGCAGGTCTGGCAGCCGTACCCCACCGTCTTCCAGCTGGCGCACGAGGCCGGGATCCACACCGCCCAGGTCTCCTCGCCGATCTTCCAGGACACCCCGCTCACCAAGATCGCGCTGAGCGGCGGAACGTTTCACGGCCGGCTCTCCGGCGAGGAGCGCATGGACTTCGCCGCCGAGCAGCTCGCCGCCGGCGACCGGTCGCTGGTTTACACGTACTACAGCGAACTCGACGGCGCCGGACACCGCTTCGGCATCGACTCCGACGCCTGGCGCGGCCAGCTGATGTTCGTCGACCGGCTCGTCCAGCGCCTCGCCGAGCAACTGCCCGCCCGCTCCGCGCTCTACGTCACCGCCGATCACGGCATGGTCGACATCCCCTTCGACGAGCACTCCAGGATCGACTTCGACGAGGACTGGGAGCTGCGCGCCGGTGTGGCCCTCCTCGGCGGCGAGGGCCGTGCCCGCCACGTCTACGCCGTGCCGGGCGCCGAGGCCGACGTCCTCACGTGCTGGCGAGAGGTGCTCGGTGAGCAGTTCTGGGTGGCGAGCCGGGACGAGGCGCTGGCCCTCGGCTGGTTCGGCGACGTGGTCGACGAGCGGGTGTACGGCAGGATCGGTGACGTCGTCGCGGCCGCCCACGACGACGTCATCATCACCGCGTCCGTCAACGAGCCGCACGAGTCGGCGATGGTCGGCGTGCACGGATCGATGACCTCCGCGGAGCAGCTGGTCCCGCTCCTCCAAGTCCGCTCCTGACCGTCACCTCGCTTCGGGGCGCCCGCCCGCTCCCGCCCACCCGTCCACGCCGTCCTTTCCCCTGCTCCTTCCCCGTGCTCCTTCCGACCTGAAAGGTCCTCGACCTCCCATGCCCGAGCTGGTGTTCTTCTCCGGAACGATGGACTGCGGAAAGAGCACCCTCGCTCTTCAGATCGAGCACAACCGGTCCGCCCGCGGACTCCAGGGCATGATCTTCACGCGCGACGACCGCGCGGGGGAGGGCAAGCTCTCCTCCCGCCTCGGCCTGGTCACGGACGCCGTGGAGGCGGCGGAGGGTTTCGACTTCTACGCGTACCTCGTCGGCCACCTGTCGAAGGGCGGCCGCTGCGACTACGTCATCGCGGACGAGGCGCAGTTCCTCTCGCCCGAGCAGATCGACCAGCTCGCCCGGGTCGTCGACGACCTCGAACTCGACGTCTTCGCCTTCGGCATCACCACCGACTTCCGTTCCAAGCTCTTCCCCGGCTCCCAGCGCCTCGTGGAGCTCGCGGACCGCGTCGAGGTTCTTCAGGTCGAGGCCCTGTGCTGGTGCGGAGCCCGGGCGACCCACAACGCACGCACCGTGGGCGGCGCGATGGTCGTCGAGGGCGCACAGGTCGTCGTCGGGGACGTGGACGCGGGCGACGAGATCGGCTACGAAGTCCTCTGCCGGCGCCACCACCGACGCCGCATGACGGCCGCCACGGCCCGTGCGGCGGCTCTCTCTCCCGACGTACTGCCGGTGACCACGGCCTGACGGAATCGACGGGCCCGCCCGACCGAAAGCCCCTCCGCGCCCCGGCACCCCCTGTTCACCTCCGGGGAACCCGGCCACCGCCTCCTGATCGGAAACGCGTCGTTCCGCTCGGCTCTCATGGCCGTCGGCCCCTGACACGCACACCGGGCCGCCTGCGCATCCGCGCGCCGCGCGACACACCCCCGGAGGACGTGTGCCCCCTGCTGCCGCCCCGCAACGGTCCGGCCGGTCGCGGCGGTTGCTCGCCCGGCTCCGGCACAGCCCGCGCCTGCGCGCCGCCTCCGGAGCGTCGCTGCTGACCTGCCTCGTCTTCTGCCTCGGCGGAGCGCTGGCCGGCAGCCACCCCTTCGGCCCCACCACCCGCAACACCGTCGACCTCGGCCAGCAGTACCTCCCGTTCCACGCCTACTGGCGCACACTGCTGCTCGGCCGAGCCGACGGCGATCTCTTCCTCAACTGGAGCTCGGGGTTCGGCTCGAACTTCCTGGGCGACTACGGCACGTACCTGAGCAGCCCGTTCGACCTGATGGTCGTGCTCTTCCCGGCGGACCGGATCGAACTCGCCCTCTACGTCATCACCGCCGCGAAGATCACCGCCGCCGGCGGAGCGATGGCGGCCCTGCTCCTGACGCTGCGCCGCGGCCCCTGGCCGGTGGCCGCCGTTCTGGGAACGGCGTACGCCCTGTGCGGCTGGACCCTGAACTACGGCGCCACCGTGCCGATGTGGCTCGACGGCCTGCTGGCCTTCCCGCTGCTGTGCATGGTCGGCGAGTGGGCGAGGTCGGGGCGACGCCCGGTGCTGGGCCCGCTGATCGTCGCGGCGGCCTGGTTCGCCAACTTCTACACCGCCTACATGGCGACCGTCGGCGCGGCCGTCGTCCTCGTGGTCCGGCTGCTGACCGCCGACGACACCGGACGCAGGCGCCTGGCCGGACTGCTGGGTGCCGCCCGGGCCGTCCTCGTGGGCGTCGGCCTCGCGGCGCCGCTCGTCCTGGTGATCTTCCTGGCCACCCGGGTCGCGGACCCGACGCCCGAGGTGACGTTCACCGCCGTCGCCTGGACGGAGGTCTTCGCCCGGCTGCTGCCGGCCACGGCGAGCGTGGCCAGCCCCGCCCTGTTCATCGGCACCCCGGCCCTCGGGCTGGCGCTCACCCTGCCCTTCAACGGCGCGGTGGCCCCCCGTGTCCGGGCCGCCTGGACGGCGGCGATCTGTCTGGTGGCGCTCTCGATGCAGTGGGAACCCACCCATCTGCTCTGGCACGCGGGCGCCTCGCCCAACGGCATTCCGTACCGTCAGAGCTTCGTGCTCTGCGGTCTGCTGCTGATGGCGGCCTGGCTGTCCACCGCCCAGGGGCTGCCCCGGACACCCGCGCTGCTCGGCGCCGGAGCTCTGCTCGCCGGGATGACGTTCGCGGCCCGCGGCAGCGCCGTCGTCGACCGCTGGACCTACCCCGCCTTCGCCGCCGCCCTGACCCTCGCCGTCCTCGCCGCCACCGCCGTGCTGCTCGCCCGGCACTCTTCCGTCGGGGCCCGGGCCCTGCCCGCCGTGGCCGTGGTCCTCCTCGTCCTGGCCCAGGCCGGCGAGACGGCGGTCACCGCGGGCCGGATCGAGGAACAGCAACTCGACAAGGTCGCATGGGCCCCCCGCCTCGGCCCGTGGCACGCGGACATGGCGCGGTCCACGGCACAGGAGGACGCCTGGCCGCACCACCGTACGGACCCCGGAGAGATCCCGGGCGGCAACGACGTCCTGCTGGTCGGCGGACAGGGCGCCGACTACTACTCCAGCCTGACGTCGGAGACGTACTCCCGGACGCTGTCCGCCCTCGGCTTCGGCTTCTACGCCAAGGGCCGCCATCCCGTCGCCCTCGACCACCCCGTGACGGACGCGATCTTCTCGATCGGCACCCGGATGCGGTCCCGGCCCACCGGGCCCGTACGGACCGACGAGCCGCCCGAGGCGACCATCACCACCACCGACACCGCCGTGCCGCCGCTCGTCACCGTCCGCCCGGACGTACGGCTGCCCGCGCGCGGCATCCGCTTCGGCGACTCCGCCTTCGCCAACCAGGAACTGCTGCTCGGCGCCAGGGTGTACGCAGCGCCCACCGGACTCCGCCGCACGGACGGCCCCCGGGGCGCCACCACGCTGACGGCCTCCTGCCCCGCCGGCGCCCAGCTCTGGTTCTGGGCCCCCGAGTACCGCGGGACGGCGGCCCTGGCCGGCCGGCCGCCCGTCGCCTTCGCCGGCGGACTGCCGTCGGTACAGGGCCCCATGAGGCCGCTCGGCACCGTCCCGGCGTCCGGCGCGGTACGCATCGAACTGCGGGCCGGCGCCGGCGCCCCGGTCCTCCCCAGGCAGCCGGTCGGCTGCCTGGTCCAGGAGCGCCTCGACACGGCCGTGCGGCGGCTGACGACGACCGGCGCCACCACCGTACGCACCTCCGGCCACACCCTCACCGCCGAACTCCCGGCCGGCAGCACCGGAACCGCCGTCATCGCCGTCCCGCAGATCTCCGGCTGGATCTGCGCCGCCGGTGAGGCGCCGCCCGCCCCCGCCCAGCGGTACCTCGGTCTACTGGCCGTCCCCCTCGACGGCGAGGCGACCAGGGTCAGCTGCGCCTTCCGGCCGCCGGGGCTGCGACTCGGCGGCGCCGTCGCCGTCCTCGCACTCATCTGCCTGTCGGCCATCGCATTCCGGCACCGATTCCTCCGCCGGACGACAAGAGTTCATCCGCAGTGCACATCCGGCTCGTCCGGCGGGAATTGACGATCGATACGCTGCCCGCCTGACCGGCTTTCGCCCGTGGGAACACGCGAGCGCCGCGATCGCTCAAAAGCTCGGGTGAGCGATGGATCGATGGATCGACTGTGTGAGTGTTGGGAATCCGTGTGCCGAAATTGTCCGTCATCGTGCCGTTCCACAATGTCGGGATCTACGCCCCCGACACCATGCGCAGCCTCGCGAACAACGCGGATCCGGACTTCGAGTTCCTGCTGATCGACGACTGCTCCACGGACGACACGCCGTACGTCCTCGACCGCTGGCGGAGCCGGGTCCCGAACGCCACCGTGATCCGACACGAGACGAATCAGGGCGTGGCCCAGGCGCGCAACACCGGCCTGGACGCGGCGAGCGGCGAGTACGTCACCTTCCTCGACGGCGACGACTGGTACGCCCCCGGCCACCTGCGCGCCCTGGTCGAGTCCATCGAGACACTGGGCTGCGACTTCGCCCGTACCGACCATGTGCAGTCGACCGGAAAGTCGCGCAGCATCCGTTATGCGCCCGCCAAAAAGCGTGACACGGTGATGGACCCGCGCGACGGAATCGCCCCGGCGAGCATGGTCACGATGGTCGACTATCCGTTCGTCCCCTTCGGGATCTACAGCGGTCGTCTTTTCGAGAACAACGCCTCGCGATTCGAGACGACATTGCGCACCGCCGAGGACCGGCTGTGGATCTGGCGCCTCCATCTGAAAGCCACGACCTATGCGGCACTCAGCCTGCACGGGGTCTTCTACCGGCGGGGTGTCACCACTTCTCTCACCCAGATCACGGACAACCGCCAACTGGACTTCATTCCGTCGTACGACCTCCTCCTCGAAGAGGTGTCCGAGGACGCGGAGGCCGACCGCTTCCTGCCGAAGGCGGTCCGCACCTACTGCGCCATGATCGCCTTCCACATGGCGAAGGCCGACCAGTACGAACCGGCCGTGACCAAGCGGCTGAAGCAGAACGTGACCGACGCCCTGCACCGCATGCCGCAGCAGGTGCTCGACGAGACCCTGGCCACGATGGACAGCGCACGCGCCACACTGCTCCGTGGCCTGCGCACCACCGGAAGGACCGCCTGAGCCATGAACCCGCATCCGCCCACCCCGACGCAGATCTTCCAGGTGTCGACGCTGTACGGAGCGGCCACCCTGGCCGCAGCCCTCGACGCCGGCCGGTTCGGCGCCCGCGAGGACGCTCGGCGCATCCTGCTGGTGTCGAACAACGCCGAGATTCCGGAGACGGCGCTGCGGCTCGACGAGATGACCGGCTACGACCGGATCGCGGCCCGCTTCGACGAGGCGATCGACTGGAACCAGGCCATCCACCCGCACCACCCCAGCTCCTGGGCGCCGCGCCCCGAGGAGGTGCCCCTGTGGCAGCGGGTGTTCCGGACGGCGTGGGGCCTCGCGGACGCGCCGGTCGAGCTGATCGTCGAGTCCATCCAGGTCAACCCCGCCAAGGCGCTCGCCGCCGTGTTCGCCGAGAGCGCCGTCCACCTGTACGCCGACGGGCTCATGAGCTACGGGCCGACCCGCGCCGAGCTGCCGCAGTCGATCGGCTGCCGCATCCAGCGGCTGCTCCACCTCGACCTCGTGCCGGGGCTGCGGCCGCTGCTGTTGTCCGAGTACGGCGTCGAACCCGAGCTGGTACCCGACTCCGCCTTCCGCACGGTCCTCGCGGAGATCGCCGAGGCGGCCGAAGGGGACCACCGGCTGGCGGAGGCGGTCGCGGCCGCCCCCACGGCCCTCCTCCTCGGCCAGTACCTCGCCGCCCTCGGCATCCTCACCGCCGAGGAAGAGGAGGAGCTGCACGTCCGCATGGTGCGCGGAGCCGCGGCCGCCGGACACGCGTCGATGGTCTTCAAGCCCCACCCGACCGCGCCCGCCCGCTACTCACTGGCCCTGCACGAGGCGGCCGAGGAGATCGGCGTGCGGCTGACCGTCCTGGACGGCCCGCTGCTCGCCGAGACCTTCTACGAGCGCTGCCGACCGGGGCTCGTCGTCGGCTGCTTCTCCACCGCGATGCTCACCGCGGCCGTGTACTACGGCGTCCCGATCGCCCGGGTGGGCACCGAGACGGTGCTGGAGCGGCTGCGGCCGTACGAGAACAGCAACCGGGTGCCGTTGACCGTCGTGGACCACATCGTGCCGGACCTGGAGTCGCGGAAGGCGCCGGCCGTGCCCGGCACCGCCCCCGGGACACTGACTCCGCTCGTCCGCGCAGTGGGGTACTGCATGCAGCCGAAGCTCCACCCCCTGCTGCGGGACGAGACCACCCGGCTCCTCGGCACCTCTCGGGGGGAGAAGGACACCGCGCGCTACTTCCCGACGGAACGACTGACCGAGCTCGGACTGCCCGGCGGCTCCCCCCGCTCCACCTCCAGGCTCCGCCGGAGCCTGGCCCGCAGCGGCAGGGGCTGACCTCGGGGCCGGCAAGGCTGGCTGACCCGAGGGAGCGGCGAGGGCCGGCCCCCGGGAATAGCGAGGGTGGCTGACCCCGGGGCGGCGAGGGCCGGCCCGGTCGGAGGGAGGGGGCCTCAGACGCCCGCCGAGCGGACGATCGTGAAGACCGCGCCCTCCGGGTCCGCGACCAGCGCATGCCGTCCCGTCGTGCCCTCCGTGGGCGGCTGCAGCACCTGGCCGCCCAGCTCGGTGACCAGGCCGGCGGCCGCGTCCGTGTCGGCGACCTCGAAGTACGTCATCCAGTGGGCCCCCCGGTCACGCGGGAGCGCGGAGCCGACGCCGTGCAGCGAGGCCACCGGCCGTCCCTCGATGAGCAGGGTCAGATAGTCGATGTCGGACGAGACGACCGGCTCGGCCTCGTAACCGAACACCGTCCGGTAGAACTTGCCGACCACCGACGTCTCGTACGTCAGCAGCTCGTTCCAGACCGGGGTCCCGGGCGAGCCCGCCACCGCGGAGCCGTGGTGCAGCTCGGCCTGCCAGACACCGAACACGGCTCCGGTCGGGTCCGAGCAGATCACCATCCGTCCCGCCTCGCCCGCGTCCAGCGGCCCGACCGCGACCGTTCCGCCGCAGCAGCGAATGGTCTCCGCCGTCTCGTCGGCGTCGTTCGTCGCCAGATACGGGGTCCAGGCGACCGGCAGATGCCGGTCGGGGGGCAACTGACCGATGCCCGCCACCTCCCTGCCGTCGAGCAGCGCACGGACGTACGGGCCGAGCTGCTGCGGTCCGGGCACGAACTCCCAGCCGAAGAGCGCACCGTAGAACTCCTGCGTCGCGTCAATCCCGTGCGCCATCAAACTCACCCAACAGGGTGTACCTGGTGTGTGCCGAGTGGCCTCGGTCATCGTCACTCTCTCCTCGGACCATCGTCGTGGCCGTGCGGGGGGCAGGGCGTGCGCACGAGCTCGTACCGGGCGACGAGGGCGGGAAACACGAGGTCCGTGGGGATCCGTCGTCGATCCGTGGTGGGTCTCTTCCCGCCGTCCGGCTGCCGTACGCACGCATCGGTCGCGTGCCCGTGTCGATGCTTCCACCACCGGGCGCGCGGTGCGCCACGGCCGCGCCGCTTTTTGGCGCGATCCCGCAGGAGGATGCCTGGATTGTCGTCGGCGGCGGATGCGCCGTTCGTGCCGATGTCCGGCGGGTGCTGCGCGAGGATGGCACCCATGAAGCCCATCATCACCGCGAGCGAACTCGCGAGCGAACTGGCGAGCGAGCTCGTGAGCGAGTCGGCGGGGGCCAGGCCCCCGGTCCTGCTGGACGTCCGCTGGGAGCTCGGCGGCCCGCCCGGACTGCCCGCCTACGAGGCCGGTCATCTCCCCGGCGCGGTCTATGTCGACCTGGACGCGGAACTGGCCGGTCCGCCCGGCTCAGGGGGGCGGCATCCGCTGCCCGACGTGGCGGCCTTCGGGGCGACGATGCGGCGGGCCGGCGTCTCTGCCGACACGCCGGTGGTCGTCTACGACGGCGGGCTCGGGTGGGGTGCGGCCCGTGCCTGGTGGCTGCTGCGCTGGACGGGTCACCCGGACGTACGTGTCCTGGACGGGGGTCTCGCGGCCTGGACGGGGGAGCTGTCGACGGAGACCCCGAAGCCCGAGCCGGGCGACTTCGTTCCCGTACCGGGGGCGCTCGGCCTGCTCGACGCGGACGGGGCGGCCGGCACGGCGGACTCGGGCCTGCTGCTCGACGCGCGGGCCGCGGAGCGCTACCGGGGCGATGTGGAGCCGATCGACCCGGTCGGCGGACACATCCCCGGCGCGGTGTCGGCCCCGACGACGCAGAACGTGGACGAGGACGGCCGCTTCCTGCCGGCGGAGACCCTGGCCGCCCGCTTCGCCGCACTCGGCGTCAGCGAGGACAAGGAGGTCGCCGTCTACTGCGGCTCCGGCGTCTCCGGCGCCCACGAGGTACTCGCCCTGGAGATCGCGGGCATCCCGGCGGCCTTGTACGCGGGCTCCTGGTCGGAGTGGTCCCGCGACCCGGCCCGCCCCGTGGCGAAGGGCCCCGACCCGAAGTAATCGGGCCTCGACCCGAAGGTGCCGGGCCCCAACCCGGAGTAGACGGGCCCCAACCCGGAGTAGAACGGCCCCGACCCGAAGTTAGGCGGGCCGGGACCCGAGGTAGACGGGCCCCGCCCCTGAAGCGGTGGGGTCCGGCCGCCCGAAGGAGGCGTCCGCCCCGCGGCGTCCCGGGTGCGTGCGAAAGGGGGACCGCGCCGTTCCGGCGCGGTCCCCCTTCCCGTACAGCCTCAGTCCTGCTTCTTCCGGCGGGTGCCGAAGACGATCTCGTCCCAGCTCGGGACCGCCGCGCGGCGGCCCGGACGGACACCGTCCGCTTCGGCCTGGCGGTCCGTGGTGCCCGTCAGGCGGTCTCGGTGACCCGAGACCGCGCGGGGCATCAGGACGTCGGCGTAGGCCGCGCCCGCGCCGGCCGAGGCCGCCGGAGCCGGGGGCTCCTCCGCCTCGGGCTCGTCGGAGGGCTCGTTCGAGGTCGGCTCGGTGTTCCGGTCGGGGACCACCATGTCGCCGCGGAAGCTCGGTACCGCCTCCAGCAGGCTGGTCAGCGAGTCCCGCTCCTCCTCCGGCTCCGGGGCGGGCGCGGGCGCCCGCTCCAGCTGGCGGTCCAGGGCACGGTCCAGCGGCCTGTCGCGCGGCAGCCGGGCGATCCGGGGCACGAACGGGAAGCTCGGCTCGGGCGCGGCGGCGATGGTGTCGTCGGTCTCGCCGATCAGCGCGCGCGCCTCGTCGTCCACGGCCTGGACGAGCCGCCTGGGCGGGTCGTACGTCCAGCTGGCGGTGTGGACCTCGCCCGCCACGCGGTAGACGAGCAGCACTTCCCACGTGCCGTCGTCGCGGCGCCAGGAGTCCCACTGCACGGTGTCCTTCTCGGCGCCGCGCAGCAGCAGCCGCTCCTGCACGGTCTCGCCGAGCTGTGGTCCGGTGTTCTCCCCGGGCCGACGCACGGGAGTCTTGCGCGCCCGCTCCGCCATGAACGCCCGCTCCGCGAGGACCGGACCCTCGAAGCGCCGCACCCGGTCGACCGGAATGCCGGCGAGCTGGGCGACCTCCTCCGCGGAGGCTCCGGCACGTATGCGCGCCTGGATGTCGCGGGGGCGGAGGTGGCTCTCCACCTCGATCTCGATCTGACCGAGTCGCGCGCGGTCGTTGCGCACGGCGGCGCGCAGCCGCTCGTCGATCGGAAGCGTGTACTCCGTGCTGTCAGCAGCCTTCAGCACCAGTCGTGTGCCGTCGTTGGAGACGGCCACGACACGCAGTTCGGGCATGGGGACCTCCCGGGTGGTGCCTGCCGACGTCACGTGCGTCGCTGCTTCCGCTAGTCGAGTGTGGCCTGCCCGGGTGCAGCCTGCCACAACCTTGCCGAGTTGCCCGGCGTGTCGGGCATGGACCCTGGAACGCCGTTATGGCACGGTTACCTGTTTGCGACGCAGAGTGACCAGTGGTCACGCTGTGCAGCAGGCGCCCGTGCGGTGCCGCGGCGCCGCCGGTTCGAGTGCCGCCTTCGGCTCCCTCCCGTAGACCCCGAGCGCCCTTGCGGGAGCACGGACCCAGGGCTCGACACAGTACTCCATTCGGGCCACCTGGGTGGACCGGCACGCCGCCCAACTTCTCCGGAGGTACGGGAGTTGAGTCTCCGTGACCCCTGGCGTCACGTGTCGCTCTTCACAGAAACAACAGAAACGGAACTATTCACTTCGCCCATTTGTCCTTTCTGGGTAGATGGTTGAACAGCTGAGCAGGCAAGGGCCGGGTATGGATCACGAGAAGGACGGCACGACGGGTGAGGCGAAGGGGGAGCCGAAGAGCGCGAGGAAGAAGCTCGACCTGAGCGTCGCTCAGGTATCGGGCAGCGCGGTCGCCGCCGTCGTCGCCGCCAAACTCGCTCCACCCTGGGGGTGTACGGCACGATCCTGGGCGCCGGTGTGATCAGTGTCATCGCGACCTGTGGCGGCTCGCTCTTCCACCATGTCTTCAAGCGCACGGGCGAGCAGATACGGGTGGCCGCCGTGCACACCGAGCCCCCCAGGGCCCGCCGGGACGCCGACCTCGACCGCACCCGGATGCTCGCGCCCGTCGAGGGGTCCGGCGAGGCGACCACGCACCGGGGAGCGCCCGTCGACGGGTTCGGCGAAGCGACCACGCACGGCACCCGCGTCCGGGGCTGGAAGCGCTCGGCCGTCGCCGCCGCACTCGTCTTCCTGGTCTCGATGGGCGGCATCACCGCCTACGAACTGGTCTCCGAAGAGGACTTCGGCGGTACGAAGGGGGCCACCACCTTCGGGTCGGCCGTTCGTGGTGGTGGTAGTGGTAGTGGCGGTGGCGCCGACGGCGGTGGCCGGAACGAGCCGTCGACCGACGGGACACCGACACGGGAGCCGGGAGCCGAGCCGCAGCGCGAGCAGGGCGAGCAGGGAAGCGACGGCGTGACCCCGTCCCCGGACACCGGGCGGAACACTCCCGACCCCGAACCGACGCCCTCCGGATCCACCGGCGGTGATCCGACGCCGACTCCCACGCCCCCGCCGTCCACAGGGGCCCCGACCCCGACCCCGACCGCCACGCCGAACCCGACGGGGACGCCGTCCACCGACACCGGTGGAGAGCAGACCCCGCCGGCCGAATGACCGTCAGGCGCCCAGCACTCGGCGCAGATAGTCGTTGGCGAACAGCCGGTCCGGGTCCAACCGGTCCCGCACCGCCGTGAACTCGGCGAAGCGCGGATAGACCTCGGAGAAGTACGCGGCGTCCCGGGTGTGCACCTTGCCCCAGTGCGGCCGGCCGCCGTGGGCCGTCATGATGCGCTCCACCGCGGTGAAGTACGCGCGGTGGGGCGTTCCCTTGTAGAGGTGGACGGCGATGTACGCGGTCTCCCGCCCCGAGGCCGTGGAGAGCGCGATGTCGTCCGCCGGGGCCGTACGCACCTCCACCGGGAAGCTCACCTTCAGGGGCGAGCGCTCGATCATCGCCTTCAGCTCGCGCAGCGCCGCCACGGCCGCCTCGCGCGGAAGGGCGTACTCCATCTCCAGGAACCGCACCCGGCGCGGGGAGGTGAAGACCTTGTACGGGATGTCGGTGTACGTACGGGCCGAGAGCGCGCGGCTGGAGATCCTGGCGATCGACGGGATGACCGGCGGGACCGCGCGGCCCAGCGCGCAGGCGACCTGGAACATCCCGTTGGAGAGCAGCTCGTCCTCGATCCAGCCGCTGATCCTCCCGGGCGGGGCGGCGGGGCCCGCGCTGCGGTTGTTGCGCTTGGTGTTGCAGTTGTCGGTGTGCGGGAACCAGTAGAACTCGAAGTGCTCGTTCTCGGCGTGCAGCGCGTCGAACTCCGAGGTGACCCGGTCGAAGGTCATCGGCTCCTCGCGCGCGGTGAGCAGGAAGACCGGCTCCACGGCGAAGGTGATGGCCGTGACGACACCGAGGGCGCCGAGCCCGATGCGGGCCGCGGCGAAGACCTCGGGGTGCTCCTTCTCCGAACAGGTCATGAGGCGTCCGTCCGCCGTGACCAGCTCCAGCTCGCGGATCTGGGCGGCGATCGAGGCCGATTCGCGGCCCGTGCCGTGCGTGCCGGTGGAGGTCGCCCCCGCGACCGTCTGCTCCATGATGTCGCCCATGTTGGTGAGCGACAGGCCCTCACGGGCCAGCGCCACGTTGAGCCGCTTCAGCGGAGTGCCCGACTCCACGGTGACGGTCATCGCCTCGCGGTCGATCCGCCGGATCCCCGTCAGAAGGTCGGGCCGGATCAGCACGCCGTCCGTGGCGGCGATCGAGGTGAAGGAGTGGCCGGTCCCGACCGTCTTCACCCGCAGCCCGTCCGCCGCGGCCTTCCGCACGACTTCGGCGAGCTCCTCGGCCGAGGCCGGACTCACCTCCCGTACCGGACGTGAGGTGACGTTCCCCGCCCAGTTACGCCACGGGCTGCTCGCCGTCCTGGTGCTCGTCGTTGTGGTCCCGCTCACGCTGCCCCTCCCCAGTCGGCACCGGCCTGCGCAGCCGGCGGTACCCCAGGAGTCCCACCGCGACCGCGAGCGCGCCCGAGACGACGGGCACCACGTACCCCGCCTCCGCACCCGACGCGTCGACGACCCAGCCGGCGGCCGAGGAGCCGAGCGCCACCCCGATGGCGAGCCCGGTTCCTGTCCAGGTCATGCCCTCGGTCAGCTTGGTGCGCGGTACGTGCGCTTCGACGAGGGCCATGGTGGTCACCATCGTCGGTGCGATGGACAGGCCCGCGACAAAGAGCGCCACGGCCAGCAACGGCAGGTTCCCGGCCAGTAGGAGGGGGATCATACTCACGGCCATCGCGCCGACGCCCAGGAGCCACCTGCGGGACGGCTCGCTCTTGAGGTGGAGCAGTCCGAACACCGCGCCGGCCAGGCAGGAGCCCAGCGCGTAGACCGCGAGCACCAGGCTGGCGGCGGCCTTGTGGCCCTGCTCCTCGGCGAAGGCCACCGTCACCACGTCCACCGAGCCGAAGATCGCGCCGGTGGCGACGAAGGCGAGCGCGAGCACCTGCAGGCCGGGGGAGCGGAGCGCGGAGCCGCCGGTGTGCTCCTCCTTGGGGTGCGGCCGCGGCTCGGTGGCGCGCTGGGACGTCAGCCAGAAGACGCCGATGGCGAGGAAGACCCCCGCGAACAGCGGGCCGGCCTCGGGGAACCAGACGGTCGACAGGCCGATGGAGATGATCGGGCCGAAGATGAAGCACACCTCGTCGACGATCGACTCCCAGGAGTACGCGGTGTGCAGCTCGCGCGCGGAGCCGCGGTAGATCTCCGCCCAGCGGGCCCGGGTCATCGCACCGACGCTCGGCACACAGCCGACGACGGCGGTGAACACGAACAGGGTCCAGTCGGGGGCTTCCTGCTGCACGCAGACCAGCAGCCCCGCGCCCGCCGCCAGCGAGACGAGGGTCGCCGGACGCAGCACCCGCCGCTGGCCGTACCGGTCGACCATCCGGGAGACCTGCGGTCCCATCACGGCCGCCGACATCGCCAGCGTCGCGGAGAGGGCGCCCGCCAGGCCGTACCGCCCGGTGACCTGGGAGATCATGGTCACGATGCCGATGCCCATCATGGACAGCGGCATACGGCCGAAGAACCCCGCCACCGAGAACGATCTGGTGCCGGGCGCCGCGAAGATCGCGCGATAGGGACTGGGCAAGAGGTACTCCGGCATCGGCTCGTCACGTGTCGACGGAACACGTGTAATTAATTACTAAAGCCTACGGTGTTGAACTGCATGCGGGCAGCAGCTTTTTCGGACGGGCCGGGCCACCGGCTGTCAGCACCGGGTGGGAGGATCGGTGCCATGTCCGATCAGCACGATCCCACCCCGTACGACGCCCTCCTGCTGCTCTCCTTCGGCGGCCCCGAGGGCCCGGACGACGTGGTCCCCTTCCTGGAGAACGTGACCCGCGGCCGAGGCATCCCCAAGGATCGGCTCAAGGAAGTGGGGCAGCACTACTTCCTCTTCGGTGGCGTCAGCCCGATCAACGACCAGAACCGCGCGCTGCTCGACGCGCTGCGCACGGACTTCGAGGGGGCCGGCCTCGACCTGCCGGTGTACTGGGGAAACCGGAACTGGGCGCCGTACCTCACCGACACCCTGCGGGAAATGGTCACCGACGGCCGACGCCACATCGCCGTCCTCACCACCAGTGCGTACGCCTCCTACTCCGGCTGCCGCCAGTATCGCGAGAACCTCGCCGACGCGCTGGCCGAGCTGGAGGCGGAAGGGCTGCCGCTGCCCCGGGTCGACAAGCTCCGGCACTACTTCAACCACCCCGGCTTCGTCCGTCCCATGGTCGACGGCGTCCTCGCCTCGCTGGCCGAGCTCGACGAGTCCGTCCGGGACGGCGCGCACCTGGCCTTCACCACCCACTCCATCCCCGACTCCGCGGCCGACACCTCCGGCCCGGTGGGCGAGCACGGCGAGGGCGGTGCCTATGTGAATCAGCACCTGGACGTGGCCCGGCTGATCGTCGACGCGGTCCGCGAGGAGACCGGCGTCGACCATCCCTGGAAGCTCGTCTACCAGTCCCGCAGCGGCGCCCCCCACATCCCCTGGCTGGAACCGGACATCTGCGAGCACCTGGAGGAGCTGCACGGAGCCGGGGCCCCGGCCGCCGTCATGGTCCCGATCGGCTTCGTCTCCGACCACATGGAGGTCCTCTACGACCTCGACACCGAAGCCACCGCGAAGGCGGCCGAGCTGGGACTTCCGGTACGGCGCTCGGCGACCGTCGGAGCCGACCCCCGGTTCGCGGCGGCGGTGCGCGACCTCGTCCTGGAGCGCGCGGCACGCGAGCGCGGGGTCAGGGCCGAGCGGTGCGCCCTGGGCGCCCTGGGGGCCTCCCACGACCTCTGCCCGATCGGCTGCTGCCCGGCCAGGGCGGAACGGCCGGCGGCGGCCGGTGCCGACAGCCCGTACGCGTAAGGAGCGCCCGTGACCGAGCCCGTGAACCCCCGGCCGACCGACCTCCCGCCGACCGACTCCGCGCCGTCCGACCCCGCGCCGACCGACTCCGCGCCGACCGACTCCGCGCCGTCCGACCCCGCGCCGACCGACCCTCTGCGGGCCGAACTGCTCGGCCTCGCCCTGGAGGCCGCCCGCAGGGCCGGCGCCCTGCTGCGCGACGGGCGGCCGGACGACCTGGGGGTGGCCAGGACCAAGTCCAGCCCCATCGACGTGGTCACCGAGATGGACATCGCCGCCGAGAAGCTGATCACCGGCTTCCTCGCCGAGCACCGCCCCGACGACGGCTTCCTCGGCGAGGAGGGCGCATCCAGCCCCGGCTCCAGCGGCGTCCGCTGGGTGATCGACCCGCTCGACGGCACCGTGAACTACCTCTACGGGCTGCCGACCTGGGCCGTCTCCATCGCCGCCGAACTGGACGGCGAGACCGTCGTGGGCGTGGTCGAGGCCCCCATGCGCCGCGAGACGTACCGCGCGGTCCTCGGCGGTGGCGCCCACCTCGGCGAGCGCCGCCTCGCCTGCCGTCCGCCGGCCCCGCTGGACCAGGCCCTGATCTCCACCGGGTTCGCCTACGTCCAGACCCGCCGCGCCCACCAGGCCGAGGTCGCCCGTCACCTCGTCCCGCGGCTGCGCGACATCCGCCGCGGCGGCTCCGCCGCCATCGACCTCTGCGACGTCGCCGCCGGCCGCCTCGACGGCTACTACGAACGCGGCCTCATGCCGTGGGACCTCGCGGCGGGGGACCTGATCGCCCGCGAAGCAGGCGCGCTGACCGGTGGACGGCCCGGTGAGCCCGCGTCGGGCGAGCTGACACTCGCGGCCCCCCGGGGCGTCTTCGAGCCGCTCCAGGAGCTCCTGGAGGAGCTCGGCGCCTGGCACGACTAGCGGGAGCTCGGACGCGAAGGGCCCCGATGCCGTCGGCACCGGGGCCCTTCGCGTCCAGGGGTCAGGCGCTGGCGGCGCCGACCTCCACGCCGTGCTCGGCGGCCAGGCGGTGCAGGTCGTCGAGCTCGGCCTGCTCGACGTCCGCGAGGAAGTCGTCGCCCGTCTCGCGAGCCCGTGTGAGGTCGGTCTGCGCAGTCCTAATGCGCTGCAGCAGTCCTGCGGTGAAAGCGTCCATCGTGCGCCCCCTCGTCATGGGTCGGTGGCACGGGGGTGTGCCGAGGGTGGGTGGATCACACACTGCAACCTCTGGGGGACAGAGCGGCTCGCGGCGTGCACGAACAGAGCGTGATCGCGGGGTGTGCAGACGTCCTCCCCTGGGCGTTCCTCACAGAAACCTCAACTAGCCCGTGAATCAGGTGAATTCTTCTCGCGCCCCCGACGGCCCTCCCCGGTGCGCCCCGGGCGCCCCCGCCGTCCCGGCGTCCGCCCGGACCTGCCCCTCGTCTCCTCCCGGCCTCCCGCCGGAAGCCGTCTTACAGCCGGTTTACGCGCGTCCGGGGCAGGATGGACACGCACAGTCCATGCTCATGAACCGCCCTGTCCACGCCCACAACGGCCGAGGACAAGGGCTCGCAGGAAGGAATTACGACGTGCGCGTACTCGTCGTCGAGGACGAGCAGCTGCTCGCCGATGCGGTGGCCACCGGACTGCGCCGGGAGGCCATGGCCGTCGACGTCGTGTACGACGGCGCCGCCGCCCTGGAACGCGTCGGGGTGAACGACTACGACGTGGTCGTCCTCGACCGGGACCTTCCCCTGGTCCACGGCGACGACGTCTGCCGCAAGATCGTCGAGCTGGGCATGCCCACCCGCGTCCTGATGCTCACCGCCTCCGGCGACGTCAGCGACCGCGTCGAGGGCCTGGAGCTCGGAGCCGACGACTACCTCCCCAAGCCCTTCGCCTTCACCGAGCTCACCGCACGGGTCCGCGCCCTCGGCCGGCGCACCACCGTGCCGCTGCCGCCCGTCCTGGAGCGCGCCGGCATCAAGCTCGACCCCAACCGCCGCGAGGTCTTCCGCGACGGCAAGGAGGTCCAGCTCGCGCCGAAGGAGTTCGCGGTCCTGGAGGTGCTGATGCGCAGCGAGGGTGCGGTCGTCTCGGCCGAGCAGCTCCTGGAGAAGGCCTGGGACGAGAACACCGACCCCTTCACCAACGTCGTACGGGTCACGGTGATGACCCTGCGCCGCAAGCTGGGCGAGCCGCCCGTCATCGTCACCGTCCCCGGCTCCGGCTACCGGATCTGACCGCCGGTGGCCGCGACTCCGGCGCCTCCTCAGGCGCCCCCGAAGCCCACCTGGGACCCCAGGGACCCGGTCCGACCGCTGCTGCGTCCGACCATCCGGATACGGCTCACGCTCCTGTACGGCGGGATGTTCCTGATCGCCGGCATCCTGCTGCTGTCGATCATCTACCTCTTCACCGCGCAGGCGCTGGGCGAGAGCGCCTCCGAGCTGCCCTTCAAGGTCGTCGAGGGCAAGGTGCAGCCGACCACCTCCTGGTGCCAGCTGCCCGTCCAGGGCACCGGAGAACAGCTCAACGACGCCGTCTCCGCCTGTCTGCAGCACCAGGGCGACCTGGCTCTGGACGACCTCCTGCGGCGTTCCCTCTTCGCCCTGCTGGGCCTGAGCATCATCGCGTTCGCCTTCGGTTACGCCATGGCGGGCCGCGTCCTGTCACCGCTGGGCAGGATCACCCGGACCGCCCGCCAGGTGGCCGGATCCGACCTCGCCCGGCGGATCGAGCTGGACGGTCCCGACGACGAGCTGAAGGAGCTCGCCGACACCTTCGACGAGATGCTGGACCGGCTGGAGCGGGCCTTCACCGCCCAGCAGCGGTTCGTCGCGAACGCCTCGCACGAGCTGCGCACCCCGCTGGCGATCAACCGCACCCTCCTGGAGGTCCACCTCTCGGACCCCGGGGCGCCCGTGGAGCTGCAGCAGCTCGGCAAGACACTGCTCGCCACCAACGAGCGCAGCGAGCAGCTCGTGGAGGGCCTGCTGCTGCTCGCCCGCAGCGACAACCAGATCGTCGAGCGCAAGCCCGTCGACCTCGCCGAGGTCGCCTCCCAGGCCATCGACCAGCTGCACGGGGAGGCCGAGGCCAAGGGCGTGGAGATCCGTGGCGAACGGGCGTCGGCCGTCGTCCAGGGCAATGGCGTCCTCCTGGAGCGGATCGCCCTGAACCTGGTCCAGAACGCCGTCCGGTACAACCTCCCGGAGGACGGCTGGGTGGAGGTCACCACCGAGACCCAGCACGGCCAGGCGGTCCTGGTGGTCTCGAACACGGGCCCCGTGGTCCCCGCGTACGAGATCGACAACCTCTTCGAGCCGTTCAGACGGCTGCGGCAGGAGCGGACCGGCAGCGACAAGGGCGTGGGTCTCGGCCTGTCGATCGCCCGCTCCGTCGCGCGGGCCCACGGTGGCCGTATCATCGCGGAGCCCCGCGAAGGCGGCGGTCTCGTGATGCGTGTCACTCTGCCGATCTGACACACTTCGGGTACCAGCCGGTTCCGTTCGCTTTGCGCGGAATTTTCGGAACCCGTTCCTGAGACGACCATGTGTGATCGATCACAGGAGCGAGCATCCGTCCCTCTACTCTCCGTGATCGAGAATTCCATCGGAAAACCAGGAAAAGTCCGGGTTTCCGGGGGTCTGGATGACGGGAAGTACACGGGGTGGCGCCCGTGAAGGACGGCAGGTGGACCGTGTACGGTCCCGTTCGCCACCCAAAGCCGATCACTCGCGAGAGGACGGATTGGGTGTCGATTGAGTAACAGACCTTGATGTGAGGCAAAATCTCCGCCTCGGGTCGGGCACAAGTCCGGCCTCTCACGCGTTACGTGCGCTGGAGACACCGCAACCACCCAGAGGGGGAGAGCGACATGGCAACGGATTACGACACCCCACGCAAGACCGACGACGACGTCGATTCGGACAGCCTTGAGGAACTGAAGGCCCGCCGGAACGACAAGTCGACCTCGACGGTCGACGTCGACGAGTTCGAGGCCGCCGAAGGCCTGGAGCTGCCCGGCGCCGATCTCTCGAACGAAGAGCTCGCCGTACGGGTCCTGCCGAAGCAGGCCGACGAGTTCACCTGCATGAGCTGCTTCCTCGTGCACCACCGCAGCCAGCTGGCTCGGGAGAAGAACGGCCAGCCGATCTGCCGCGACTGCGACTGAGATCGGTCGGCTGTGGCAGGCGACACCCCGTCTCGGAAGCGGCGCTTCCGGCTTTCAGGCAAGCCGGAGGCGCATCAGGGCGGACCAGGCCCGGCCGAGGGTGCCCACGAGGCCCCCGAAGCCGAGCACACCGCCCCCCTGCCCTCCCTCGGCGCACGTGACGACGGGCGAGGCCCCTCGGCCTCGCTCGAAGCAGCCACGGCGCCGGAGCCGGTGCAACGGGAGGCCTCGCACGGCGGCCGCCGTCTCGGCGCCGTCAAGCGCGTCGTCGGCCCGGCGCGCACACAGCTGGATCGCATGAAACTCGACCGCGCGCGGATCGACGCCGTCAAACGCGGCGTGAAGCGTGGCGGCGAGAGCGCCAGAACCGGAATCGGCTATCTCGCCGACCGGATCATCGAGATCGCGCCCCGGGTCCCCGTGCGGGATCTGGCGACCTTGCGCAAGCACTTTCCGGGGCTCGCCCCCGAGCAGATCGCCGACAAACTCGTCGCCGGCGCCGCCAACGCCAGCTCGACCGTCGGCGCCGGCGTCGGAGCCGCCGCGATGCTCCCCGTACCCCCCGCGATGCCGGCCGAGCTGGCCGCGGAGATCACCGGAGTCGCGGCGATCGAACTCAAGCTCATCGCCGAACTGCACGAGGTGTACGGACTGCGGCCGCCCGGCTCGCTCACCCAGCGTTCGACGGCCTATCTGACCTCGTGGACGGAGGAACGGGGCATCGACCCCACCAAGCCGACCACCCTCAACGCGGCGCTCGGCGGTCAGCTCAAGCGGGAACTGCGGCAGCAGATCACGAAGCGCATGGTGCGCAATCTGCCCAGCCTGACGCCGTTCATGGTCGGCGCCGCCGTCGGAGCGGTGATGAACCGCCGGGACACCAAGAAACTCGCCGAACACGTGCGCAAGGATCTGCGCAGCCGCCAGGTCCCCTGGGACGAGCTGAAGGGGCTGCCCCCGCTGGAGCAGCCCGAGAACCCCAAGGAGATCGGCTTCTAGGCCTCCGTGCGCACGCTCTCCGCACGGGCGGCCTCCAGGGCCGCCACCAGGCCCTCCGGATCCCGGCTGGACACATAGACGTACGGCGTCGGGTCCGCCGGGTCGGTGACCTCGACACGGACCGCGCCCGGGACGTAGCTGCGCAGCAGCATGAAAGCGCGCGGGTCGGCCTTGAAGGTGCGCCAGGCGCGCGCCTCCTCCGCGTCCAGCACCTCGGGAGCCCCCAGTGCCGACACCGGGATCCGCGCGTCGCCCGCCACCAGCGAACCGGCGACCACCCGGACGCGCGCGGAGCCGTACGAAGAGACGACCACCGCCGCCAGCGCGGCCGCCGCGATCACACCGCCCAGGATCGGAACCGTCCCCAGCGGGAACATGACCAGACCGCCCGACAGGCCCAGCAGAGCCGTGATGACCCACCAGGAGCGGGGAGCGGTCAGACGTTCGTCGAAGCGCGGCGCGGAGGACGGTACGGAAGGCTGCATGCGTCCAAGCTTGGCACGGCGCGACCCGCCCCTATCCGCGCGGGTAAGGTCTGCGGCTGTGACTGCAACATCTGCCGCCCTCACCCCGCCGGCCGACGCCATACCGCCGGTACGCCACTCCGACGCGCCCGCCCCCGGCGAGCTGCTCGGCGCGCACTATGAGCACTGCTTCGGGTGCGGCGGCGGACAGCCCCACGGGCTCCATCTCGAGGCCCGGGCCGGCGAGGGCGTGACCGTCACCGCCGAGTTCACCGTGACCACCGACCACCAGGGCGCCCCCGGGCTCGCGCACGGCGGCATCCTCGCCACCGCGCTCGACGAGACCCTCGGCTCCCTGAACTGGCTGCTGCGGGTCATCGCCGTCACCGGCCGACTGGAGACCGACTTCGCGCGGCCCGTCCCGGTCGGCACCGTCCTGCACCTGGAGGCCGAGGTCACCGCCGTGCACGGGCGCAAGATCTACTCGACCGCCACCGGCCGGATCGGCGGGCCCGAAGGGCCCGTCGCCGTCCGCGCCGACGCCCTCTTCATCGAGGTCAAGGTCGACCACTTCATCGACAACGGCCGCCCGGAGGAGATCCAGGCAGCCATGTCCGACCCCGACCAGGTCCGGCGCGCCCGCGCCTTCGAGGTGAACCCCTGATGCGCAACCCTGTCGACGTACTCATCCGGCGTCTGGACCCGGACGTACCGATTCCGGCCTACGGCCACCCCGGCGACGCCGGGGTCGATCTCGTGACCACCGAGGCGGCCGTCCTGGCCCCCGGCGAGCGGGCCGTGCTGCCCACCGGGGTCTCCATCGCGCTCCCCGACGGCTACGCCGCCTTCGTGCACCCGCGCTCGGGCCTGGCCGCCCGGCTGGGGGTTGGGCTGGTGAATGCCCCGGGGACCGTGGATGCCGGGTACCGTGGAGAGATCAAGGTGATCGTGGTCAATCTGGACCCCCGCGAGAGCGTGCGGTTCGAGCGGTTCGACCGGATTGCCCAACTGGTCGTTCAGCAGGTCGAGAAGGTGCGCTTCCACGAGGTGGCGGAGCTTCCCGGCTCGGCGCGGGCCGAGGGGGGCTTCGGTTCCACCGGCGGTCATGCCGCCGTGGACGGCACAACGGGTGGGAATCGATACGCTTCGGTCGTATCCGACCGGGAAGGACAGTGACGTGTTCGGACGTCGCAAGAAGAGCGGTGCCGCTGAGGACGCAGCGGGCGAGGCCGAGCAGGTCGTCGACAAGGTCGACACGGCCGGCGCGCCGCGTCGGGTGAACCTTCCGCCGGCGCCCCGGCCCGACGGACCGTGGGACATCTCCGAGGTCTCCAAGCCGGAGGAAGGCCGCGTCGACCTGGGCGGCATCTTCGTGCCCGGAGTCGAGGGCATGGAGCTGAGGGTCGAGGTGGCGGGCGACGCGATCGTCGCGGCCACCGTCGTACTGCGCGACAGCGCCGTGCAGCTGCAGGCGTTCGCCGCGCCGAAGAAGGAAGGCATCTGGGGCGAGGTCCGCGAGGAGATCGCCAGTGGCATCACCCAGCAGGGCGGTGTCATCGACGAGGTCGAGGGCCCGCTGGGCTGGGAACTGCGGGCCCAGGTCCCCGTGCAGCTGCCCGACGGCACCGGTGGCGTGCAGCTGGTGCGTTTCGTGGGCGTCGACGGACCGCGTTGGTTCCTGCGCGGAGTGATCTCCGGGCAGGGCGCGGTGCAGCCGGAGGCGGCCGGTCTCCTGGAGCAGATCTTCCGGGACACCGTGGTGGTCCGCGGCGAGGGCCCGATGGCCCCGCGCGACCCCATCGTCCTCAAGCTCCCGAACGACGCGCAGATGGTCCCCGAGGGTGTCCAGCAGGAGGAGCAGGAGGGCTCGCGCTTCTCCGGAGGCATGGGCCAGCTCCAGCGCGGACCGGAGATCACCGAGGTCCGCTGACCCCGGTTTCCGGCCAGAGCCGGTGGGCCGCCTCCCTGTGCGTCACGCACGGGAGGCGGCCCACCGGCCTTTCTCGGCTCTGGCCCTTTCTCGGCTCTGGCCCCTCAGTCCCCGGACAGCACATACTGACGGGCGCACGCGTTCGACGACGGGGGAGTCCAGGGTGAGTGAGAGCAGCGCACGATCCGGCACGGCGGTGGCCGAGGACCCGTCCGGCGAACCCATGGTCCGCGTCGAGAACCTGCACCGCTCGTACGGTACGGGCGCGGCGGCCGTCCACGCCCTGCGCGGCGTCTCCTTCGACATCCCGCGCGGCGAACTCGTCGCGCTCAAGGGCCGCTCGGGCTCGGGCAAGACCACCCTGCTCAACCTCGTCGGCGGCCTCGACAGCCCCGACGACGGCCGGATCACCATCGGCGGTACGGACCTCGCGCAGCTCGGCGAGAACGGGCTGCTGGAGCTGCGACGGGACCGCATCGGCTTTATCTTCCAGTCCTTCGGACTCATCCCGATCCTGACCGCCGCGGAGAACGTCGGCGTGCCCATGCGGCTGCGCAAGGCGGACCCCAAGGAGCGGGAGGAGCGCGTGGCCCTCCTCCTCGCGCTGGTCGGCCTCGCCGACCACGCGGCCCAGCGTCCCGGCGAGCTCTCGGGCGGCCAGCAGCAGCGCGTCGCCATCGCCCGCGCCCTCGCCAACAAGCCGGCCCTGCTGATTGCCGACGAGCCGACGGGTCAGCTCGACGCGGAGACCGGGCTCGCGGTGATGGAACTCCTGCGCGCGGTGGTCCGCAGCGAGGGGGTCACGGCCTTGGTCGCCACCCACGACGCCCAGCTCCTGGGCCTCGCGGACCGCGTGCTGGAGCTGAGCGACGGCGAGATCATCGAACACTGAGCCCAGGCAGGGCCACCGCGAGCCGTCGCCTCTCCCCGGAGACTCCGGGCGCGGCGGCATGAGAACCCTGCCCGTACGCTCTCCGGCGCTCACCCCGCGTGCGGAATGTCCTATTCGCGGGACGTAAGGTCATGCCATGGGACGCGGCAAGCTACGGATCTACCTCGGCGCGGCGCCGGGCGTCGGCAAGACGTACGCGATGCTCTCCGAGGGACACCGGCGGGTCGAGCGCGGTACGGACTGCGTCGTCGCCTTCGTCGAGCACCACGACCGTCCCCGTACGGAGGCCTTGCTGCACGGCCTGGAGCAGACCCCCCGCCGCTCCCTCTCCCATCGGGGCACCACCTTCACCGAGATGGACGTGGACGCGGTCCTGGCACGTCGTCCCGCCGTCGCGCTCGTCGACGAGCTCGCCCACACCAACGTGCCGGGCTCCCGCCACGGCAAGCGCTGGCAGGACGTCGAGGAGCTGCTCGCCGCCGGCATCGACGTCATCTCCACCGTCAACATCCAGCATCTGGAGTCGCTCGGCGACGTCGTCGAGTCGATCACGGGCGTACGGCAGCGGGAGACCGTCCCGGACGAGGTCGTACGCCGCGCCGACCAGATCGAGCTGGTCGACATGTCGCCGGAGGCGCTGCGCCGCCGGTTGGCGCACGGCAACATCTACAAGCCCGACCGGATCGACGCGTCGCTCTCGCGCTACTTCCGGCCCGGGAACCTGACCGCGCTGCGCGAACTCGCCCTGCTGTGGACGGCCGACCGGGTCGACGAGTACCTCCGGCAGTACCGGGGCGAGCACAACATCCGCTCCACCTGGCAGGCCCGGGAACGGATCGTCGTCGGGCTGACCGGCGGCCCCGAGGGCCGTACCCTCATCCGGCGCGCCACCCGGCTCGCCGAGAAGGGCGCGGGGGGCGAGGTGCTCGCCGTCTACATCGCCCGCAGCGACGGTCTCACCGCGGCCTCCCCCAAAGAACTCGCCCTCCAGCGGACGCTGGTGGAGGACCTCGGCGGAACGTTCCACCACGTCATAGGCGAGGACATACCCTCCGGCCTGCTGGAGTTCGCCCGGGGCGTCAACGCCACCCAGATCGTCCTCGGCTCCAGCCGGCGCAAGACCTGGCAGTACATGTTCGGGCCCGGCGTCGGCCAGACCGTCGCCCGCGAGTCGGGCCCGGACCTTGACGTCCACATCGTCACCCACGAGGAAGTGGCCAAGGGGCGCGGACTGCCCGTCTCCCGTGGCGCCCGTCTCGGACGCTCCCGGATCATCTGGGGCCGGCTCGCCGGCGTCGCCGGACCCGGGCTCCTCGCCCTGCTCCTCACCCATGTCGACGCCGACCTCGGTCTCGCCAACGACATGCTGCTCTTCCTGGCGCTCACCGTCGCCTCCGCGCTGCTCGGCGGACTCCTCCCCGCGCTGGCCTCGGCCGCGTTCGGCTCGTTCCTCCTGAACTGGTTCTTCACCCCGCCCCTGCACCGGGTGACCATCGCCGACCCGAAGAACATCGTCGCCATCGCCGTCTTCTTCGGCGTCGCCGCGTCGGTGGCCTCCGTGGTGGACCTCGCCGCCCGGCGCACCCACCAGGCGGCCCGGCTGCGCGCCGAGTCCGAGGTGCTGTCCTATCTCGCCGGCGGTGTGCTGCGCGGGGAGTCGAGCCTGGACTCCCTCCTGGAACGCGTCCGGGAGACCTTCTCCATGGAGTCGGTGGCCCTGCTGGAACGCCCGAGCGACGTCGAGCCGTGGACCCGTGCGGCGAGTGTCGGCCTGCATCCCGTCGCGCGGCCCGAGGACGCGGACGTGGACATGCCGGTCGGCGAACACCTGGCGCTCGCTCTGACCGGCCGGGTGCTGCCGGCCGAGGACCGGCGCGTGCTGGGCGCCTTCGCCGCCCAGGCCGCGGTGGTACTGGACCGGCAGCGGCTCGTCGGGGAGGCGGAGGAGGCCCGCGAGCTGGCCGAGGCCAACAAGATCCGTACGTCACTGCTGGCCGCGGTCAGCCATGACCTGCGTACCCCGCTCGCCGGGATCAAGGCGGCCGTCTCCTCCCTGCGCTCGGACGACGTCGAGTGGTCGGAGGAGGACCGGGCCGAACTCCTCGCCGGGATCGAGGAGGGCTCCGACCGGCTCGACCAGCTCGTCGGGAACCTGCTGGACATGTCCCGGCTCCAGACCGGCACCGTCACCCCGCTGATCCGCGCGATCGACCTGGACGAGGTCGTGCCCATGGCTCTCGGCGGCGTCCCCGCCGGCAGCGCGGAGCTGGACATCCCCGAGAGCCTGCCGATGGTCGAGGTCGACAAGGGCCTCCTGGAACGGGCCGTCGCCAACATCGTCGAGAACGCGGTGAAGTACAGCCCGCCAGGCCTGCCGGTGGCCGTCGCCGCCAGCGCCCTCGGCGACCGGGTCGAGCTGCGGGTCGTCGACCGCGGGCCGGGCGTGCCCGAGGAGAGCAAGGACGGCATCTTCGAACCGTTCCAGCGCTTCGGAGACGCTCCCCGCGGCTCCGGTGTCGGGCTCGGCCTCGCGGTCGCCCGAGGCTTCGTCGAGGCCATGGGCGGCACCATCACCGCCGAGGACACCCCCGGCGGCGGGCTGACCATGACCCTGACCCTCAAGGCCGTGACGGGGCAGCCGCCGCCGTCCGCCGCGGACGTGGCCGCCCATGTCACCTCCTGACCCCGACGCGGACCACCGGAAGGCGGCCGGACCGCCGGAGCACCGCCCGACCGCTGGAACCCCGATCGCTGGAACCCCGACCGCTGGAACCCCGACCGCTGGAAGACAGGCAGAGAGAAGGATCCCTTCGATGACCCGGGTCCTCGTCGTCGACGACGAGCCGCAGATCGTCCGCGCTCTGGTGATCAACCTCAAGGCGCGGAAGTACGAGGTGGAAGCGGCGTCCGACGGCGCCACCGCACTCCGGCTGGCCGCCGAGTGCCATCCCGACGTGATCGTCCTCGACCTCGGACTGCCCGACATCGACGGCGTCGACGTCATCAGGCGGCTGCGCGGCTGGACCCGCGTGCCGATCCTGGTGCTCTCGGCACGGCAGACCTCCGACGAGAAGGTCGAGGCGCTCGACGCGGGCGCGGACGACTACGTCACCAAGCCCTTCGGGATGGACGAGCTCCTGGCCCGGCTGCGCGCCGCGGTCCGCAGGGCCGAACCGGTCGGCGGCACCGAGGACGGCGCCGTGATGGTCGAGACCGCGGGCTTCACGGTCGACCTGGCGGCGAAGAAGGTCCACCGCGACGGGCGGGACGTCCGCCTCACCCCCACCGAGTGGCACCTGCTCGAAGTGCTCGTCCGCAACAGCGGGCGCCTGGTCAGCCAGAAACAGCTCCTCCAGGAGGTCTGGGGCCCCTCGTACGGCACCGAGACGAACTACCTGCGGGTGTACATGGCGCAGCTGCGGCGCAAGCTGGAGGCCGATCCCTCGCACCCGCGGCACTTCGTCACCGAACCGGGCATGGGTTACCGCTTCGAGCACTGATCGGAGAGCTCCGGAGGGCCCGTTCCGGTGTCCGCGGTGGCCGGTACGCTTTCTGTATGAGTGCTGCACCGCGTACAGAGAAGCCGGCCGGACGTTTCCGCCGGATGCTCGACCGGCTGTCCACCTCTCAGGAGGAGCTGGAGTCCGTAGAGCTCCAGGAGGACACCCAGGCGTCGGGGTGCACACGTATCTCCGACTGCTCCGACCGCCAGATAGTCAAGGTGACTGGTACCTTGCGCACGGTCACTCTGCGTCCGCGGGCCGGTGTTCCGGCCCTCGAGGCCGAGCTGTTCGACGGCACGGCCCCGCTGGACGTGGTGTGGCTGGGCCGGCGTTCCATCGTGGGCATCGAGCCCGGCCGCAAGCTGATCGCCTCCGGCCGGATCTCCATGAGCCACGGCCGGCGGGTCCTCTTCAACCCCAAATACGAGCTCCGACCGCTCGGACAGGAGTAGCCGGTGACGTCCCTCGACAAGCCGACGACGGATCAGGACGCCCAGGCCTCGAAGGAGGTCACCGAGGCCGCACTCTTCGAGGCCTTCGGCGGCGTACGGGGCATGGTCGAGACGGTCCTGCCCGGCCTGCTCTTCGTCACGATCTACACGGTCAACAAGGACCTGCACATCTCGGCGATCGCCGCGCTGGGGGTCTCCCTGGTGCTGGTCGCCGTCCGGCTGATCCGCCGGGACACGGTCAAGCACGCGTTCAGCGGTGTCTTCGGCGTGGCGTTCGGCGTGGTCTTCGCGATGATGACGGGCAACGCCAAGGACTTCTACCTGCCCGGCATGCTCTACACCCTGGGGCTCGCCCTCGCGTACATCATCACCACGCTCGCGGGCGTGCCGCTGATCGGCCTGATCCTGGGCCCGGTCTTCAAGGAGAACCTCTCCTGGCGGACCCGTAACCCCGGCCGCAAGAAGGCGTACGCGAAGGCCAGCTGGGCCTGGGGTCTGATCCTGCTCGGCAAGTGCGCGATCCTCTTCCCCATGTACTGGTGGGCCGACACGACCAAGTTCGGCTGGGTCCTGGTCGCGCTGAAGATCCCGCCCTTCCTGCTCGCGGTGTACCTCACCTGGGTGTTCCTCGCCAAGGCTCCGCCGCCGATCGACGTCTTCGCCGAGATGGAGGCCGAAGAAGAGGCCGAGAAGGCCCGCAAGGCGGCCGCGGCGCAGCAGCCGGAGGCGTAGCCGCACGTCTCGTAGCCGCACGTCTCGTAGGCGCCCGGAGACGGCCGCCTCGTACGTGCCCGGGGACGTATCCGTACCGGAGCTCGTACGTGCGCGGGGACGTGTCCGAGCTCCTGCGTACACGGAGACGTGTCGAAGCTCGTACGTGCAGACGGAAGGGCCCGGGACCTCGACAGGTCCCGGGCCCTTCCCCGTACACGTACGGGCTTCCCCCGTGCTGCACGTGCGTACCTACGGCGTCAGTCGGTGGCAGGCTCCTCGCGGCGGACCGACAGCAGGTCCTCCAGCTGCTCCTCGCGGGCCTGGGCGGCCACGAACAGGAGCTCGTCGCCCGCCTCCAGGGTCTCCTCCGGCGTCGGGGTCAGTACCCGCGAGCCGCGGATGATCGTCACCAGGGAGGTGTCCTGCGGCCAGGCCACGTCGCCCACCTGCGTCCCCGCGATCGCCGACTCCGGCGGGAGCGTCAGCTCCACCAGGTTCGCGTCGCCGTGGCTGAAGCGCAGCAGCCGGACCAGGTCGCCGACGCTCACCGCCTCCTCCACCAGCGCGGACATCAGGCGCGGCGTCGACACGGCCACGTCCACGCCCCACGACTCGTTGAAGAGCCACTCGTTCTTCGGGTTGTTCACCCGGGCGACCACGCGCGGCACGCCGTACTCGGTCTTCGCGAGCAGCGAGACGACCAGGTTCACCTTGTCGTCGCCGGTGGCCGCGATCACCACGTTGCAGCGCTGCAGCGCCGCCTCGTCCAGCGACGTGATCTCACAGGCGTCGGCCAGCAGCCACTCCGCCTGCGGCACCCGCTCCACCGAGATGGCGGTCGGCGCCTTGTCGATCAGCAGCACCTCGTGACCGTTCTCCAGGAGCTCGCCCGCGATGGAACGGCCTACCGCACCCGCGCCCGCAATAGCGACACGCATCAGTGACCGCCCTCCTCAGGCCCCTCGGCGAAGGCCGCCTCGACCTTCGCGATCTCGTCCGTACGCATCATCACGTGTACGAGGTCGCCCTCCTGCAGGACCGTCTGCGACGAGGGAAGAATCGCTTCGCCCAGTCGGGTGAGGAACGCCACGCGCACCCCGGTCTCGTCCTGCAGCCTGCTCACCTTGTGGCCGATCCACGCCGCGGAGGTGTGCACCTCGGCGAGCTGCACGCCACCGCTCGGGTCGCTCCACAGCGGTTCCGCGCCGGACGGCAGCAGGCGTCGCAGCATCTGGTCGGCGGTCCAGCGGACGGTCGCGACCGTCGGGATGCCGAGGCGCTGGTAGACCTCGGCGCGCCGGGGGTCGTAGATCCGCGCCGCCACGTTCTCGATGCCGAACATCTCGCGCGCGACCCGCGCCGCGATGATGTTGGAGTTGTCGCCGCTGCTCACCGCGGCGAAGGCACCGGCTTCCTCGATCCCCGCCTCACGCAGTGTGTCCTGATCGAAGCCGACGCCCGTCACGCGGCGTCCACCGAAGCCGGAGCCCAGACGGCGGAAAGCCGTCGGGTCCTGGTCCACGACGGCGACGGTGTGCCCCTGCTGCTCCAGGGTCTGCGCGAGAGCGGCTCCCACTCGCCCGCAGCCCATGATGACGATGTGCACGTCCCCTTACCCCGCACTCCTGATCGCCTTGCTGACCTGCGAAAACACCCTGCTCACAACTTTCCTCACCCGACTGGCCCGGGCCGCGGCGGGCAACGCCCTGCCGTGCTGCCCGATCCGAGCTTATGCGGCAACGTCGACCGGGACCTCATCCGAGGTGAGCCTCAGGGAGATTCCGTGCCGATTGGGGGTCGTGGTGAGCGTGGCTCTTTTCGAACGCTTACGATCCTCTCCGTGTCCAAACTGACCGACCTGCCCAAACGGATCCTGATCGGACGGGCTCTGCGGAGCGACAGGCTCGGGGAAACCCTTCTCCCGAAGCGCATCGCTCTGCCCGTCTTCGCCTCCGACCCGCTGTCCTCGGTGGCGTACGCACCCGGTGAGGTGCTGCTCGTCCTGTCCATCGCGGGTCTGTCGGCCTACCACTTCAGCCCGTGGATCGCGCTGGCCGTCGTCGTCCTGATGTTCACGGTCGTCGCCTCCTACCGGCAGAACGTCCACGCCTATCCGAGCGGCGGCGGCGACTACGAGGTCGCCAACACCAACCTCGGGCCCAAGGCCGGACTCACCGTGGCCAGCGCCCTGCTCGTCGACTACGTCCTGACCGTCGCCGTCTCCATCTCCTCCGGGATCGAGAACCTCGGCTCGGCCATCCCGTTCGTCGTCGAACACAAGGTCCTCTGCGCGGTCGGCGTCATCGTGCTGCTGACCGTGATGAACCTGCGCGGGGTGAAGGAGTCGGGCAGCCTCTTCGCCGTCCCGACGTACGTCTTCGTCGCCGGCGTCTTCGTCATGATCGCCTGGGGCGCGTACAAGGGAATCGTCCTCGACGAGACCATGAAGGCCCCCACCGCCGACTTCGAGATCAAGCCCGAGCACCAGGGACTCGCCGGCTTCGCGCTCGTCTTCCTGCTGCTGCGCGCCTTCTCCTCCGGCTGCGCCGCCCTCACCGGCGTCGAGGCGATCTCCAACGGCGTCCCCGCCTTCCGCAAGCCGAAGTCGAAGAACGCGGCCACCACGCTCGCCCTGATGGGCGGCCTGGCCGTCACCATGTTCTGCGGCATCATCTTCCTCGCCATGGCCACCGACGTACGGATGGCCGAGAAGCCCGCCACCGACCTGCTGAGGGGCGGCGTCCCGGTCGGCGAGGGCTACGTCCAGGACCCGGTGATCTCCCAGGTCGCGGCCGCCGTCTTCGGTGACGGCACCTTCCTCTTCGTGGTCCTCGCCGCGGCCACGGCGCTCGTCCTCTTCCTCGCCGCCAACACGGCGTACAACGGCTTCCCGCTCCTCGGCTCGATCCTCGCCCAGGACCGCTACCTGCCGCGCCAGCTGCACACCCGCGGCGACCGGCTCGCCTTCTCCAACGGCATCGTGCTCCTCGCCGGCGCCGCCGCCCTCCTCGTGTGGGTCTACGGGGCCGACTCGACGAAGCTGATCCAGCTGTACATCGTCGGCGTCTTCGTCTCCTTCACCCTCAGCCAGACCGGCATGGTCCGGCACTGGAACCGGCACCTGAAGACCGAGCGGAACCCGGCCGAGCGCCGCCGCATGATCCGCTCCCGCGCGATCAACACCTTCGGCGCGTTCTTCACCGGCCTGGTCCTCGTCGTCGTCCTCGCCACCAAGTTCACGCACGGCGCCTGGGTCGCCCTGCTCGGCATGGTGATCTTCTACGGGACGATGACCGCGATCCGCCGGCACTACGACTCCGTGGCGGCGGAGATCGCTGCCGCCGAGGAGCGTCCCGACGAGTACGTACGCCCGTCCCGGGTCCGTTCCGTCGTCCTCGTCTCCAAGCTCCACAAGCCGACGCTGCGCGCACTCGCCTACGCCAAGCTGCTGCACGCCAGCGAGCTGGAGGCGCTGAGCGTCAACGTCGACCCGGCCGAGACCAAGGCGCTGAAGGCGGAGTGGGAGCGGCGCGGCATCAACGTGCCGCTCAAGATCCTCGACTCGCCGTACCGCGAGATCACCCGGCCGGTCATCGAGTACGTGAAGAGCATCCGCCGCGAGAGCCCGCGCGACGCCGTCTCCGTCTACATCCCCGAGTACGTCGTCGGCCACTGGTACGAGCATCTGCTCCACAACCAGAGCGCGCTGCGGCTCAAGGGCCGACTGCTGTTCACGCCGGGCGTGATGGTCACCTCCGTGCCGTACCAGCTGCGCTCCTCCGAGGCCGCCAAGAAGCGGGCCGGAAAGCGCCAGGACTGGAACGCGCCGGGTTCGGTGCGCCGCGGCCCGGTCGAGAAGCGCACCAAGGAGCCCGCGGCCAAGAGCTGAGGCGCTCACCGCCGCCACGGACACGTAGACTGGTGGGCTGCCGCGCTGCGGCAGCCCACCTCTCTCATTCTCTGGAGTCCCCCCGTCATGCAGAACGCACCTGTTTCTTCGTTGGTCGGGGAGGAGTACGAGGTCGAGGTCGGGCCCGTCGCACACGGCGGCCACTGCATCGCCCGCACCGAGGAGGGCCGTGTCCTCTTCGTCCGCCACGCCCTGCCCGGCGAGAAGATCGTCGCCCGGGTCACGGAGGGCGAGGAGACCTCCCGCTTCCTGCGCGCCGACGCGATCACGATCCTGGAGGCGTCCAAGGACCGGGTCGAGGCACCCTGCCCCTTCGCCGGTCCCGGCAAGTGCGGCGGCTGCGACTGGCAGCACGCCAAGCCGGGCGCCCAGCGCCGCCTCAAGGGCGAGGTCATCGCCGAGCAGCTGAAGCGCCTGGCCGGGCTCACCCCCGAGGAGGCCGGCTGGGACGGCACCGTCATGCCGGCCGAGGGCGACAAGCTCCCGGCGGGCGAGGTCCCGCAGTGGCGCACCCGCGTCCAGTACGCCGTCGACGCCGAGGGGCACGCGGGCCTGCGCAAGCACCGCTCGCACGACGTCGAGGTCATCGACCACTGCATGATCGCGGCGGAGGGCGTCTCCGAACTCGGCATCGAGAAGCGCACCTGGGAGGGCATGGCCTCGATCGAGGCCATCGCCGCCTCCGGCTCCGGCGACCGCCAGGTCATCCTGGCCCCGCGCCCGGGCGCCCGCCTCCCGATCGTGGAGCTCGACAAGCCCGTCTCCGTCCTCCGCGTCGACGAGAACGACGGCGGGGTGCACCGCGTCCACGGCCGCCCCTTCGTCCGCGAGCGCGCCGACGACCGCACGTACCGCGTCGGCAACGGCGGCTTCTGGCAGGTCCACCCGAAGGCCGCCCAGACGCTCGTCCTCGCCGTCATGCAGGGCCTGATGCCCCGCAAGGGCGACACCGCCCTCGACCTCTACTGCGGCGTCGGCCTCTTCGCCGGCGCGATCGCCGACCGGGTCGGCGACCAGGGCGCGGTCCTCGGCATCGAGTCCGGCAAGCGCGCGGTCGAGGACGCCCGCCACAACCTCCAGGACTACGACCGCGTCCGCATCGAACAGGGCAAGGTCGAGACGGTCCTCCCGCGCACCCGCATCTCCGAGGTCGACCTGATCGTCCTGGACCCGCCCCGCGCGGGCGCCGGCAAGCAGACGGTCAAGCACCTCGCGGGCCTGGGCGCGCGAAGGATCGCCTACGTGGCCTGCGACCCGGCGGCCCTGGCACGCGACATCGCGTACTTCAAGGAGGGCGGCTACCGGGTGCGCACACTGCGGGCGTTCGACCTGTTCCCGATGACCCACCACGTGGAGTGCGTGGCGATCCTTGAGCCCGCCGAGAAGGGCCGCTGAACTGCGGCTTTGTCGAGTGTGCATTACGTGCGTTACGTGTGTTACGGGCGATATCTTGACGCAAATCTGACGCACGTGACGCACGTTTGACGCACGAGCGGCATGGTTTCTGACGGATCGTCATGCGTGATTGGCGACCGCCGAGTGGAGCCCCCAGCTGAATGGCGGTGGGCACCTTGAAGGGGCGGGGAGACCGGCTGCCGAGATGTTGGCTGCCCCCGCCCATCCGCCTCTCGGCAGTAACGTTCCGTGACACTCGGTGGAGTGTCCGGTGCGTGTCGTCTCATGGGCGGTAGGGGCGGGGGAGGCTGACGCGGCATCCGGAGGCTTCTGCGGTGGATCAGAGGTCGAGGACCAGGCGGTCGCCTCTGGCTCGGGAGACGCAGATCATCATGGTGTTGCCTGCGGTGCGTTCCTGGTCGGTCAGGACCGAGTCGCGGTGGTCGATCTCCCCGGACAGCACGGTGGTCTCGCAGGTTCCGCAGATTCCTTCCTCGCACGACGTCATCACCGATACACCGGCATCGCCGACTGCCTCAAGAATGGACATGTCCTCGGAGACCTTCAGCGTCTTGCCGGACTGGGCGAGTTCGACCTCGAAGGTCGTCAGCGGCCCGGCGGTGACGTCCTTCTTCGGGGCGAAGCGCTCCAGGTGCAGAGATCCGCTCGGCCACTTCTCGCAGCCGGCCTCGACCGCCGCGAGCAGCGGTTCCGGGCCGCAGCTGTAGACGGCTGTCCTCCGTTGCGGCTTGCCGAGCAGCGAAGGCAGGTCCAGCAGCCCGTACTCGTCCTGGGGCCGCAGGCTCACCCGCTCTCCGTACGCCCGCTGCAACGTCTCGCCGAAAGCCATCGAAGCCCGGGTACGGCCCCCGTAGACGAGGCGCCAGTCGGCGCGGCTCGCGTTGACGGCCGCGATCATGGGCAGGATCGGGGTGATCCCGATTCCTCCTGCGATGAACAAGTAGTTCTTCGCCTTGACGAGCGGAAAGTGGTTGCGGGGCCCGCGTATGCGCACCGAATCGCCTTCCGTGAGTACGTCGTGCACGTGGCTCGACCCGCCCCGGCTTTCCGGTTCGCGCAGCACTGCGACCTGAAGCCGGGACCGGTCCGCCGGGTCTCCGCACAGTGAGTACTGCCTGACGAGGTCGGCTCGCAGTATCAGATCGATGTGTGCTCCCGGCTGCCATTCCGGCAGCGGACGGCCTTCTGGGTCGCGCAGCGTCAGCAGCACCACACCTTCGGCTATCGTCTCCTTGCGTTCCAACACGAGGTCGAGTTCGACCTCGGTGCCAAGAGTGCTCATGCTCGGCCTTTCATTTTACGGGTGATGATGTGGTGGTCCGCGTTCTTTCCTGACTGATCAGGACGGGAAGCAACGGCCGAAGTCGCGCAGCAGCCGAGGGGGGCCCTGCAACCTGATCTGGCGCCGCACCAGTGCCCACGCCAGTAGCGTCGGTCGGGTGAGGAAACGCAGCCAGGTGGCCGTGTCGGCGGTGACCTTGAGGTCCGGCTCACCGTGATGTCCGTCGGCGATACCGAGTTGGCGGTCGCGGATGGTCACGGTGATCTGCCGGGACTCGTCGCCGGTGAAGGTGAAGTGGTAGGTGGCGGACATGTCCTTGGCCTGTTCACGCTGAAAGATCAGCGGCATGCCTTCCACCAGACCGTCGATGCTGTTCGCGCGCAAACTCATCGCGACATGCTTCGTCCGCTTGTTCGGGAACTGCTTGGCCACGTGTTGCTCGGCGTCGCGAACCGGGGACGACGTAGACGGTCTCTTCCTTGTCCACCAGTGGGCGCACGACCTGGGTGAGGTGTGATTTGCGATTTTCCAGCCAGGGCCCGATGACGTCCTCGCCGGCCGGGCACACCGACATGCAGTAGGCCGCTTTGTAGTTGGCGCCGAAGGACAGGCTCTGCCACATGGACGCGCTCTCGCTGTCGCTCACGCGCGACCGGTAGTCGTGGGCGTCACGGCTTTCGGCGACCTGTTCGGCCCAGTCGCCGAAGCCACCCATGAACTCACGGTAGTTGTGTGTGTAGCAGGCGGAGAAGTTGAAGTGGCCGTCGGACGCGATCGCCCCGGTCGGGCAGGCTGTCACGCACAGCTTGCATTCCAGGCAGGGGTTGTACGCGATGGGCTGGGAGAGGTCGCTGACTTCGGCGTCGATGAGGATGGTGCCCAGCAGGATGAAGTTGCCGAACTTGGGGTGGATGACGTTGCGATGGATGCCCATCTTGCCGAGTCCGGCCGCCACGGCGACCGGTTTGTGCCCGACGACCCAGGTCTTCCTGGGGAAGTTGTCCATCTCCATCGGGAAACCCATCGCGGGGTTGATGGCGCGCACGCCCATCGCTTCCAGCTTGGCCACCACGTGACGGCCGACCTCGTTGGTGTGGTCGCCGGTGTGATGGAATTCCAGGTTGGCCACCGAGCGTGCAGGGGTGCGGATGTTCTCCCGGTTCATTCGGGTCACGAAGCTGATCAGCACGCGGACACCCGGCAGGGCGGCTTCCAGGTCCGCTCGCTGGTCGGCGATTTCCGGCCGGTCGATCTCGACGAAGCCGACGTCGTCCGCACCCGCGTCGAGACATAGCTCCCGCAGCCAGGACGCATCCAGCGGCTCGGCGGGCCGGGCGACGCCACGGTCGTGCTGCTGGCGGACTTTGAGGACGGTGGGATGGTCGTCGAGCTTGTTCTTGCCGGCCATCGTGCCTCCTTTCCTGTTCTCTCATGTCGTGTACAGGTGTGCGGTGGCCGCTCGTGCGACCGCGGCGCGCACCTCGGTGTGGGTGGGGTCTGCAGACCGCGTGCGGTGGCCACTTCGGTCAGCGGGTCGTCCGGACGCTGGGCAGGGCATGGCGGTGCAGACCTTGCGCACGGCTTGCTCTGCACCGCGCACTCGCCCTCGCGTCCGGCGTGGACCGGTGGAGTGGAAGACCGGCTTTCTCTCCGGAGCGCTCGGCGGCTCAGGCGGCGGCCGCCAGCTTCTGGATGCGCGGATGGTTCTCCAGCGCCCAGCGCACGGTCTTCGGCCGGCGCCCGAGCAGGGTGTGCAGCTGGTCGGTGACGCCGCGGTACCCGCCGCCGCCGATCAGCCGGGTGAGGGTCTTCATGTGCTCCGCGGTGTGCGGAAACTCGGCCAGGGCAGGGTCCACGTAGGTCTCGTTCCAGGTTTCGACCTCTTCGGGGACGTAGGTGACCTGGCGTCCCAGCACGGCCCCGAAGTCCTCCGCGAACCCGTGCATGTCCTTCAGTTCCGGACCGTTGAGTTCGTAGGACTTCGAGATGTGCGGTGCCGGGTCGGCCAGGATCTTCGCGCACGCCTCTGCCACGTCGTAACCCGCGATGGGTGCGAGTCGGTGGTGGCCGAAGGGCAGGCGCAGTTCGCCGTTGCCCAGCGGTTCCAGCGCGAGCCAGGTCATCAGGGGGTTCTCGACGAACATGGCCGCCCGTACGTTGACGGTCGGGAGGCCGGACCACTCCAGCACCTGTTCGGCGATCCAGTGGGCGCGCTGTTGCGGCGACCAGTCCGCGACGAGTCCGCCGAGCCATGCACGCCGCTCCTCCTCGGGTGCGGTCATCTTCTCGAACGTCATGAACGACTGCTCGAACTCGGACATGTTGACGAAGACCTCGATGTCGCCCTGCGCCCGCGCCGCCGCGGCCATCAGGCTGACGGCGTCGGCGTAGTACGGCGACAGGCTCATGCTGAAGTAGCAGGAGCTGGTCACCCGTGACCAGCTGGAAGCCCTGAGCGAAGGCGCGCTCGACCTCGGGCTGATCCGGCCCTCGGCCACGAGGGCCGATCTGACCTCCCGCACCGCCGTGCGGGAGGGCCTGCTGGCCGCCCTTCCCGTCCGGCACCCGTTGGCGGCCGTGGACGGGCCGATGCCGATCGAGGACTTCGCCGGCGAGGACTTCCTGATGTACTCGTCCGTCGAGGCCCGCTACTTCCACGAGTTGCTGATCAGCGTGTTCAGGGCCGCGGACGTCTGGCCCGTCTTCACCCAGTACCTCACGCAGGTGCACAGCATCCTGGCCCTGGTCAACGGTGGCTGGGGGGTAGCTCTCGTGCCCGAGTCCGCGGCGCAGATGCGCTACAGCGGGATCGTCTTCCGGCAAGTCGCCCTGCCGGGCCCGCAGCCGGTCGAACTGAACCTTGTGTGGCGCAGGAGCAACGACAATCCGGCTCTGGAGGCACTGCTGCGACACCTGTGACACGCGCTTGGCGCAGGACGTCGCGCACCGACGATACCCGGAAGGTATCGCAACCAACAAAATTCGACATAGACGTGAATCTGAACCATCTCTACGGTCAACTCAGCCGCGGTTCCGTGGCTCGGACCGCAGCGGCGCCGCTGCCGCATCCCCCCAGGTCTAGGAGAGATTGACCATGCCCGCTCTCGCCCGGCTGGACGAGCCGGCGACCGCACCCCCCGGAGCCACCGTCCGCGCGGCCCGCCTCCGGTGCCCGGTTCCGGCCGAGGCCCTCGAAGCCGCGACGCGGCACGCCGGCCGATCGACGCCGTACCTGTTCGAACGAAGCACCAGGCACCGGATTCCGTGAACCGCTCCGGTCGCGTCGGCCCTCGACCGGACGGCCGTTGACCAGCCGCTGAGCCGCAGGTCGTCGCCGTCGTCCGCGCCGATTTCGCAGTGGCGCGGGAGTCCGGCCACCGCCTCTCGTCCGGAACTCACCGGGTCGTCGCTCGCCCCGCCCGCCCCTTACCCGCTCCACCGTCGGCCGCCGCGTCGTACCGCGTCCGGTTGATTCCGCTTCGCCCCGCACCGCAGCCGACCGTACCCGCCCGCCCCGGAGACCCGGCTGCCGACCCACAGTTCAAAGGGGAACTGACATGCCACTCGTCGTAGTCGGAATCAGTGTTCTGGTTCTGCTGCTCCTCATGACCAGACTGAAGCTGAACGGCTTCGCGGCCCTCCTGCTGGTGGCCGTCGGTGTCGCCCTGGTCCAGGGGATCCCGGTGGTCGACATCCCGGACATCCTCTCCGAAGGCATCGGAGGCCAGATCGGTGACACGATGCTCACCATCGGGCTCGGTGCCATGGTCGGCCGCGTCCTGGGCGACTCCGGCGCCGCCCAGCGCATAGCCCGCACGCTTCTCGACGCCTTCGGCCCGCGTTGGGTGCAGGTCGCCATGGTCGTCACCTCGATGCTCATCGGCGTGACGATGTTCTACGAGGTCGCCTTCATCATCGTCGTGCCCATCGCGTTCACCCTGGTCCGGGTCACCGGCGTGAACCTGTTGTGGGTCGGGCTGCCGATGTCGATCTCCCTGTCCACCATGCACAGCTTCCTGCCGCCGCACCCCGGCCCCACCGCCGTGGCGGCCACCTTCCACGCCTCCGTCGGACTGACCCTGTTCTACGGCCTGTTCATCGCGGTCCCGGCCGGCGCGCTCATCGCGCTGCTCTGGCCGCGCCTGCCGTTCATCAAGGCCATGAACCCCGCGATCCCCAAGGGCCTGGTCAGCGAGCGCGAGTTCACCGACGAGGAGATGCCCGGCCTCGGCTGGTCGCTGTCCGTGGCCCTCTTCCCCGTCGTCCTCATCGCCGGCGCCGCAGTGACCGACATGGCCACCTCCGGCGAGAGCCCGTTCCTGCACACCGTCGCGTTCATCGGCTCGGCACCGACCGCGCTCCTGCTGACCCTGGTGCTGGCGATCTGGGCGTTCGGACCGAGGATCGGCCGCAGTCTGGCGGACGTCAGCGCCTCCTGTACCTCGGCGGTGCAGGCGATGGCGATGATCCTGCTGGTGATCGGTGCCGGCGGCGCCTTCAAGAACGTCCTCGTCGAAGGAGGCATCTCCGACTACATCCGGGACGTCACCGATTCCTGGTCCATCTCCGCCCTCGTCCTCGCCTGGCTCATCGCGGTCATTCTCCGGGTGGCCCTCGGCTCGGCGACGGTGGCCGTCGTCACGGCCTCCGGTGTGGTCCTGCCCCTCCTCGCCGGCAGCGGAGCGCACCCCGAGATGATGGTGCTCGCCGTCTCCTGCGGCTCCATCGCCTTCTCCCACGTCAACGACCCCGGCTTCTGGCTGTTCAAGGAGTACTTCAACCTCTCGGTCATCCAAGCGATCAAGGTACGTACCACGTACACGACCGTGCTGTCGGTCCTCGGCCTGGGCGGCGTCCTGGCCGCCGAGTGGGCCCTCGACCTCCTCAGCCTGTGACCACCGGCCCCGTCCCCGACACGAAGGACCTGAAGCGAGCATGAGCACGACCCAGCCGACCGTCACCGCGTTCTCCGTCTACCCCGTAGCGGGTCGCGACTGCATGGAGTTGAACCTCTCCGGCGCGCACGGCCCCTACTTCACCCGCAACATTGTCGTCCTGACGGACTCCGAGGGCCGCACGGGCCTCGGCGAGGTGCCCGGCGGAGAGAAGATCACGCAGACCCTGCGGGACGCCGAACCCCTGGTGATCGGCGCGAAGGTCGGTGACTACAAGCGTGTCCTGCGGCAGATCGGCGACCGCTTTGCCGACCGCGACGCCGGCGGACGCGGCGCCCAGACCTTCGACCTGCGGACCACCGTCCACGCCGTCACCGCCGTCGAGTCGGCGCTCCTCGACTTGCTGGGCCAGCACCTCGACGTTCCGGTCGCGGCGCTTCTCGGGGACGGCCAACAGCGGGACTCCGTACGGGTGCTGGGCTACCTCTTCTACGTCGGCGACCCCGACCGCACCGACCTGGAGTACGTCCGCGAACACGACGCGGACACCGACTGGTACCGCGTCCGGCACGAGGAGGCCCTCACGCCCGAGGCGATCGTCCGCCAGGCCGAGGCCACGTACGACCTGTACGGTTTCCGCGACTTCAAGCTGAAGGGCGGCGTCCTGGACGGCGCCGAGGAGGTCAAGGCCGTACGCGCCTTGAAAGACCGCTTCCCCGAGGCCCGGATCACCCTCGACCCCAATGGCGCCTGGTCGCTCAAGGAGGCCGTCGAGCTCTGCGGGCCACTGCTGGGGACGCTGGCCTACGCCGAGGACCCCTGCGGAGCGGAAGGCGGCTACTCGGGGCGGGAGGTCCTCGCCGAGTTCCGCCGCGCGACCGGCCTGCCCACCGCGACCAACATGATCGCCACCGACTGGCGGCAGCTCACCCACGCCCTCGCCCTGCAGTCGGTCTCCATCCCGCTCGCCGACCCGCACTTCTGGACCATGCAGGGCTCCGTACGCGTGGCGCAGCTGTGCAACGCGATGGGCCTGACCTGGGGTTGCCACTCCAACAACCACTTCGACATCTCGCTCGCGATGGTCACCCACTGCGGAGCCGCGGCCCCCGGCGCGTACAACGCCCTGGACACCCACTGGATATGGCAGGAGGGCCTGGAGCGGCTCACTGTCGCCCCGCCCCGCATCGTCGACGGTGAGATCGCCGTCCCCGACGCTCCCGGCCTCGGCGTCCAGCTCGACATGGACCGTCTCCTCGTGGCTCACGAGCTCTACCGGACGAAGGCTCTGGGAGCCCGCGACGACGCCGTCGGCATGCAGTACCTGGTCCCCGGTTGGGAGTTCGACGCCAAGCGGCCCTGCCTGGTCCGGTAGACGCGGGCCCAGCGGCTGCAGATCCGCGGCCCGGTCGTCCTGGCTCCGGCAGGAACACACGCAAGACCGACATGCCGCAGGGACGGATCGGATGCTTCGTCGAGGGGGGCCGCGGGCTCCGGGCGATGTGCCGGCGGAAGACGCCTTCGCCGGTTCCCGTCCCCCGACGAGCTCGAGGGCTCGTCGGCCGGGTCCTGGCCGGCGGCCCGCGTGTCGATGTCCTCGCGGACCGCAAGGCCGGGACGCGCGAAGCACGGCGGCGCGACCCTCCCGGAGCCGAGATCGTGTGCCGTGACGGCCATGCCACGTACAGGTTCCCGTACGCGATTCCCGTGCACGCCCATGCCGGTCTCAGGTGTCCTGCCGACTTGCAGCGATCCGGTCCGCACGCCACCCCGGGTTCCGCCGTGACGCTCGTTTGACGCTCCGAGGCTGTGACAGCCCGCCCGAAGAACCGCGAAAGGTGCTCTGACCTGGCGTTCATCCCGCTTCCGCTACTGGTGACGTGTTCCCGATGACGCATCACGTGGAGTGCGTGGCGATCCTGGAGCCGGTGAAGAAGGACGCCTGACCTGCGGGTTTCTGAGTGTGTGTTGTGTGCACTGTGGGCGTTACGGGCGATGTCTTGACGCTGAAGTGAGCTCGTGACGCTCGTTCTGATGGGGCGTCAAGCTCGAGGTCGGCCAGGCCCGACGAACACCGTGCACTGCCTTACCCTCCGGTGGAGTGAGTCAGGCCCCTTCCACGACTGAGAGGTGGTGGCGGAGTTCGTCGGCCACTCGTGCCCTGTCGCCGTTGACGGGGAGGCGCCAGTCGGTCTCGATGCCCCGTTCCACGGCCGGCTCGCTGCTGAAGCGGACGAGGTCAGGGGCGGGCAGGTAGGTGTCGCGCAGCCAGAGAAGGAAGGGGGCCGCCTCACCGGCCGTGGTGTCGGCCAGCATCACGCAGTCCCGCCCGTGGACGGTGGCGGTGCCGTCGTACTCGGTGCCGTCGTCGGTGCTCGCCCAGAAGGAGAGGTACGGCTCGCCCTGGTGCGTGCGGTCCTGGCGGACCTTGTAGCGGACCTCGGGGAACGATTCCCGTAGGGCTTCGCCCAGGCCGGCCAGGTCGAGGCCCCAGGCGTGCGGCTCCCGCTCCGGGGCGTAGAACAAGAACGTGGTCCGGTCATCGTCATCGTGCGTCATGGGATGCATCCTTCCTGGGGCGGGTCACTTCACGTACCGGGCGGTACCGGGAAGCTGCTGGAGGGCCATGAGCGTCTGCCAGTACGCGGCGGCTTCCTTGTCGTTGGTGACGATCTCCAAACCCCGGATCTGTTGGTGCTCGTTCATCGCCTGCCGGTACTTCTCCAGCTCGCTCTCGTCCCTGCCGATCAGGATGTCCTTCCGGTTCCACTTCTTCGTGCCGTCAGGCTTGAACTCGTCCTCGATCTCGAAGGTGGACGGGCGGCGCCACGTGTTCTTCCTGCAGTCGTCGTCGGCGTCCTGTACGTACTTGGCGTCCACCATCATTCCGTCCGCCGGACGCATGCCGTCCGCACCGATGGCGGGCTTCTCGTAGTCCTTGGGCAGGGGGATGATGCGCTCGGGGTAGCCGGCGATCCGCAGTTGGTAGACGTTCTCGGGAGTCGTGGGGTCCGACTTGCCGCCGAAGTGGGCCGGCTTCAGGCCGTTGACCCAGGTGACGAACTCCTTGCGCTCCTCAGGGGCCAGCAGCCGGGGCGGTGGGACGGCGGCCGGGGGGATCGGGTCGCGCCACGGGATAGTGGGATCGGGGTCCCGGTACACCGCGGGGACGATGCCTGGCATCCCGCCGGTGTACGAAGCGAGGACGAGCGGCACCGGTACCGGTACCGGGATCAGTGGAGGCAGGAAAGGCAGACCCGGCGCGCTCGGCCCGCCTCCGCCCTCGGGGAGCCTGACGCGCTTCTCCGCCGGGTCCAGGGCATGGCCCACCTCACCCAGCCGGCGGATCCATGGGTCATCCAGGACGGCATCGAGGAGACCTCCGTCGAAGCCGTTGCCCCCGAACAGAGGGCTGTCCCAGGGCATGTCCACCGCGAAGAGGTCCAGCTTGTGCTGTTGGATCGCCTTCTCGGCCGCCTCGACGTGCTCGGCGTAGCGGTCGCACGCCTTGGCGATCTCGTTGCAGGCGGCGTATGACGACAGTTCTATCGCACAGCGATGACAACGAAATCCGACGAGGGAGGCATCGCACCGATTTTCGGCCTCGGGGTGCGGCTGAAGACGACCACCCACTGGGGAAGGGCCATCGAGCGTGAGCTCCCGTCGGGACTCAAACCCGCGGTCAAGTGCTTAGAAGGCACCTGGTGGATGGGGGAGTGGGATGGCTCTGACCGGCGTGTTTGTGTCGGGTGACGACTGGGTGGCCCAAACTTCCGGCGTTCTCGGGACAGCAGGGCTGCCGCGGCATCGAGCTACCCCATCTGGGTCGACTCCCGTGAAGGTTGCCCGGCGGAAGGGCTCCTGCCTGGTTTTCTCTTGTGTGGCTCCGGCCCATCATCCACGAGAGGCTGTCCGCCCATGCGTTTAACGACGGTGTCGCTTGCAGTGCTTCCTGCCGTCGCTGTGATTGCCGTTCTCGGCGCTAGGACCAGCGTGCAGGCGGCCCAAGCCGGCGGCGGAGCAGGCGCCATTCCGGCCGACGTCGAGGTCATGTCCAACGACGCCTACGTGGCGCGTTACGGCACCGACCAGGCACTCGCAGAGCAGGTCCCGCTTCCGCGGGACACCACCCCGACTGCTGCCCTGCCAGGCGCCGCGGACCCCAGCATCCCGTGGCACCACATCTAATGGTCGAGCTTGGACTGGGACCACTACGACATCCGCACGCGCCGGGGGACCGACGACTTCGGCCTCGAGCACACCTGCTCGAAGCACAACATGTGCACGCAGAAGGCGATCACCGCGCCGTACAACGGCAAGGCCGACCGTGTCCGGGGAAGCCGCGCCGAGTACGACGGCGTCATCGCGAGCGGAGGAACCGTGCGGATGACCATCACCAGCGTCGCCGAGCGCGGCGAGCGAGGTCCCAACGGTCAGAACACGCCGGATGGCCGTCCCGTCGGTACGGTCACCGCGTTCTGCCGCGGGCAGACCCTCTGCCCTGACTGGGTCAACCAGCTCTGATCCTGGAAAGGACGCGAGGCCATGGGCCGAGAGGCGACGGAGATCCTGCTGGCGCTGCGTCGGTTCATCGCCGCGCCTCTCCCCGGCGGCTTCGAGCCTTCCTGCCGACCGCCGGAGTCATCCGTGTCCGGCTGAAAGACGACATGTCCAGGACCGTACTGATCGAACTACCCCACCACCCAGGAGCCGCACCAGTCTCGCTCGGCTCCTGGTGGTACGTGGGCGCGCTGCGCGACGCGGCCCGCTGGGCGGCCGACAGCACCGAGGCGGGCGTACTGGACCTCGATGCGCTGACGGCGGCCGGTGTCCTTCCCGCCGAAGTGGAGGTCACCTCGGACGACGCCCTGGACTACGTGGTGGCCGACCTCGTCGGCGACCCGTACTGGCACGACTACGCAGCCACCGTCGCCCCGGACCTCTACCACCTCGTCCGCTTCGACACGCGTGACCGAGGGGTGGTCCGCCTCTATCTCGCATTGCCCGAGCGGGGCACGATCGGCATCGACGTCGGTACGACCGACCCGGAGTCCGGGGAAAGCCGCCCTGTGGGCTGGTGGGCCTCCACCAGGCTCATCGCGCTCCTCAACCCCGACGCGCCCGAGAGCCTGGAAGCCCTGCGCGTCCCTGGCGCCATCGACTCTCACTGCGATGGCGTGTACGACGCGACCGCTTGGGCCTGAGGGCAGCGCGGCTCCCTGACCTGGCGCTTCGCTGTCGGGGTGGGATGTGAACCCACGACCTCTTCGTCCCGAATGAGGTTCGGTTGTCGATCTCACCTGCGCGGATGGCGTTTGCTCAGGTCAGGGCGTCTCTGCGGTTGGCGGGGCGTGGTCTCGTGGGGGCTCGGGGAGCAGGTCGGATCCCAGGTGGCCCACGTGGGACGCACTGCTCAGCAAGGCGGATGGGTGGCCGGCGCGGTGGCTATCGGTCCAGGGGTGTGGCGAGGACGGGCTGCGGGTGATTGCTGCCGCGGAGATCGAGAAGTTGGTGGCGATTCCTACGGCGGGCCGTCGACGTTGTGATGGCCTGGGGCGCTGCCACGTGCCTCGCTGGAACGACTTCGTCCCGCTTCCCTGATCAGGTTTCGGCCAATTCACCTCCCTCACGGCCTGTTGCGCGCAATGTCGCCTTTGTGATCTGGCGGCTTCTGCTGTTCGTCGTGAAGATGCCCGCCGTACGAGCGAACGGGGGAGCGGCATGGGGATCGCCTGGGGCACCAAAGCCCGGGAAAGGAAGCAGGGGGAGGCGTGCCCGGACGGGTGGCCGGGTGTGCCTGTGCAACGGGCTGCTCGGACGGCCGACACGCCTCGTCCCGCGGAGGTGGATCCGACTGCCACCGAGGTGACGAGGTACCTGTGCCAGGCGGTCTATGCGCGGCCGGATCGAGTGAAGGAGCTCAAGGCGTGGTGGCGCAAGTTTCGGGGCAAGAGTGCGGCCCCGAAGAAGCAGCGGCGTAGTACACGCAGGCCCATTTACCTGGAGGGCAATGACGATTGCCCTCCGCTGGGCGAGCCGACGGCACAGTGGGTTGTCGACCATGTGCTGAACGGGCCGCCAGTGCCTGTGTCATCGTATGGGTTCGATCTCGTCCCGATGGTGGCACACAGCCTGCGTGCACGTCGCAGGCGGCGGCTACGGCGTCTGTGCTTCCTGTTGCTCCTGGCAGCGGCCGGGTACGTCTCTCCGTGGGCGACGGCGATCTGGGTGACCGCCGTCGTGGTCGCCCTCACCATGAGGTGGGCGGCGTTTCGAGCGCAGCGTAAGAAGAAGCTCAACAGTCGGCTGGCCCGCCGCCCATGGTTGGCGTACCTGCCTCTCATCGTTCCGTGGATGCTGGCCCTGGTGCCGCACGAATCGGTACCGGAGGTGAGACTCGGGCTGGCCGCGGTGCCGGTCGGCCTACTTGCAGGGATGGCAGTGGTGTACGTAGGGGACCGGTTGGTGGCGAGGGCCGCTCTGTCTGTGCTGAGTCGCAAGCGGGTCTCCCACGACGCGCTGCCGTGGACGGCGCCGAAGACCACCCGGAGGCTCGCGAAGATCGGGGAGGGGCAGGAGGGGCGCCGACTGCCCTATGACGCCTCGCAGCACTTCATCGGTGCCGGGCGCGACCTCTGGGGAGCCGCTCACATCAACATCCCTCTGAAACCGAAGGACCCCGAGGAGTCGGTCAAGCCCTTCGGCGAGGCGGAACTTCTGCGGCGCGTGGGTGCCGCACTCGACGAACTGGGCCGGGGGGCACGGGAGATCACGGACCCGCTGCCAGGGTTCTCCATGGAGCGGGTTCTCGGGTTGCCGGCCCACCTCTGGCTACAACAGACCCGGGAGGCGAACGGGGAAGCGCCGGACCTGACTGGCCGGGGCCGTAAGTCGCCCTCCAGCGAGCCGACGCGACTCTATCTGCGCGCGCAGTGCATCACCTGGGATGGCCAGGTTGTGGTCAGTGTGTTCGTTCACGCTGCCTTGGAGGCGGGCGAGTTGCGGCTGACTGTGCGGCCGCACGTCATGACTCCGCTCTACAACGAGCTGAAGGTGACGGCGGCCCCCGTCGGCAAGCGCGGTGTGCGGCTGCTCAGGTGGGTGACGGTCCAAGCCCTTCTGGACGCCGCTGCCGGCCCCTTGGTGTTGTGGCGCCTGGTCGCCCGGATCGCGCTCGGAGAGAGCATCGAAGGCCGAACCGAGGAGGAGGACCCCGTGAGCCTGCGGGACCGGTACTCGACCGAGGAAGTCACGGACATGCACCAGAGTGATGACGCCAAGCGCCATGTCGTCCTCATGGAGACCTGCGTGTTCCGTACCGTCGCTGCCTACTTGCGGGACCTGGGCATCGATACAGCCGCCTACGACCAGCAGGTGGCCGCTGTGACCAACAACATTCAGGTCTACGGCGACAACAACGCGCCGATCCAGAACATCGTCGGTAACGGCAACAGCAACGTCGGTCAGGGCTCCACCAGCCAAGGAGGAAAGTGATGGCCATCGGACGACGTCGACCGGAACCCACACCCGAGTCGGGACACGGCACGGGCATCAGCATCGGCGGCAACAACAACGCCCCACTCCAAAACGTCGTCGGACAGAACATTTCTCACGTACACCAGGCTGCATCGGCTCACGGGGGCACCGACGTCGACTCCGTACGGGCCCTCCTCGTCGCGTTCCGAGTGGATCTGGAGCGCAACGCGGCGGGTCTGCAGCACATGGAAGCCCTGAGGGCCATGGCGGGCACCGCGGACGACTCACTCGCGGCTCCGGTTGAGCAGGCGAACACGCTGAGGGGGATCGCACAGGCACTGCCCGCACTTGTCCTCGGGACCGCTGTCCAGCAGAGCGGAGAAGCTCTCGCCACTGCTATCGGTGGGCTGCTGAGTTGAGGCTGGGCGAGCGCACCCACTCGCCCGATCAGGAGGCATGTGGAGCCCGAGTCGGAGCAGGATCTCGCACTCGGCTCCCAAAGCGGGCCCCAGAAACCACTCAGGGGCCTGACTCGCTCGCCGAGACGGCCTCGCCGTTGGCTTGGGCTGGGTGGCTGAAGGCTGCTCGAGCCGACTCGTGGGCGAGTCCTTTTCCTGTGGATGTGGTCTGTAACTGGGAGGCGGCTGGTCTCTCAGGGCAGCCGGCCGCAGCGGTGGGCCGCCCGCAGCGCGAGCCACACTTCGGTGAGGTCGGCCGTCGACGACAGGTTTCTGCCGCTGAGGCCGGCGAACCGGCGCAGGCGGTAGAGCAGGGTGTTGGGGTGGATGTGGAGCGCCTGCGCCGCCTCCTCCGTGGACCGGTCTCGCTCCAGCCAGGTCAGAGCAGAGAGGACCAGGGCGCTGCCGTGTTGGGTGTCGTACCGCAGTGCCGCGCCGAGTACGTGGTCCACCAGTCCGTGCAGGACGGACGGGTCGTCGTGCAGCCAACGTTCCGTCATGTCGTCGCTGAACACCGCCATGGACTCGCCCGAGGCTCCCGCTCGCCGGAGCGCCAGAACGGCTTCGCGCCGGGCAAGGCCCAGGGTGCGTCCTGGAACGAAGGGGCGTGAGACGCCGACTCGGGCGTGCGGCACGGTCGTGAGGGCTGCGCGGGCATCCGGGGAATCGGCGAGGAGTACGTACAGCGCTTCGTGCCGGCGCAACACCAGGTGGGGAACGGCCGAGTCGTCCAGGACCTGCACCACCGCGGCGTCGTCGAGCGGTCCGTCGTCGCCGCCGTCGAGGACGGCGAGGAGGACGGCCGTGTCGGCGGCGAACCCCAGCCGGGTGAGGTGCCTACGGGCGGTGTCCGGGTCCAGGACGTCCTGGAGGAGTTCCGCGAGCGTCTCCGCGCCCTGGCGGCGGAGCGTCTCGCGCTCGTGACGCACCATGGAAACCTGCAGGGCCGCGACGGTCGCAATGTGCTGGACGACGCCGAGCCCGGCCGGTTCCATGCCCTCCCCACGCCGCTCGCCCTGCCGTTCCAGCGCCAGCAGGTATCCGGCCGTCCTGCCGGGCGCGGGGACCGGCAGGACGTAGCCGCCGGCGACGGTCGGGGCCGGGTCGGCCGAGTCCGGCAGCTGCGTCGCGTGCCGGGCAGGGGGTATGGGCACGCCGGGCAGCAGGGGACCTCCGGCGGGCGTGCACAGGTAGAGCGAATAGCCGGACAGCCGCTCCAGCCTGCGGAAGAGCTCCTCGGCGGTGAGGTCCTCGGCGGCGAGCCAGCGCAGGGCGCTGAAGACCTGCAGCTCCGTGCCGCACCGCCGCCGGTCGCCGGCCTGCAGGGCGGCGGCCACCTCCTGCGCCACGGCGATGAAGGGAACCTGCAACGGCAACTCCATGACCGGCAGGGACCGTTCGTCCGCCGTCGCCAAAAACTCCTGCCGCAGTGGGGGGACGTGCAGGTGGGCGGAGAGGACGAGCGCGGCCACGCCGGCCTCGGCCAGCCGCTCGACGTAGGCACGCTGCCGGACGGCGGTCCGGGGAATCGCGATGCCCGTCGTCATGATCAGCTCCGCGCCGAGGAGCCACGGGGTGGGGTCCTCCAGCTCGCTCACGTGCGCCCATGACACGGCCCGGTGCAGGCCTTCCCGACCGGCCAGCACACACAGCTGGAGGGCGGGGGAATGCACGAGGTCGTGGACCCGGAGGGCGGCTGTCGGTTCTGTCATCGCGCACATGCTGCATCGTGGCGCCCCACAAAGAAAGGGGTCGAGTTTGAGCGATGCACAATTGCCGCCCGGCTCACGATGGCCGCACACTCAGGGCCTCCGTTTCCGGGCTGTGGTGTCCCGGAGTGAACGAAAACGGGAGGGTCCATGGCGGTCCGGATTGACCAGCACTCGAAAGCCGAACCCGGCGGCGCGGATGTCATCGAAAGCCTCTCCATCCAGCACGTCCCCTTCGCCGAACGGCACGGCAAGCTGTGGAAGCAGGGCCCCTTCTGGTTCCAGGGAAACTTCCAGCCCTTCACCCTGTCCCTCGGGTTCATCGGTCCCGGGCTCGGCCTGTCCGTCGGATGGACGGTACTGGCCAGCGCACTCGGGCTTCTGGTGGGCACCTTCTTCATGGCATTCCACGCAAGCCAGGGCCCGCAGTTGGGGCTGCCGCAGATGATCCAGTCCCGGGGCCAGTTCGGCTACCGGGGGGTGATCGTGCCCCTGGCGGCGACGCTGTTCACCTTCGTCGGCTTCAACGTCGTAGACACGATCATCATCGGCCACGGTCTGAACGCGGTGTTCGGCTGGGACGTGACCACCGTCGGAATCGGCATCACCATCCTCGCGGTGGTCCTGGCCGTGTACGGACACGACTGGCTCCACCGGGCGTTCCAGGTGCTCTTCTGGTGCTCGGCCCCGTGCTGGCTGTTGCTGTCGATCGGCATCCTCAGCGGCTGGGTGACCGGCCCGGCCGATGCCGCCCCGATTGCCGGTGGCTTCACCCTGGTCGCCTTCATGGTGCAGTTCACCGCCGCCGCCGGATACAACATCTCGTACGCCCCCTACGTCTCCGACTACTCGCGCTATCTGCCGCGCGACACCCCGACGTCCCGCATCGTGGCCTCCGTCTTCGGCGGTGCCGCCGGTTCGCCGATGTGGCTCATTCCCATCGGCGCCTGGATGGCCGCCACCCTCGGTGTGAACGACCCGCTGGCCGGCACGCGCGACGCCGGGGACCAGATGGTGGGCGGCCTGGGCGCCGTCCTGACCGTGCTGTCGGTGCTCGCGCTGGTGGCCACCATGGGACTCAACGCCTACAGCGGCATGCTCACGGTCCTCACCGGGATCGACTCGATCCGCCCGCTTCGCCCCGGCCGCAGGGCCCGGGTGCTGACCATCGGCGGCCTCGCCGTCGTCTGGTGCGCCGTGGGCCTGAGCGTCTCGGCCGACTTCTCCACCGCCTTGGGCAACGCCCTGCTGCTCATGCTGTTCCTGCTGATCCCATGGACCGCGGTGAATCTGGTCGACTACTTCTTCGTCCGGCGCGGCCGCTACGCCATCACCCACCTCTTCCGGCCCGACGGCGTCTACGGCACTTGGGCGTGGCGCGGCCTGCTGGCCTACGGTGTGGGCCTGCTTCTGATGGCGCCGTTCATGGTGGTGGGCCCCTTCACCGGGCCCGTTGCCCAGGCGCTCGGCGGGGTCGACGTGGCGTTCGTGATCGGGCTCGCCGTCTCCGGGATCCTGTACTACGCCCTGACGCGCGGGATGGACCTGTCGGCGGAGGAACCCGCGGTGGCCGCAAGCGAGCGTGAACTCGCTCAAGGGGAACCGGCATCCGCCGACGCCGCGCCGGTCCCGGCGCAGGCCGCCGACGGGGCCGGCGAGCCGACGGCGCCCGGCGGCCGGACGATCGCTTCGGCGGGCGGGCCGGACGGGCTCCCGACCGTGGACGGCCTCCCGGCGGTGGACGGATGAGTGCCGACGACGCCGAAGCCGAGGTGCGGGCCGCCGCAGCCGAACTGGTGGCCGCCTTCGCCGCCCACGCCACCGACCGCTACTTCGCCGCCTTCGACGACGACGCCACGTTCCTCTTCCCCACGGACCCCGGCCTCCTCGCCACCCGAGCCGCGTACGAGGCCGCCTGGCGCGCCTGGGAGCTGGACGGGTTCCGCGTGCTCGGCTGCCGTACGGACGACACCGCGGTACGCGTCGTCGCCGACGGCCTGGCGGTGCTGACCCACCGGGTGCACACCCGCCTCGCCACGAAGGACGGCGCCGACGGCGAGGAACTGCGTGAGCGGGAGACCGTCGTCTTCCGGCGGTCCCCGGACGGGCGCTGGCTCGTCGTCCATGAACACCTCTCGCCCGAGCCGTGACCCCGGCCCCCCGAGTCGGACGGGAGGACTGGCCACGGGCAGCACGCCCGGGGCCGCACCGGGCGAGGGCCGCGCGGCCCCGCTCCCTGCGGACGTCCTCGGCGTGGACATCGCCGAAGACGCTCCCGCACACCGCATCATCCACCCCAGGAAGGACAGTGAAGAACAGTCATGAGACGCACACAACGGCGCGGACGCACCACACGGACCTGGATCACCGCAGCGATGATGGCGATCGGCGCGCTGCTGGCCACCGGCCCCGTCCCGGCCTCGGCCGTCGACGCCCCCACGGACCGGTTGCCCTCCCTCGAACCGCTCCGGAGCGAACTCGCGGACAACGATCTGGTCCGTCATCCCGAAACCGGCGTCACCTGGCTGCGCTTCACCGGCGCGCCAGCGAACCTCGGCTCCGGCGCCCTGCACGTCACCGGCCGCCGCACCAAGGAGGAGGCGGCCGCCGCCACGCCCGGGAACAACGTGCTGCCCGCCTACCAGCGGATCTCCCGCTCCGACGGCTCCTCGTACGAGGTGCCCGTCGGCCTGATGAAGTACCACGACGAGCACAAGCACTTCCACATGGAGGGCATCTCCCGCTACCGGCTCCTCGACGCCGGCGGTCAGGTGGTGCGTGAGTCGCCGAAGGTCGCGTTCTGCCTGGTCGACCTGGAGGTCGCGGACTCCACGCTCCCCGGCAGCCCCGTCAACCCTGTCTACAACTCCTGTTCGCACAACGCCAACGCGACGAGCCTGACCATGGGAATCTCCATCGGCTGGGCGGACGTCTACGACAAGGCGCTGGACGGGCAGTCCTTCGACGTCAGCGCGCTGATGAACCTCCCGCCGCAGGAGTACACGCTCGAGATGACGACGAACCCGCTCGGCATCCTGCACGAGTCCAACCGGACGGCTCCGAGGACGACATCAGTGAAGGTCACGATCGGCCAGGGCGTACCGGTGGGCGTCGGCGGCCCGCGTCCGGGCGTCTGACCGCATCCACCGCGCCGTCGCCGGAGGGCGCCCGGGCGGGACAGTGAGGGACGTCTCCCACTGCCCCGCTCCGCGCGAAGATCACCTGGGTTCTGAAAGGTGGCACGGAAGAGGACCACCACAGTTGTGGTGCGGATGTCGCGCGGCCCATGTCGGTGCAGACGCACATGACGCTCTACGCTCCCCGCCGCAGGTCAGGTCTGTGCGAAAACCGCCTCTGACGTGTTGATTTGGCACCAGAGGCGCGGCTGCGCATCTTCCCGATGACGCACCACGTGGAGTGCGTGGCGATCCTGGAGCCGGTGAAGAAGGACGCCTGACCTGCGGTTTCGCCAGTGCGCATTATGTGCGGTGTGGGCGTTACGGGCGATATCTTGACGCTGAAATGACGCTCGTGACGCTCTTTTGACGCTCGTTCTGATGAATTGTCAGGTCGGGCTTCGCGCAGGTGGTGGTGGGTGGAGCGGCGCCTGCACACGGATCCGCTTTGCCGTCTCTTGGTGCGAGTGCAAGGGTCGTCGACAGCGCTGCGGTTCAGTAGGACCGGGGCCCCTGCGGCCGAGCGTCGCGTCAGGGCCCGTAGGGCTCCAGCCGCCGAGGAAGGGCTCAGTTCCTCGGCGCGTGGTTCGGGAACGTCGGACAGCCGGGGCGGTGTGTTCAGCGGATCGAGGCCCTTCGCCGTGGCTGCCGCCCAACTGATCCATGCTTCGGCCTCGGCTCTGGCCTCGCTTGGTGGCATGACCGCCACGCGCGTGCGCATGGCGCTCACGTACTGGGCCAGGCGGGTCGCGCGTGACGGAGGGGCTTCTGTGCCACCTCCACCCGCTGGGTGGCGTCGTCGACGGGAGGCCGGGCGCGCCTTGTGGTCGGCCCGGCGGATGCGGACGATGAGAACCGTATTGATCCGGTCACTCCCGCGGGAATCGGACAGGTGCGTTCGTCCTTGCCGGTAGCTGCCCCGGTTGCGGGAGAATGGGGGCGATGACCGTCACCACCTCGGCCGATCCAGCTTTCGAGCCGGACGGATTCGGCCCCTTCGCCCATCTCACCGTGCCGAACACCCCGCTCTACCGCCAGGTGATGCGGGTGTTTCTCGTGGCCAAGGAGCGGTTCGCGGTCCATCTGCGCCCCGAGGAGGTGCATGCCGCGCTTCCGGCGGACACCCGCCCCGCCGAGCCGGAGGCGGTCGTCGCCGCGCTCGACAGGCTCGTCGTCTGGGGCAATCTGCGGGCCGATCCGGACACCGCGCGGGTCACAGCCGTCGAGGACTTCTACCGGAAGCGGTTCATCTACCAGCTCACGCGCGAGGGGGAGGCCGCCGAGGCGGCGCTGTCCGCCTACGACGAGGCGCTCGGCCGTCGTGGCGCTCTTCAGGCCGTCGCGCTGCACGACATCGTCACCCAGCTGCGCGCACTCCTCGTCCTGGCCGCCGAGGACGAGCCCGACCCGGCCAAGACACACCTGACGCTCGACGCCCTGGCCAGCCGCTTCGCCGCGCTCGCCGACAACGCCCGGGCCTTCATGGGATCGCTCCAGAGGACCATGGACCTGCACGGCGTCGAGGACGAGGTCTTCCTCGCGTACAAGGACCGGCTCATCCAGTATCTGGAGCGGTTCATCCAGGACCTGATCACGCTGGGCGGGCGGATCGCCCGGCTGATCCTTGAACTGGAGGAGGGCGGCAGGGTGGATCTGCTGCTGAGGGCCGCCGCCCGACGCGAGGCCGCCGACGCCTCGCCGGAGGAGGCCGCCGACGCCGAGCGGGAGGTGTACGAGCGGTGGGCCGCGCGCTGGGAGGGGCTCGGCGCGTGGTTCATCAGCAGGGACGGGCGCGAGTCCCAGGCCCGGCTCCTGCGCGGCCGGGCCCTGGGGGCGATTCCGCAGCTCCTGGCGGTCGTACGGGCGCTGAACGAGCGCCGTGCCGGGCGCTCGGACCGGTCCGCCGACTTCCGGACCCTGGCCCGCTGGTTCGCCGAGGCACACGACGATGACGCCCGGCACCGGCTGTGGCGAACAGCTTTCGGTCTCTATCCGGCCCGGCACCTCACCGTCGACGCCGACACTCTCGCCGCCCGGGCGGCGAAGCCCGTCCCGGCCGCCACCCCTTGGGCCGGGGCGGAGCCGCTGCGGATCAGCCCCCAACTGCGCCGCACCGGGAGTTACGAGCGGCGCGGCAAGCCCCGCAAGGTCGAGGACCGGGAAGCGAGGCGGCGCGCGCTCGCTGAGGCGGCCGCCAAGCAGGCTGCGGAGACCGCCGCCGCCCGCGTCCGGCTCGTCACCGACGGCGTCACCCGCCTGTCCGATCTCGGCGAGCTCGACCCCGCCTCCTTCGGCCTGTTCCTCCAACTTCTCGGCGACGCGCTGGCCACATGGCGTCCAGGTGTAAGACACACCGTGGCCACCAGCAATGACGGCTCCATGGAGATCCGGCTCACCGCGCTCGCCGACGGCACCACCGCGGAGGTCCGTACGCTCGACGGAGTCTTCAGCGGCCCGGACCACCTCATCGAGATCGTCGACCTGACGGACGGAGACGACCTGACGGACGGAGCCGCCGACCGATGACCACCCCCCTCGCCGAAGTGCTGGACGGCCAGCACGCTGCCGACCTGCGCAAGGCAGCGCGCGCCCTGCTGAAACAGCCCCTTCTCCTCGCGCGCGGCCGGTACGCCGACGAATTCCGCCTCGTCCGCCGGCACGCGCCCGAACTCCGAGAGTGGTTCGACCGCAACACCGGCTGGTCCCTCCAGGTGGACGCCGAGACGGCACGGCTGCGCAAGATCCCCGGCGTCCTCACCGACCCCACGCACCCGGCCCGCGAGGCGAGCCGCGGTACCGCCCCTTTCACCCGCCGCCGCTACGTTCTGCTCTGCCTCGCGCTCGCCGCCCTCGAACGCGGCGAGGCCCAGATCGCCCTCGGGCGCCTCGCCGACCAGATCGTCCTCGATGCCGCCGACCCCCGACTCACCGCGACGGGGATCGAGTTCGCCCTGGAACGCCGCGACGAGCGCCTCGACCTCGCCGCCGTCGTACGGCTTCTGCTCGACCTCGGCGTACTGCGTCGGGTGGCGGGCGAGGAAGAGTCGTACGTCAGCGGGGCGGGCGACGTCCTGTACGACGTTGAACGCCGGGTCCTCGCCGGACTCCTGGCCTCCCGCCGCGGCCCCTCCACCGTCCATGCCGAAACCCTCGACGACCGCCTCGCCGAGCTCGTCGCCGAAACCGCTCTGGACAGCGACGAACTGCGCTTCCGCGCGATGCGCCGCTCGCTCACCCGCAGGCTGCTCGACGACCCGGTGCTCTACTACGACGACCTGACCGACGCCGAACTCGGCTACCTCACCCGGCAGCGCGGCTTCCTCACCGCCCGGATCACCGAGCTGACCGGACTGGTCGCCGAGGTGCGGGCCGAGGGGATCGCCATGGTCGACCCTGACGACGACCTCACCGACCTCCGCATGCCCGAACAGGGCACCCACGGCCACGTCACCCTGCTGCTCGCCGAGCACCTGGCCGGCGCCGACGGACCCGTCACCCTCGACATGCTTGCCCTCCGAGTCCGTGAACTCGCCGCCCAGCACGGCGGCTTCTGGTCGAAGTCCGCTCGGGAGCCGGGCATGGAGACCGAGCTCGTCGAACAGGCCGTCGCCCGGCTCACCGCGCTCGGCCTGGTCTCCCGTGCCCCGCACGCGGTCGCGGCCCGGCCCGCCCTCGCCCGGTACGCGGTCGGCGAGACCGTCATCCGCGAACCCGGCTCCGCACCCGTGCCTCCGCAGCGAAAGGCCACCTCGTGACCCGCCTCCCCACGCCGCGGCGTTCCCGCTGGCAGCCCCTGCGCGTCGGGCTCGTCGACCTGTTCCACTACGACGTGGAGGAGTTCCACTTCCGGGACGGGCGGCTGCTGCTGCGTGGCAACAACGGCACTGGCAAGTCCAAGGTGCTCGCCCTGACCCTGCCGTTCCTGCTCGACGGCGACCTCAGCCCGCGCCGTGTCGAACCCGACAGCGACCCGGGCAAGCGGATGGAGTGGAACCTGCTCCTCGGCGGCGAGCACCCGCACTCCGAACGGCTCGGCTACACCTGGATCGAGTTCGGCAGGCTCGACGACACGACCGGCGAGCAGCACTTCCGTACGCTGCTGTGCGGGCTCAAGGCCGTCACCGGGCGTGGCATCGCCCGCCACTGGTATGCCGTCACCCGCCAGCGCGTCGACCACGGGTCCACCGAACGCACGGAGGAGACCTTCCGGCTGCTCGACGCCGCCGGCACGGCCCTGTCCCGGGACCGCCTCGCCGAGGCCGTCGTCGGGTACGGCATGGTGTACGACCAGGCCAAGACGTACCGCAGAGCGGTCGACGAAGCACTCTTCGGCTTCGGCGAGCAGCGGTACGCGGCTCTGGTGGACCTGCTCATCCAGCTGCGCCAGCCCCAGTTGTCCAAGCGGCCCAACGAGGCGGCCCTCTCCCGCGCCCTCACCGAGGCGTTGCCGCCCATGGACCAGGCCGTCATCGCCGACGTGGCCGAGGCGTTCCGTTCCTTGGACGAGGAGAAGGACGAACTGGCTGCCGCGTCCGCCGCCGAGCGGGCCGCCTCCGCCTTCCTTGAGCACTACCGGCGCTATGCCCGGATCGCCACCCGGCGCCGCGCCCGGCTTCCGCGTGCCGAACACTCCCGCTACGAGCGCGTCCAACGGGACCTGGCCGAGGCTCAGGAGCGGCGAACCAGCGCCGAGGAGAAGCGAGCGGCAGCTGAAGAGGAGATCGGCTCCCTTGCTGAGACCGGGGAACGACTGCGGGCCCAGGAGAAAGCGCTGCGCGAGGCGCCCGAGATGCGCGACGCGCGGGAACTGGAGCACGCCGCGCTGGCCGTGACGCGAACGACGCAGGCGGCGGACCGGGCGCGGGCTGACCGGGAGCAGGCGGCCGCCCTCCACACCAAGGCGCTCGGGCGACTCGGCGCCGCCGAGAACCGGCTGCGTGCCACGCGGCTCCGGGTCGAAGAGACCTTCGCCCACGCGCGGGAGCAGGCGGCCGCCGCGCGTGTCGCCCTGCCGGCGGACGATCTGCTGCCCGAGCCCGAATTGCGGCGCGCCGTCGAGGACGCCGCAGCCCGCGCCCAGCGATCCCTCGCCCACACCGAGGGCCTTCTGGAAGCCTCCGAGCGGGCCGCCGACGCGCACCGCCGGGCGTCGGGCCGTCTCGACGAGGCGGAGACCGACCTCGCGCTGGCCGCCGAGACGTACGGCGAGGCGGAGGAGAGTGCGGCGCGGGCAGGCCGGGCCCTCCTGGACGACGTGCGCGAACGCGCCCACGCCTGGAAGGAGCTGGCCTTCTCCGATGAGACCGGCCTCCTGGACGAACTCCAGGAATGGACCCATCACCTCGACGGCCCCTACCCGGCGCGGGTCCATGCCACCCGGGCGCACACCGCCCGTTCGGCGGACCTCGCCGACCAGACGGCCGAAGCCGCCCGCAGAACCTCGGAGCTGGCGGCGCGCATCGACGAGGCACGGCGGGAGCTCGCCGCGCTGGAAGCCGGGGGCGGGCGCGAGCCCCAGCCCCCGGCGACGCGTACCCCCGGCCTTCGCCAACAGCTGACGGGCGTGCCGCTCTGGCGCGTGGTCGATTTCCATGACGAACTGCCCGAACCAGAGCGCGCTGGGCTCGAAGCGGCACTCGAAGCCTCCGGCCTCCTCGATGCCTGGGTGCTGCCCGACGGCTCTGCCCTCGCCGTGGACGGGCACGACGTCCTGCTCTCCCCGTCGAACGGACCAGTGAGCGGTCCCTCACTGGCAGACGTGTTGTGCCCGGCCGTGGACCACGGCGACGGACAGGTCGCTGCCCTGGACGAGACGACGGTGGCCCGACTGCTCGCCGCCATCGGCCTCGACGGCGGGGGAGAAGCCGAGACCTGGGTGGCACCCGACGGACGCTTTCGGGTCGGTGTACTCACCGGCACGTGGGCCAAGCCCGCCGCCACGTACATCGGCGAGGGCGCGCGCGAGGCGGCGCGCCGGGCCCGCGTCGCTGTGCTCGGCATCGAACTCGCTTCCCTGCGCGAGGAGTCGGAGACGCTCGCGGCTCGGTCCGACATGATCGCGGTGCGTCGTCGCACGCTCGACGCCGAGCTCGCCGACGTCCCCGACGAGTCGCCGCTCACCAGGGGTCACGCGCTCGTGAGCGCCGCCGCCGAGACCGTACGCAAGGCCCGCGTCCGGTACGAGGGGCGTGCTGCCGAGGTCACCGAGGCAGTCGGGCGCGCCGAGAGGGCTGCCGCCGAACTCGCCGAGGTCGCCGCTGATCTGGGGCTGCCCGCCGACCGGGCCGGACTCACCTCGGTGCGTCACGCCCTCGGCTTCCTCGCCACCGCGCTGGCCGCTCTGTGGCCCGCGCTACGCGAACAAGGCGAGGCCGTACGACAGGTGGACGACGAGCGTGCCGAGGCGGCCGAGGCGGAGCAGCGGGTCATCGACCTCGCCCAGCGGGCCGAAGGCGCGGCGCGCGAGGCGGCGGCAGCCGACGAGCGCCACCGGACCCTGCGTTCCACCGTCGGCGCCGCCGTCGCCGAACTCGAACGGCGACTCGTCGAGACCGCCCAGGCCCAGCGGATCTGCGAGACCGACCAGAAGAACGCCCGGCGGCGTCACGCCGAGGCGGACCGGGAGGCCGGCCGGGCCGAGGGGCGGATCGAGCAGCTGGAGAAGGACCTTGCCGAAGCCGTCGACGCACGTGCGGAGGCCATCGCCGCGCTCCAGCGCTTCACGGCCACCGGCCTTGTCGCGGTCGCGCTGCCCGAGCTCGCGGCCCCCGCCTCGGACGACGGCCCCTGGGCCGCCACCCCGGCCATCGCGCTCGCCCGCGCCATCGACTCCGGCTTGTCGGCCACCGACGACACGGATGCCGCCTGGGAACGCGTACAGCGCCGGCTCAGCGAGGAACTCAAGACCCTGCAGGACACCCTGTCCCGGCACGGGCACAGCGCCTCCGCCCGCATGGTCGAGGACGGCATGGTCGTCGACATCGTCTACCAGGGTCGCGAGCGGGCCGTACCCGAACTCGTCGACGCGCTCGCCACGGAGGTCGGAGAGCTCACCCGCATCCTGTCCGCGCACGAACGCGAGATCCTCGAGACCCACCTGATCACCGAGGTCGCCGGCACCCTCCAGGAACTCATCGGCGCCGCCGAACGGCAGGTGCGGGACATGAACACCGAACTGGAGGACCGCCCCACCTCCACCGGCATGAAGCTTCGCCTAGTGTGGCGGGCCTCGCGCAAGGCTCCGCCTGGACTCGCCCAGGCCCGTGACCGGCTGCGCCAGTCCGCCGACGCCTGGACGGCCGAGGACCGCACGGCGGTCGGCGAGTTCCTCCAGGCACAGATCGCTCGCCAGCAGTCCGACGACGGCTCGGGCAGCTGGCTCGAACACCTCACCGCAGCGCTCGACTACCGCTCCTGGCACGAGTTCGGTGTCGAACGCCACCAGCACGGGCGCTGGGTCACGGCCACCGGCCCCGCCTCCGGCGGCGAACGCGTCCTCGCCGTGTCCGTACCGCTGTTCGCCGCCGCCTCCTCGCATTACGCGAGCGCGGGCAGCCCATACGCGCCCCGTCTGGTCACCCTCGACGAGGCGTTCGCCGGCGTGGACGACGACTCCCGTGCCAAGTGCCTCGGTCTGCTGAGCGCCTTCGACCTCGATGTGGTCATGACGAGCGAACGGGAGTGGGCCTGTTATGCGCAGGTGCCCGGCATCGCCATCGCCCAGCTGTCCCGCATCGACGAGGTGGCGGCGGTCCTCGTCACCCGCTGGGAGTGGGACGGTACGCGACGGCAGCGCCGCGAGGACCCCGTACGGCACGCGCCCCAGGACATGCCCGGCGTAGAGGAGCCCGAGCCGCTGTGGAACTGACCCACGGTCCTGAGCCCGAAACCGGGGCGATCGACCGCCCGCGACTCGCCCGACTGCTCGGCACACCGGACCTCGCCTGGCTCGTCGAACGAGCGCGCCGACGTCTGGTGACCGGACAACCCCTGACCGGTTCCGTGTCTCTGGGTGATCCCACCCCGGCCCAGCGGGCGGCGGTCGAACGACTTCTCGCACGAGCCCCCGGTGGCGGCAGGTCGCTGACGGTACGTCTGGATGCGGTCGACGCCGTACTGCGCCGCTCGGGCGCCAGCCCTGACGGCCTCGCCGTCGCCGTCGAAGCGCTCATCGGCCCCGTCACCCCACTCGCCCAGGCCCGGTACGAGGAGGAGGCCGCATGGGAGCGGGCGCACGCCCCCCTTGACGAGCTCAGCGCGGCGGTTCCCCCGCTGGCGGACTGGACCGCCCGGGTACGGGCCGATGGCCTCGCGCGACGCCTGGGCCGTGCCCCCGACACCACGCGCAGCCTGCTTGCCGGGGCATGCGCCGCTCTGCGGGCACTTCCCGCCGATCCGGCCGTCTCGCTGCCTGCCTTCGCCGCCCGGGTCCTCGGCTCGGCCCACGCCCTGGACGACGGCACACCGCTGGCCACGCTCACGCTGTCCGGGGCCCGCGCGCTGACCGGCTTCCCCGATGGCCAGGGCGCCGAATGGCGACGCGAGGCGTGGGCCTCGGCGGGACTGTTGCGGGACGAGCTGTCCTCGACCGTCCTGACCCTGAATCTGCGCGGCACTCCGTCGCTGGACCGGATGGCCGAAGAGGGCGAACCGTTCGTGCTCACCCTTCGCCAGCTCACCCGCCGACCGCCGGCCGTCGCCCCTCCGATGGTGTGGATGTGCGAGAACCCGACCGTCCTTGCGGCGGCGGCCGACGCCCTCGGCCCCGCGTGCCCGCCCCTGGTCTGTCTCCAGGGGCAGCCCTCCGCCGCCGCCCTCACGCTGCTCCGAGGGCTGCACGAACACGGAGCGGCCCTGCACCTTCACGGTGACTTCGACTGGGGCGGGCTCCGGATAGCCGGCGTCCTTCACCGCGTCGTCCCGTGGCGGCCCTGGCGCTTTACGGCTGCGGACTACCGCGCCGCCGTGTCCCGCAACGCCTCACCCCCGCTGTCACCGCTCGTCGGCACCCCGACGGAGACCCCCTGGGAACCCGCGCTCGCGGCGGCCGTCGCGGAACTCGGCGTACGCGTCGAGGAGGAGAGGGAGCTGGAGCTGTTGTTGTCCGACCTCGCGTGAGGTGGACGGGCACTTGGGGACAGGCGTTGCGCGGGCCCGGCGTGGCGTTGCGAATCATCTTCTCGGCGATCACGCGTGGGTGGTCGGTGGTGAGCATGGTGATGTCCTCGACGTCGGACGTCAGGATGGTGACTCAGCCCGGCTGGGCGAGGGCGGTGGCGCAGAGCGTGGCGTCGATGGCGTACTTGTAACCGTGCAGCCCGGCCGCGCGCAGCAGAGCGGCGGCGGACTGGGCAAGGGCCTGGGTGACCGGCTCGACCCGCAGCCGGGAGAGCGTCCATTTGAGCGCGGCGTCGTTGATCCGGGGGTGGATCACCTCGACGAGTACCGCGGCGGAGGTGATCACGGGAAGGTCGGCGTCGCGGGCGGCGGTGAGCCACTCGTGGACCTCACGATCGCGCTGCACGGCCTTGGCCAGGCCCTCGCTGTCGAGGATCAGAGCGCCGCTCACGCGGCCGCACCGGCATCGGGCGCGGGGCTGCCGGTGAGCTTGGCGCGCTTGGAGGCCACGGCTTCCGGATCGGCGGGGCCGTTGGTCTTGTCGAAGTCGGCGATCAACTCGTCCAATGTGTCGCGCTCGATCTGCCGCTGCGCGGCCTTCTCCAGGTACGCGGACACATCCCGCTTGCCGACCCGCTCACGAATCGCTTGCAGGGTGCCGGCGGCAGGGAGACGGAGACGCCGCTGCCGGGGCGCCGAGCATGCTTGCGATGGCCCATCAGGGGGAGGACACGGCACCCCTTGAGGCCGCCGCAAGGGCCGCTCACCTGCGGATCTGAGCAGTGTGCATGGCGTGCGTCATCGATGCGCCACGTGACGCATATCAGCGTGCGCGGCCGTGTGCAGGTGTTTCGCCGCAGCCCGGTCTGTGCGCAGGACGGGCCCCGAACCGGTGATGCGAGGTTGGGCCGGGATCGCGGTCGCTGCGAGCAGCAGGGCAGTCTTGACGGTCGACAGTGATTGAGGCGGTGACCGCCCTTCTGGCCGGGCCCGGCTGGCCGCCCACGGGCGCCGCAGTCCCTACGTGGAGGTTGTTGTTGGCGTCCGGTGATAACCAGACCGCGGCATCCCCATCGGCTCTCGAGCGCCGCTTTTGGTCACCGGACGGCGTGCCGACGGTCTCCGGCTCTCCCGATGTGGCCCTGCGTCAGCCGCCTAGGATCTGGGCCGCGGGCAGGTCAGAGCTGGAACTCGGTGGGAGACACTCCCAGCACTGTGCAGGCATCCCGGATGATCATCTGCTCGGACTGGGAGAAGTCGCCGTCGGCCCCGGCGATGACGATGCCGGTCTGGATCACCGCCCTCGCCTCGGTCGGCTTTTTGGCGGTCTTGGCGATGTCCTGCATTGCCTCGGTCTTGCCCTGCTGGAAGTTGTGAGTCAGCTGGTCCACATGCTTGTTGAAGCGCTGGCGCAACTGCTCCGCCGGGAAATTCTGCAGCACCTCATTGCTGAGGATCATCGACTCGACGTGCTGCCGCTCGGCCGGGTCCACGTGCCCGTCTGCGGCCGCGACCAGTGCGCACATCGCCATGCTCGCGTCGCGGTACGCACCGCTCTTCAGCTCGGTCTTGAGGGAGCCGAGCTGCGTCTTCAGCGCGCTCACCAGCTGGGCGCGCGAACCACCGCCGGACCCTGCGCCACGGCTCGGTCCGTGGGTTGCACCGCGCCCGCGCTGGGCCTGCTGCAGATTCTTGGCCTGGTCCTTGAGCCGGTCCCACATAGCCATTGACGTCACCTCGGTATTCCGCTGAGTCATCCAGTCGCGATTCCGCTCGCGCGTTCACCGGACCAACGGCTACCTCCAGGCAAAGGTTCCGCAAAAGGCACTGGCCCGCCCCTTGCAGGCTTCAAGGCAGTAAGGAACCGGGCGGGGAAGTTTGGCAGACAAAGGATCACTGCCGCTTCCTGGGAACCGCCGCCAGGTCCACTTCGTCGAGTGCCCGACCGTGATCGATATGGAGCTGCCGCGACCACTCCCGCAGCCTTTCAGCGCCGAGGCTGTCGTCGGACGTGGCGGCGGCTCTGTCCAGAGCTGCGCAGCCAGGACGGCCAGTGCACCGGCCTGACCCAGACCGAACTCACCGCCGTCCACGACAGCTCCGCTTACACCGACCGCGTCCGCCTGCGCGACATCCTCGGCGACCACCGGTCCTACACCTCACCCGTGACCACCGCGGCCGAAGCCGAGCACGAGATGCGCTTCCTCCGGGTCGGTGCCCTGCCGGTGGTAGACGAGCACGGCAGCGCCCTGGGCGTACTCGCCCTCTCCCGCTGAACCGCTTCACCCTGGTCGGACCGTTCTCTCCTTCTCCCTGTGAAGCCACATGCGCTGCGTCATCGCCCGCTTCCCCTTCGAGCTCACCAAGAGCGGCGTGCTGGAATCGATGAAGGGCATCAAGCCCGAACGGGGCACCGGCGAGCGGGCGGCCCTTCCCCCGTGTCGTAGCGGTGAAGACGGCGGAGAACTCGCCCAGGCTGGACGAGTCAGCCAGGACCTCCGACACGTTGCCTCCACACGGCTTCGGGAGCCAGCCGGCAGGTGATGACAGCGCCACCGGTGACCACGGTCAGGAACACTGATTGCTCTGCCCGGCCGCCACCAGGGCAGCGACATCAACGAGCAGCCCGGCAGGCTTCGACATGAGCCGATCCTCTTCACCTGTCGCCCCGCCCCTTCAACCGGTCGCGCTACCGAGCGAGAAGGGCAGTCGCCGTCTTCCCGACGGGTGACCGCGGTCCCTCTGGCGAGACGGTTGACCATGGGTCAGCCGAAACCCCCGGTACCGCCGTTCAGGTCACGGGTGCGCATGCGCCGCGCCTGCGGGCTGGGGTCATGAACGGCAACCTCGATGCTGTCCGGGTGTGCGGTCAGGTCCAGGGTGCAGGTGCCACCGCCGTGGCGCAGGGCGTTGGTGACGAGTTCCGAGACGACCAGGACCACGGCATCGACGGCCTCGGCTGCTAGCGCCGGGACGAGACCTTCGAGGAATTCCCGGGCGCTCTCGCGTGCGATGGCGACGGACCCCGAGGGGCGGGCGGTCGCGACGTTGACGCTCATCGTGTCCCTCAGGTCCCCCCGGTCCCTGGATCGCCCCATGCCCTGCCTTGCATGCACGGGGCTTGTGCCCCGGCCTATGGCGGTTGCCCCCGACGATGATCATCCGCGCCCTGCCCGTCACTGTTCGAGGCCGATTACCTCACTGTCGAACACGCGAAAATCTATATTGGCCGGAGTAGACATCGGGTGGTGTCGTGGTTATGGTTTCTCTCGTAGCCAGAGAGACCGCAGGGCCCGGCAGAGATGAACTGCCGGGCAGCAGTACCCGCAGTTGCAGTTCGCAGGACGGTGCGGCGGTGGAGTTTCGAAGCCAGGGTTGTTGCAGGACGGCGACGGGACTGACGGCCGGACCGGGTGGCCCGCAGTGATCAGGGGCCGCCGTGAGCAGTACCGCAGTTAACGCAGTGGCAGTACCCATAAGTGCAGTTCGCGGTACCCAGCAGTGAAGTTGGTGAGCAGTACCTCGGTGAAGGCGTCGGCTGCGGGCGCGCGCACCGGGAGGTTCGGCAGTGGGGTTCTAAGCCAGAGCAGACGCAGGACGGGCGACGGGGCTGGCTGCCGAAGTGGCGCTGTGAGAGGCCACGAGCAGTACGCAACACCAGCAGTTCAAGCAGTTCGCAGTTCCCGTTTGGTAAGTGATTGATCCAGAGGGAAGAACGGAGGAGCCGAGCACCATCAGGATCGCCCGGGCAGACGTCTCGAGCCCGGGTACCGCAGGACATCGATAGTGAGGTGGTCTCCGGTCAAGCAACCGCGATCCCCGCACCCCCGACAGCAACCAGGTCGGGTCTGCGGACACAGAAGGCCGGTGCAGCATCAGGGCCGGCAGATGGTGTAGCAGTTCCTTCGGGGCCCTGGTGCCATACGGCACCAGGGCCCCTCCACGCGTTCCACAAGAGAGGTGCAATGACCGCAGACGACACGTACGGCCGTCTCGATGACGACGACTACCCCGCCTACACCATGGGCCGGGCCGCCGACATGCTCGGCACCACCCAGGGCTTCCTCCGCGCCATCGGAGAAGCCCGCCTCATCACCCCGCTCCGATCCGCGGGCGGTCACCGACGCTACTCCCGCTACCAGCTGCGCATCGCCGCCCGCGCCCGGGAACTCGTCGACCAGGGCACACCCATCGAGGCCGCCTGCCGCATCGTCATCCTCGAAGACCAGCTCGAGGAAGCCCAGCGCATCAACGCCGAATACCGCCGCACCGCCGAATCAGCCAGTCCACCGGCCGCAGCGTGAGATGCGCGTGCCCGTCGGCATTGGCGGGCACCGCACGCAGAGTCCCGGTGTGCGGCGTGATCGTTCATGTGGTGACGTGGCGTGTTGGCGTGTAGCGTCTGTGTCAGCTGTCGTGGTTCGGAAGTTCCCTTTGCCCACGCCTCGGCGTGGGCGTTTTGCTGTGCTGTGCCGCAGGAACCAGGGCGATCACCTCCGCCTTCCGCGTGGTGTGGGAGGCGTTCATCGACTGGAAGGCATGAGACATGGCTACGGGAACTGTGAAGTGGTTCAACGCGGAGAAGGGCTTCGGCTTCATCGCCCAGGACGGCGGCGGCCCGGACGTGTTCGCCCACTACTCCGCGATCAACTCCTCGGGCTTCCGTGAGCTTCAGGAGGGTCAGGCCGTGACGTTCGATGTCACCCAGGGCCAGAAGGGCCCGCAGGCCGAGAACATCAACTCCGCCTGACCTCGCAGCCCTGCCCGAGGGATCGTGCACACCGCGTCCGGCAGCTGCCGTCGCCCGTCCGGGCCGTGATTTCACCGGACAGGGGACCGGGACCCACTCTCCTACCGGCGGCGGATGAGCCTGTCATGTGCAGGCCGCGGCCACGACGTTACGGTCCTGGTCGCCGGCGACCATGGTGTTACTCGGAAGTGACAGAGCACCGGGCCGGATGACTATGGATACGGGGCTGCGCGCCGCGCGGCGGGCTCGGGCGCCGCCCGCCCTGTGTGGTTGCCGTGCAGTTGGACGAGCGGACCTTTAGACCCTCGTCCAGGCGTCGAGGAAGGCTTTTCGCCCGGCGAGATCGTCCGACCTGCGGTCGGCGTGCAGGACGCGCCAGGCGGTGAGTTCGAGATCTCGGAGCCACAGTTCTCCGATGACCTGTGTCTTGAGGTCGGGAAGATGGTCGGACTCGGCGAGGGCTTGGCCGATTACCTCCCCGGCTGCGACGCGTTGGGGCGGGGTCATCTCATCGACAGCCGAGAGGATCTGTCGGGCCAGGGCGGTTCCTTCGCCTGCCAGGGATTGCAGCACCTCAGCCTGGATGTTGGCGGGTAGCAGGTAGGCGGTGCCCGAGGACCTCCACAGGTCCGACCAGAAGTGCTCGCCTGTCTCCGTGGGGGCAGGGAGCGCGGCCAGCAGTCCCAGGAGATGGCCGATGGCCGCGTAGCCACCGGAGTGGGCAGCTGCGACGACTGCGATGCCTGCGACGCGCTCCACATCGAGATGCCTGGCTTCGAGGTCTGAAGCCAGGCCCAGTTGGTGTTTCAACTGGTCTGTGAGGGGGGCGGATACGTGGGGGCGGACCTCGGGAAGCATCGGCGATCCTTGCGGGTAGGCGAGCGGAGATGCCCGTTCGGAAGCCCTGATCGTTCCCACGACCAGCCGATCTACTCGGGTTCTGGCGGCCCAATTGGCGTGGGACCAAGGGGCCGGAGTCCACACGGCGGCGAGAGAGCCCACGCCCGGTGACGTGTGCCTGGCTTTCGGACCGTTCTCTCGAAACGCTGTCCTGTGAGGTCTCCTGGCATGAGCGCATGAGCGCATGATTGCCAGTGACGCCCAGGCGTCCGGGGAAGGATGGGAAGCCACGTCCCGTGACGCCGCTGAGGTCGAACCTGTCCACGTCGCCTCAGAGTGTGGAGAACACCGCGAAGTCGGGCTGCCCCGCGGACCACAAGGTGACGGTGTAGGCACCCCGCTTGCTCTACACGCCCTGCTACCTGGCCCTGGGGTGGGCGCCGGTGCGCTACCTGCCCGCCTTCATGCACACCGGCGGAGCGGCCGTACTCACCCTGATCGTGGCCGGCGGTCTCCTCCACAGCGCGGGTGCGGTCGTCTACGCCCTCCGGCGCCGCCGAAACTGTCGGCGGTCCGATTCGCCGCGTTGGAGAAGGAGTTAGGCAGGTCCGGTCGCCTGCGGGTTCGAGGATCAGGGGTGGACATTGGTCCGGGTCCAAGCGGTGATCGGCCGCCGGTTCCGGATGCGGTTGTCGGTCGTAACCGCGTGGCGGCTGCTCAAGCGGTACGGCTGGTCCTGGCAGGCCCCGGCCGGCGGGGCGCTCGAGCGGGACGAGCGTGCGGTGGAGCTGTGGAAGCGGAAGGTGTGGCCGCGGGAAAAGCACCGCGGAAAAAACGGCGCTCGGGGCCTGGATCGTCTTCGGGGACGAGGCCGGATGCGATGACACCGCTGCAGGCCCGCACCTGGAGTCGGCGTGGGCATAAGCCCGTCGTACGCGGCCGAGCACGACTGGCTCACCGTCTTCCAACTGCCCTCGTTCGCAACGGCCCTCAACCCGGTCGAAGGCATCCGATCGCTCCTGCGACGCGGCCCGATGGCGAACACCGCCTTCACCGACCCCGACCACCTCACACCAGTCCGGTTGCTCCTTCCGCGAGGCATGCTCTGCGAAGAAGCCTGCGACCTGGATCCTGTGCGGTCGTCACACCCGACAACAAGACGAAAACCTCGGTAGTTCGTCGCGATGACGTACGAGTAGCGTGACGGCGCCCATGGTGGCGAATGCGACTCGACCGATAGTTGACATTTTGGCGCGTGGTGGACTGTAACGGGAGTCCGGCCTGGCGGCGTCAATGCGAACAGGCCGCCGACCGGACAGGGGCCTTCCCCTCGTCATCCACGGAGATCAGCTCTTCCTGGAGCATGCGGCGTGGTTGCGCCATCGCGTGTTCACGCAGCCCTGGTGTCTTGGCGCGACCGATCAGCACGGGGAAGGATGCCGCTCGCGGCGTTGGTCCCGGCGGCACGGGAGTCAGCGTTCGAACGGCAAGGACCGGGCGTCGGCCTGGAGACGCGAGGAGCGACGGGCGATACCCCTTCCCCCGCCCGCCCGTTGCATCCCGCGGCGCGCGCCCGGTCCTGCCGTCCTGATCAGCGTCTGCATGCCTGGACCGGGCTGGGCGCCCTCGTGCGAGGCATGCCGGCCCAGTGGGCGGGTTCGGCCGCGGCGCCTGGTAGCCGGGGGTTAGACCACGCCCGGGTTCGTGTCGTAGCGGCGGGGGATGACGATGGACAAGTCCTTGTAGGTCATGGGGATGCCGATGTTCTCGGTGCCGCCCCAAGGGCGAACGGTGCCGGCTTGTCCGGTCGACCACGGTTCGATGTTGCCGTCGAGCTCCCCATTCCCGCTCACCGTGCCGTACACCTGGTCGGGGTCGAGGCGTTCGGGATGACCTTGCTGCAGCTGCCACAGCGCGAAGAGCCGGTCGACGTTCGCGTGCAACAGGAACACGAACGGGTCGCGGAAGGAGATGTGCGAGTTGCCCATGAAGACGAAGCCGTGCATCTCGTTGTGGCTGTCTTCGAGCGCCGCGGTCATCTCCGCGTAGTCCGCGGCGGCAAGCACGCCCTGGTCCCGGGACGGGTCGATGGGCAGGCCGTTGACCTGACGGTTCACGGCTCTCGGCGGGTCGGCGGGGTTGTTGTTCGGGTCGAAGGCGTTGTCCGAGCGGAACGGGTTGGCGTTCGGTACGTAGAAGCCCGCGCCTTCGAAGGGCTGTCCGATGGGCTTGAGTGCCTGCCCTCCGTACCCCATGAACTCCGGGGTGAACAGGTTCAAGGAGCCTGACTGGCCGTTGCCGAGGTTGGCGTTCGGGATGCTGCGCGGGTCCTGAGTCCAGTCCCAGTAGTGCAGGGAGACGCGCGGGTCGATCACGCGCAGCTGGTCCTCGAACCGGTTGACGACCTCCCGGTGCCGCGGCAGGAACTCCGGGCCGCCGTGCACATGGGTGGCCTTGTGGATCTCGTCCTGCTTGAACCACCACGTCACCCCACCGGGCGCCGGGTCCTCACGCTTTCCGTCCCAGCGGGTCTTGTTCAACTTCAAGATCGCATCGCGCAGCAGGGTGCGCTCTGCGGGGTCGACGGTGGCGAGGTTGCGGCGAATGCCGTCTCCGAGTGCCATACCTGCTCCTCGTGCGGTTGCTGCCCCCTGTTGCCGTCCGCCCGCTCCTCCTCGCCCGTGGTCGGGCCCCGGGGCGGCGCCGACGGCTGTCGAAGCCCGCTGTGGGGTGCCAGCAGGTGCCCGGCAACGCCGATGGGGCGAACGGGGGGAGGTCGTACGCCGTGTCATCCCGTCGCAGTTCCCCTGGGCGACGGCCGGGCGGCGATCGTGCCACCAACCCCGCGTCCTCGCCGCCGCCCAGCCCGGGAAGCGTTCACTCGGGTCTCCGGAACTGCGGCGAGGGGCGGCTGTGGGCGCCGGGCGTCAGTGAAAGTGGCCGTGGCCGTCGGAGGTCGCGGACTGTGTCGGTTCCGCCGAGGTCGGGCCCGCCTCGGGACTCGTCGGCGTAGCGGGCGCAGGAGCTGGCTGGGTGGTCGCTGGGGCGTGGTCGTCGCCATGTGCGGATTCGTCAGCGGTGCCGTGGCTGTGGCCTCCGCCCGGTGAGGTCTCCATGGAAGCGGCCACCTCGCGCAGGCCGAGGAAGGCCAGGGCGGCGGTGATCAGGACGGCGAGGCCGACGAGGCCGAAGATCCGTCGTGCCGCGATGTCGGGGTCCTTGATGACGTAGGCGATGAACGAGACGACAAGGCCGGCCGGGACGAGGACGGCGCCGCGGGCCGGGAAGTCCTCGAAGTGCTGCAGGCCGCCGGAGAGCATGCCGATACCGAAGGAGAGCGCCAGGGACGCGCCGATCACCACGATCATGCGGCGAAGACCGGGGCGTTCGTGGGCGAGGAGGAACTCGTTGAGGAGGGTGGCGGCGAGGAAGACCGCGGCTCCGTAGAGGGCTATGCGGGTGTAGCGGTCGGGGTCCAAGGGGTGGTGGACGACGGCACCGCTGATCAGGCCGGCGCCGACGAAGTAGCCGACGTAGCCGAGGTAGCGGGCCGTCAGGGAGCGTCGGCGGGCTTGGCGGGTGTGCTGCTTGCGGCGGGTGGCGCGGCCGCCGGGCGCGAGGTCGCCGGTGTGGGCGGCGCGTGGGTTGAGGAGCTGGGCCTGGGACATGCAGGTTCCTTGCGAAGGCGTGTGGTGGACCACGCCAAGCGCCGCCCATTGGCGGCCGGTGACGTGGTGCAAAGAAAACGGATAGACCGGGATGAGCCGCCCGGATCTATACCTGTTGCACCACGGAACCGACGGAACTTCGCAAGGGGGGAAGTGCTGCTGTGTCGCGGGCCGCCCAGGCACTCTTGCGCGGGCCGGCAGCGGGAGTCTGCCCGGCGAGCGGGGTGAGCCGGGGGGTGGGAAGGCCGCTGTCCTGGGTGGGGGTGGTGTCGCAGACCTCGGCGGGGTGCGAGTGGCCGCCGTGACCATGCCCGCCCTCGCGGCCGACGACGCCATCGTGGCGGTGTTCGTCCGGCTCTGGACTGGCGACGGCCGTCTGGGCGGCGGGCACGCTGGTGATGTGGGCGGAGGCGCTCTCGGCGCCCGCCGCGTGGGTGTAGAGGAAGCCGAGCAGCAAGGCTGCCAGCCACAGCAGGCGCAGCGGGCCCGCATTAATGCGGGCCCGCGGTGAGCCGGATGCGCGCCGGGCCGTGACCATGGCGTGAAACATACCTGGGCCTCTGGAGAGCCCGACTGGGAGGGTCGGGGCTCAGGGCGCCGCGCGCAGGCCGTGGAGGGTGACGTTCACGAGCCGGTCGCGTGCGTCGGGCGTGGTGAGAGTGGTGGCTGCGGTCAGGGCGTGCAGGCAGTAGGCGGCGAGTTCGACGGGCGGCACGTCCCGGCGGAGGTCGCCGGCGTCGCCGCCTTCGGTGATCAGGGCCGCGATCAGGTGGGTGAGGTGCTGCTCGGCGTGGCCGACGTGCGCGCTCTGGTGGAGGTGGGCGGCCAGTTCCCCGCCGTGGCTCTGCCCGGCCAGGCTCGCGTAGGCGGTCAGGACGCCGGTGAGCCGTTCGATGGCGGGGCCGGGCCGGTTCGCCCCTTCACGGAGCTGCGTGAGGTGGGCGGTGATCTGCCGCTCGTGCCAGGCGGTGAGGACGGCCTCGGCGTCGGGGAAGTACTTGTAGAGGGTGGCGCGGCCGATTCCGGCGCGTTCGGCGAGCTGGGACATGGTCACTGCCCGCAGCCCACCGCCTTCGACGAGTTCGGCGGCCGCGTTCAGGACGGCGTCCCGCACGGCGTGACGGTGCGCGTCGATGGTCTCGTTCCACAGCTTCGGCACCCATCCAGGATACGGACGTACACGGCCGATACACTTCGTTTGTGAGCGAGACATGTTGTCTCGGAAAATCTTGGAACCGATCCGGGAGGCGCTGTGTCTGATTCGCCGAGGTCTTCCGGCGGGCTGCCGGAGGAGGAACACCACACGCCGCGCTGGGTAAAGGTGTCCGCCACGATAGTCATCGTCCTGGTGGTGGTGTTCCTGGCCGTGCATCTGGCCGGTGGCGGCATGGTGGGGCACGGGTCGTGAAGCCGTTCCCGCCGGCCGTACGCAAATCACTGCTCACCGCGCACGTCACGTTCTCGCTGGGCTGGCTCGGCGCGATCGCCGCCTTCCTCGCGCTGGCCGTGACCGGGCTGTCCACTGCCGAAAGGGAGACGGCGCGAGCGGCGTACGTGGCGATGAACGTCGTGGGCTGGGCGGCAATCGTGCCGCTGGGCGCCGCCACGCTGGTCAGCGGTGTGGTGCAGTCGCTCGGGACGGTGTGGGGGCTGTTCCGCCACTACTGGGTGATCGCCAAGTTGCTGATCACCGTCCTCGCCCTGGTGCTGCTGCTGGTGCACATGCAGCCGGTCGGCCATCTGGCCGACGCGGCTGCCCGGGCTGCGCTCGAGGGCGGGGAGCTTCAGGGCCTGCGGTTCCAGCTGGTGGCCGACGCCGGTGCGGCGATCGTGGTTCTGCTGACGGCGGCCGGCTTGTCGGTGTTCAAGCCGCGCGGGATCACCCGCTACGGCCTGCGCCGCCGCCGGGCGGAGCATGCGTCGCTCTAACCGTGGCTGCGGTGCGGGTGCAGACCACCGGCGGGGGTCAGCCCAGCGCTGCCAGGAGTTCGTTGCACGCCTCTTCGCAGGAGCGGCACGCCTCGGCGCACAGACGGCAGTGGTCGTGCATGTCGGCATGGGAGGCGCATTCTTCGCCGCACGCCTTGCAGGCGACCGCGCACGCCTTCAGCAGCGCGGCGGTGATGTTGGCGTCGTAGCCGGTGTGTCGGGAGAGCACCGAGGCGGTGGCGTTGCAGATGTCGGCGCAGTCCATGTCGGTGCGGATGCACTTGGTCAGATCACCGACCATGCCCTCGGACAGGCAGGCGTCCGCGCACGCGGTACACGCCTGGGCGCAGGCGATGCATGCCTCGATGCAGCGCGTGAGCTTGTCCTGGTCGATGCCGCCGAGGTCCGCCGGGTAGGTGGCGAGCATGTCCTTGACCGTGGCCATGACCGATGCCTCCATTTCGGGGCCGGAGGCCGGGTGGACCGGGCGGGCCGCACACGTTCGACCTCCGCACTTTCAGTGTGTGACCAGCAGGCGGCGGTTACGAACGCGCAGAACGGGGCGCCCGCATTGGGCGGCCCGTTCTGAGTCGACGCCGGGGTCAGTGGTAGGCGTGGACGACGGCGTGGCCCTTGCCGCGGCCGATCATCCACTTGTTGACCGGAGTGGTGATCAGGAACGCGACGGCGAAGCCGCCCAGGAGCGCGGCCCAGAACAGCCCGTCGCTGAGGTGGGCGTCCATCGCGCCGGGGGTGAGGGCGATGATGCCGTTGTCGACCAGCTCCATCACGGCGATCGAGACGGTGTCGGCGGCCAGCGCGACCTTGATCGCGGACTTGAGGTCCAGGCCGGCGCGGCGGACGGCGAACAGCGTGAAGGAGTAGCCGAACAGGAACGCCAGGGCGATCGCCAGAACCATCGTCTCGGCATTGCCCCACAGCAGGGCAGTGCCGATGACCATGCCGAGAATCTCGCCGATGGCGCACCCGGTCAGGCAGTGCAGGGTGGCCTTCGACGCCATCCTCCAGGGCGCCCCCTCGTGGTGGGCGCCGCCCGCGTGCGCGACGTGACCCTCCTGAGCGCCGTGCGTGGCATGGTCGTGAGCGTCGGTGTGGTGGTGCCCGCTGTGATCCATGACCGTCATCCCATTCCCTGCCGCATAGGCCCCCGCTCTCGGTGACCCACACCACAAATATTATACCCCTAGGGGGTATTTTCCAGGGTGTTTCTCCGTAGCTGCGGCCTGCTGCCGCCTGGGGCCGGACGAAGGATCGACAGGGCCGTACCGGAGACGAGGGGCGAGCACCGCGCACGTACCCGCCCCGGGCCGGGGGCAGTCCGGTCAGTTCTTGCCGAGGAGCTTGTTCATCTGCGCGATCTCGACAGACTGGGAGGTGATGATCGCCTGCGCCATCGTCTTGGCCTCAGGGAAGGCGCCCTGGGCCTGCTCGGTCTTCGCCATCTCCACCGCGCCCTCGTGATGCTTGATCATCAGCTCCATGAAGGCGGTGTCGAACGCCTTGCCCGAGGCACTCTTCAGCTTCTCCATCTCCTGCGCGCTCATCATCCCGGCCATGCCGTGCGCGGAGTGATCCATGGCGCCCTCTGCGGGCACCTGCTCACCCCAGGAAGTCAGCCACCCGGACAGGGTCTTGATCTCCGGGTCCTGCGCCTTCTTGATGCCCTCGGCGAGCTTCTTCACCTCCGCAGACTCGGCGCGCGACGGCGCGAGATCGGCCATCTCGATGGCCTGGCGGTGATGGGGGATCATCCCCTTGGCGAAGGCGACGTCGGCGGCGTTGTGCTGTCCCTGCGAGGCGGAGGCGGACGCGGCCGGCGAGGAGGTGCTGTGGCCGTTGTGGCCGGCCGAGCCGTCGTCGCTGGCGCAGGCGGCCAGCACGACGGCGGCAGCCCCAGCTGCGACGACAGCGGCGGTACGGCGGACGAGGAAACGCTTGCTGATCATGGTGGTACAACTCCTTGCAGCGCAGCCCGTCAGGGCGTGCGCGAAGAACGGATGAAGAGAACCCGTCGACGAGCCCGCCGTCCCGGCGACGACACCGGCACCGGCAAGCCCGCGCGGGTCTCCCTAAATCCGCAGCAGCTGCAACTCAGACAGATCCGGCGGAGCCCTGCCCTCGACACCCTCAACGAGCGCCACGCCCGCCGCCTCAAGCGCCGCCGCCGTGGCGGAGCCCAACAGTGGGGGCGGAACGTACGCCGAGGCGACACCAACCGCCGCACACGTCGCATCCGCGTGGTCCAAGTGGCCCGAGCCGCTGGCCGTGTGCGAGCACTCCAAGCCGACACTGCTGGCAACTACCGGATGATGGACGACCACCTCAGGTGCCGCTGCCGCATGGCCGGAACCCGCATGTGAGGCGGGCACCGGGCTGGGGGTCAGGGCGTGCATCCCAAGCACACCTGCCAGTACGACCAGCACCAGCACCACGAAGCCGTGCCCGGCAGGGCGGCTCCTCGTCAGCTGGGCGGCGCGAATCATGCGCACATCGTAAAGCTCGCCTCGCAGCCCCGCGAGGTTTGGCCAGCCAGGCGGTCAGGCGCCTGCGCTCACAGTCGTGCGCGCCGAGCGGGCCGTGCGGAGCGAGGGGCCAGTTGGCTTGGCGCTCGGGGCCGGGCCGGCGTGCTGGATCAGGATGTCGAGGGAGCCGTCGGCGTTGAACACCACCGGGTCGCGGTCCCCGAGTGCGAACCGGTCGAGCTCGTTGGCGACCTGGAGCCCTCGGCGTCATACATCGTCACCGACCAGAACGCGTCGACGGGCCGCAGCTGATTCGTATCGAAGTGCAGGATGTAGTCCTGCTCACCGGACAGCGTGTCTCCGTCGGCGTCGGCCACCAGGATCGGGTAGACGGCGTCTTCAGGAGAGTTGGCTACCGAGTGCGACGGCCGCGATGACGGTGCGCTGGAAGTAGTCCATGCCGCCGCTGGTCCGGCACCAGCGGCTCCCACCACCGGCGCGCCCTGCGCCGACGCGATGTGGGTCTTCCCTTCGGGCGTTAGCGGCCGGCGGAGGTGCCGCACATGATTGTCCGAGTCCCGAACAGGCTGTGCGTTCCGGCTTCCGGTCGCGCGGCCAGGTCGTTCGCGGGGGCGCTGACGCATGGTCCTGAGCATGACGCTCGTTTGACGCTCACGCGCCCCTGATCACGACCAGAGGGAGCCGAAGGTGGCTCTGACCTGCATGTTTCCGGACGGCCTCCGGGTGCACATCTTCTCGATGACGTCGCACGTGGAGTGCGTCGCCATTCTGGAGCCGGTCCGATAGGGCGTCTGACGTGCGGTTTCGGGGAAACGGCCGTCGGTTCGACCTGTTTCCGGTGGGTGCAACAGGTGGGCGTGGAGAGCGCTGCCTGAGCTGCGGTTTCCGGAGGTTTGGGGGGCGATCTGCGCCCCGGCATGGCCGGGGCGCAGTGATGTCTTGACGTGAATGACGCATGAACTGAAAAGCCGTCAGTTGCGCTCGGGGCTGTGCGCGAGTGCGGGTCAGCTCGTTTGCGCGGGCCTTTCGATCACGCTGTGCCGGGCAGCGGTCGCCCAGGTGCGCCCGTCGTTGTGGGAGGCCCCACGCCTCCGGGCTCACAGATCGGCTCGTCGTGTCGGTGTGCGTAAGCCTCGGCCGGCTTCGCGCCTGGGCTCGCTCATGGAGCCGGGGCCGGATAGCCGCCGTCTGGCGTTCGCGCTGGTGGGGTTCCGGCTCCTACTCTGATCCGAGTCGTCATGCCCATTGCTCTGTGATTGCCGACGGGGCACCACAGCTCGTACTCGCCCTCGCGCAGGGTGACGGTGATCTTCTCCGTTTCGCCGGGTGCCAGCCCACCGGTCTGGGTGGGGGTGAGGCCGGGGCCGGAGATGGCCAGGGCATGCGAAGTGCGGCCGGAGTTTCGTGCGTTGAACGTATAGGTCCCGGGCGCGAAGGCGGTCTCCGAGAGCTTGAGCGCGAAGTCGGTCTCGTCGACGTCCACCGTTTGGGCGGCCCTCTGTGTCGGGGCGGTCGTCGCGGGAGTCGTGACCGTGGTGGTGCCGTTCCCGTTGTTGTCCCCGCAGCCCGCCATCGCCAACGCCAACGCCAACAAAGACGCTGCTGCGAGGGTGCGCGCCAGAGGATATCTGTGGCGGCTGCGCCGTCCAGGTTTCATCGCCACCTCCTTCGCCGGGAGCATGACGTTCGCTGGGCGCCACCGCCATCGGCCACGCCTGACGGCATAGGGGGCTCACCCGATCGGTCTTCGGCGATACGCCGGTTGTTCCGATGCGGCGCGCGCCGCTTGTCAGCCTCGCGGCCGCAGCCCGTCCAAGATGACTCGGACGAGGCGGTGGACCGCGGCCGCGGAGGGCATTGCGCCGGCTGCTGTCAGGGCGTGGAGGCAGTAGACGGCGAGTTCGGCGGGCTTGGCGTCGTCCCGCAGGGCGCCCGTCTCGGCGACCTCGGCCAGCAGACCCTGGACCAGGTCGACGAGCTGTTGCTGGGCCTGGCGGACGGGTTCGCCCTGGTGGAGGAGGGACGCGAGTTCATCGCCGTGGTGGCCGCGGTGGTGGGAGATGAAGGCGTACGTCGTGAGTACGGCTTCGAGCCGCTCGGCCGGGCTGCCGGGGGCCGTCGCGCTCGGTCGGTTGGCTGGGGGCGGTGCTCGTGTTTCTGGCTCTTGCCGTCATCGGTCTGACCGCGCGTGACGACTACGCGGTGCGAGCGTGTAGCTGCTGATGGAGGACGCCGCCTGGTACGTGCTGGTGCCGCTGGCGTTCGCGTCATTGCTGAGCGGTGTGGTGCAGTCCCTGTGAACGAGCTGGGGGCTCCTGCAGCACTACTGGGTCCTGATCAAGCTCGGGATCACCGTGGCCGCCACACTCTTCCTGCTGACGTACCTGGAGACCTTCCGCGTCATGGCGGAGGTCGCGGCCCGGCCGGGCGTTGGTCTGGACGAGGTCCGGAACGTCTCGCCGGCCCTGCACGCCGGTCCGGCGCTGCTCGTCCTGAGCGTGGCCATGGTGCTGGCGGTGTTCAAGCCGCGAGGGATGACCCCGTACGGACAACGCCGACAGTACGAGCAGCGCACGAGAGGGCGAGGCACGGCGCCTGTGTCATAACCCTCCGCACAGGCATCCGGCGCGGCCTACGCTGGTAGTGGATGGGCCTGATAGGGGTATCAGGAGGGCGAGATGGCAGCCCTGATTGCTGTGATCCTCGGCGCGCTGATTCTGGCGGCCGTGTGGTACGACATCGCGCGCCTGGTCACCCCGGCGGAGAAGCGATGCCCTCCGTTGGCGCGGCTGCGCGGGAGGCGGGCCGCCCTGGCGGCGACCGAGCGGTGGTGCGTGGGGCTGCGGCTGCGCGGACGTATCGACGCGGACACATATCGCAGTCGCATGAGCCGCCTGGCGTGCGGCGAGCGGAGGGCCTCTGCCGGCCGGCGGCTTCGGGTGCGGCACTGAGAGACAGCGATGCCCAGAGCATGAGTGAGGGGCGGGCCCGGACAAGCCCGCCCCTCACTCATGTCGGATCACTTGTCGGTGGCCTGGAAGCCGCG
>NZ_JAGGOS010000041.1 GCF_018614205.1 Streptomyces sp. ISL-36 | reverse complement strand
GCCGCAGCCGACGACCGCGACGCGCTCACCGGGGCGCGGGCGCCCGGCCCGTACAGCGGCGGCGATCACCGCGGCGGGTTCGAGCAGCGCCGCCGCGCGCAGATCGGCGTCGTCGTGCAGCGGGTGCAGCAGGCGGGCGGGGACGACGACATGGTCGGCGAAGGCGCCGGGCTCGGTGAAGCCGGTCTCCGCGTAGCCCGAGGTGCACAGGCTGGTCTCCCCGCACCGGCACCGCTCGCACGTCCCGCAGGCGCGGAAGCCCTCGGCGACGCACGGGCGGCCCAGGAGCGAGGGGTCGACGCCCGGCCCGACGGCGTCCACGGTGCCGGACCACTCGTGGCCGGGGACGACGGGGTAGCGGACGTACCCGGGATCGCGGTGCCCGTCGTACAGCTCGCGGTCGCTCATGCAGACGCCGGCGGCGGCGACCCGTACCCGTACCTCACCGGGACCGGGCCGGGGCAGCTCCCGTGCGACGAGCCGGTGTTCACCGGGCTTCTCGACGACGATCGCCCGGCTCACCTCGGCGTCGCTCACTTCGGCTTCCTCTGCTCCCAGCCCTCGGCCCACAGGTCGAAGCGGGCCCGCTGCTGTGGGAATTCGGCCGCCGCGTCCACGTCCAGCTCGACCCCGAGGCCCGGCGCGTGGGAGACCTCGAAGCAGCCGGTCTCCGGATCGACCTGCGGCGCACCGCGGACGACCTTCTTGATCTCCGCGTCGGCGAAGTCGTTGAAGTGCTCCAGGATCTTGAAGTTCGGCGTGCAGGCGGCCAGTTGGAGCGAGGCCGCGGTGAGGACCGAGCCGCCCACGTTGTGCGGGGCGACCATCATGTAGTGCGTCTCCGCGGTGGCCGCGAGCTTGCGGGTCTCCAGGATGCCGCCGATGTGCCCGAGGTCCGGCTGGATGATGTCCACGGCCTGCGACTCGAAGAGCTCCCGGAACTCGATGCGGTCATGGATGCGCTCGCCCGTCGCGATGGGCATGTCGACCTTGGCGGCCACCTTCTCCAGCGCCTTCAGGTTCTCCGGCGGTACGGGCTCCTCCAGCCAGGCGGGGCGGAAGGGGGCCAGTTCGTGGGCCAGCCGCACCGCCGTGGACGGCGAGAACCGCCCGTGCATCTCCAGCATCAGCTCCGTGTCCGGGCCGATCGCGTCCCGGACCGCCTCGATCAGGGACACCGCGTACCGGGTCTTCTCCGCGTCCAGTTCGAAGTGGCCGGTGCCGAACGGGTCGATCTTCAGGGCCCGGTAGCCGCGGGCCACCACCTCCTGCGCCGCCTTGTGGTAGGCCTCCGGAGTCCGCTCGGTGGTGTACCAGCCGTTCGCGTACGCCTTCACCCGGTCGGTCACCTGGCCGCCGAGCAACTGCCAGACCGGTACGCCGAGCGCCTTGCCCTTGATGTCCCAGCAGGCCATCTCGACGACGGCGATGCCGGACATCACGATCTCGCCGGCCCGCCCGTAGTCGCCGTACTTCATGCGCCGGACGAGGTCCTCGACCGCGAACGGGTCGGAGCCGGCGATGTGGTTGGCCTCCGCCTCGCGGAGATAGCCGACCAGGGCGTCGGTGTGGCCCAGCATCCGTGTCTCGCCGACGCCGGTCAGACCCTCGTCGGTGTGCACCTGGACGTAGGTGAGGTTCCGCCAGGGGGTGCCGACGACATGTGTGGTGATTCCCGTGATGCGCACGGTGGTTGCCCCTCGGTCTCGTCGTGCTGTTCGTATCGTGCTGTTCGATATTTCGTCACACGTTCGAAATGATGGCGAGACCGTATGCGCGCTCCCGGGGGGTGTCAATGCCCTGCGGCCACGAGAGGGAAAGGGGACGGGCATTGCCCGCGAACGGCGGGATGGTTAGCCTGTGTTCGTGATTCCGGCCAGCGGCCGAAATATCGAACACGGAAGGGGGGATGAGCGGTCATGGGTCGGCTCGTTCCAGCGGTGACCAGGGCGTTCGACATCCTGGAACTGTTCCTGCACGGACCGGACACACTCTCCGCGCCGGAGGTGATCCGCGACCTCCACCTTCCCCGCACCACCACGCAGGAGCTGCTCACGACCCTCGCCGCCCGCTCCTACCTGCAGTCCGTCCCCGATCAGCCGGGCCGCTACCGGCTCGGCGTCCGCAGCTACCAACTCGGCAGCCGCTACGCCGAGCAGCTCGACCTCGCCGCCGAAGGCCGCAACGCCGCCCGCGAGGTCGCCGACACCTGCGGCGAGACCGTCCATGTCGCCGTCCTCGAGGACATGGACGTCATCTACATCGCCAAGGCGGACTCCAGCCACGCGGTCCGCATGGTCTCGGCCGCCGGGCGCCGGCTTCCCGCCCACTGCACCGCTGTCGGCAAGATGCTGCTCGCCTCGCTTCCCGAGGCGGAGCTCGACGCCCGCATCGAGGGCCGCGAACTGACCGGCATGACCCCACAGAGCATCACCACCCCGGACACCCTGCGGGCCGCTCTCGCCGAGACCCGCGCCCGAGGTGTCGCCGTCGAACACCGGGAGTCCAACCCCGAGGTCAGCTGTGTCGCGGCGCCCGTCCGGGACCGGTCGGGCCGGGTCGTCGCCGCTCTGTCGATCTCCGTCCCCGTCATCCGCTGGAGCGAGGAGCGCGAGCAGGAGCTGGTCGAACTCGCCGCCGGCGGCGCGGCCGGACTCTCGCGCCGGCTCGGCCACGGGAACGCGCGATGAACCGCCCGGCACGGATCGAGGTCGCGGTCCGCGAGGACGCCCTGCTCGGCGAAGGCCCCACCTGGGACCCGGCGGCGGCCCGGCTCCTCTGGGTGGACATCCTCGGCCGGCGCATCCACACCTTCGAACCCGGCAACGGCCGCCGCTCCGTCACGGCCGTCGCCCAGCACATCGGAGCGGCCAAACCCCGGGCGGGCGGGGGCCTGGTGGCCAACCTCAGGGACGGCATCGGACTGTACGACGCGGGCGGCGCGTTCTCCTGGCTGCGGCACGACCCCGTACCGGGCCGACGCGGAAACGACGCGGCCGTCGCCCCCGACGGAAGCCTCTGGGCCGGCACCATGCGCTACGACGAGGGACCCGGCGGAGGCAATCTCGTCAGGATCGCCCCCGACGGCACCGCGACCCCGCTGATCGAGGCGGTCACCATCAGCAACGGCATCGGCTGGAGCCCGGACCACTCCCTCACCTACTACGTCGACACCCCCACCCGACGGGTGGACACCCTGCGCGTGGAGGACGGCACGGTCGTGGAGCGCAAGGAGTGCGCGACCGTCGAGCCGGGCGCCGGGTTCCCCGACGGCCTCACCGTCGACGCGGAAGGCTGCGTCTGGGTCGCACTCTGGGACGGCGGACAGCTGCGCCGCTACACCCCGCGCGGCGACCTCGACCGCATCGTCGAACTCCCCGTGCCCCGCCCGACCGCGTGCGCCTTCGGCGGCCCCGGGCTGCGCGACCTCTACGTCACCACGGCACGCACCGGGCTCACCGACCCCTCGCCGCTCTCCGGCTCCCTCCTCGTCCTGCCGGACGCGGGACAGGGGCTGCCCGGCACGCCCTTCGCGGGCTGAGCCCGCCCGACCCTCGCGCGACGCCCTTCTGGACACGCCGCTGAGCCGCCGCTTAGGGTCGGGACCGGAGCGCCGGAGACCCCCCCGGCCGGCCCGCCCGGAAACCGCCGCGGAGAAGTCAGAGAAGTCCATGGTCACCCTCGCCGATGTCGCCCGCCACGCCGGAGTGTCGGCCAGCACGGTCAGCTACGTGCTCAGCGGCAAACGGTCCATCTCCGCGTCCACCCGCGAGCGCATCCAGCGCAGCATCGACGAACTCGGCTACCGGCCGCACGCCGGCGCCCGCGCCCTGGCCAGCAGCCGGACCCAGATCCTGGCACTGATGATGCCGCTGCGCACCGACCTGTACGTGCCGGTGATGATGGAGATCGCCATGGCCGTCACCACCACCGCCCGCGCGCACGGCTACGACGTCCTGCTCCTCACCGGCGAGGAGGGCCCCGAGGCCGTACGCCGGGTCGAGGGCAGCGCCCTCGCCGACGCCATGATCGTCATGGACGTGGAGCTCGACGACCCGCGCCTGCCGTACCTGCGGCAGACCGAAAGGCCAGCCGTCCTCATCGGACTGCCCGCCGACACCACCGGGTTCACCTGCGTCGACCTGGACTTCGAGGCGGCCGGCGCGCGGTGCGTCGACCATCTCGCCGACCTCGGGCACCGGCAGATCGCCGTGCTCGGCGAGCCGCCCGCCGTCTACGAACGACGGACCGGCTTCGCCGAGCGCACCCTGGCAGGACTGCGCGGCGCGGCCGCCGAACGGGAGGTCGGCCTCCTGCACCGCCCCTGCGACGGCACCTACACCGCCGTGGCGGCCACCGTGGACCGCATCTTCGAGGAACGCCCCTCGACCACCGCACTCCTCGTGCAGAACGAGGCCGCCGTCGAACCCCTCCTCGGCCTGCTCCGGCGCCAGGGCCTCGCGGTGCCCGAGGACGTCTCGGTGGTCGCCGTCTGCGCCGCCCAGGTCGCCGCGCAGGCCTCCGTACCCCTCACCTCCGTCGGCGTGCCGGCCCAGGAGATGGGACGGCGCGCCGTGGAACACCTCGTCGCCCACCTCGACGGGCAGCGGACCACCGGAACCGTTCTCATCGCCCCGGACCTGACCGTACGCGGCAGTTCCGGCCCTGCCCCCGTCGCCGGACCGCGGGCCGGCCGCACCGAGAGAGCGGGCCGTGGACACAGCGGTTGACGACCGGGCGACGGAGTTCCACGCCTTCTTCGAGCGCCACTACGCCGAACTCGCCCGCCTCGCCCACCTGCTGACCGGCGAGGCCGATGCCGCCGACGATCTCGCGGCGGACGCGATGGTGGCGCTCTGGCACCGCTGGGACCGGGTGCGCGCGGCCGAACACCCCGTCGCCTACGCCCGGGGCGTGGTCGCCAATCTCGTCCGCAGCCGGATCCGGGGCGCCGTACGGGAACGCCGCCGGGTCGCGCTCTTCTGGGACCGGCGCTCCGAGCACACCGACGACCCGGACATACCGGTGGTGGTGGACGTCCAGACCGCGCTGCGGGCCCTGCCGTTCCGCAAACGCGCCTGTGTCGTCCTGCGCCACGCCTTCGACCTGTCGGAGCGGGACACCGCGCTGGCCCTCGGGGTCTCGGTCGGTACGGTCAAGAGCCAGACCTCGAAGGGCATGGCGGAACTGCAGCGGCTGCTCGGCCCGCGAGCCGCCACCGAACTGGTCGGAGGGAGGAACTGATGGACGACGCCACACTGCGCCGACAGCTGCGGGAGGCGGCCGGCTCCCACCAGCCCGACCACGCCCACATCCTCGCCCGCGTCGAACGCGGCATCGCGGCGCCGCCGGAGCCCACCCGACGCCGCCGGCTCCCGGCGAGCCCCTGGACGCGCAGCCTGGCGGTGGCCACGGCCGTCGTCGGGGTCCTCACGCTCGGCGGCGCCGTCGCGACCACCGTGCACCGGGCCCCCGCGCCGGTCGCCACGATGCCCGCGCAGCACCCCCCGCTCCGTGCGGCCGGCTCGCTCGACCCCGGCAGCAACCGCTGGTGGGCCCAGAGCAACATCACACTGACCGCGCAGGCGCCCCTGAGCGCGCTCACCGTCGAGCTGCGCATCGCTCGGACCGGCGGCGTCGCGAGCACCGGCCACTGGCGCACGCTGCCCGAGCAGGACTTCACCGTCTCCGTACGCGAGGAGGGCGCCGCGCTCGTCTACCGCTGGACGCTCAAGGACGGCCGCACGGTGCGGCCCGGACGCCATGTCTTCGCCGGCCAGTACAACCACGCCGAGGGCGCCCGCGACATCGCCGCCGACGCGTACACCATCACCACGACGGACGCCCACGGCCGACGAGCCGAACTGCGCGGCGACTTCAGCGCGCCCGCACGCTGAGCGCGGGCCGTGGAAAACGCGGAACGGCCCGGGAACGGTCCTCGACCGCCTCGACCGCCTCGACCGCCGGCCTGAGGACGGCACGGGGAGGGGCGACTCAGGGGTCGAGCCCCTCCCCGCGCCGTCAGTTCATCGTCGACCCGATGGTCGTCGACCCGGTCGTGAGGAACGTCGTGGCCGGCAGCGAGCCGTCCGCCTTGCGCGCCCCGTACGCGCTGGTGGCGTCGGTGCTCACAAAGGCGGGGGTCGCGATCCCCGAGTCCCAGTTGTTCCCCTGCGAGACGACCGAGGAGCCCCGGTTCGCGAGTCCCGACCCGTTGCCGACCGCGAGGTTCTTGCCGAGCCGGGCCGCGCCCGTGGCGAAGTAGTAGCCCCACTTGCCGTTGGCGTACGAGGTCGTGCGGTTGAGGGCGATCGCACCCTTGTTGCTGTTCTCGGTGAAGCCGTTGCCCGCGTTGTCCCAGGCGGCGGAGTTGTTGACGACATGGGCCACGACCTCGCCGTCGCCGCCCAGCTTGTAGCCGTTGCCGTCACCCGCGAACGCCGTGTCCGACCAGCGGTTCTTCCCGTTCCCGTACGCCCAGGTGTGTTCGACGGTGAGCGGGCTCGACCAGGACCACAGGTCGATGCCGTCGTCGGAGTTGTTGTACAGCCGGGCGCCGGTGATCAGATTGCCCGTGCCGGAGCCGAACTTCACGGCGAGTCCGTCGGCGTTCTCCCCGTGGCCGGCCGCGTCGTAGTGGCCGTAGGAGTCGAGGTTCCTGACCGTGTTGTCGTTGGTGGCGTCTCCGGTGAGCGTGAAGCCGGAGTCGCCGCCGTTGATCGTTCTGATCGTGTTCCACTCGGTTCCGGTGCAGGAGGTGCAGACGACCGCGCTGTCGGGGGAGTTCTGGAAGGTGAGGTTCGAGACCGTCCAGTAGTCGGCCGTGAGTTTGAAGATCCAGGAGCCGGCGGGCAGGTTCGAGCCGTCGATCTTCACCGTCTCGGAGCCGTACGGCCGGAGCCGGATGCGGCTGCTCGCGGTGCCGTTGGCGGTCGACTGAAGGGTGGCGGCCGGATAGTAGGTGCCGCCGCGGACCTGGATGACCGTACCGGGCGTGGCGTTCTTGACGGCGTCGGCCAGCTGGGCCGAGGTGGCGACGACGACGGTGGCGGCCTGGGCCGGGGTGGCGGCGAGGACGCCGAGGCCGGCGGTCGAGGCGAGCAGGGACAGGGCGAGGATGGTGCTCCTGGTGCGTGCGGTACGAGACATGACGTGCGGGTCCTCTCGTGGCGGTGGATCAGGGGCAGTGCGGTCGGGGGCTCCAGTCGCCCAGATATGTGTTTCGTGTCGCGGACGCGGCCTCGTCGGCGGTGAGCTGGGGCCGGTTCTGCGGGACGGTGATCTCGGCGCCCGGTCCCGTGTTGCGGTACTCGGCGAAGCGCTGGGCCTGCCACGGATAGGCGTCGCGCATGTTCGCGTACGGGGCCACGGCGTCGATCCCGGGCCCGAGCACGCTGTCGCGGACGACGAGGGACGGCCAGGCGGTCGTGTCCGAACTGGGCACCCAGGGCCTGGCCAGTTTGTAGTAGCCGTCCGGCGCCTCGCTGGTCACCCGGCAGCGGGCGGCCAGGAAGCCGTACGGGTTGGCGCCCGCGGTCGAGGGGGCGAAGACGAAGCCGTGCGGAGCGGACGCGAGATCGGGGCGCAGCAGCGTACGGAAGTGGCAGTGCTCGAAGACCGCGCGGGCCCGGCCGAAGACGAAGTCGACGTCGCCCTCGACATAGCAGTGCGCGAAGTACTGGCGGGCGACGGTGGCCAGGGTCATGGAGTCGGCGTAGAGCGTGTCCTGATGCCCGAGGAACCGGCAGTGGAAGAAGGCGGACCGGTCGCCTTGCGTCTTGAGCGCGACCGCCTGGGTGCCGGGGTTCCCCGGGAGGTCGGTGCGCAGGAAGTCGTTGGCGAAGGTGACCCACCGCGCGGTGAAACCGTCCGCCTGGACGGTGGTGGTCGCCGAACCGCTCGTGCCATAGGTGGTGCCGTCGGGGCGGGTCGTACCGGCCGCGTTGTCGTACACGACCACGACGTCACGGGGGTTCTCGCTCGCCCCGATCCAGGTCATGTCGGTCCGGGCGGCGGTGACGGAGACGGTTTCGCGGTACGTACCGGGGGCGAGGACGAGTGTCCAGCCCGGACCGTTCGCGGCGCTCACCGCGCTCTGGACGCTGGTGTGGTCCCCCAGGCCGCCGGGATGGACGTACAGGGTGCGTGCGGTGAGCCGGGCGGCGGGCGAACCGAACCGGCCGAACGGGCGGCGGGTTCCGGCGGCCGCCGGGGCGGCGGTCGCACCGAGCGAGAGCGCCGCGCCGGCGCCCGCCGTGAGCAGAGCACGGCGACTGGGCGGGGGCATGACAAAGCTCCTTCGGGGGTGATGGGCTGATCGGTCGACGAGCAGAGAGGGGAAGGCGAGAGGCCGAGAGGGGGAGGGAGGCGGGGGCGGCACGGCCGGACGGGTAGCCGCGGCGCGGCCGCCCCCAGCCCCCGGTTCAGCGGAGCTTGCCCGCGCCCGCGCAGTGGTCGACCAGGCCCGGCACGGCCTTCGGGACGTCGACACGGCCGCGCAGCGTGGGCGTCCAGCCGGCGCCGTCCCGCAGAATCTCGCCCGGGAACTCGGCGTTGTGCGCGGCGAGGAGGTCGACCGCCCTGCCGTTGACGAGGTTGCCCGCCGTCGTGACCGGGGCGTCCTTCCACTTCTTCAGGATCCGGCCCGCGCCGACGCCCGCCGGCAGGGTGAACGCGTTCTTCTCGGCGACGAGCTGGGACTCCTGGCCGATGCCGAGGCTGTACGCGTATCCCGTGGCCGGCACCACGAAGTGGTTGTTGTACGCGTCGACCTGGCCGAAGCGGACCCGTGGCGCCCGCTCGATCACGTTCTTGAAGAGGTTGTGGTGCAGCGTGACCCGCAGCTTGCCGCGGTCGGTGGCGCCCGCGCTGTCGCTGTTGCCGATCATCAGCGTCTTGTCGTGGTCGGCGAAGACGTTCCAGGACGCGGTGACCAGGTCGGCCCCGCGCACGATGTCCAGCTCCCCGTCGTGCTGCTGGTAGACCTCGCCGTAGTACCTCGGCAGCGAACTGTCCGGGTGGGCACCGTCGGTGAAGGTGTTGTGGTCGATCCAGACATGCGTCGAGCCGTACACGACCATGCTGTCGTACTCGGAGTTCCACGCCCCGGTCGCCCCGTCGGTGGGGTCCCACTGCGGGAAGCAGTCGAGCGGGCTCTCCAGCGTCAGGTTGCGGATCACGACGTTGTCGACGCCCTGGATCTGCAGGCTGCCGCCCGTGATGCCGGCGTCGCGGCCGACGCCCACGATCGTGGTGTTGGCGGGGACCTTCACCTTGATCGCCTTGCCCTGTGCGGTGGCCGACGCCGCCCGCAGCTCCTCCTGCGGGCCGCTGACGACGTTCTCGTACCCCCAGACCGCCGGGTCGTAGTCGGCGAGGTACCGGTCGAAGTCGTAGCCGGGGGCCTCGAACGCCGAGCAGCCCGCGGCGGTCGCGTTCAGCGTCCCCTTGACCTTGACGATCCTCGGCTCGGTGCCCGGGGCCTCCAGGGCGGCCCGGAACTCCTCCCAGGTGGTGACGGTGAGGACGCGGGAGGCGACCGCCGCCGCGCCGCCGCTCGTCCCCGTGCCCGCCGAGCCCCAGCCGTCCCCGGCGGGCAGCGTCCGGCGGGCGGGGTCGGACGCGGCCTGGGCGGTGGCCGGCCCCATGAGACCGCCCGTGAGGCTCAGGACGAGCGCGGTGGCTCCCGTCAGGCACAGGTTCCTGCGTCCACTCATGGTCGATTCTCCTCGGGGTCGGCATCGGGCCAGGTGATCCACTCGACGGGGATCTCCTCGTCGAGTCGTCGGGTGTCGCTCGGCGCGAGCACCCGGATGTGCAGCAGCTCGGCCGCGACGAGCCGCGCGACGGCGATCGCACCCGGCGGGTTGAAGTGGGTGTTGTCCCGCTCGGTCGGCGTCCAGTTGAAGTAGGCCGTGGTGGCCTCCGGGCCGAGCTTCTGCCACAGCGCCAGGGAGAGCTCCTGGATGTCGACCAGAGCGACGCCCTCCTCCCGGGCCACCTCCCGCATCGCGGCGGGGTACTCCCCGAGGGTCCTCAGGGCGGTGCCGCTCGCGTCGAACTTCCGCCGCTCGACGGAGGTGGCGAGCACGGGCAGCGCCCCGCGCTCCCGCGCCCCGGCGACATACCGGCGCAGATTGTCCTGGTAGGACGTCCACGGCTCGGTGTAGCGGGTCGGGTCGTCGATCTTCTGGTCGTTGTGGCCGAACTGGATCAGCAGCAAGTCGCCGGGGCGGATCGCCGCCAGGATCGTGTCCAGCCGGCCCTCGTCGAGGAAGCTCTTGGTGCTGCGCCCGTTGATGGCGTGGTTGGCGACGCGGACGTCCTTGCGGAGGAAGAACGGGAGCGCCATGCCCCAGCCGGTCTCGGGCGCGGCGGCGGCGTACTTCTGGGCGGCGGTGGAGTCGCCGGCGATGTACAGCGTGCGCATACGGTGGTGTCCTCGGGAGGGGTGCGGAAGGGCCGCCGCGGCGGGGGCCGCGCCCAGGGCGAGCGCGAGGCCCGCCCCGGCCGCGACCACCTGACGGCGGGTGGGTGCGGGCGTCACTTGTTCTGCGACTTCCACTCGGCCTGCGCCGTGTTGAGCTGCTCGGCCAGGTTGTCCAGGAACTCCTTGGCGCTGGACTTGCCGAGCAGCACCTTCTGGAAGGCGGGCTCGTTGTCGGCCTTGGAGATGGTGTTCCAGTCGGGCAGGTAGTAGGGCAGCTGCACGATGGTGGCCTTGCCGCTGAACAGCACCTCGGCGGCGAGCTTCGTCGGCTCGGCCTTCTGGATCCAGGCGTCCTTCGCCGCATCCGTGTTGGCCGGGATGGCGCCCGCCGACTCGTTCCACTTGCTGTTGGACCGGTGCGAGGCGGCGAACTCGATGAACTTCCAGGCCGCCGCCTTGTTCTTGCTGGAGGAGAACAGCCCGAGACCGTCGACCGGGTTGGAGACCTGGACCCGGGTGCCGTCGTCCGTGGTCGGGTTGGGGATGCCGCGGAACTTCTCGGTGCCCAGGGCCTTCACGTGGTCCTTGTAGGAGCCCAGGTTGTGGTTGAGCATGCCGATCTCGCCGCTGTCCCACTGCGCGACCATCTTGGTGAAGTCGTTGTTGACGTCGGCCGCCGGGGTGTTCTTCTTGAAGAGGGCGGTGTACTTCTCCAGGGCCGCCACGTTCTTCGGGTCGTTGACGGTGGTCCTGTCGCCGTTCCAGAAGCTGGTGATGCCGCTCTGGCCGTACATGGCGTCCAGCGCCTGGGCGATGGAGCCGGAGCCGCCGCGAATGGTGTAGCCGAACCGGTTCTTGTCCTTGGCCGTCAGCTTGTCGGCGGCCGCGTAGAACTTCGACCAGGTGGTCGGCTCCTCCAGACCGGCCGCCTTGAACAGGTCGGTCCGGTAGTAGAGGACGCCGTTGCTCGCCGAGGTGGGAACGGTGAACAGCTTGCCCTGGCCGCCCGCCGACTTCACGCCGTCGACCATGCCCGCATTGAGCTTGCCCTTCAGCGCGCTCGAGTCGATCCGCGCGTCGAGCGGCTCCAGCGCGTTCTGCGCGGCGATACCGGCGAGCATGGCGGCCCCGACACCGCCGACGTCCGGCAGCCCGCCGCCCTGGATGGCGGTGTCGTACTTGGACTGCACCTCGGTCGAGGCGACCCCGACGTAGTTCACCTTGATGTCGGGGTTCGCGGTCTCGAAGTCCTTGATGATCTCCTTCCAGACGTCGGTGCGGACACCGCCGTTGTTGTCCCAGAAAGTGATCTCTCCCTTGCCCGACCCTTCGGTGCCCTTGTCCCCCGCGGCGCCGCTGCCGTCGTCGCCGCAGGCGGTGACGGTCAGGGCGAGGACGGTGGTCAGGGCGAGGGCGCTGGCGGCTCTGCGCCGCCCGCTGCGGAAGACGGTCATCGTCGGCTCTCTTCTCTCGGGGGGATGTCTCTCGGGGTGATGCGGAACGTGGTGAAGTCGGCGGTGCCGGCGGGGCCCGTGCCCGTCGGAGCGGCGGCGAACAGGCCGATCAGCGCGCCCACCCAGCGCCAGGGGGTGGCGGAGAAGACCTGGCCGGAGGGGACGCCCTCGGCCGGGTCGCCCAGGGAGTACGAGAAGCGGCAGCGGGCCCCCGCGCCGATCTCGATCCTCAGCCGGACCCGGTCCTCGGGCACCGGCCGGCCGAAGGCCGCATCCCTCTCCCGGTCGGCCGAGACCGGCGCGAAGCGGTGCACCAGGCGGCTCGTGCCGTCCGCCTCGCGCCGCAGTCCGATCCAGCTGTACGCGTCGCCGAGCACCGCGATCCCGGCACGGGCGCCGGGCTCCTGGCTGTCCAGGCGCAGGTCGACCTCGACGGTGCAGGGATGGGCGGGCAGCCGCTGGGTGAGGATGTGCGGCAGCCGGCGGAGGTCGTCGGTCTCCTCCGTACGGCCGCAGCCGAGCCGCAGACCGTCGGCGGAGTGCTGGGTCGTCCAGCCCTCCCGCGGATTGGCCGTCCACTGCCACTGCCTGCCGAACCGGCCGCCGGGGAAGTCGTCGTCGGTGGCGGGCGCCGACGACGGCTGCGGCGGAAGCGCCGGCTTGGGGTGGACGAGGACCGGTACGCCCTCGTCGCCGATCACCGGCCACCCGTCGTCCCAGCGCATGGGCTGGAGATGGACGACCCTGCCGTACGCCCCGCGCTCCTGGAAGTGCAGGAACCAGTCCTCGCCCCGCCCGGTGCGGACCCAGCCGCCCTGGTGCGGTCCGTTGACGTCCGTACCGCCCTGTTCCAGGACGACCCGCTCCTCGTACGGGCCGAAGAAGGACCGGGAGCGGAAGGCGCCCTGCCAGCCGGTGGCCACACCCCCGGCGGGGGCGAAGATCCAGAACCAGCCGTCGTGCCGGTACAGCTTGGGGCCTTCGAGGGTGAACCAGCCCGGGAGGAGATCGGCGTCGACGATCGTCTTGCCCTCGTCGAGGAGTTCGGTGCCGTCGGCGCTCATCCGGTGGCCGGTGAGCCGGTTGTTGACCCCCGAGCGGGACTTGGCCCAGCCGTGCACGAGGTACGCCTCGCCCGTCTCGTCGTCCCACAGGGGGCAGGCGTCGATCAGGCCCCGGCCCGCCTTCACCAGATGCGGAGTGCTCCATTCGCCGCGCACAGTAGGGGAGTTGATCTGCCAGATGCCGTGGTCCGGGTCGCCCCAGAAGATCCAGAAACGGCCGTCGTGGTGGCGCAGCGAGGGCGCCCACACCCCCCGGTCGTGCTGGGGCGCCGCGAAGGACGTCTCCGGCAGCAGTCGCTCCAGAGCGTGGCCCACCAGCGACCAGTTGACCAGGTCACGGGAGTGGAGGATCGGCAGTCCGGGCGCCCGGCCGAAGCTGGACGCGGTGAGATAGAAGTCCTCGCCGACCCGTACGACGTCCGGGTCGGACCAGTCCGCGGCCAGCACGGGATTGCGGTACGTGCCGTCACCGAGGTCGCCGGTGGGCCAGGTGCGCACACGGCCCGCCCTGCCCGCACCGCTCGTACGGCCCGTCATGCCGTCACCGCCTTGCGCGCCAGCGCGCCGGCCGCGTCCCGGTCGAGCCGGCCGTCGGCGACGACGGTGACCACCCGGCGTACCAGCGTCCCGCCCGCCGCGACGGCCAGCCGCTCGTCGGAGGCGAGGGAGGAGCCGACGCCCGGATACTCGGCGGCGCGCACGAACCACGGGTCGCGCCGGGTCTCCTCGGTGCCCCCGGCGAAGACCAGCGTCCAGTTCCCGCCCACGAGAGCGACCCAGTCGGCGCGGGCGCCGTGCACGGCCCGCTCGCCCTCCGCGTCCGCGCCGAAGACGTCCGGCGCTGCGCTCTCCAGCGGTGCGCGCCAGAAGAATCCGCCGTAGGCGGCGCCCGGCCGGCCGTTGGTGGCCGGGCTGCCGACGGACAGCTCCTCGCCCGAGGTGTTGGTCAGCGAGAAGGTGAGGTCCAGCGCCCAGGCGGTGTCCGTGAGAGGGGTCGCGGAGACCGTCCGGTGCTCACGGAGCAGGACGCGCTCCCCGGCGACCCAGCTCAGCTCCTCCACGAAGCCGTCCGGGTCGCGGAGCTTGAACCCCTCGTGCCGCTGCACACCGTGGTTGTCGAGCTCGGTCGGGCCCCGGTCGCGGACGAAGGTGCGCCCGCCCCAGAAGTTGAACCCCGCGACGTCGGGGACGGCGACCCCGGCGCCGAGGTGGTGCGGATGGTCCTCGGGCAGCTCCTCGGTGACCGCGACGCCGCCGAGGGTGGAGACGGGATGCAGATAGGGGCGCGGGGAGTGGTCGGGCGCGAGCTCCGGCCGCAGGACGTAGCGGGCGACCGTGCGGCCGGCGCAGCGCAGAACCGTCGGGGCGTTCATCGGGATACCGCCTTCGCGGTCAGCGGCGCCCAGGGGGCGTCGAGCTCGGAGTAGAGGCTGAGGGTGTCGGCGCTCGCGGCGACCAGGCCGTCGATGCCGTGCACCACCCGGCGCGGCGCGCTCTCGCCGGGCTCGGATCGCCAGGCGTCCGCCGGGAGTTCCAGCGGGTCGGGAGCGAGCCTGACCGCCTCGACGACCCGCATGAACGCGCCGGTCGCCTCGGGAGGTACGAGCAGCTCGATGCCGTCGTCGAGATGGGCGACCAGGTTCTCCAGGAGGTCGGTCAGCCCGTGCACGGACTCCTCCGGTCCGTGCCCGGCCCGCTGGAGCAGCACCCGGTCCTGCTTGTACCAGAAGGTGATCCGGCCCCGGCTGCCGTGCACGACGACGTACGGCTCCGAGGACCTCTCGGCGCAGAGCGTCGCGGCGACACTGACCTGCGTGCCGCGGGTGGTCAGCATCCGGACGCAGGAGGTGTCATCGGACTCGATGGCGTTGACCCGCAGCAGCTCCGTCTCGATGAGTTCGACGTCCTCGGCGCGGGTGCTGCCGTCCAGGGCGAGCGCGGTCGCCACGGCGTGCGCGAGCGGATTGGTCAGGGCACCGTCGACCACGTCGACGGTGCCGATCCGCCGCCGGCCCGCCCAGGGAGCGCGCCGGAAGTACGCCTCGTCGCGGACCCAGGCCCCGGCTCCGCCGACGCCGAGGAGTTCGCCGATCGCGCCCTCCCCGATCAGCCGCCGGATCGCGGGGACGGCGTGCGAGCCGAGTGACTGGAAGCCGATCTGGCAGGCCACCCCGGCCGCGGCGACCCCGTCGGCCATCCGCCGGAACTCGGCGTACGACGGAGCCGGAGGCTTCTCGAGCAGCAGGTGCGCCCCGTGGCGGGCGGCGATCAGGGCCAGGTCGGTGTGGGTCTGGATCGGGGTGCAGACGACCGCGATCCGGGCGCCCGTCGAGGCGAGCAGCGCGTCGAAGTCGTCGGACTGCTCGGGCGTGCCGAAGCCGTTCAGCTCCTCGGCGTCCAGCGGCCGCAGCTCGCAGATCCCGGCGAGCCGCACCAGGCCGAGACGTTCGAGCCGGCGGATGTTGACCAGATGGGAGCGGCCGTGACCGCGGGCGCCCGCGAGGACGACGGGGAAGGGGGTGCGTGTGCTCATGGACGTGCTCATCCCTTCACCGCCCCCGCGCTGAACCCGGTCACCAGCCACTTCTGGATGAAGGCGAAGACGATCACGACGGGCAGGGCCGCGATGACGCCGCCCGCGGCGAGGGCGCCCAGGTCGACGCTGTCGGCGCCCATCAGGGTGTTGAGGCCGACCGGGATGGTCTGCTTCTCCTGGCTGCTGAGGAACATCAGCGCGAACAGGAAGTGGTTCCAGGAGTGGACGAAGGCGAAGGATCCGACCGCCACCAGGCCCGGGCGCAGCAGCGGCAGCACGACGATCCGGAAGGCGGTGAAGCGGCTGCAGCCGTCGACCCAGGCGGCCTCCTCCAGGGAGTAGGGCACGTTCTTGATGAAGCCGCTGATCAGGATCATCGACAGCGGGAGCTGGAAGACGGTCTCCGCGAGGATGACGCTGCCCAGCGAGTTGATCATGCTGAGGTTGGCGAAGATCTGGAAGAGCGGGACGAGCAGCAGGGCGCCGGGCACGAACTGGGAGCAGAGCAGGGCCAGCATGAAGCCCTTCTTGATCCGGAAGTCGAAGCGCGCCAGGGCGTAGCCGCCGGCGAGCGCGACGACCGTCGTCGTCACCAGGGTCGCCAGCCCGATGAGCAGGCTGTTCTGGAAGAACGTGGCGAAGCTGCGCTCGGTCCACACCTTCTCGAAGTGCGCGGTGGTCATCGGCCACGGCACGAGCGAGGTGGAACCCGCCGGGCGGAGCGCGAAGAGCAGGATCCAGTAGAAGGGGACGAGGGTGAAGACCAGATAGGTGCCGAGCGGCAGATAGATCTGCCAGCGCGGGATCTCGTCCCAGGACCGCCGCCGTTTGCCGGCGGCCGGCGGGCGGGAGTGCGGGGGCGGTGGGGCGTCGGACAGGTGCCGGGCGCCCGTCTCGCGGGTGTCCTGGACGATCACTTGCTCTCGCCTCCGAACTTGCTCAGGCGCAGATAGACCATCGAGCAGAAGAGAAGGATCACGAAGGCCACCGTCGTGAGGGCGGAGGCGTAGCCGAAGTTGTGCGCGTCGACACTGGTGTTGGCGATGTAGAGGGGCAGGGTCGTGGTCTCGCCCGCCGGGCCGCCGCCGGTCAGGGTGTAGAGCAGGTCCACGTTGTTGAACTCCCACACCGCCCGCAGCAGCGTGGAGAGGATGATCGCGTCCTTGAGGTGCGGCAGCGTGATGTGGAAGAACTGCCGCAGCCGGCCGGCGCCGTCGACCTCGGCCGCCTCGTACAGGTCCTTCGGTACGGACTGGAGGTCGGCGAGGATGAGGATCGCGAAGAAGGGCACACCGCGCCACAGATCGGCCACGACCACGGCCGGGAAGACGGTGCCGGTGTCCGAGAGCCAGGACGTGCCGTACTCTCCGACGCCCAGGTCCGCGAGGTAACGGGTGATGCCGGTCTGCGAGTTGTAGAGAAGGACCCAGATCGCCGAGGTCAGCACCCCGGACACGGCCCAGGGGGAGAAGACCAGCGCCCGGCCGAGCGCCCGGCCGACGAAGGTCTGGTTGACGATGAGGGCGAGCGCGAGTCCGAAGAGGAGCTGCAGCGTCACCTCGACGGCGACCCACTTCAGGCTGAAGGTCAGCGTCCCCCAGAAGTGCGGGTCGTCGGTGAAGATCCGGGTGAAGTTGTCGAAGCCGGCGAAGCCGTTCCGCCAGGGCTTCGTCGGGTTGTAGTGCTGCAGGCTGTAGTAGAAGACGCTGAGCACCGGGTAGGCGATGAAGCCCAGCATCAGCAGCGCGGCGGGGGCGATCAGCAGATACGGCAGACGGCGTGGTGCCACTCCCGTGCGGCGGCGACGAGCGGGTGCCTGGGATGTCCCGGGTGTCGCGGGTGCCTTGGGCGGTGGGGTCACGGCTGTGGCCATGACGGCGGCTCCGTTCTCGGGCGCGAAGCGCTTCGCAGACGGTGTTCGATATGTCGAACAGATGGAACTGGGGGTGGACCGGTCCGGGCGTCAGCCCGCGTACGGGTCCGGGGTCGTTCCCGGCCTGGCCAGGAACTCGAAGTCGCAACCGGTGTCGGCCTGGGAGATCTGCTCGGAGTACAGGGCGCCGTAGCCGCGCTCGTAACGCTTGGGCGGGGGAGCCCACTCGGCCCGTCGGCGCTCCCACTCCTCCTCGTCGATGTCCAGATGGAGCGTGCGCGCCTCGACGTCCAGGGTGATGAGATCGCCGGTGCGGACGAGGGCGAGCGGCCCGCCGACGTACGACTCCGGTGCCACATGCAGGACACAGGTGCCGTAACTCGTGCCGCTCATCCGGGCGTCGGAGATCCGGACCATGTCCCGCACCCCCTGCTCCAGCAGATGACGGGGGATCGGCAGCATCCCGTACTCCGGCATCCCCGGACCGCCCTTGGGCCCGGCGTTGCGCAGGACCAGGACATGGTCGGGGGTGATCCCGAGCTCCGGATCGTCGATGGTCCGCTGCATGGTGCGGTAGTCGTCGAAGACCACGGCGGGGCCGGTGTGCTTGAGCAGCCGAGGCTCCGCGGCGATGTGCTTGATCACCGCGCCGTCCGGGCACAGGTTGCCGCGCAGCACCGCCACCCCGCCCTCGTCCGCGAGCGGACGCGAACGCTCCCGGATCACCTCGTCGTTGTGCACGAGGGCGCCGTCGAGCTGCTCCCGCAGCGTTGCGTGCCCGACCGTCGGCCGGTCGAGATGGAGCAGATCCGTGAGCCGGGAGAGGAAACCCGGCATACCACCGGCGAAGTGGAAGTCCTCCATCAGGTATTGCCCGCCGGGGCGGAGGTTGGCGAGGACCGGCACCGTCCGCGCGATCCGGTCGAAGTCGTCCAGGGTGAGCTTCACCCCGGACCGCCCGGCCATGGCGATCAGATGGATGACGGCGTTCGTCGACCCGCCGAGCGCCAGGACGGCGGCGACCGCGTCCTCGTACGCCGCACGGGTGAGGATCCGAGAGAGCCGCAGGTCCTGCCGGACCAGTTCGACGATCCGCATCCCCGAGGCGGCCGCCATCCGGTCGTGAGCGGAGTCCACGGCCGGGATGGAGGAGGCACCCGGCATCGTCACCCCGAGCGTCTCCGCGGCGGCGGTGAGGGTGGAGGCCGTACCCATCGTCATGCAGTGGCCGGGGGAGCGGGCGAGCCCGTTCTCCAGCTCCGCCATCTCGGCGTCGCCGATCAGACCGGCCCGCTTCTCGTCCCAGTACTTCCACATGTCCGTACCGGAGCCGAGGGTCTCTCCCCGCCAGTGCCCCGGCAGCATCGGACCCGCGGGGACGAACACCGTCGGCAGGTCCACCGTGGCCGCCCCCATCAGCAGGGCGGGGGTCGACTTGTCGCAGCCGCCCATCAGCACCGCCCCGTCGACCGGGTAGGAGCGCAGCAGCTCCTCCGTCTCCATCGCCAGGAGGTTGCGGTAGAGCATCGGGGTCGGCTTCTGGAAGGTCTCCGAGAGCGTGGAGACCGGGAACTCCAGCGGGAAGCCGCCGGCCTGCCACACGCCCCGCTTCACCGCCTGCGCGCGGTCGCGCAGATGGACATGGCAGGGGTTGATGTCGGACCAGGTGTTGAGGATCGCGACGACCGGCTTGCCCAGGTGCTCCTCGGGCAGATAGCCGAGCTGCCGGGTGCGGGCCCGGTGGCTGAAGGAGCGCAGCCCGTCCGTGCCGTACCAGCGATGACTGCGCAGCTCCTCGGGCTCTCGCCGGCCCTGGGGCTCTCGCCGGTCCTCCGGCTCCGGCCCGCCCTGGGCGGCACGCCCGCCCTGATGCTCGTGCGCGCTCATGCCTGCCACCCGGCGGCTATCGCGGCGACCTCGGCCCGGTTCTCCTCGGGCAGTTCACGGCTCGGCGGGCGGATGTCGCGGCGGCACAGACCGAGCGCGGCCAGCGCCTCCTTGACGACGGTGACGTTGTCGGCGCTGCCGTTGGCGGCGCGCAGCTCCTCGAAGCGGCGGATCTGCTCCCACACCTTCATGGCCCCCGGATAGTCACCGGCCCGCAGCGCGGTGAGCATCTCCAGGGACACCGAGGGGGCGACATTGACCAGACCCGAGGTGAACCCGGTGGCGCCGCTCGCGAAGTACGAGGGGGCGTACGGCTCGGCGAGCCCGGCCACCCAGACGAAGCGGTCGAGACCGGCGTCGCGGGCGAAGCCGGCGAAGCGCGACGCGTCCGGGACCGCGTACTTCACACCGATGACGTTCGGGCAGGCCGCGCCGAGCTCCGCGAGCCGCTCGCCGCCCAGCAGCGGATTGCGGATGTACGGCACGATGCCGAGCTCCGGAACGGCGTCGGCGATGGCCCGGTGGTAGTCGACCCAGCCGCCCTCGGAGACGTACGGGTGAACGGGCTGATGGACCATCAGCATGCCGACACCGGCGTCCCTGGCGTGCCGGGCGGCCGCCACGGCGGTCGGCACGTCGTGGCCGACGCCGACCAGGACGGCGGCGCGGTCGCCGGCCTCCTCGACGGTCGTCTCGGTGACCTGGCGGCGCTCCTCGGGCGTGAGGGCGTAGAACTCGCCGGTGTTGCCGTTCGGTGTGAGCGTACGGACGCCGCCGTCGAGCAGTCGGCGCAGCAGCGCGCGGTGGGTGGTGGTGTCCAGCGAGCCGTCCTCGGCGAACGGCGTCACCGGGATCGCCACCACATCGGCGAGCGCGGCCTTCTCGGTCTCGAAATTCCTGGTCACTCGGTCACTCACTGTCTTCGGGGAAGGCGCGCTCGACGAACGAGGCGATGTGGGCGTGCACGGCGAGGCCGGCGCCGGCGGAGTCGCCGGCCGCCGCGAGCCGCAGGATCTCCTCGTGCTCGGCGGCCTCCCGCTCCCAGGAGGGCGTCGCCGCCCACGCCACGGTGGACACCAGGGCGGCCTGGTCGCGGACCTCGTCCAGCATCCGGCCGAGCAGCGGATTGCCGCAGGGCAGATAGAGGGCGCGGTGGAAGTCGCGGTTGGCCAGCGACCGTTCGGCCGGGTCCTCGGCGGTCGCGGCCCGCCTGAGCGCGTCCCGCGCCTCGTCGAGGGCGGCCCCGGAGGCGACGGCGCGGCGTACCGCCTCCGGCTCCAGGAGGAGCCGTACGTCGTATACCGCGCGGGCCATGTCGGCGTCCACCATGCGCACGGTCGCGCCCTTGTACTGGCTCATCACCACGAGACCACTGCCGGCCAGCGTCTTCAAGGCCTCGCGCACCGGAGTCTTCGACACCCCGAAGCGGGCGGCGAGCTCGGTCTCGACCAGGGCCTGGCCGGGACTCAGACCACCGGTGAGGATGTCGTGTTTGACCGCTTCCAGGACGTACTGGGTCCGGGACGGGATGGGGCTGGGGGCGAAGGCCATGACGCACTCTCAGATCTCATGTATCGCGTCTCATATATGACGTACGAAGTGCAACGCGGTCGAAGCTAGGGGTGCGTTCATGTTTCGTCAATGCTTCGCACAGGATTATTAGAAAGCGCTTGCTGTCCTGCCGGGCAGTGGAACACGACGACGGGCGCCCGGTCCAGCGGCCGGGCGCCCGTCGTCGTGGATCGTCGCGGTGGAGCAGGCGCCGTCAGCGGACCGCCAGCAGGTGCTCGAGCGCCAGCTGGTCCAGGCGCTCGAAGGCCATGGAGCGTTCGGCCGCCGCCGTCACGTCGAACTCCTCGAACGCGGAGGCGTCCGCGAGCAGGGCCGCCAGCCCGTCGGCGGCGGTGGGCACCGCCAACTCGTCGAGGCGGGAGGCGGTCAGGGCCTCCTGGACCTCGGGATCCGCGCGGAAGGCGGCGGCGCGCTCCTTGAGGATCAGGTAGTTGCGCATGCAGTTCTTCGCCGACTCCCACACCCCGTCGAAGCCGTCGGTGCGCACCGGCTTGAAGTCGAAGTGGCGCGGCCCCGCGTAGCCGGCCGTCTCCAACAGGTCCACCAGCCAGAACGCCTGGCGCAGGTCCCCGGCGCCGAAGCGGAAGTCCTGGTCGTACTTGATGCCCGACTGGCCGTTGAGGTCGATGTGGAACAGCTTGCCGGCCCACAGCGCCTGGGCGATGCCGTGCGGGAAGTTGAGGCCGGCCATCTGCTCGTGGCCCGTCTCCGGGTTCACGCCCACCAGCTCGGGCCGCTCCAGGCGCTCGATGAACGCCAGCGCGTGGCCGATCGTCGGCAGCAGGATGTCCCCGCGGGGCTCGTTCGGCTTGGGCTCGATCGCGAAGCGCAGGTCGTAGCACTGTTCGGTGACGTACTGGCCGAGCAGGTCGAAGGCCTCCTTCATCCGGTCGAGCGCCACCCGGACGTCCTTGGCGGCGCCCGACTCGGCGCCCTCGCGACCGCCCCAGGCCACATAGGTGGTGGCGCCGAGCTCGACGGCGAGGTCGATGTTGCGGATCGTCTTGCGGAGCGCGTAGCGGCGCACGTCACGGTCGTTGGCGGTGAAACCGCCGTCCTTGAAGACGGGGTGGGTGAAGAGGTTGGTCGTGGCCATCGGCACCTTCAGGCCGGTGCGCTCCAGGGCGCCCCGGAAGCGCTTGACGACGGCCTCGCGCTCGCCGTCCGGCGCCCCGAAGGGGATGAGGTCGTCATCGTGGAAGGTCACGCCGTACGCCCCGAGTGCGGCGAGCCGCTCGACCGACTCGACCGGGTCGAGCGCCGGGCGAGTGGCGTCACCGAAGGGGTCGCGGCCCTGCCAGCCGACGGTCCACAGCCCGAAGGTGAACCGGTCCTCGGGGGTGGGGGTGAAGCGTTCCGACATGATCTGTCCCTCTTTCGGCTGATCGCGGGAGGATGTGCGGGGGAAAACGACGCCCGGCGGGGGCTGGTCGCCGTATTTGTTTTCTGAGATAACTAATACGGCACCGCGCGACACCGCGCCAGAGTGGGAGTCGGACGGGCACCGGCCGACCCGAGAAGCCCGACGAAAGGTGAGGTCCATGGCGGCGACGCATCCGGCGGCCCCGGTCGTGATCGGCGTGGACAGCTCCACGCAGTCCACCAAGGCGGCCGTCGTGAACGCGGCCACCGGCGCTCTGCTCGCCGTGGGCCGCGCCCCGCACACCGTCACCGGCTCCGACGGAGCCAGGGAGAGCGCCCCCGAGGCCTGGTGGAACGCGCTGCGCGAGGCCATCGCCGCGGCCCTGGCCGAAGCACGGGTGCCCGCCTCCGCCGTCACCGGTATCGCCGTCGCCGGGCAGCAGCACGGCCTGGTCGTCCTCGACGCCGCCGGCCGCCCCCTGCGGCCCGCCCTGCTCTGGAACGACACCCGCTCCGCGCCCCAGGCCGCCGAACTCACCGCCGCGCTCGGCGGCCCCGGCCCCTGGCTCGCCCGGACCGGCTCCGTACCGGTGGCCTCGATGACCGCGGCCAAATGGCAGTGGCTGCGCGCCCACGAGCCCGCCGTCGCCCGGGCCGCGGCGGCCGTCCGACTGCCCCACGACTTCCTCACCGAGCGGCTCTCCGGCGTCGCCGTGACCGACCCCGGGGACGCCTCGGGAACCTGCTGGTACAGCACGGCGAAGTCCGCCTACGACCCCGAACTGCTCGACCTCCTCGGTCTCGACCCGGCAGCGCTGCCCGCCGTCGCCCCGAACGGCGCCACCCGCGTCGGTACGCTCACCCCGGCCGCGGCCCGGGCGCTCGGCCTCCCCGACACCGTCGCCGTCGCCGCCGGCACCGGGGACAACATGGCCGCCGCCGTCGGACTCGGCCTCGGCGGCGCGGGACTTCTCGACCACCCGGTCGTCAGCCTCGGCACCTCGGGCACCGTGTTCGCCGCCACCCGGACCCGGCCCGCCGCCGCCGGCCTCGCCGGATTCTCCGCCGCCGACGGCACGTACCTCCCGCTCGGCTGCACCCTCAACTGCACCCTCGCCGTGGACAGGTTCGCCGAACTCCTCGGGCTCGACCGGAACGACGCCGTCCCCGGCGACGGCGTGGTCGTCCTGCCCTACCTCGACGGCGAACGCACCCCCGACCTGCCCCACGCCACCGGCCTGCTCACCGGCCTGCGCCACACCACCACCCCGCGCGCGATCCTCGGCGCCGCCTACGAGGGCGCCGCCTTCACCGTCCTGCGCGCCCTCGACGAACTCCTCACCGCCTGCGGCCTCGACCCCGCCGACCCCCGGGTACGGGAACGCCCGCTGCGGCTGATCGGCGGCGGCGCCCGGGGCCGCGCCTGGACCGAGACCGTCCGCCGGCTCTCCGGCCGCCCCCTGGTCGTACCGGCCGCGACCGAACTCGTCGCCCTCGGCGCCGCCGCCCTCGCCGCGGCCGCCGCCACCGGCGAGGACCCCGTCGCGCTGGCCACCGCCTGGGGGACCGGTCACGGCGAGACCCTGCCGCCCGTCGCACGCGACGAGGAGACATGGGAGCGTATCTCCGGCGTCCTGGACCGCGCCGCCCCGGGCCTCCTGACCTGACCCGCACCCGCCGCCACCCCATCGCACCCTCCGAGGACCCCGATGAAGTTCACCGACGGCTTCTGGCTCATGCGCGAAGGCGTTCACGCCTCCTACGCCACCGAAGTGCGCCATCTGCACCTGAGCGCCGACCACTTCACCGCGTACGCCTCCGTGAAACGGGTCGAGACGCGGGGCGACACCCTCAACTCCGCCCTCATCACCGTGGAGTGCTTCTCGCCCGCGGAGGGCGTGATCGGCGTCCGCCTCACCCACCACGCCGGAAAGGCCCACCGGGGGCCGGACTTCGCGCTCCCCGGCGACGGCCCCGGGACCGCCACCGTGCGGGGCGAGGGAACCGTCACCGAGCTGACCAGGGGCCCGCTCACCCTGCGCCTGGACCGCTCCGCGCCCTGGGCCCTGGAGTTCCGCGACACCGACGGCCGGACCCTGACCACCGCCGGACGCAAGGGCACCGCCTTCGTCACCACCGGCGACGGATCCCACCACATGATGGCCCAACTCGCCCTGGGAGTCGGCGAGGACGTCTACGGACTCGGCGAACGCTTCACCCCGTTCGTCAAGAACGGCCAGGTCGTGGACATGTGGCAGGCCGACGGCGGGACGAGCAGCGAACAGGCCTACAAGAACGTTCCGTTCTACCTCTCCTCGCGCGGCTACGGGGTCTTCGTCAACCACCCCGGCAAGGTCTCCTTCGAGGTCGGCTCCGAGTCCGTCGGCCAGGTCCAGTTCAGCGTCGAGGACCAGACGCTGGAGTACTACGTCGTCGCGGGCCCCACGCCCAAGGACGTCCTCTCCCGCTACACGGCCCTGACCGGCAGGCCGGCCCTCCCCCCGGTCTGGTCGTTCGGCCTGTGGCTGACCACCTCCTTCACCACCCCCTACGACGAGGACACCGTCACCTCCTTCGTCGACGGCATGGCCGAGCGGGGCATCCCGCTCTCCGTCTTCCACTTCGACTGCTTCTGGATGCGCGAGTACCAGTGGTCGGACTTCCAGTGGGACCCGGAGACCTTCCCGGATCCGGCCGGGATGATCGCCCGCCTCAAGGAGCGGGGCCTGCGGGTCAGCATGTGGATCAACCCGTACATCGCGCAGAAGTCCACCCTCTTCGCCGAGGGCATGGCCGGCGGCTACCTGGTGAAACGACCGAACGGCGACATCTGGCAGTGGGACCTGTGGCAGCCGGGCATGGCCCTGGTCGACTTCACCAACCCGGAGGCCCGCGCCTGGTTCCAGGAGCGGCTCAAGCCGCTGCTCGCGCAGGGCGTCGACTGCTTCAAGACGGACTTCGGCGAGCGGGTCCCCACCGACGTGGTCTGGCACGACGGCTCCGACCCGGAGCGGATGCACAACTACTACACCCACCTCTACAACCAGGCCGTCTTCGAGCTCCTGGAGAAGGAGCGGGGCACGGGAGAGGCCGTCCTCTTCGCCCGCTCGGCGACCGCGGGCGGCCAGCAGTTCCCGGTGCACTGGGGCGGCGACTGCTGGGCCTCGTTCGAGGCCATGGCCGAGTCGCTGCGCGGCGGGCTTTCCCTGTCACTGAGCGGCTTCGGCTTCTGGAGCCACGACATCGGAGGCTTCGAGGGCACCCCCGACCCGGATGTCTTCAAGCGCTGGCTGGCCTTCGGCCTGCTCTCCTCGCACAGCCGGCTGCACGGCAACGAGTCCTACCGCGTCCCCTGGGAGTTCGGGCCGGAGGCGGTCGACGTGGCGCGGCGGTTCACCGAGCTCAAGCACCGGCTGATGCCCTATCTGTACGGCGTCGCCGTCGAGGCGCACCGCACGGGGGTCCCCGCCATGCGCCCGATGCTGCTCGAGTTCCCCGACGACCCGGGCTGCCGGACCCTCGACCGCCAGTACATGCTCGGCCCCGACCTGCTCGTCGCACCGGTCTTCACCGCCGACGGAGAGGTGGAGGTGTACCTCCCGGCGGGGGAGTGGACGCACCTGCTCACCGGCGAGACCGTCACCGGCCCGGCCTGGCGCCGCGAGGTCCACGGCTTCGACAGCCTGCCCCTGTACGTCCGCCCGGGCGCCGTCCTCCCGCTGGCCGCCGACGACCGACGCCCCGACGGGGAGTGGCTCGACGGCCTCACCCTGCTCGTGACCCCGGGGACCACGGACCGCACGCTCACCGTCCCGGACCACCGGGGTGACACGGCGGCCACCTTCCGGATCACCCGCTCTCCGGCCGCCGTCCGGGCCACCACGTCCGACACGGAGCGCCCCTTCGAACTTCGCGTGGTGGGCGGCGGGACGGCCAGGGGCAGCGCGGAGGTCACGGTCCTCGACGGCGCGCAGGCCACGGTGCGGGAGGCCTGACGGAGGCTCGGCGGCCGCGGGATCGGAACATGGCATCGAGCTGCGCGGCGAAGGCGGCGAACTCGATCCTCCCTGTGGCCCCTTCAAGGTCTTTTTTTCGAACGCCTGGTAGGCCTAAGCTCGGCGGATGACCTTGGAATGGGAACAGGTGATTGTCCACTCGGTGGATCCGGCGGCCTTGGGGCAGTGGTGGGCCGAGGCTCTTGGCTGGGTGGTGGTCCACTCCTCCGATGACGAGTTCGAGATCCGCCCGGAGCCGGATCGCCTGCCGGGGCTGGACTTCGTCCGGATCGACGAGAGCAAGAAGGCCAAGAGCCGACTGCACCTCGACTTCAGGCCCGATGACCAGAACGCCGAGGTGGCTCGTCTTGTGGCTCTTGGCGCACAGCGCGTCGATATCGGACAGGGCGACCAGTCGTGGGTGGTATTGGCGGACCCCGAAGGCAACGAGTTCTGCGTCCTTGGCCAACGGCGTCAGCCAGGCGAGCCAGGCCAAGGTTCGTCCTAGTCCGCGTGGAGCCTCCACGGACCTTCGCGCCTACGCCTTGCTTGAGCAGACGGTCTCAGTCCAGGTCGCGCGGAGGTCACGGCAGACGACGGTGAGTGTGCCGTCCCAGCAGGCGATCTCGTGGCTGCAGCCGTCCCTGTGCGGCAGGATCTCGTCGAGAATCACAGCCCCGAGGTCCGCCTCTCGGTCCTCGTCGGCGGGATCGATGACGAAGCTGGAGACGCCCGCGTAGCGGATGACCAGGTCGCGATCGTGCTTCCAGCAGTTGTGCCGGAACGCGACCTCCATCTCCTCACCGCCGGCGCCCCGGACGGCATGAAGCGTCAGGTCCTTCACACATCGCCTGCTGTGGAAGTCGTAGTGGCCCGTGTCAGTGGCGAAGGCCCGGGCACCCGGGGGCAGATCATCGGAGATCGAGGGCAGATGGGCCAGGTAGCGAGCCGGGTCCAAGACTCCTGACAGGCCGCCGACCTGCGCATCGAGATTGACGTACTCCATCGGCCTTCGCCCCCGCTCATAGCTTCCTGCTGGCCGACGAATCGTCGCACGACTTCTCGTGGCAGCATGGACGGCATGACGACGAACCGAAAGGTCCATGCCGCGTAGACGGCCAGGACACCTCCGCGCCGGCATCTCCCCTCACCGGACACCAGGGGAAAGGCACGCCATCGACGGCCTGTCCTCGCGTGCACTGTCCGAGATCTTCCGTCTTGAGCGCGGCCGCAACTATCTGCAGCCAGGAGACGTCAGCGCGGCCCTGCGCCTGTGGAAGGAGTACGTCCACCGTCCCGAGCGCCAACTGTGGCACGACGACGAGTGGGGCGACGTGCACTGGTACTGCTGCGGCAACCCTCTCGAAGCCCGCGCTCTCCTCGACACCGTCACGCAGGCCATGTCACCTCGAAGCGCCCGCGAACTCCGGCGGATCATCAGCCGGTTCGATGCGATCTGGAACCGACCGTCACCGCCGTACGTGGCGGGCGGAGGTTGACGAACAGGCTCAGGAGCGTTGACAACCCGTGTCGATGACGACGGGGCCCGGCACCGGAAGGCGTCGGTGCCGGGCCCCGCTGGTCGACTTCGGCAGGACCCTCAGCCGGCGAAGTCGATCCGCGCGAGGCGAACCCGCCCGCGCAGCCTGATGTGCAGATCCCCGACGCCCCGCGCGAGGATTCCGGCACCGAGCGTGGTGTAGTCGTAGCGGCCGCCGGTCTCCGGGACGTCGATGCCGGCCAGCACCGTGCGGCCGTCGAGCGAGAGCTCGACACGGCCCGCTCCCGCGACCTCCACGGCCACCTCGGTCGCCCCGTCGCCGAAGTCGCAACGCTGGAAGACGAGTTCGCCCTCGGCGTCGGCCGCCGACGCGCTCTCGCCCTCGGCCCCCGCTCCGGCGGGCGTCACGGCGTCGCCCGACACCTTCGTCCGGTCGACGATCTCCGTGCCCCGCTGCTCGTCGTAGTCGACGGCGGAGAGCCCGTTCTCCAGGACGGGGCGCGGCCCGGGCCGTACCCCGTCGATCTCGACCCTGACCGACCGCCGCAGGTCCGCGCTCGATGCGCCGACCTGGATCTCGTACGCCCCCGGCTCCGTCGTCCACCGCCCGTGCGCCACGTCCCAGAAGCCGAGCGCGGAGCGCGGGATCTCGAACGACAGCGTCTCGGAGGCTCCTGCGGCAAGCGGCAGCCGGCGGTGGGTGAGCAGTTCGCGGTGCGGGCGCGGCACGGACGGGTCGACGGCCCGCGCGTACACCTGTACCACCTCGTCCGAGGCGACGGCGCCCGTGTTGGTCACGGTGCATTCCACCCGTACGACCTCCTCGTCGACCGAGGCGGACAGCCTCTCGTAGGCGAACGAGGTGTACGACAGGCCGTGGCCGAAGGGGAACAGCGCCGTCCCGTCGAAGTACAGGTACGTCTGGCGGCTGCCGACGATGTCGTAGTCGAGGATGTCCGGCAGATCGGCGTCGGACGCGTACCACGTCTGCGGCAGCCGGCCCGCGGGGGAGACGTCCCCGGCGAGAATCCTGGCCAGCGCCGTGCCCGCGGCCTGGCCGCCGTGTGCCGTCCAGAGCAGGGCCGGCAGCGCGGCGGCGGCGTCGGGGACGGCGTACGGGTAGGCGGAGACGAGCACCAGGGCGGTACGGGGGTTGGCGGCGTGGGCCGCACGCCACAGCCGTTCCTGGTGGGCGGGGAGCGCGAGGGTCGACCGGTCCTCGGTCTCGCGCCCGCACAGGTGCGGGTCGTTGCCCGCGACCACCAGGACCACGTCGGCTTCGGCGGCGGCCCGGGCGACGGCGTCCTCGCCCCGCTCGACGGTCTCGACCGTGAAGATCTCGGCCGATTCACGGTCGGCGGCAACCTTCACGCCGTCGGCGGCGACACAGACGTATCCACCGGTCCCGACGTGCAGGAGGAGGTGCCCCGCGTCATGGTCCGTGCCCCGCGCCTCCAACCGGAAGGTCTCCTGGACGACCCAGCCCCCCGGCTGGTCGGCCGAGGCCCTCACCCGGCGGTCGTCGGCGACCGACAGATACCGGCCGTCCGGGGCACGCAGGGTGAGCAGCCCGCCTCCCCAGTCGATCAGCGCGAACTCCGAACCGTCGCCGTCGGTGGTCAGTGGTGGAAGGTCGGTGCGCCCGGCCACGAGCGCCGGGTCCAACGCGCCCTCGGCGAGGTGCGTCTCGTCCCGGACATCGCTCTCCGGCACCCGCAGCCGGGCGCCGGACGCGGTCCGCAGCCGCACCCGGTTCACGCCCTCCGCGAAGACGACGCGGTCGGCGCCGAACCGCTCGCGCAGCCCGTTCAGCGGGGTGGAACGGTGCAGCAGACTCCCGCTGTACCAGTCGAGCTTGGACTCGTCGCCGAGCAGCCCGACCACCGCGATCCGGGTGCCGGGGCGCAACGGCAGCAGGGGCTCGCCGTCTTCCGCCGGACCGTTCTTGAGCAGCACGACGGCCTGTTCCGCCGTCTCCTGGGCCAGCGCCCGGTGCTCGGGCGAGTCGAAGGCCTGTTCGTCGGCGTAGGGGTCGAGCTCGGGATCGAACTCGCCCAGGGCGAAGCGCACCGTCAGCTGGCGGCGGACGGCGGTGTCGATGTCCTCCTGGCCGATCAGACCCTGTTCGCGTGCGCCGCGCAGCCTGGCCACGATCGCCGTGCCGTCGGTGCCGTGGTCCGTGAACGAGTCCACGCCGGCGAGCAGCGCGGCGGCCGTCGCCTCCTCGTGCGTGGCGAAGTACTTCTCCGAGTCGACGAGGTTGGACGGCGCTCCCGCGTCGGAGCAGACCAGCAGCTCCCGCTCCGTCCATGTCCGCAGGTGTTCGCGCAGATACGGCGAGAGATGGTTCGGGCGGCCGTTGACGAGGTTGTAGGCGGGCATCACACCGGCCACCCCGCCCGCCTCGACGGCGCCGCGGAAGGCCCGCAGGTCGTACTCGTGCAGCACTCGCGGACGGACCGAGGCCGACGAGGTGTCCCGGTCCGTCTCGTTGTTGTGGGCGAGCCAGTGCTTGAGGACGGGCGCCGTGCGCCAGTACGTGGGGTGGTCGCCGCGCAGCCCGCGGGTGTACGCGACGGCGAGCGCGGAGGTCAGGGCGGGGTCCTCCGAGTAGCCCTCCTCGCCACGGCCCCAGAGGGGATGGCGCAGCAGATTCACGGTCGGCGCCCAGATGTTGAGCCCGACCCGGTCGTCCTTGGCACGCATCGCGCGGGCCTCGCGCGAGACGGCCTCGCCGACCCGGCGTACGAGTGCGGGGTTCCAGGTGGCGCCGAGGCCCACGGCCTGCGGGAACACGGTGGCCGGGCCCATCCACGCGACCCCGTGCAGCGCCTCCTGCCCCGTCCGGAACGCCGCGAGGCCGAGGCGGGGCACGGCCGGGGCGAACTGGTGGAGCATCGCGAGGCGTTCGTCGGGGGCCAGCCGGTCGAGCAGGTCGTCGACGCGCCGGGCGACGGGTGTCGCTGGGTCACGGAAGGGTGGCCGTTCTGCGGTCACGTGCGAATCCCTAGGCAGAGGAGGGTAAATGGGCACACCGATTTTTCGAAGCGCTTCGATGCTCGACTTCGACACGGGCTCTGTCAAGGCGTGCGACAGCGCCACCCGGCCCACGCCCCCGTACTCAAGCGGCCTACACCCATGCCGGGTTGGATGACGAATCTTTGGTACCGACTCTTGCCGGGCCGGTGACGTTCACTTAACCTCGCAGCAACATCGAAGCGCTTCGACTAGGGATGGTGTCGACAGCGCCGCGGGTCGCCGTGCCCGCCAGACTGCTCCGCCTCACACATCGCAGCCGACCGGCGGCCCGCTTCCGCCGGATGTCCTGGCGCGCCACGAAGGGTTGACGCAATGACGCCGAACGCCGTCACCACGGGTTCCCCGAGCTCCTCCGCGGGCTCCTCCCCGAGCCGGAGAGGCTTCCTCGGATCCGCCGCAGTCGCCGCCGTCGCCGTGGCCGGCGGCATGCCGCTGCTCGCGGCCTGCGGCGGTGGGGAGACCGCGAAGAAGGACGGCACCACCAGCGGCAAGGACGCGCAGAAGATCCTCCCCGCGTACGTGGCGCGCGACGTCGTCGCCCCCGACATCGCCCCGAAGAACGGCTCCGCGGCCGGATTCATCCGTCCCATCGCCAAGGACCAGCTCGCCACCTCGGTCGCCACCAAGCGTGGCAAGGGCAGCACGATCCGCGTCATGGCCCCGCTCTGGGGCACTCCGCCGGCCAACGACAACCCGTACTACACGGCCATGAACGAGGCCATCGGCGTCAAGACCGTCTGGCAGAACCAGGACGGCAACGTCTACGACCAGAAACTCGGCGCCGTCCTCGCCTCCAGCGACATCCCCGACCTCGTCGTCGTCCCCGGCTGGAACCTCGGCGGCAAGATCCCCAGCGCCATCAACGCCAAGTTCGAGGACCTCGGCCCGTACCTCTCCGGTGACAAGGTCAAGTCCTACCCGAACCTCGCCGCCATTCCCACCGACGCCTGGCAGCGCTCCATCTTCGGCGGCAAGCTCCGCGGACTGCCGATGCCGGCCTCGTACGTCACCAACATCGCGCCCTTCTACCGCAAGGACATCTTCGACGCCAAGGGCTGGCAACTCCCCAAGAGCGCCGACGAATTTTTCGCCCTCGCCAAGGAGATCACCAACGCCAAGGCGAAAGTCTGGGCCTGTGACGACATGATGTGGACCGCCTTCAGCATGTTCGGCGTCCTCTCCGGCGGCGAGAAGTCGCTCGGCTGGCACATGGTCGACGGCAAGCTGATCAACCGCATCGAGACGCAGGAGTACCTCGAAGCCCTGGAATGGACCCGCAAGCTCTACGACGCGGGCCTGGTCCACCCGGACGCCAAAGTGCAGAACCAGGGCGACGCCGGCAACCGGTTCACCGCCGGGCAGGTCCTCATCTACAACAACGACCTCTCCCACTGGTACGCCAAGACCGCCGAACAGGCGGCGCAGAACCCGGCGTTCGCCATCGCCGCGATGGACATCCCCGGGCACGCGGGCGGCAACCCGAAGCTCTGGGCCACCAACCCGGCCAACATATGGGCCTTCGTGAAGAAGGGCAGCCCCCGGGCGCTCGTGGAGGACGTCCTCGCCATCGCCGACTTCACCGCCGCGCCGTACGGCACCAAGGAACGGATGCTCACCGACTACGGCGTCGAAGGCGTCGACCACACCGTCAAGGACGGCCTTCCGATCAAGACCGACCAGGGCAACAACGAGGTCAACAGCTCCTGGCTCTTCCTCGGCAACCCCGCCCCCTACATCGCCCACCCGGACGCACCCGAGGTCACCCGGGCCATGGTCGAGTGGCAGCAGCGCATGGGCGCTTTCACCGGCAAGTCCTCCTTCTACGGGATGACCGTCACCGAACCCTCGCAGTGGACCGGCCTGATGAACGACTTCGAGCAGCTGGAGAAGGACATCGTCCGCGGCCGCAAGAAGGTCTCCGACATGCAGCAGGCCGTCTCGGAGTGGAAGAGCAAGGGCGGCGACCAGCTGCGCGACTGGTACAAGAAGCTGCTCGACTCCAACGGGCCCGCGGCGAGCTGACCGTGGCCACGCTCAACCCCCACAGGGCCGACCGCGGGCAGCGGCCCCGCCGCCCCGCGCCGGGCGCCGGCCGCACGCCCCGGC
>NZ_JAGGOS010000040.1 GCF_018614205.1 Streptomyces sp. ISL-36 | reverse complement strand
GGGCGCCCCGCACGTGCGGGGCGCCCTTCGGTCGTACGGCCGGTTACGGCAGCGCGAGCATCCGCTCCAGCGCCAGCTTCGCGAAGCTCTCCGTCTCCCGGTCGACCTGGATCCGGTTGACCAGGTTGCCCTCGGCCAGCGACTCCAGCGCCCACACCAGGTGCGGCAGGTCGATCCGGTTCATCGTCGAGCAGAAGCAGACCGTCTTGTCGAGGAAGACGATCTCCTTGTCCGGGTGCGCGTTGGCCACCCGGCGGACCAGGTTCAGCTCCGTGCCGATCGCCCACTTCGAGCCGGCCGGGGCCGCCTCCAGGGTCTTGATGATGTACTCGGTCGAGCCGACGTAGTCCGCGGCCGCCACGACCTCGTGCTTGCACTCCGGGTGCACGAGCACGTTCACGCCCGGGATCCGCTCCCGCACGTCGTTGACCGAGTCCAGCGAGAACCGGCCGTGCACCGAGCAGTGACCCCGCCAGAGGATCATCTTGGCGGCGCGCAGCTCCTCGACGGTCAGGCCGCCGTTCGGCTTGTGCGGGTTGTAGAGGACGCAGTCCTCCAGCGTCATCCCCATCTCGCGGACGGCGGTGTTGCGGCCCAGGTGCTGGTCCGGCAGGAAGAGCACCTTCTCGCCCTGCTCGAAGGCCCAGTCGAGGGCGCGCTTGGCGTTCGACGAGGTGCAGATCGTGCCCCCGTGCTTGCCGGTGAAGGCCTTGATGTCGGCCGAGGAGTTCATGTACGAGACGGGCACGACCTGCTCGGCGATGCCGGCCTCGGTCAGCACGTCCCAGCACTCGGCGACCTGCTCGGCGGTGGCCATGTCGGCCATCGAGCACCCCGCGGCCAGGTCCGGCAGGACGACCTTCTGGTCGTCGGTGGTGAGGATGTCGGCCGACTCGGCCATGAAGTGCACGCCGCAGAAGACGATGTACTCGGCCTCCGGACGCGCCGCGGCGTCACGGGCGAGCTTGAAGGAGTCACCGGTCACGTCGGCGAACTGGATGACCTCGTCGCGCTGGTAGTGGTGGCCGAGGACGAAGACCTTGTCCCCGAGCTTCTCCTTGGCCGCGCGGGCGCGCTCCACCAGGTCCGGGTCGGAGGGCGACGGCAGGTCGCCGGGGCACTCCACGCCGCGCTCGCTCTTCGGGTCGGCCTCGCGGCCGAGGAGCAGCAGAGCGAGCGGCGTCGGCTGGACGTCCAGGGGCTGGGCGGTGGTCACGTCACGCACCCTTTCTTTTCCAAAATCAGTGCGGCCGGAGCCGCTCCAGTGGAGCCGGTGCTGGCACCGGAGGCTTTTCGTCTAAATGACGCTATCTATCATAACCGCTTCGTGTCAGTTTGACGATGGCCATAGTGTCGATGTGACGAATTCGGGCTCCACGCAGCGGTGCTTGCCCGCGAGCGGGTGTGCGAGCATGAAAGGGACAAGACGTGAAGACGCGGCCTCGCTCGGAATGAATCCCGGGCCCCGCCGGTTGCTACCGTCGGCAAGCAGTCTCCGTACAACCCGGGAGAGAAGCAGATGTCCGTATCGGACGAGAAGACCACTGTCAGCGACGGCATCCTCCTGTCTGACGCCGCCGCGGCCAAGGTCAAGGCCCTGCTCGATCAGGAAGGCCGTGACGACCTGGCGCTGCGCGTCGCCGTACAGCCCGGCGGTTGCTCCGGTCTGCGTTACCAGCTCTTCTTCGACGAGCGTTCGCTCGACGGTGACGTCGTCAAGGACTTCGACGGCGTCAAGGTCGTCACCGACCGCATGAGCGCCCCGTACCTGGGCGGTGCCTCCATCGACTTCGTCGACACCATCGAGAAGCAGGGCTTCACGATCGACAACCCGAACGCCACGGGCTCCTGCGCCTGCGGCGACTCGTTCAGCTGAGGCGACTCGTTCCCGCTGAGTCGTAGGCAGTACGAAGGCGGCGGCCCGGGATTCCCGGGCCGCCGCCTTCGTCTCTTCCCGCCCGCTCACTTCCGCGGTACGGGCTCCCCGCTCGCCGCGTCGACCACCGTCCGGCCGCCCAGCGGCTGCTCCAGCGTCACCGTCCGCGTCACCTCCACGGCGATGGCGATGCAGGCCCTGTCCGGGTCGATCGGCCGCTCCGTCACCCGCACGCCGACCTTGCCCGCGCTCTCCTCGGCCGTCGCCGTGTACTCGCTGCAGACGCCGCCCCAGAAGGTGACCGACAGCTTGGTGCCGGTGCCGTCGATCCGGTACGACCCGATCTGCCGCGCGGGCGCGGTGCCCTCGTCCGGGGCCGGTGTCGGGGTCGGGGTCGGCTTCGCCCGAGGCGCCAGATGCTCCGGGGCCACCGCCGTCCGGACGACCGTGGACGGCTTCGCCCCCGCCTCCGCCTCCACCGTGAACAGCCACGACGGCACGAGCGCCTGCTTCCCGTCCACGAACTGCGCGGCGAGGCCGAACACGGCGCCGGTGACCGCCAGCTCCTTCGGCCGCACGTCCGGCTCGCAGGTCGTCGCAGGAGGAGCTCCAGGGGTGTCCGCCGCCGGCGGATCGGTGGCGCAGCCGCCGATACCGATCGTGCCCGGCCCGGAGGACGCCTTGTTCAGCTCCTCGAGCGCCTTCTCCGCGCCGATCACCGGATAGCCGGGACCCTTCGCCGGATCCTTCATGTGCCCGCTGCCCGCGACCGGTTTCCCGTCGGGACCGACATGGATGCCGGTCGACCAGCCGTACGTCGGCAGGCCGCCCACCACCGGGTCCGCGTTGACCACCCGTACGGTGCCGTTCATCACCTGCGTCGTGTCCAGCTTCGCGTCCTCCTGGCCGATCGCCTTCAGGACGGGCGCCGCGGCGGCCCGCGCCGCCGCCTCGCTGACCGGTCCGCCGCTCGGGGGCTTCGCCTCACCCGGGGGCGGACACGCCTTGCCCTTGAGGCAGGCGTCGCCGGCCGGGCCGCCGTCGTACCGCGAGAACGTCCAGCTGCCCGGCGCTTCGGCCGACACATCGAGCCGCAGACCCGATCCGTCCTTCTCCGGCGCGATCTTCCAGACGGCGCCCTCCAGCCTCGGTTCCCCCGGAACGCCGAGCGCCTTCGCCAGCCGGGCCACCTCCGCCGAGGTGACCTTGCCCTCGGGCCGGTGGACCGGGGCCGAGGAGGGGCCCTGGGGGAGCGGGCCCCTGGCCTTGTAGACCGTGCCACCGCCGCTCGGGTCCGGCTCGCCGGGCGCGATGCCCGGTCCGTCGCCCTTGGCGTCGAGGCGCAGCGGCGGGGGAGCGGCGGGGGCGCCACCACCGGACGGCGCGGCGGCGAGATACACCCCGCCACCACCGGCCAGCAGGACGCCCGCCGCCACCGCCGCGACCATCAGCGGCCTGCGACCGCGCCGCGGGTTGTCCGTAGTGCTCACCGCATCGCTCCTTCGTCCGTGGTGATGACACCGGTGGGACGGATCGGGCGAGCGGCTGGTTCCGTCCCCTAGGCGCCGTACTCGGGCGTGGCGTCGATCAGCCGCGCCGAGGCGGGCGGGACGACGACGCCGTGGATCAGGGCGGGGGAGACCGGAGCGGCCGAGGCGGTCGCGGGGACCACCCAGTGCGGGGCCATCCGCGCGCTGTCGCCGCGCAGCTGGGCCAGGCTCATCTCGGACTCCTGCTGCTCACGAGGAGCGGGGTACGTGGACATAGGCGCACCGTACGCACGGCATCGCTTCGGTGAAAAGGCCTACTCTGGGGTAGTTTCCACTGTTCGGCAGGGCGCCCCCCACCCGGTAGCGTGAACTGTCAACCCCTTTCCGCACCCGCAGGAGCACCCAGCCGTGCGTATCGCAGTCACCGGCTCCATCGCCACCGACCACCTCATGACCTTCCCCGGCCGGTTCGCGGACCAGCTCGTCGCGGACCAGCTCCACACGGTCTCCCTCTCCTTCCTCGTCGACAACCTCGACATCCGGCGGGGAGGCGTCGGCCCGAACATCTGCTTCGGCATGGGCCAGCTGGGCGGCAACCCGATCCTCGTGGGAGCGGCCGGCTACGACTTCGACGAGTACCGCGCCTGGCTCGACCGCCACGGCGTCGACACCGGTTCGGTCCGGATCTCCGAGGTCCTGCACACCGCCCGCTTCGTCTGCACCACGGACAAGGACCACAACCAGATCGGCTCCTTCTACACGGGCGCGATGAGCGAGGCCCGGCAGATCGAGCTCAAGTCGGTCGCCGACCGCGTGGGCGGTCTCGACCTGGTGCTGATCGGCGCCGACGACCCCGAGGCGATGCTCCGTCACACCGAGGAGTGCAAGGCGCGGGGCATCCCCTTCGCCGCCGACTTCTCGCAGCAGATCGCGCGGATGGACGGCGAGGAGATCCGCACACTCCTCGACGGCGCGACCTACCTCTTCTCCAACGAGTACGAGAAGGGCCTCATCGAGTCCAAGACGGGCTGGAACGACGAGGAGATCCTCGGCAGGGTCGGCCACCGGGTCACCACGCTCGGCTCGCGCGGCGTGCGCATCGAGCGCGCGGGCGAGCCGGCCGTCGAGGTCGGCTGCCCCGAGGAGGAGGCCAAGGTCGACCCGACGGGCGTCGGCGACGCGTTCCGCGCCGGCTTCCTGACGGGCCTGTCCTGGGGTGTCGGCCTGGAGCGCGCGGCCCAGGTCGGCTGCATGCTCGCCACGCTGGTGATCGAGACCCTGGGCACCCAGGAGTACACCCTGCGCCGGGCCCACTTCATGGAGCGCTTCACCAAGGCGTACGGCGACGAGGCCGCGACCGAGGTCCAGGCCCACCTGTCCTGACGCCGGGGCCTCCGCCCTCCGCCCCTACGCCCTCGGGGCCCGCGACTCGCGGGCCCCGAACGGCCGGCTTCGCGCCAGGCCGCCGCGGCCGGTGCCCCCGGAGCTGCGCGGCCGGCCCTGCGCCTTACCTGGTGGCGCGGCCCGCCGGCTCGCGCGGTTCCGACGCGCCCGCCCCGCCCCCCGGGTCCCGGCTCCCTACGCCACCCGGCGCACCACGTACGCCGTGCCCCCCTTCGGGGAGGGCTCCTCGCCCACGTACTCCTGGCCGCGCATCTCGCACCAGGCCGGGATGTCCAGGCGGGCCGCCTCGTCGTCGGCGAGGACGGTGACCGTGTCGCCCAGCGGGACGTCGCCGATCACCCTGGCCAGTTCGATGACCGGGATCGGGCAGCGCTTGCCCAGGGCGTCCACCACGAGCGAGCCCGAGTCGGCCGCCGCCCCGGTCACCGGCTCCGGCGCGCCGAGCCGCTCCCGTACCGCCGCCACCACCCCAGGCAGGGTGTCGAGGAAGCGCTCCACGTCCTCCTCGGCCGTCCCCGCCGGCAGGGACACCCGGACGTTCCCCTCGCTCAGCACCCCCATCGCCCGCAGGACATGGCTGGGGGTCAGCGTCGAACTCGTACACGACGAACCGGACGAAACGGAGAAACCCTCCCGGTCCAGCTCGTGCAGGAGCGTCTCCCCGTCGACATAGAGACAGGAGAAGGTGACGAGATGGGGGAGCCGGCGCACCGGGTCGCCCACCACCTCCACATCCGGCACCAGCTCGCCGACCCGGCCCCGGATCCTCTCCACCAGGCCCCGCAGCCGCGCCCCCTCGGCCTCCGCCTCCGCCCGCACCGCCCGCAGGGACGCCGCCGCGGCCACGATCGCCGGCAGGTTCTCGAAACCGGCCGCCCGCCCCGACTCCCGTTCGTCCGCCGGGCCTTGGGGGGAGAAGCGGGTGCCCTTACGGATCGCGAGCAGCCCGACGCCCGCAGGACCGCCCCACTTGTGCGCGCTCGCCGCGAGCAGCGACCAGTCGCCCTCGACCGGCCCCCACCCCAGCGACTGCGCCGCGTCCACCAGGAGCGGGACCCCCGCCGCCCGGCACGCCTCCGCGACCTCCGCGACCGGCTGCACCGTCCCCACCTCGTGGTTGGCGGACTGCAGGCAGGCCAGCGCGGTGCCCTCGTCCAGCGCCGCCGCGAAGGCCGCGGCCTCCACCGCGCCCGACCGGCCCACCGGCACCTCGGTCAGCGATCCGCCCGCCGCCGCATGCGTCTCGGCCGCGTGCAGGACGGAGGAGTGCTCGACCGCCGAGACCACGAGCCGGGTCCCGACACGCCGACGCCCCGCGAGCGCCCCGGAGATTCCGGAGTGAACCGCGCGCGTCCCCGAAGGAGTGAATACGAGTTCGTCGGGACGGCACCCCACCGCGTCGGCCGCGGCCTCCCGGGCCGCGTCCAGGAGCAGCCGGGCCCGCCGCCCCTCCCGGTAGAGCCGGGCCGGGTCGGCCCACCCCTCGTCCAGGGAGGCGAGCAGTGCCTGGCGGGCGACGGGGTGCAGCGGGGCGGAGGAAGCGGCATCGAAGTAGGGCACACCGACACGGTAGGGCCTGCTGCCCCGCCGCTCCGTAAGCCCCCGTCACATGCCCGGCCCGCGCCGCCCGTCGACCACCGGACGGCCGCCGCCCCTGCCGCCCGTCCGTCGCCGAACGGCCCCCGGACGCCCGTGGACCGGCCCCCGGTCGACCTGCCGGCCGAGGCTCCGGAGCCGCCCGCGGAATGATCACGTCCACCCCTTCGGGGAGTCGGACGGCGCGTTGGGCACCCTCCCCGCGCGACCCCAAATAGCGTCCAGTAGGGTTTGGTCCGCATAAACATCCAAACCCCTGCCCGCGGCCGGGGCGGCGACCGACCAGCGAGACGGCCGTAGCCGACCAGCGCGGGCCGAGACTCTCGGGAAGGCGCTACGTGAGTCCCAACGGCTCCGACCTCCCCCGCAGCCAAGGCGCGGGTGGTACCCCCACGTCTCGGCGCCCGATGCGGCGGAAGCTGCCGCAGGTGCTGACTGCGGGCCTGATCCTGGCGACAGCCACCGGCTGCTCGTACAACTGGGAAGACTTCCCCCGCCTTGGTATGCCCACCCCGGTAACGGAAGAGGCACCTCGGATCCTCTCCCTCTGGCAGGGCTCGTGGGCGGCTGCGCTCGCCACGGGCGTCCTTGTCTGGGGTCTGATCCTGTGGTCCGTCATCTTCCACCGGCGCAGCCGCACCAAGATCGAGGTACCTCCGCAGACGCGGTACAACATGCCCATCGAGGCGCTGTACACGGTCACCCCGCTCATCATCGTCTCCGTGCTCTTCTACTTCACGGCGCGCGACGAGTCGAAGCTCCTCAAGCTCTCCGACAAGCCCGCCCACACCGTGAACGTGGTCGGCTACCAGTGGAGCTGGGGCTTCAACTACGTCGAGAACGTGCCCGGTGTGACGGGCGACGCCAAGACGGACAAGAACCTCGCGGCCATTCCGGACAAGTTCCAGAACGACTTCCCGGAGAACGCCGGTGGCGTCTACGACGCCGGTATCCCCGGTGACCGCAACCCGCAGAACGGCAACCCGGGTCCGACCCTGTGGCTGCCGAAGGGCGAGAAGGTCCGGTTCGTCCTGACCTCCCGTGACGTCATCCACTCCTTCTGGGTGGTCCCCTTCCTGATGAAGCAGGACGTCATCCCCGGTCACACCAACTCCTTCGAGGTGACTCCCACCAAGGAGGGCACCTTCATGGGCAAGTGTGCCGAGCTGTGCGGTGTGGACCACTCCCGGATGCTCTTCAACGTCAAGGTGGTCTCTCCGGAGCGCTACCAGCAGCACCTGAAGGAGCTGGCGGAGAAGGGGCAGACCGGCTACATCCCGTCGGGCATTGAGCAGACGGACCCGGCCAGGAATGCGGAGAAGAACACACTGTGAGCATCCTCAACGAACCCCACGGTGCGGCCGCGGCTGAGGACTCGTACGAGAACGAGCTCCCGGTACGCCGCAAGCAGCCCGGCAATGTCGTGGTCAAGTGGCTCACCACCACCGACCACAAGACGATCGGCACCCTCTACCTGGTGACGTCGTTCGTCTTCTTCTGCATCGGCGGACTCATGGCGCTCTTCATGCGCGCCGAGCTGGCCCGTCCGGGTACGCAGATCATGTCGAACGAGCAGTTCAACCAGGCGTTCACGATGCACGGCACGATCATGCTGCTGATGTTCGCGACGCCGCTGTTCGCCGGCTTCGCGAACTGGATCATGCCGCTGCAGATCGGCGCGCCCGACGTGGCGTTCCCGCGGCTGAACATGTTCGCGTACTGGCTGTACCTCTTCGGCTCGATCATCGCGGTGGCCGGCTTCCTCACCCCGCAGGGTGCGGCCGACTTCGGCTGGTTCGCCTACTCCCCGCTGTCGGACGCCGTCCGCTCGCCGGGTGTCGGCGCCGACATGTGGATCATGGGTCTGGCCTTCTCCGGCTTCGGCACGATCCTCGGTTCGGTCAACTTCATCACCACGATCATCTGCATGCGCGCTCCCGGCATGACGATGTTCCGGATGCCGATCTTCACCTGGAACGTGCTGCTGACCGGTGTGCTGGTCCTGCTCGCCTTCCCGGTCCTGGCGGCCGCGCTGTTCGCCCTGGAGGCGGACCGCAAGTTCGGTGCCCATGTCTTCGACGCGGCCAACGGCGGCGCCTTGCTGTGGCAGCACCTCTTCTGGTTCTTCGGACACCCAGAGGTGTACATCATCGCCTTGCCGTTCTTCGGCATCGTCTCCGAAGTGATCCCGGTCTTCAGCCGCAAGCCGATGTTCGGCTACATCGGCCTGGTGGCCGCGACCATCGCGATCGCGGGTCTGTCGGTGACCGTGTGGGCCCACCACATGTACGTCACCGGTGGCGTGCTCCTGCCGTTCTTCTCCTTCATGACGTTCCTCATCGCCGTACCGACCGGCGTGAAGTTCTTCAACTGGATCGGAACGATGTGGAAGGGCTCGTTGTCCTTCGAGACACCGATGCTCTGGACGATCGGCTTCCTGGTCACCTTCACCTTCGGTGGTCTGACCGGCGTCATCCTGGCCTCGCCGCCGATGGACTTCCACGTCTCCGACTCGTACTTCGTCGTCGCGCACTTCCACTACGTCGTCTTCGGCACCGTGGTCTTCGCGATGTTCGCCGGCTTCCACTTCTGGTGGCCGAAGTTCACCGGCAAGATGCTGGACGAGCGGCTCGGCAAGATCACGTTCTGGACGCTGTTCATCGGCTTCCACGGCACGTTCCTGGTGCAGCACTGGCTGGGCGCCGAGGGCATGCCGCGTCGTTACGCGGACTACCTCGACGCCGACGGCTTCACCGCGCTGAACACGATCTCGACGATCTCCTCGTTCCTGCTCGGTCTGTCGATCCTGCCGTTCCTCTACAACGTCTGGAAGACGGCCAAGTACGGCAAGAAGATCGAGGTCGACGACCCCTGGGGCTACGGCCGTTCGCTGGAGTGGGCCACCTCCTGCCCGCCCCCGCGGCACAACTTCCTCACCCTGCCGCGGATCCGTTCCGAATCCCCGGCGTTCGACCTGCACCACCCTGAGATCGCGGCGATCGACCAGCTCGAGAACAAGCCGCACGACGCCGCGGCCCTCACCGGCAGCAAGGAGGCCGGCAAGTGAAGATCCAGGGCAAGATGTTCATCTGGCTGAGCGTCTTCATCCTCGCCATGGCCGTTCTCTACGGCGTGTGGTCGAAGGAGCCGGTCGGTACCACGGCGCTCTTCCTGGCCTTCGGTCTCTCCATCATGATCGGCTACTACCTGGCCTTCACGGCCCGGCGTGTCGACGCGATGGCGCAGGACGACAAGGAGGCCGACGTCGCGGACGAGGCCGGTGAGGTGGGCTTCTTCGCCCCGCACAGCTGGCAGCCGCTCTCGCTCGCCATCGGCGGTGCGCTCGCCTTCCTCGCCATCGCGATGGGCTGGTGGCTGCTGTACTTCTCGGCCCCGCTGATCCTGGTCGGTCTCTTCGGCTGGGTGTTCGAGTTCTACCGCGGCGAGAACCAGAACCAGTAGTTGTACCCCGCAGCACCCCCGCAGTACCCGAGGGGCCCGGACGCTTCGTCACCGAAGTGGCCGGGCCCCTCTTTTGCAGCACTCGGCGCGCTGGCTCGGGCGAATGTTCTTACGGTGATCTCATGAACGACACGCCGCGCATTCGGACCGCGCTGAGCTGCACGGTCCTGGCCGTCACCGTCACGGCCGGCGCCACCGCCTGCACGGGCTCCGAGGGTCACCCGCTGTCGACGAGGCCGTACGACGCGGGGCAGCAGGTCTCCTTCAACGCTCCGGCGGACGGCAGGAAGGCCGACCCGGACAAGGCGCTGGAGATCACGGCCAAGGGCAACGAAGGCCGCATCACCGATGTGACGGCCGTCGACGCGACCGGGCACCATCTGGCGGGCGAACTCACCGCGGACGGCCAGCGCTGGCGCTCCACGGGCTCGCTGACGGCCGGAGCCCGCTACACCGTCAGGGTCTCCACGGAGGACGAGGACGGCGCTCCTGGCGCCCGTACGTTCACTTTCGAGACAGCCCCGGCGAAGGGCGCCCTGACGGTGGAGTTCGGCCCGGAGGCGGGCAAGTACGGCGTCGGACAGCCCCTCACGGCCGACCTCAGCCTCCCCGTCAAGGACCGGGCGGCCAGAGCGGTGGTGGAACGGGCGCTGAAGGTCCGCTCCACGCCGTCGGTGGAGGGCTCCTGGCACTGGGTGGACGACAAGAAGCTGCACTACCGCCCGAAGGACTACTGGCCCGTCGGCGCGGTGATCTCCGCCACCGCGAACCTCCAGGGCGTCAAGGTCGGCGACAAGCTCTACGGCGGCGAGTCGAAGCCGCTGAAGCTGACGATCGGCGACCGGATCGAGGCGGTCGCGGACGCGGGCTCGCACTACATGACCGTGCGGCGCAACGGAGAAGTGATCAACACCATTCCGGTGACCACCGGCAAGCCGGGCTTCTCCACCCGTAACGGCATCAAGGTGGTGCTGGGCAAGGAGTACTTCGTACGGATGCGCGGTACCAGCGTGGGCATCGCGGAAGGCAGTTCGGAGTCGTACGACCTGCCCGTCTACTACGCGACCCGGGTCACCTGGAGTGGTGAATACGTCCACGCCGCGCCCTGGTCCGTCGGTTCGCAAGGAGTTGCGAACGTCAGCCACGGCTGTGTCGGCATGTCGACGGGGAACGCGGCCTGGTTCTACGAGACCGTGCGCCCGGGCGACATCGTGAAGACGATCAACAGCTACGGCGACACGATGGACACCTTCGGCAACGGCTTCGGCGACTGGAACCTGCCCTGGGACAAGTGGCGCAAGGGCAGCGCCCTCGTGGAGCCCACGCAGAACGCCGCCAACCCGCCCGACCCCAACCGTCTGAAGCCCTCGATCTAGCCGTCAGGCGTCAGGCGTCAGCCGTCGGGCATCGGCCGTCAGACGTCGATGCACAGGCGGGTGCGCAGCAGCGACGCCAGGGACGCCGCGAAGCCCACCGGTTCGACCGGAAGGGTGACCGCGGCGTCCGCGCGGCTCCAGGTGGCCAGCCAGGCGTCCTGCGGGCGGCCGATCAGGAGCAGCACCGGCGGGCAGTGGAAGACCTCGTCCTTGATCTGCCGGCAGACACCCATCCCGCCCGCCGGCACGGCCTCGCCGTCCAGGACGCAGACGTCGATACCGCCCTCCTCCAGGCGCGCCAGCACCGCGGGGAGCGTCGCGCACTCGACGAACTCGACCGGGGGAACATCGGCCGCGGGCCTGCGCCCGGCAGCCAGCCGCACCTGTTCCCGCGTGTTCGCGTCGTCGCTGTAGACCAGGACCGTGGCGCTCGACTGCATCGTTCCTCCGTGAAGGTCATCAACCGATGCGCGGATGCTACTCCTCCCCCCACCCAGTCAACACCGGTTCGACACCGCTTGGAAGACCGCTTCGATGGGCCGTTCGGGCTGGACACACGCCCCTGACACTCCGAACGGCACCCCCCGGAGTGAGGGCGGGATAAGCGACCGACATAATGTCGGTCGTGGCGACAGTAACGACAGTAGAAACCGGGCACGCGCACCCGTCGGTCAATCGGCCGAACCTCACCAGCGTCGGAACCATCATCTGGTTGAGTTCCGAGCTGATGTTCTTCGCGGCCCTCTTCGCGATGTACTTCACCCTGCGATCGGTGACGGGTGCCGAGTTCTGGGCGGAAAAGGCCTCGGCCTTGAACTTCCCGTTCTCGGCGACCAACACCACGATCCTGGTGCTCTCCTCCCTCACCTGCCAGCTCGGCGTCTTCGCCGCCGAGCGGGGCGATGTGAAGAAGCTCCGGACATGGTTCATCATCACGTTCGTGATGGGTGCGATCTTCATCGGCGGCCAGGTCTTCGAGTACACCGAGCTGGTCAAGCACGAGGGTCTCTCGCTCTCGTCGGACCCGTACGGCTCCGTGTTCTACCTGACCACCGGCTTCCACGGCCTGCACGTGACGGGCGGTCTCATCGCCTTCCTGCTGGTCCTGGGCCGGACGTACGCCGCCAAGAGATTCACTCACGAGCAGGCAACCGCCGCCATCGTCGTGTCCTACTACTGGCACTTCGTCGATGTCGTCTGGATCGGCCTCTTCGCCACGATCTACATGATCAAGTAATCGGGGCGCCATCCTGGCGAACTGAGACATCCAGCAAGATCGACGCAGAAGATCCTGACACCGGGGTAATCCGTGAAAAAGCTCTCCGCACGACGACGCCATCCGCTGGCGGCGCTCGTCGTCCTCCTTCTCGCGCTGGCGGCCACTGGGGGGCTGTACGCCGCGTTCGCGCCCGCGGGCACGGCGAAGGCCGATGAAACCGCCCAGTCCCTCGCCATCGAGGAGGGCAAGAAGCTCTACTCCGTCGGCTGCGCCAGCTGCCACGGAACCGGCGGTCAGGGCACCTCTGACGGCCCGTCCCTGGTCGGCGTCGGCTCGGCCGCCGTGGACTTCCAGGTCGGCACGGGCCGCATGCCGGCCCAGCAGCCGGGCGCCCAGGTACCGAAGAAGAAGGTCATCTACTCGCAGGCTGACATCGATCAGCTCGCGGCGTACGTCGCCTCCCTCGGTGCCGGCCCGATCACGCCGAAGGCGGCCCAGTACAGCCCCGACGGTGCCGACATCGCCCGTGGTGGCGACCTGTTCCGTTCCAACTGCGCCCAGTGCCACAACTTCACCGGTGAGGGCGGCGCGCTGACGCACGGCAAGTACGCCCCGAGCCTCGAAGGCGTGAGCCCGAAGCACCTGTACGAGGCCATGCAGACCGGCCCGCAGAACATGCCCTCCTTCCCCGACACGACCATGCCGGAGAAGGAGAAGAAGGACATCATCGCGTACGTCCAGGCCGTCAACAGCGACAAGACCAACAACCCCGGCGGGCTCAAGCTCGGTGGCCTCGGCCCCGTCAGTGAGGGTCTGTTCGGATGGATCTTCGGTCTGGGCGGCCTGATCGCAGTTGCCATCTGGGTCGCGGCCCACACCGCTAAGGCCAAGAAGTCATGAGTAGCCAAGAGATTCCAGAAGAGAACCTGCCCTCCGTGCAGGACACCGCGCACGGCGCGGTGAAGGTCGCGGTCGCGGACGACCCGTTCGCCGACCCGGGCCTTCCGCCCCACAAGCCGCGCATCCAGGACATCGACGAGCGGGCCGCCCGGCGGTCCGAGCGTGCGGTCGCCTTCATGTTCACGCTGTCGATGCTGGCCACTGTCGGCTTCATCGCCTCGTACGTGATCTTCCCGGTCGACAAGATCGTGTACATCTGGCCGGTCGGCCGGGTGAGCGCGCTCAACTTCGCGCTGGGTCTGACCCTCGGTTGCGCGCTGTTCTTCATCGGCGCGGGCGCGGTCCACTGGGCCCGCACCCTGATGTCCGACGTCGAGATCGCGGACGAGCGTCACCCGATCCAGGCCTCCCCGGAGACCAGGGCGAAGGTGATGTCGGACTTCGCGGCCGGTGCCGCCGAGTCCGGCATGGGCCGGCGCAAGCTGATCCGCAACACGATGTTCGGCGCGCTGTCGCTCGTACCGCTCTCCGGCCTGATGCTGCTGCGCGACATGGGTCCGCTGCCCGAGAAGAAGCTCCGGACCACCATGTGGGCCAAGGGGCTGCAGCTGATCAACATGAACACGCACGAGCCGCTGCGTCCCGAGGACGTCGCGGTCGGTTCGCTGACCTTCGCGATGCCCGAGGGCCTCTCGGAGCACGACCACCACTTCCAGACCGAGATCGCCAAGGCCGCCCTGATGATCGTCCGCATTCAGCCGGACGACATCAAGGACAAGCGCGAGCTCGAGTGGTCGCACGAGGGCATCGTCGCCTTCTCGAAGATCTGCACCCACGTGGGTTGCCCGATCTCGCTGTACGAGCAGCAGACGCACCACGTGCTCTGCCCGTGCCACCAGTCCACCTTCGACCTGTCCGACGGCGCCCGCGTCATCTTCGGCCCGGCGGGTCACGCCCTCCCGCAGCTGCGGATCGGCGTGAACGACAAGGGCTTCCTCGAGGCGCTCGGCGACTTCGACGAGCCCGTCGGCCCTGCCTTCTGGGAGCGCGGATGAGCACTGTGACCGATACCAAGAAGAAGGCACCCGCCGGTGAGCGGGTCGCCGACTGGGCCGACGGCCGCCTCGGGATCTACTCCCTGGCCAAGGCCAACATGCGCAAGATCTTCCCGGACCACTGGTCCTTCATGCTCGGTGAGATCTGCCTCTACAGCTTCATCATCATCATCCTCACGGGTGTGTACCTGACGATGTTCTTCCACCCGTCGATGAACGAGGTGGAGTACCACGGCAGCTACGTCCCGCTGCAGGGTCAGCTGATGTCCGAGGCGTTCAACTCGACCATGCACATCTCCTTCGATGTGCGCGGTGGTCTGCTCATCCGGCAGATCCACCACTGGGCCGCGGTGGTCTTCATCGCCGGCATGTTCGTGCACATGATGCGCGTGTTCTTCACGGGTGCGTTCCGCAAGCCGCGTGAGATCAACTGGCTGTTCGGCTTCCTGCTGTTCTTCCTGGGCATGTTCACCGGCTTCACCGGTTACTCGCTCCCGGACGACCTGCTCTCCGGCACCGGTGTCCGCTTCATGCAGGGCGCGATCCTGTCCGTGCCCGTCATCGGCACGTACCTGTCGATGTTCCTGTTCGGCGGGGAGTTCCCCGGCGGCGACTTCGTGGCCCGGTTCTACTCGGCGCACGTGCTGCTGCTGCCCGGCATCATGCTCGGCCTCGTGGTGGCGCACCTGATCCTGGTCTTCTACCACAAGCACACGCAGTTCGAGGGCCCCGGCCGTACGAACAACAACGTCGTGGGCATGCCGCTGCTGCCGGTCTACATGGCCAAGGCCGGAGGCTTCTTCTTCCTGGTCTTCGGTGTCATCGCGGTCATCTCGGCGATCGCCTCGATCAACCCGATCTGGGCGCTTGGCCCGTACCGTCCGGACCAGGTGTCCACCGGCGCCCAGCCCGACTGGTACATGGGCTTCGCCGAGGGTCTGATCCGTGTCATGCCGGGCTGGGAGATCAACCTCTGGGGCCACACCCTGGTCCTGGGCGTGATGATCCCGCTGGTGATCTTCCCGGTGATGCTGGCCGCGATCGCGGTCTACCCCTTCATCGAGTCGTGGATCACCGGCGACAAGCGCGAGCACCACATCGCGCAGCGCCCGCGCAACGCTCCGACGCGCACCGGCTTCGGTGTCGCCTGGGTCACCGCGTACATGATCATGCTCGTGGGTGGTGGCAACGACATCTGGGCCACGCACTTCCACCTGTCGATCAACTCGATCACCTGGTTCGTACGGATCTTCTTCTTCCTCGGCCCGGTCATCGCGTTCATCGTCACCAAGCGGATCTGCCTCGGCCTCCAGCGCCGGGACAAGGACAAGGTGCTGCACGGTCGCGAGTCCGGCGTCATCAAGCGCCTGCCGCACGGTGAGTTCGTCGAGGTCCACCAGCCGCTCAGCCAGGGCCAGCTCTACAAGCTCACGGCGCATGAGCAGAACAAGCCGGCCGAGCTCGGTCCGCTGGTCGACGAGAACGGCGTCGAGCGGAAGATCGGCCGCATGGAGAAGCTCCGGGTCAAGCTCAACCGGAGCTACTACGGCGAGGAAAGCCAGATCGCCAAGCCCACCGCCGAGGAGTACAAGGAGATCACCAGCGGCCACGGCCACCACTGATCACCTGAACCGACCTGACGGTCGCGTCGAGGTCGCCACAGCGGGAGCCCCGTCCATTCGATGGACGGGGCTCTTTGCCGTCCCCGTGGATCGATAGGGTGGGCCTGTATTCGTCTCGTTACGGCAATGACCAGGAGCTGCCATGAGCGCTGTGACCCCCGCTGGAGGACCTACCACGGCGGGCCGCTCCTGGCCCGCCGTCCTGGACGGACTGCTGACCGGCCGCGACCAGAGCGCCGAGGACACCGCCTGGGCGATGGACCGGATCCTGCGCGGCGAGGCCACCGACGCCCAGATCGCCGGCTTCGCGGTCGCGCTGCGCGCCAAGGGCGAGACCGTCGAGGAGATCACCGGACTCGTCCGGACGATGTACGCGCACGCCAACCTCATCGAGGTCCCCGGCCCGTCCGTGGACATCGTGGGCACGGGCGGCGACGGAGCCAAGACCGTCAACATCTCCACGATGTCGGCGATCGTGGTGGCCGGCACCGGCGCCAAGGTCGTCAAGCACGGCAACCGGGCCGCGTCGAGCGCGAGCGGCGCCTCCGACGTCCTGGAGAAGCTCGGCGTCAACCTGGAGCTGACCCCGCGGCGGGTGGCCGAGGTCGCCGAGGAGGCCGGGATCACCTTCTGCTTCGCGGTGAAGTTCCACCCGGCGCTGCGTCATGTGGCAGCCGCCCGCGGCCAGTTGGGGATCCGGACCGTCTTCAACTTCCTGGGTCCGCTCACCAACCCGGCCCGGGTCAGGGCCCAGGCGACCGGCGTCGCCGACGCCCGGATGGCCCCCATCATGGCCGGGGTGCTCGCCGAGCGCGGCTCCTCCGCGCTCGTCTTCCGCGGCGACGACGGCCTGGACGAGCTGACGACCACGGCCACCTCGCGGGTTTGGGTGGTGCGGGACGGGGCGGTGCGGGAGGAGACCTTCGACCCACGGGATGTCGGCATCGACATCGTCCCGGTGGAGGCGCTGCGCGGCGCCGACGCCTCGTACAACGCCGACGTGGCCCGCAGGCTGCTCGCGGGCGAGACCGGCCCCGTACGGGACGCGGTACTGCTCAACTCAGCGGCGGCGCTCACGGCGCTCGAGCCGGGGGAGGGCACCCTGGCGGAGCAACTGCGCGCCGGCATCGCCAAGGCGGCGGAGTCGATCGACTCGGGCGCCGCACGCCAGGCCCTGGAGCGCTGGATCGCCGCCAGCAACGCGTAGAGGTGTCCGCGTGGCCCCGTTCCGGAATACGGAACGGGGTTGCGCGGAGACGATCAGCTGACATACGTTCTGTACCAGGTCATGAGTGACAGCTACGAAGCCCCGGCTTGCTGTCCGGCAACCCTCCGTCCGTGGCGGGGTGCCCCGGGTGAAGACCAGGCCGTGGACAGCAAGGTCCACGGCAAGCGCGGACCCCTCGAAACCTTGGGGTCCTGGTCCTCAGGGAGCCTCTTGTGAGCAAGCGAATGCGATAGGGCCTTCTCGCCCCTTCTCCGCACACCCCTCTTTTCTTCTCCAGCGCTGCCGCGTATCCGCCGGCGCGGGATTTCGCCTGCCTCGTACGGGAGTTCGCCATGTCTGTCTCCACCGCTGCCGCCGACCAGTCGGTTTGTGCCCCTCTGCCCGTTCTCGGGCGGGACGTCACCGTTCCGCTCGTCACCGGGGGCGAGGTCAGCTACGCCGCGCTCGACTACGCCGCCAGCGCGCCGGCTCTGCAGCGGGTGTGGGACGACGTCGCCGCGTACGCGCCGTACTACGGCAGCGTCCACCGCGGAGCCGGCTACCTCTCCCAGCTCTCCACCGACCTCTTCGAGAACAGCCGCGTCACCGTCGCCGAGTTCCTCGACTGCCGCCCCGGCGACCAGGTCGTCTTCACCCGCTCCACCACCGACTCGCTCAACCTGCTCGCCGCCGCGCTCCCCGCCAACTGCCAGGTCTTCGTCTTCGAGACCGAGCACCACGCCTCGCTGCTGCCGTGGAGGGACGCCCGCGTCACCTACCTCAACGCGCCGCGCACCCCCGCCCAGGCCGTCGCGACCCTGGAGCGGGCGCTGGCCGACCGCGACCCCTACGGACCGGCGCTGGTCTGCGTCACCGGCGCGTCCAACGTCACCGGTGAGCTGTGGCCGGTGAAGGAACTCGCCGCCGCCGCGCACGCCCACGGCGCCCGGATCGTCCTCGACGCCGCCCAGCTCGCCCCCCACCACCCCGTCTCCGTCAGGGAGTTGGACGTGGACTGGGTCGCCTTCTCCGGGCACAAGCTCTACGCCCCGTTCGGTTCCGGCGTGCTCGCCGGCCGCGCCGACTGGCTCCAGGGCGCCGAGCCGTACCTCGCGGGCGGCGGCGCGTCGAAGAAGGTCGCCCGGCGGACCGACGGGGGAGTCGACGTGGAATGGCACACCACCGCCGCCCGCCACGAGGCCGGCTCCCCGAACGTCATCGGCGTCTACTCCATCGCCTCCGCCTGCAAGGCGCTCACCGAGGCCGGCTTCGACACCCTCGTCGAGCGCGAGCAGCGGCTGATCGCGACGGTCCGGGAGGGCCTCGCCGAGGTTCCCGAGGTCAAGGTGCTCTCGCTCTTCGGCGATCAGGCCCCGCGCGTCGGCGTCATCTCGTTCGTCGTGGAGGGCTGGAACAGTTCCCACTTCGCCGCGGCGCTCTCCGCCGAGTACGGCATCGGTGTCCGGGACGGTCTCTTCTGCGCCCACCCGCTGGTCCGCACCCTGCTGGGCAGCGACCCGCAGCAGATCGGCGAGTGCGGCGCCCCGGAGGCGGAGCCGGGCGAGATCCCCCAGCCTTCGGCCGGGGGGACCCCCATCTCGCTTCGCTCGCTCAACGCCATCCGGGTCAGCTTCGGCGCCGGTACGCCGGACGAGCACGTGGAGCGTTTCGTACGGGCCGTGAAGGAGCTGGTCCGGGACGGCGCGCAGTGGAAGTACCGCACCGAGGACGGCCGCTGCGTCCCGGACCGCGGCTGAGCACCCACTCGTACGGGTGAAGGGGACCTCCCTCAGGAGGCCCCCTTCGTCATGCCGCCGCGGACAGCGCCTAGGACTCCAGGCCGATGGCGAAGGCGGCTTCCAGGTCGTGCTGGGAGTACGTACGGAAGGCGACGTGCGTGTCCGTCGCCTCGACGCCGGGGATCTTGCTGATCCGGCCGGGGATCACGTCGGCCAGGTCGTCGTGCTGCGGCACCCGGACCATGGCGATCAGGTCGTACGTACCGGTCACCGAGAAGACCTCGCTGACGCTGTCGAGCGAGGCGATCGACTCCGCGATCTCGGGGATGCGGTCCACGCTGGTCTTGATGAGCACGATCGCGGTGATCACGGCTGGCTTTCTCCCTCGGTCGCCGCGGCTTGGGCCTTCACTCTAGCCCGCCCGTCTCCCGCCACCACCCTTCCAAGGAAGGGCTGCGCTCAGCCCCTTCCCTCTGTAGCGCCCCCAGGCGTAGAGGAAGCCGACGGTGAAGCCGACCACGTGCGCCAGGTAGGCGACCCCCGGGCCCGGCCCGGCCGTCCGCGCCGCCAGCCACTGCAGCACGAACCAGAAGACGAGCACGATCCAGGCGGGGAAGCGCAGCGGCAGGAAGAAGAGGAACGGGAACAGGCTGGTGACCCGGGAGCGGGGGAAGAGGTAGAGGAACGCGCCGAGGAGCGCCGAGATCGCACCCGAGGCCCCCACGAGCGTCTGCTCGCTGCTCGCGTGGACCGCCGCGTAGCCCAGGAGCGCCAGGTAGCCGCAGCCGAGATAGAAGAAGGCGTATCCGACCGCGCCCATCCGCTCCTCGGCCATCGCGCCGAAGACGTGGAGGAACAGCATGTTGCCGAGCAGATGCAGCCAGCTGCCGTGGACGAAGAGCGCGGTCAGCGGCGTGAGCAGGGCGCGGGTCTCACCGCTCAGCAGCTCGGCCGGTACGACCCCCCAGCGGTGGAAGTAGTCGCTCTGCGCCGCGAGGGCCGCCTCTCCGGTGCCGTGGACCGGGTGGAGACCCGACACCGGGCCGATCAGGAACACGACGCAGCACACGGCGATCAGGCCGTAGGTCACCGTGGGCCCGCTCCGCACGCCGCGCCATGCGCCCAGGGCCGTCTCCCGCCAGTCGATCATGAACAGATCATGGCGTAACGGTGCCTACCTGGACAGAGTGCCTCGCCGCGACATGGGGTACCCGCGAGGCCGTAGGGTTACGGGCAGTACTTCCGCAGTTCGACGGCGCACCGCGGCACCCGCATCCGCTTCACGCACATGAAAGAGGACGGCACGATGACGACGGTTCCCCTGCCGACCGCCGAGACCCGCTGGCGCTGCACGCTCTGCGGCAATCTGACCCGGTTCGACGTGACCCGCTCCTCCAAGGTCGTCGAGTACGTCCATCTGGACCTCGCGGGCGACCCGAAGGTCGAGGAGCGCGAGGTGGTCAGTGAGACCATCGAGTCGGTCCGCTGCCGCTGGTGCAACGCCGTGGATCAGATCGAGCTCGTGGACAGGCCGGGCACCGCATCCTGACGGAGCGGCGCCATTGACGATGGGGTGACGGATCGTGGAGCAGCCCGCGCACGGTGGCGAGCCGGCCGGCGCGGCAGGTGACGCTGCCGAGACGCTCGACCGCCCGCTGCCGGAAGGTGTACGGCGGAGGGTCGTCGCGCTGGTCTCGGACGCCTTCGGCGGACTGACCGTCGCCGAGCTTCCGGCACCCCTGCGGCAGTACGCCCGGTTCACCGCGAGCCGGCGGGCCAAGTTCGCGGGCAACGCCATGGCCGCTGCCCTGGAGAGCGAACCGCTCTTCCGGCAGCGGATCGGCGAGCGGTTCAAGGAGGCCCAGCCCGAGCTGGCGGGGGCCGTCGAGTCCGGCGCTCCGCCCGCCGCCGCCGACCCCGTCGACGTCGCCGCGGCCGCCTACGTCCTGCGCCCGACCGGCTGGGTCAAGCTGGTCGCCGCCGCGGGCGAGGAGGCCCAGCGGGCGGACGCCGAGCGGGCCGACGAGGCCGGCCGGCGCGAGCTGGAGCGGCTGCGTGAAGAGGTCGCCGCCGCCAAGGAGCGCGGCCGCGCGGAGACCGAGCAGCTGCGCACCGATCTGGAGGCGGCCCGCAAGGAAGCGGAATCGCTTCATCGCAAGCTGCGCAGCGCTCTGAGCGATGTGAAGCGCGGCGAGGCGGCCCTGCGTCGCGCCCAGGCCGAGATCGACACCGTGCGGGCGGAGAGTGCCGCCCAGGTCTCGGCCGCCGAGAGCGAGAGTCGGCGGCTCAAGTCCCGGCTCGGCGAGGTCGAGGCCGCCCTGGAGGCCAGCCGCCGGGCCGCCCGCGAGGGGCGCTCGGTGGAGGACATGCGGTTGCGGCTGCTGCTCGACACCGTCCTGGACGCCGCGCAGGGCCTGCGGCGCGAACTCGCCCTGCCGCCCGCCTCCATCCATCCCGCCGACACCGTCGACGCGGTGCAGCCGGGCCGGATGTCGCCGAAGGACATCGCGGCCCGCGCGCTGTCCGAGACGGACCCGGCCCTGCTCGACCAGCTCCTCGCGCTGCCGCAGGCCCATCTCGTCGTGGACGGCTACAACGTCACCAAGACCGGCTACCCGACCATGCCGCTGGAGAAGCAGCGGCTGCGGCTGCTCGGCGGGCTCTCCGCGCTCGCGGCCCGCTCGGGCGCCGAGGTCACCTGCGTCTTCGACGGGGCGGAGCTGGCGGCGCCGGTGCTCCTCGCGCCGCCGCGCGGGGTGCGGGTGCTGTTCTCCAAGCCGGGTGTCACCGCCGACGAGTTGATCCGTCAACTGGTGCGCGCGGAGCCTCCGGGCCGGCCGGTCGTGGTCGTCTCCACCGACCGTGAGGTCGCCGACGGTGTGGCCAAGGCCGGTGCGCGCCCGGTTGCGTCCGCCTTGTTGCTGAAGCGGCTTTCGCGCGTCTCGTGACACCTGGCAACTCCTGGGCGTAATGCCCGAATTCTGGAGGGCGCACGGTCAAGTGCCCATCACTGCCTGTGTGGTGCTTGGAAATAAAGTGGCGGGTGAGCGAGATTTTGCCCGTGAGGATTTGAACTGATCACAACTTGGTCACTAGGGTCAGGCCTCGAACCTTCGCGCGGTTGATCATCCATCCGGGATGACAGCGGAGGTACCGCCTGCCGTAGCCTGGTTGGGCGGCTCGAGGAAGAAGGAGCTCGCCTTCGTGGCGTCCCACCGTCGTCCCAAGCAGCCGAGCCGCACCCGCGTGACCGTGCTCACCGCGACCGCCGCAGCCGCCGTCGCGCTCTCCGCCCAGACCGGTGCCCAGGCGGCTCCGAAGCCGAAGATCGACGACGTGAAGTCGAAGGTCGACAAGCTGCACCACGAGGCCGAGGAGGCCACGGAGCAGTACAACCTGGCCGAGGAGCGGCGCGGCAAGCTGCAGAAGGAGATCGGCGCCCTTCAGGACAAGGTCGCCCGCGGTCAGCAGGAGCTCAACACCCTGCGGGACAACATCGGTTCGGTCGCCAGCGCGCAGTACCGCTCCGGTGGCATCGACCCGGCGATCCAGCTCTTCCTCTCCTCCGACCCGGACACCTACCTCGACAAGGCGTCCGCGATCGACCAGCTCGGCGCCAAGCAGGCCGACGTGCTCCAGTCGATCCAGTCCAAGCAGCGCACCCTCGCCCAGCAGCGCGCCGAGGCGACGACGAAGCTCGCCGACCTCGAGGACGTCCGCAGGACCCTCGGCGAGAAGAAGAAGAAGTTCCAGGGCAAGCTCGCCGAGGCGCAGAAGCTGCTCAACACCCTCACCGCCGCCGAGCGCGCCAAGATGCAGCAGGAAGAGGCGCAGCGCGCCAGCCGGGCCGCGGGCGAACGCTTCGACCTCGGCAACGAGGTCCCGGCCTCGCAGCGTGGCGGCGCCGCCCTCAGCGCCGCCGCCACCCAGATCGGCAAGCCGTACGTCTCCGGCGCCGAGGGCCCCAACTCCTACGACTGCTCCGGCCTCACGCAGTGGGCCTACCGCCAGGCCGGCGTCGGCATCTCGCGCACCACGTACACCCAGCAGAACGACGGCGTGAAGATCGGCCGCAGCCAGCTCAAGCCGGGCGACCTGGTCTTCTTCAACGGCCTGTCCCACGTGGGTCTGTACGCGGGCAACGGCACGATCCTGCACGCCCCCAAGCCGGGCGCCTCGGTCCGCTACGAGTCCATGAGCTACATGGGCACCTTCCAGTTCGGTGTGCGCATCTGACGCCTCCGACGCCCGGGGAGCCTCGGACGCCCCCCGCGGTCTGACGCCCAATCGGGTGGTTTGTCGCATCCTTCGCTGACGTGACGCCCCGCCGGTGACCTGTGGTCTCCGGCGGGGCGTCACTTTGTGTGCCCGGCGCCCTCGTTGGTCGGCGGGTGATCACCGGCTACTGTCTGCCGCTGTCCGCCGAGCCAGTCCGCGGAGAGCCGAGCAGAGCTGAACGGAGCGCGATACGTGGCGTCCCACCGTCGACCCGCGAGGGTCACCGTCCTGACCGCCGCCGCGGCCACCGCGGCCACGGCCTTCGGTGCCGTCCCCGCGAGCGCCGACCCGGCCGGCACGCCCGCCGTCACCCGGGCCACGGTCGACCGGCTCTTCGAGGAGGCCGAACGGGCCACCGAGGGCTACAACAAGGCCGACGAGCGGGCGGACGTACTGCGCAGGTCGGTTTCCCAGGCGCAGGACAGCGTGGCGCGCGGCCAGGAGCGCATCAACCGCATGAGGGGCGCGCTCGGTTCGGTGGCCGGGGCCCAGTACCGCTCCGGGGGCATCGACCCGGCCCTCGCCCTGCTGCTCTCCTCCGACCCCGACTCCTACCTCGACCGGGCCTCGGTCCTCGACCGGGTCGCCACCCGGCAGGGCGTGGAGCTGAGCCGACTCCGGCAGGAGCAGCGGCGGTTGAGCCAGGAGCGGAGCGAGGCCGGCGAACTCCTCGCCGAACTGGAGCGCAGCCGCACGCAGGTCGCCCGGCACAAGCGGACGGTCGAGCGGAAGCTCGCCGAGGCCCGCCGGCTGCTGCAGTCCCTGACCGAGGAGGAGCGGGCGGGCTTCGACCGGGACGCCCGGGCCTCCCGGTCGGGCCGCGACGAGGCCCTGCCGCCGCTCGCCGACCTCGGCCCGGCCTCCTCCCGGGCGGCCGCCGCGGTGATCGCGGCCCGCAGCGCGGTCGGCCGGCCCTACGTCTGGGGCGCGACGGGCCCCTCCGCCTTCGACTGCTCGGGCCTGATGGTCTGGTCGTACCGGCAGGCCGGGGTCAGCCTGCCGCGGACCTCCTCGGCGCAGCGGTACGCGGGACGCCGGGTGCCGCTCTCCCAGGCGCAGCCCGGTGATCTCGTGACGTACCGCAGCGACGCCAGCCATGTCGGGATCTACGCGGGCAACGGGCAGGTGATCCACGCCCCCTACCCCGGGGCGCGGGTGCGCTACGACCCGGTCGGGATGATGTCCCACGTGACGGTGACGCGGGTCTGACCGTAGGGCCGCCCGCACACCTGCCCGTACGATCGGAGCGTGGCGGGTCAGGGGCGGGAAGCGGCGGGGATGCTCCCCAGGGCGGCGGTCTGCCTGCTCACCGGCCTGCTGCTCCTCGTCGGATGCGCGTCCCCCGAGCCCTCGGATCCGGCTCCTCGGCAGATCCAGACGCTGCTCGACCGGCACGCGAGGGCGGTCCTGGCCCGGGACCCGGCGGCGTACGCGGTCGACCTCGACCCCGCGCTCGCCCCGGCCGCGCTGCGGGAGTTCGAGCATCTGGCCGAGGTGCCGCTCGGTGCGTGGGGCTACCGGCTGAAGGACGTCGACCGGTCCGGCGAGGGCCGGGCCACGGCCCGCGCGGAGCTGAGCTACGAGATCCGCGGCTACGACTCCGCTCCCGTCACGACGGAGCGCGTCCTGGAGCTGACCGAGCGGGACGGCCGGTGGTACGTGACCGCCGACCGGCCCGCCGAGGGCGCCGCACAGCAGCTGTGGCAGCAGGGCGACGTGGAAGCGGTACGGGGGGAGCGCAGCCTCGTCCTCGGCGTCGGGCAGTCGCCGGAGCGGCTCAAGGGGATCGCGGCGGCGGCCGACCGGGCGGTGCCCGCGGTCTCGGCCGCCTGGCCGGAGAAGTGGACGGGCCGGGTGGTGGTGCTGGTGCCCGCGTCGCTGGACGCCATGGGCGGACTGCTGGGGGCGCCCGCGGCCTCGTACCGGGGCATCGCCGCCGTCACGACCGGCGAGGTGCGCGGCGGGCCGGACGCGCCCGCGGACCGCGTGATCGTCAACCCCGAGGCCTACGGGGTGCTCGGCGACTTCGGTCAGCAGGTCGTCCTCACCCATGAGACGACCCATGTGGCCACCCGCGCCGACACCTCCCCGGCCACTCCGGTCTGGCTCTCCGAGGGCTTCGCCGACTGGGTCGCGTACCGGGGCAGCGGCCGCACGGCCGCTCAGGCGGCCCCGGAACTGCGCCGGGCGGTGCGCGCGGGCGACCTGCCGGCCGGGCTCCCCGGCGACGAGGCCTTCGCCTTCGGCGGGGACGCGGACGCCCTGGCGCGGGCGTACGAGGGCGGCTGGCTGGCCTGCGAGCTGATCGCGCAGCGCTGGGGCGAGGCGAAGCTGATCGCCTTCTACCGCGCGGTGGGGGCCCACCCGGGGCGGGCGGGCGCGGTGGAGAAGGCCCTGCACGAGGTGCTCGACACGACGCCGGAGGACTTCACCACGCGATGGCGCGCCTACCTCGGCGAGCGCCTGACCTGAGCCGCCGCCGCCGAGCCGCAGCCGCCGCCCCGGGGGTGACGCTCAGGCGGGGCCCGGGGGTGCGTCGCTCTCCAGCTCGCGCAGGGCCTCCGTCAGCCACTGCTTCTCCGCCGTGCCCGTCGCCCGGGCGATCCGGAGCATGCCCCGGCGGAAGAGGTCCGGTTCGTCCTCCGCGCGGACCGGAGCGCCGTTCTCGTAGAAGAAGCTGGCCGGCGTGTTCAGGAAGGCCTGCCGTCGGCGCAGGACCGCCGCCTGCTCCGCGCGGTCCGGGAGGAGCCCCAGGAAGGCGAGCAGGACGAAGAAGCGCTGGCCGTCGGTGATCTCCGCGTCCTTCGGGTCGCGGAGGCGGGCGAGCAGCTCCGCGCGGCCGTCGGCGGTCAGCGAGAGCGTCCGCCGGGGAGCCGCGCTGGTCCCCGGTTCGGTACGGCGTTCCAGCAGGCCCGCCTTCACCATGCGGGTGATCGCCGGGTAGAGCGCCCCGTCGCTGACCGGGCGGACATGGCCGCTCAGCCCCTGGATGCGGTCCTTCAACTCGTAGCCGTGCAGCGGCCTTTCGTGGAGAAAGCCGAGGATCGTCAGCTCCAGCACGCTGCCCCCTCTCTCTCGCTTGTCCCGGACCCGCTCGACATGCTACCTCTTTTCGAGGTGCCTCGAATCGAGGTATCTCGTTCGAGGGGGCTGCCATGACACACCGACGACCACTGATCCGGCTCGCGTACCCGGTCTACTGCGAACTGCTCGCCTCGGTCGCCGCCGGGATCATCAACATGATCTGGGTCGGGCGCCTCGGCGGGGCCGCCGTCGCCGCCGTCGCCGTCGCCACCAACGTCGAGAACCTGCTCCTCGGCATCGTCCTCATGGCCGCCTCCGGAACCACCGTCCTCGTCGCCCGCGCCCGCGGCGCCGAGGACCCCGGCGCCGTACGCGCGGCCGTCCGCGGCGGCCGGGCGCTCTGCGCCCTGCTCGTCCCGCCCGTCGCGATCGGCGGCTACCTGCTGCGCGAACCCCTCGCCCGGCTCGTGCTCGGCGCCGCGGACACCCCCGCCGTCGCCCTCGCCACCGCCTACTTCGCGATCTCGCTCCCGGGCACGGCCGTCTTCTTCGCCACCACCGTCGTCGACGGCGTCCTCAAGGGGGCGGGCGACACCCGCACCCCCATGCGCCTCGCCTTCCTCGCCAACGGCCTGATCCTGGTCCTGGACCCGCTGCTCATCCACGCCCGGGGGGTGGAGGGCGCCGCCCTCGCCACCGTCGTCGGCCGTACCGTCGCCCTCGCCGCCGGACTGCTCGCGCTGCGCCGCGATCCGCTGCTCCGGGCCGCCCGCACCGCGCGTCCCGCCGAGGGGACGCTCACCGCCCTGCGCCGCACCGCGGCCACCGGACTGCCCATGTCCGTCGACTTCGTCGTCCGGATGGCCGGGGCCCTCGCCCTCGTCGCCGTGGTGGCCCGGCTCGGCGTGACCCAGGTCGCCGCCTACGGCATCGCCACCAAGGCCATGTACGTCGCGACCATGGCGTTCTACGCCGTGCGCCAGGCCGCCGCCATCCACACCGCCCATCTGCTCGGGGCGGGCCACGACGAACGCCGGGCCGTCGGCCGGCAGGCGCTGCTCCTCGGGGGAGCCCTCGGCGCGGTCGCCGCCGGCCTGCTGCTGTGCACCGCCGACCTCGTCATGCGCGGCTTCGGCGCGGCCCCGGACGTGGCCGCCGCCGGAGCCCTCTACCTGCGCTGCCTGGGGCCCTATCTGGTGCTGATGGCCGGATTCATCGCCCTCGCCGGGGTGTTCGAGGGCAGCGGCGGCAGCCCGCGGCTCGCCAGGATCACCGTCGTCGGCGTCCTGGCCCAGCTCCCGCTCGCCCACGCCTTCTCCGGCCTGGGACTGCCCGGGATCTGCCTGGCCATGGGCCTCGCCATGGCGGGGCAGTGCGCGGCCCTGGGCCTGCTGCACCGCCGCACGCCCGGCGCTCAGACGACCGGCAGACTCCTCGCACGCTCCGGCTGAACCGGCACCACCGCGGCCGCCGCCGACCGCGGCTCCGTCACCGTCCGCTGCCACAGGGCACGGCAGGCGGAGATCGAAGCGGCCACCAGCAGACCGTTCCTGACGAGCAGCAGCGCGATGCCGAGCGGATCGCTGTCCGTCACATGCGAGAACCACACCGGGAACTCGAACTGCGTCACCGCCGTCGCCCACACCACGAGGTGGGCCGGCCGGCGCATCGGGCTCGCCCGGTAGGCGAGACACACGGCGGCCAGACCGACCAGCCAGATCATGTACTGGGGGCTGATCACCCGGCTCGTGGTGGTGAACAGCAGCACCGCCACGAACGCCGCGTCCGCCGGCGTCGTCTTCGAGAAGACGCGGGCCCGGATCCGCCACAGCAGCAGCCAGCCGAAGGCGGCCAGGGTCAGAGCCATCGCCGCGGTGGACACGGTGGAGACGTACGGGCCGAGGAACTCGATCGACCCGTAGTTCATCCGCACCTCGCCCTGCCAGCCGAAGTGCCGGGCCACATGGAAGACCAGCGCGCCCAGCGACTCGACCTCGGTGCCCCGGTCGCGCTGGAAGCCGAGGAAGGCCAGTGCCCCCGGCGCCGCGATCGTGCACAGCAGGAGCAGCCCGGCGGCCGCGCCGGCCGCCGTCGACCAGGAGCGGAAGGTGGCGCGCCCGCGCGCCGTGCCCGCGAGCAGCAGCACCGGCCAGACCTTCAGCATCGCGCCGAACCCGGCCAGGGCGCCGAGCGCGCGCGGGCGGCTCAGACCGGCCAGCAGGGCGGCCACGGCGACCGCGGTGACCATCAGGTCGTACCGGGCGTACGCGGTCGGCCCCAGCAGCGGCACACCCGCGATCCAGATCCAGGCACCGCGAGACGAACGCCCCGGGCGCTTGCCCGCGTACCGCAGCAGCCCGAAGACGAGCGCGTCGCACAGGAAGGAGAGGACGAAGAAGGCCGCGGAGTAACCGAGGAACGGCAGCAGGGCCGGGGCGAGGACCGCCAGCGCGGCGACCGGCGGGTACTGCCAGGTCACGTCGTCCAGCGGATACGTGCCGGTCTTCAGGACCTCGAACCAGCCCTGGTAGATCTGCTCGATGTCACTCGTGACATCGGGGCCGGGGATGGTGACGACCTTGAAGACACACAGCAGGAGCACGATCCGGGTGAGGCCCCACAGAAGGAGCGGATTTCGCCTCGCGTGCTCGGCAGCCGTACCCAGTACGCCCGTCATTCCTACCTCGTCCATCTCTGTCGGTCCGTCGGCCCGTCGTCCGCGGAGGGTGGTGTTGCCGGGCGGGGGGTGCGGTCACGTAGATTCGGCGACGATGCACAAGACCCTGATCGTAACCAACGACTTCCCGCCACGTCCCGGCGGAATCCAGGCGTTCCTGCACAACATGGCGCTGCGCCTGGACCCCGACCGGATCGTCGTCTACGCCTCCACCTGGAAGCGCGGCCGGGAGGGGATCGAGGCGACCGCCGCGTTCGACGCGGAGCAGCCCTTCGCGGTCGTGCGCGACCGCACGACCATGCTGCTGCCGACTCCTCGGGTCACCGCGCGGGCGGCCGGGCTGCTCCGCGAGCACGGCTGCGAGTCGGTCTGGTTCGGGGCGGCGGCGCCACTCGGCCTGATGGCGCCCGCACTGCGCGCGGCCGGGGCGCGGCGCCTGGTGGCGACCACGCACGGCCATGAGGCGGGCTGGGCGCAACTGCCCGCCTCCCGGCAGCTGTTGCGGCGGATCGGCGAGGGTACGGACACCCTCACGTACCTCGGCGAGTACACGCGCTCGCGGATCGCGGCCGCGCTGACACCGGCCGCGGCGGGGCGGATGACACAGCTCCCGCCGGGCGTGGACGAGAAGACCTTCCACCCGGGATCGGGCGGCGAGGCGGTACGCGAACGGCTCGGGCTGAGCGACCGGCCCGTGGTCGTGTGCGTCTCCCGGCTCGTCCCCCGCAAGGGCCAGGACACCCTGATCCGCGCCATGCCGGCGATCCTGCGGCGGGTCCCGGACGCGGTGCTGCTGATCGTCGGGGGCGGCCCCTACGAGAAGGACCTGCGGCGCCTGGCGGCGACGACCGGAGTGGCCGAATCCGTACGTTTCACGGGCGCGGTGCCGTGGGAGGAACTGCCGGCCCACTACGGCGCCGGAGACGTCTTCGCCATGCCCTGCCGCACGCGCCGGGGCGGCCTCGACGTCGAGGGCCTCGGCATCGTCTACCTGGAGGCCTCGGCCACCGGGCTCCCGGTCGTCGCCGGCGACTCGGGCGGCGCACCGGACGCGGTCCTGGACGGCGAGACGGGCTGGGTCGTGCGCGGCGGAGTCCCCGAGGACTCGGCGGACCGGATCGCGACCCTGCTCCTCGACCCCGAGCTCCGCCGACGCATGGGCGAGCGGGGCCGGGCCTGGGTCGAGGAGCGCTGGCGCTGGGACCTGCTCGCCGAGCGCCTCAGGGAACTCCTGTAGCCCGCATGGAGCCCGCACGCAGGACGCCCCCCGGTCCCACCCCGTCATGGGGTGGGCCGGGGGGCGTCCCGCGTTCGGGTCAGCCCCGGTAGATCGCCTCGATCTCGTCCGCGAAGTCCTTCGCCACCACATTGCGCTTGAGCTTCAGCGAGGGCGTGATGTGGCCGGCCTCCTCGGTGAACTGGGAGTTCAGGATCCGGAACTTCCGTACCGACTCCGCCTTGGACACCGCCGCGTTGCCGTCGTCCACCGCCCGCTGCACCTCGGCGAGCAGCTCCGAGTCCTCGCGCAGCGACGCCGCCGTCGAGCCCGCCGGCTTGCCGTGCTCCGCGGCCCAGCGGCCCAGGAACTCCTCGTCCAGGGTGACCAGCGCGCCGACGAACGGCCGACCGTCGCCCACCACCATGCACTCCGCGACCAGCGCGTGCGCCCGGATCCGGTCCTCGATGACCGCCGGGGCGACGTTCTTGCCGCCGGCCGTCACCAGGATCTCCTTCTTCCGGCCGGTGATCGCGAGGTAGCCGTCCTCGTCCAGCGTGCCGATGTCACCGGTGTGGAACCAGCCGTCGGCCAGCGCCTCCGCCGTCGCGGTCTCGTTCTTCCAGTAACCGGTGAAGATGTGCTCGCCGTGCAGCAGTACCTCGCCGTCGTCGGCGATCCGCACCACCGAGCCCGGCAGCGGCTGCCCGACCGTGCCGATCTTCTGCCGGTCCCACGGGTTGAACGCCGTCGCCGCGCAGGACTCCGTCAGGCCGTACCCCTCGAGCACCGTGAAGCCGATGCCGCGGAAGAAGTGGCCCAGTCGCTCGCCCAGCGGCGCGCCGCCCGAGATCGCGTACTCGCCGCGCCCGCCCAGGACCGCGCGCAGCTTGGAGAAGACCAGCTTGTCGAAGACCTTGTGCTTGATCCTCAGCCCCAGGGACGGGCCCTGCGGGCTGCCGATCGCCCGGCTGTACGCGATCGCCGTGTGCGCCGCCTTGTCGAAGATCTTGCCCTTGCCGTCCGCCTGCGCCTTCGCCCGCGCCGAGTTGTAGACCTTCTCGAAGACGCGCGGCACACCGAGGATCAGCGTCGGCCGGAAAGAGGCCAGCTCATCGGTGAGGTTCTTGATGTCCGGCACACAGCCGAGCTTGATCGGCGCCATCACGGAGGCGACCTCGACCAGCCGGCCGAAGACATGGGCGGCGGGCAGGAAGAGCAGGACCGAGCACTCGCCCGTACGGAACAGCGGCTTGAGGCGTTCCACGACGTTGCCGCACTCGGCGAAGAACGCCCGGTGCGTCAGCACACAGCCCTTGGGGCGGCCGGTGGTGCCGGAGGTGTAGACGATCGTCGCCGGGTCGTCCGCGTGCGCCGACGACATCCGCTCGTCCAGCAGCTCGTCGGAGACGTCCGCGCCGGTCGCGGTCAGCCGGGCGACCGCGTCGGCCTCGATCTGCCAGACGCCCTTGAGCTCCGGCAGGTTCGCCCGGACCGACTCCACCGACTCCTGGTGCGCCGCCGACTCGACGAGGACGAGCGAGGCGCCCGAGTCGCCGAGGATCCACTGGATCTGCTCCGGCGAGCTCGTCTCGTACACCGGCACGGTGACCGCGCCCGCGCTCCAGATCGCGAAGTCGAGGAGCACCCACTCGTAACGGGTCCGCGACAGCAGCGCCACCCGGTCTCCCGGCTCGACACCGGCGGCGATCAGCCCCTTCGCGACCCCGCGGACCTCGGCGAGGAACTGCTGGGCGGTGACGTCCGTCCAGACGCCGGCCACCTTGCGCCCCATCACGGCGACATCTGGGTGCTGAGACGCGTTACGGCGGATGAGATCCGTCAGATTGCCGTCCGTGGGGACCTCGTACAGGGCCGGAAGGCTGAACTCGCGCAAGACTGCTGCTCCTCATCGGGCGCCGGCGCCACGGCTCTGTGTGATGCACCGGTGCGGTCCAAGATCGGGCAGGTGCTCAGTGGGGGTGAGCACGACTGGACTGCCCGGACGTTACCCACCAGTACTCGGTTCCCGATAGGGGGTCCTGGTCAGATGTTCGGTGCGTCACACACGCATGGCGGTGCTTCGCGCACAGTAATCCACAGCTTCACGGACTCGGAAGTAACCGCAGGTCCGACGCCCTAGGCTGAGCCGCATGAGGATCAACGTGGTCAGCGACGTGCACGGCAACACCGGCGCCCTCGCCAAGGCGGGGCAAGGTGCGGACGCCCTCATCTGCCTGGGTGACCTGGTGCTCTTCCTCGACTACGCCGACCACAGCCGAGGCATCTTCCCCGACCTCTTCGGCGTCGAGAACGCCGACCTCATCGTCGAACTGCGCACCGCCCGCCGCTTCGACGACGCCCGCGAGCTGGGCCGACGGCTCTGGTCCGAGCTGGAGGTCGACCGGGACACGGCCATCGAGTCCGCCGTACGGCGCCAGTACCAGGAGCTCTTCGCGGCCTTCCCGACCCCCACCTACGCCACCTACGGGAACGTCGACATCCCCAGCCTCTGGCCGGAGTACGCCGGGCCGGGCACCACCGTCCTCGACGGGGAGCGGATCGAGATCGGGGGCCGCGTCTTCGGCTTCGTGGGCGGCGGCCTGCGCACGCCCATGCGGACTCCGTACGAGATCTCCGACGAGGAGTACGCCGCGAAGGTCGAGGCGCTCGGCGAGGTCGACGTGCTGTGCAGCCACATCCCGCCCGACGTGCCGGAGCTGACCTACGACACGGTGGCACGGCGCTTCGAGCGCGGCAGCCGGGCCCTGCTCGACGCGATCCGGCGCACCCGGCCGCGGTACGCGCTCTTCGGCCATGTCCACCAGCCCCTGGCGCGGCGGATGCGCGTCGCCGCGACCGAGTGCGTCAACGTGGGGCACTTCGCGTCGACGGGGCGGCCCTGGGCGCTGGAGTGGTGAGCGGTGCGGGGCGGCCCCCGGGGGCGCGATAGCCTTCGGGTCGGCACGTTCGTGCCCTTCGACTTCCGCCGGACCGCACAGTGGAGGAGCCACCGCGATGGCCGAACACACCAGCTCGAGCATCACCATCGAGGCGGCGCCGGCCGACGTCATGGGTGTGATCGCCGACTTCGCCCGCTACCCGGAGTGGACGGGCGAGGTGAAGGAGGCCGAGGTCCTGGCGACGGACGCGGCCGGCCGCGCGGAGAAGGTCCGGCTGCTGCTCGACGCGGGCGCCATCAAGGACGACCACACCCTCGCGTACACCTGGACCGGCGACAACGAGGTCTCCTGGACGCTGGTCAAGTCCCAGATGCTGCGCGCGCTGGACGGCTCCTACCGTCTGACCCCGGCGGGCGGCGACCGCACCGAGGTGACGTACCAGCTGACGGTCGACGTCAAGATCCCCATGCTGGGCATGATCAAGCGCAAGGCCGAGAAGGTCATCATCGACCGCGCGCTGGCGGGCCTGAAGAAGCGCGTGGAGTCGGGGGCGTAGGTCCTCGCGGCGTGCGGGGCGGGCAGGGCTCCAGGGCCCGGCCCGTACGGCACCGGTAACGTTCCCCGACATGAGGATCATCCTGGTGACCGGCCCCGGCGGCGCCGGACGCACCACCGTCGCCGCGGCCACCGCCCTCGCCGAGGCGCGGGCCGGGCGCCAGGTGCTTCTGGTCTCGGCCGAGGCCGACACGGCCCTCGGGGCGGACGGGGACAAGGGTCTCCGGATCCTCCGCCCCGACCCCGGCGCCGACTTCCGCCGCGAGTTCCTCGCCCTCCAGGCCCGCTCCGGCGCCGCCCTCGACCTCCTGGGCGCCGCCCCGCTGGAGGACGCCGAACTGACCGAGCTCCCCGGCAGCAGACAGTTCGCCCTGCTCCGCGCCCTGCGCGACGCCGCCGCCGGCGACCGGGACCTGGTCGTCGTCGACATGCCGCCGCTCGACGAGGCCCTCGCCGTCCTCGCCCTGCCCGCCCAGCTCCGCCGCTACCTGCGCCGCCTCCTGCCGCCCGAACGGCAGGCCGCCCGCGCCCTGCGCCCGATGCTCGCCCAGCTGGCCGGGGTCCCCATGCCCGCGCAGTGGCTGTACGGGACGACCGGCCGATGGGAGGCCGAGCTCGCCGCCGTCCAGGCCGTCGTCGACGCCCCGGCCACCACCGTCCGGCTCGTCGTCGAACCCGGCCCGGCGGCCGTCGACGCCCTGTGCACCGCCCGGCTCGGCCTCGCCCTCCACGGCCTCGCCCTCGACCTGGTCATCGCCAACCGGCTGCTCCCCGCCGACTCTCCGGACCCCTGGTTCGCCGGACTGACCGCCGAGCAGCACAAGCACCTGGAGCGGCTCCGTACCGAGCACACCGGGACCGTCCACGCGCTGCCGCACCTCGGCCGCGCCCCCCGGGGCCCGGAGGACCTCGACCTGCTCGCCGTCGAGGTGGGCCCGCCGGCCGCCGTGCCCGACCGGAGCGTCGAGGACCGCCGTGCCGAGGAGGGCATCCTCGTCTGGCACCTGCCCCTCCCCGGCGCCGTCAAGGGCGAGCTCTCCCTCGTACGCCGGGGGGACGAACTCCTCCTGGAGGCCGGCCCGTTCCGGCGGGCCGTGCCGCTGCCGCCCGCCCTGCGCCGCTGCACCGTCTCCGGCGCCGGGCTGGTCGACGGCGATCTGAGGGTGCGCTTCACCCCCGTTCCCGGACTCTGGCCGAAGACATCGCAACGGACCCCGTGACGGCGTGTACCGTCGACGGTATAAGCCGTAAGGAGTACGCCATGAGCGATTCGGATGCCTGGGCCAAGGCGTGCGCCGAGGACCTGGAGGCAGAGAGGGCCCGCCGCCGCGCCCGCGCCGGCGCGGAGCCCGGGTCGGCCGCCGAGGAGTTCCGCAAACTCTTCGACGCCGTCGCCGACAAGGTCTCCTCGCTGCGGAACCCGCTGATGGGCATGGCCGCCCAGGGCGCCGTGCAGCAGACCGTCCAGCAGCTCGTCAATCAGGCGAAGGCCGCCGTCGAGCCGGTCGTCGAGCGCAACCCGCAGGTCTTCGACCACCTCGCGGCAGCGGGCAACGAGCTGCTCGCCGCCTACCGGTCCGCGGTCGAGGCCCATGAGACCCGCTGGACGCGCGAGGACGACCTCCAGAAGGAAGACCTCCAGAAGGAAGACCTGGACAAGGAAGACCCGCGCAAGGAGCACCCGCGCGAGGAGCACCCGCGCAAGGGCGACGGCCCGACCGACGCCGGCCCCGGCGGGGACGACGAAGGCACCGGAACCGGGCAGCACATCGACCTGGACTGACCAGGTGGGCCGGCGCCCTCGGGTACGGTGGGCCTTAGCGGGGCTCGACCGAAAACTGAGGGACACATGGGACTCACCATCGGCGTCGACATCGGCGGCACGAAGATCGCGGCCGGCGTGGTCGACGAGGAGGGCAACATCCTCGACACGCACAAGGTGCCCACCCCGCCGACGCCCGAAGGCATCGTGGACGCGATCTGCGCCGCGGTCTCGGAGGCCGGCAAGGGTCATCAGATCGAGGCTGTCGGCATCGGTGCCGCGGGCTATGTCGACGACAAGCGCGCCACCGTCCTCTTCGCGCCGAACATCGACTGGCGGCACGAGCCGCTGAAGGACAAGGTCGAGCAGCGGGTCGGCCTGCCCGTCGTCGTCGAGAACGACGCGAACGCGGCCGCCTGGGGCGAGTACAAGTTCGGTGCGGGGCAGGGACACGAGGACGTCATCTGCATCACGCTCGGCACCGGGCTCGGCGGCGGCATCATCATCGGCAACAAGCTGCGCCGCGGACGCTTCGGCGTCGCGGCGGAGTTCGGCCACATCCGGGTCGTCCCGGACGGCCTGCTGTGCGGCTGCGGCAGCCAGGGCTGCTGGGAGCAGTACGCCTCCGGCCGCGCGCTCGTCCGGTACGCGAAGCAGCGCGCCAACGCGACACCGGAGAACGCGGAGATCCTGCTCCGCCTCGGCGACGGCACGCCCGACGGCATCGAGGGCAAGCACGTCAGCGCCGCGGCACGCCAGGGCGACCCGGTGGCCGTGGACTCCTTCCGCGAGCTGGCCCGCTGGGCGGGCGCCGGCCTCGCCGACCTGGCGTCCCTCTTCGACCCGTCGGCGTTCATCGTCGGCGGCGGTGTGTCGGACGAGGGCGAGCTGGTCCTCGACCCGATCCGGAAGTCCTTCCGCCGCTGGCTGATCGGCGGACAGTGGCGGCCGCACGCCCAGGTTCTCGCGGCCCAGCTCGGCGGGAAGGCCGGACTGGTGGGCGCGGCGGACCTGGCACGCCAGGGCTGAGCACCCGTACGAACGCAGAGCGGCCACCGCCCGCCGTGCCCCTCGGGGTACGGCGGGCGGTTGTCGTATGTTGCTCGGCATGGCGATCAGTGACCTGCCCAACTCCCGCACCGAAGAGGACGGTTCGGCCGTCCTGCGGGTGCTGAGCTACAACGTCCGGTCCCTGCGGGACGACGAGGACGCGCTCGCCCGGGTCATCCGGGCCTGCGCGCCCGACCTCGTGTTCGTCCAGGAGGCGCCGCGCTTCTTCCGCTGGCGCAAGCACGCCGCCCGGCTCGCCGCCAAGAGCGAACTCCTCGTCCTGAGCGGCGGGGCCACGGCCGCCGGGCCGCTGCTGCTGTGCTCCCTGCGGGCCACCGTCGAGCGCACCGAGGACGTCCTGCTGCCGCTCACCCCCGGACTGCACCGCCGCGGCCTCGCGACCGCCGTCGTGCGGTTCGCCGGCGCCCGGGTGGGGCTGATCAGCTGCCACCTCAGCCTGCGGGCGGACGAGAGGTACGCCCAGGCCGGCATGGTCCTCGACCGGGTCGCCGCCATGGGCGCCCCGCACACGATCGTCGCCGGTGACCTCAACGAGCGCCCGGACGGCCGGAGCTTCACCCGGCTGGCGAAGGAGCTCCAGGACGGCTGGGCGGTCAGTCCTTGGGGCGGCGAGTACACCTCCACGCCCACGGACCCGCACCAGCGCATCGACGCGATCCTGGCCACCCCGGGCGTTCAGTTCCTCGGCTGCGGTGTCCCCACGGACCTCCCGGAGGCGGACCTCAGGGCGGCGACGGACCACCTGCCGGTCCTCGCGGCGGTCAGGATCCCGGCGAGCTGAGCACGGCGTACGCCGAAGGAAGCGGCGCGAGCACGGCGTACGCCGAAGGAAGCGGCGCGAGCACGGCGTACGCCGAAGGAAGCGGCCTGAGCAGGACGTGCACCGAACGAAGCGGTGCCGGGCCGAAGCGTGCGGCCCTACACCACCGCGCCGCGGCCCGGGTCGTCGTAGCCGTCATCGTCGTCGTCGTGCTTCATCCGGGCCACCAGCGTCGCGAAGCCGCCCAGGAAGCCGCCCACGCACAGCGTCGTCAGCCACCACGTCATGTCCCAGCCGAACAGCACCGCCACCAGCATGAGCACCGGGCCGCCCGCCACGCCCAGCCAGGCGAACTTCGTCGTCGCGTCCGCCTCCGGCAGCGGTGGCGGCTCCGGCGGCACGAAGTGCCCCTCGTCGCCGTCGTCCTTGCCGCTCCGGCCGCTCTTGCGGCCCTCCGCCGGCTCCTCGTCGGGATCGGTGAGCCGATAGTCGCGCGGGCCTGGGCCCACGCCCACCCCCGGTGCGAAGACGACCGAGCTGCCGAGCGCCGGTCTCTCCGGCTCCTCGTCCTCGTCCCCGTCGTCGCCCGCCGCCGGCTCGTCGCCGTCGTCGTCCTCCTCCGGCGGCTCCGGGAGCGCCAGATCCTCCACCGGACGGACGCGCTCGCCCCCCGGCGAAGGGTCCGCCGGCTCCTCGCCGTACCCGGCGACGATCGCCGCCCAGGCGGCCTCCTCGTCGATGGGCTGCGGCTCGCGCTCACCGTCCTGCTGCTCAGCCACTGCTGGTGCTCCCCTTCTCCCCGACCACGTCCGGAGCGAGCCGGCCGATGAACGCCCAGCTCTCCTCGAAGATCCGCTCCGCATCGTGGTCCAACGTCGCCACGTGGTAGCTCTGTTCCAGCAGGATCTCCGTCACGTCCGTCGAGGAGACCCGGCTCAGGATGCGGGCCGAGTCGGCCGGCGGCACCACATGGTCCTGGGGGCTGTGCAGCAGCACGATCGGCTGCGTGACCTGCGGCAGCTCGGCGTCCACCACCTGGAAGAACCGCCGCAGCGAGTACGCGGCGTGCAGCGGCACCCGGTCGTAGCCGATCTCCGCCACGCCCTCCTTGGCGATGTCGCTGGCGATGCCGTTCGTCGAGGGCACGAAGTGGCGGACCACCGGCAGCGCGTGCGCCGCCACACCGTGCACCTTGTTGCCCGGGTTCACCAGCACGAGGCCGCGGACCGCGTCCCCGTGCCTGGCCGCCAGGCGCAGCGACAGCGCCCCGCCCATCGACAGACCGAAGACGAAGACCTGGGAGCAGCGCGCGAGCAGCTCCTGAAGCGCCCGGTCCACCTCCGCGTACCAGTCCTGCCAGGTGGTGAGCTGCATGTCCTGCCAGCGGGTGCCGTGCCCCGGCAGCAGCGGCAGCGACACCGTCACGCCCCGCGCGGCCAGATACTCGGCCCAGGGCCGCATCGACTGCGGAGAACCGGTGAATCCGTGACAGAGAAGGACGCCGACCTCTCCGCCTTCGTGGCGGTACGGCTCGGCTCCAGGAAGGACCGGCACCGGGGTCTCCTGTTCGGGGTTCGGCTTCGGGGATCCGACGAAGCTTCAGGGTCCGACGAAGCGACGACAAAAGGGGAAGGACCTTCACCGTACGCGACCGGACCGACACCGACCAGGGCCGTTCGCACCAAGGTACGCCGTCGTCGGCCGCTCCCGCCGAGGGATGGGCGACAAGGCGGGATAAGGTCTGTTCGACAGCACACGGAAGGTACTCGAGTTGATCTACGGCGCAATGAAGTTCTCCATCGGAGGGTCACTGAAGCTCGCCTTCAGGCCGTGGGTGGAGGGCCTCGAGAACATTCCCGCCGAGGGGCCGGCGATCCTCGCGAGCAACCACCTGTCCTTCTCGGACTCCTTCTTCCTGCCCGCCGTCCTCGACCGCAAGGTCACCTTCATCGCCAAGGCCGAGTACTTCACCTCGCCCGGTGTGAAGGGCAAGCTCACCGCCGCCTTCTTCAAGGGCGTCGGCCAGCTCCCGGTCGACCGCTCGGGCGCTCGCGGCGCCGGTGAGGCGGCCATCAAGGCCGGTATCGAGGTCATCGAGAAGGGCGGGCTCTTCGGGATCTACCCCGAGGGCACGCGTTCGCCGGACGGCCGCCTCTACCGCGGCAAGCCCGGCGGCCTCGCCCGCGTGGCCCTCGCCACCGGCGCGCCCGTCATCCCGGTCGCCATGATCGACACCGAGAAGATCCAGCCACCCGGCAAGGTCGTCCCCAAGCTGATGCGTCCGGGGATCCGGATCGGCAAGCCGCTGGACTTCAGCCGCTACCACGGCATGGAGGGGGACCGCTTCATCCTCCGCTCGGTGACCGACGAGGTCATGTACGAGATCATGAAGCTGTCCGGCCAGGAGTACGTGGACATCTACGCGACGGCCGCCAAGCGGCAGCTCGCGGAGGCCGAGAAGGCCGCCAAGGAGGCCGTGAAGGAAGAGATCGCGGCGCGGGAAGAGTCCGGCGCCTGATCCCCGCTGGGGAGCGCCCGGGGGTGGGGGAGATGGCCAAGCGCGAGCGTGTCGTGCGGATGTCGGTCGAGCAGCCGCTGTGGCGCGCGCTCACCGCGTACCGCGTCCTGACGATGATCTACGCGGTCCTGATCTTCGGCTTCGGCCGTGACCGGTACGAACGGCCCTGGGTGGCCGTCGCCTTCCTCGCCGTCATGTGCCTCTGGACGCTGGCCACGCTGCCGAAGGTCGCGAACGCGGCCAGCTGCACCAAGCGCTTCCTCGTCGCCGACCTGGCCGTCGCCCTGACGGGCATCCTGCTCACCCCGCTCGCCGACGAGCAGGCCCGGAGCGTCGACGGCCCGACCCTGCCGTCGATATGGACCGCGGGCGCCGTCCTGGCGTACGCGATCAAGGGCGGCTGGCGCTGGGCCGGTTTCGCCTCCTCGCTGGTCGCCGTCGCCAATATTGTCGAGCGCGGCACCCCAAGCCGGGACACCCTCCACAACGTCCTGCTGGTGTGGGTGGCGTCCATCGCCATCGGGTACGTCGTCGAGGTCGCCCGCGCCTCCGAGCGCACCCTCGCCCGGGCCCTGGAGATCGAGGCGGCGACCCGGGAGCGCGAGCGCCTCGCCCGGGACATCCACGACAGCGTGCTCCAGGTCCTCGCGATGGTGCAGCGGCGCGGCACGGCCCTGGGCGGCGAGGCCGCCGAACTGGGCCGGATGGCCGGGGAGCAGGAGGTCGCCCTCCGTACCCTGGTCGCCGGCGGACTCACCCGCCCGTCGCTGGTCTCCGAGGACGAGTCCGAGGGAGCCGTGGTCCGCTTCGTCGACGATCCCGACGAGGACGCGGCCGGTGCCGGCTGCCCGGTCGATCTGCGCACCCTGCTCGCCCCGCGGGCCGGCGCGAAGGTCACGCTCTCGGACCCGGGCGCCCCGGTCCTGCTCCCGCCGGCCCCCGCCCGTGAGCTGGCGGCCGCTGTCGGCGCCGCCCTGGACAATGTCCGGGTGCACGCGGGCGAGAGCGCGCGGGCGTGGATCCTGGTCGAGGACTGGCCGGACGAGGTGATCGTGACGGTACGGGACGACGGCCCGGGCATCCCGGAGGGCCGGCTCGCACAGGCGGAGGGCGAGGGCCGGATGGGCGTCGCCCTCTCCATCCGGGGGAGACTGCGGGATCTGGGCGGCACGGCCGAGCTGATCTCGGTCCCGGGCCAGGGCACGGAAGTCGAGTTGAAGGTGCCGCGGGATCGCGGGACCCACGGGGGAAGGTGAACGGACAGATGAGCGAAGAGCAGGCGGAACCGCGGGTGGATCAGCAGGTGGACGAGGAGCGGACGGCCGGACCGATCCGGGTGATGGTCGTCGACGACCACCCGATGTGGCGGGACGCGGTCGCCCGCGACCTCGCCGAGGCGGGCTTCGACGTGGTCGCCACGGCCGGCGACGGTGAGCAGGCCGTACGCCGGGCCGGGGCCGTCGGCCCGGACGTCCTGGTCCTGGACCTCAACCTGCCCGCCAAGCCGGGCGTCCAGGTCTGCAAGGAGCTGGTCGGCGCCAACCCCAGGCTGCGGGTCCTGGTGCTCTCCGCGAGCGGTGAGCACGCCGACGTCCTGGAGGCGGTCAAGTCCGGTGCCACCGGCTATCTCCTCAAGTCCGCCAGTACGGCCGAGCTGATCGACGCGGTGCGCCGCACCGCCGTCGGCGACCCCGTCTTCACGCCCGGCCTCGCGGGACTCGTCCTCGGCGAGTACCGCCGCCTCGCGTCCGAACCCGCCCCGGCGGCCGGCGCCGACGAGCCCAAGGCCCCGCAGCTCACCGAGCGCGAGACCGAGGTCCTGCGGCTCGTCGCCAAGGGCCTGAGCTACAAGCAGATCGCCGAGCGCCTGGTCATCTCCCACCGGACCGTGCAGAACCACGTCCAGAACACGCTCGGCAAGCTCCAGCTGCACAACCGCGTCGAACTCGTCCGGTACGCCATCGAGCGCGGCCTCGACGACGCCTGAGCGTGTCGGCCCCGCGCCGACAATTCACTCTCCATGCCGTGTCGGAGTGACCCACGTCACTACTAGCGTGGGTCGTCCGCACCGTCGGCCACGGCGAAGGAGATCTCCATGCACGTCGGCGTACTGACCGGGGGAGGCGACTGCCCCGGTCTCAACGCGGTCATCCGCGGCATCGTCCGCAAGGGCGTCCAAGAGTACGGTTACGCGTTCACCGGGTTCCGCGACGGCTGGCGCGGCCCCCTGGAGGGCCGCACGGTACGGCTCGACATCCCCGCCGTGCGGGGCATCCTGCCGCGCGGCGGCACGATCCTCGGCTCCTCCCGCACCAACCCGCTCGCGGTGGACGGCGGCATCCGCCGGATCAAGGAGAACCTCGCCAAGAGCGAGATCGACGCCCTGATCGCGATCGGCGGCGAGGACACCCTCGGCGTCGCCGCCCGGCTGGTCGACGAGTACGGCGTTCCCTGCGTCGGTGTCCCGAAGACCATCGACAACGACCTCTCCGGCACCGACTACACCTTCGGCTTCGACACCGCCGTCGGTATCGCCACCGAGGCCATCGACCGCCTCCACACCACGGCCGAGTCCCATATGCGCGTCCTGGTGGTCGAGGTGATGGGGCGCCACGCGGGGTGGATCGCGCTCCACTCCGGGCTCGCCGGCGGCGCCAACGTCATCCTCATCCCCGAGCAGCGCTTCGACCTCGACCAGGTCTGCGCCTGGGTCACCTCGCGCTTCCAGGCCACGTACGCGCCGATCGTGGTCGTCGCCGAGGGGGCGATGCCCCGGGACGGTGAGGCGGTGCTCAAGGACGGCACGCTCGACTCGTACGGGCACGTCCGGCTCTCCGGGGTGGGGGAGTGGCTCGCCAAGGAGATCGAGCGGCGGACCGGCAAGGAGGCCCGCACCACCGTCCTCGGTCATGTCCAGCGGGGCGGCACGCCGAGCGCCTTCGACCGCTGGCTCGCCACCCGCTTCGGTCTGCACGCCATCGACGCGGTCCGCGACGGCGACTTCGGGAAGATGGTCGCCCTGCGCGGCACCGACATCGTCCGCGTCCCCATCTCCGAGGCGACCGCGCGGCTCAAGACCGTCGATCCGGCGCTCTACGCGGAGGTCGGGGTCTTCTTCGGCTGAGGTCCATCGGTCGAGGACAGGACGGCACGCGAACCGCCTCCGGGGGCCGTATATTCGCCGGGTACCAGACAATTCCGGCAAACCCCCGGAGGGGCTCCGTGGAGATCCTGGCGTTCGGTGTGCAGGCGGACGAGAAGCCGCTGATCGAGAAGGCCTTCCACGGCCACCACGACGTCCGCTGCCTGGACGTCTTCCTCACCGAGGACACGGCCCCCATCGCCGCCGGATACGAGGCCGTGTCCACCAGCGTCAACGCCGACCTCGGCGGCCAGGTCCTGCGCACACTGGCCGCGGGCGGTACGAAGCTGATCGCCCAGCGCTCCACGGGCTTCAACAACATCGACCTCGACACCGCCGCCCGGCTGGGCCTCACCGTCGCCCGGGTCTCGTACTACTCCCCGTACTCCGTCGCCGAATTCGCCTGGACCCTGGCGATGGCCGTGAACCGGCGGATCGTCCGCGCCTCGAACCGGACCCGCGACTTCGACTTCCGGCTCGACGGACTGATGGGCCGCGACCTGCGCGGCCGCACCGTCGGCGTCCTCGGCACCGGGAAGATCGGCGAGGCGTTCACCCGCATCGCGCACGGCTTCGGCATGAACCTTCTCGGCTGGGACGTCGCCGAGAACCCCGCCTGTGTGGAACTCGGCATGGAGTACGTCGACAAGAAGCGGCTCTTCGCCGAGTCCGACCTGATCAGCCTGCATGTACCACTGCTCCCGGCCACCCGCCGTCTCATCGACGCCACCGCCCTGAAGACCATGAAGGACGACGTCATCCTGGTGAACTCCAGCCGCGGCGGCCTCGTCGACACCGAGGCCCTGGTCCGCGAACTCCGCGCCGGCCGGTTCTCCGGAGTCGGACTCGACGTGTACGAGGCGGAGGCCGGGCTCTTCTTCCTCGACAAGTCCCTGGAGGTCGTCGAGGACGACACCCTGGCCCGCCTGGTGACCTTCCCGAACGTCGTGGTCACCTCCCACCAGGCGTACTACACCGTCGACGCGGTCGGCCAGATCGTCGCGACGACCGTCCAGAACGTCCTCGACTACACCGCGGGGCGGCGCAGCGAGAACGTCCTGGTCCCGGCCGCCGTTGCCGGGGGCCGGGAGGACTGAGCCCCGCTGAGGCGGGGAGCAGGCGCAGCGCGGGCCAGGCTTGGCAGGTGTCCAAGGACCATCCCCGGAGGCGGGGAACCGACGTGCAGCACGGGCTCAACGAGCGGGATCGCCTCCGGTCACACGAGTCGCGGGCATCGCGGCAAGTAGACCGGCGATCATCTCCGCGCCTGCCATTGTCAGCACCGACTCCGGGTGGAACTGCAGCGAGGCCCACCCCGGTCCGCGCAGCGCGTGCACCTCGTCCGTCTCCGGGTCCCGGCTCACCTCGATCCGGTGCAGCGCCAGTTCGGTGGCTGCCCGGTCGTCGCAGCGGGCCGTGAAACTGTTGTAGAAGCCGACCGTCTGCGCCTGCCCGAAGAGATCGATCCGCACCTGCGCCCCCTGGAACGGGGTCCGCTTGCGGACGATCTCCATGCCGAGTTCGGCCGCGATCAGCTCATGGCCCAGGCACACGCCCAGCAGCCCGTGGCGGTGCCCCCTGACCAGATCGGCGGTGAGCCCCCGCAGGAAGCGCATCTTCAGGTCGGCCGCGTCCGCCGGATCGCCCGGCCCCGGCCCGAGCACCACCGGGCCGTCGTGGCCGAGCGCGAGCTCCCGAAGCCCCGGCTCGTCGTAACGGACGACCGACACCTCCAGACCCGAGGAGCGCAGCAGATGGGCCAGCATCGCCGTGAAGGTGTCCTCGGCGTCGACCACCAGCGCGTGGCCCGTCAGCTCCGCGGACCGCGCCTGCATCTTCAGCCAGAACGGCGCCAGGTCCGCCCGACGGGCGTCCAGCGCCGCCCGCACCCGAGGGTCGTCGGCGAGCCGCGGCGCCAGGGGCGACTCGTCGCGCGGACGCCCGGGGCGTACGCCGAGAGCGGCGAGCACCCCCGCCGCCTTGGCATGCGTCTCGGCGACCTCGCCCGCCGGGTCGGAGTGGCGGACGAGGGTCGCGCCGACCGGCACCCGCAGGTGCCCCTCCGCCGAGATGTCGGCGGTCCGGATCAGGATGGGGGAGTCCAGGGTCTGGACACCGTTCTCGTCCTGTCCGAGCAGCGCGAGCGCCCCCGCGTAGTAGCCCCGTCCGCCGGCCTCATGGCGCTCGATGACCCGGCACGCGTTCTGCACCGGTGAGCCGGTGACCGTCGCCGCGAACATCGTCTCCCGCAGCACCTCCCGTACGTCCAGGGACGAACGGCCGCGCAGCTCGTACTCCGTGTGCGCGAGGTGCGCCATCTCCTTGAGCCGCGGGCCGATCACCACCCCGCCCATGTCGCCGACCGTGCACATCATCTTCAGCTCCTCGTCGACCACCATGGAGAGCTCCTCGGTCTCCTTGCGGTCGGCGAGGAAGGCCAGCAGGTCCTCGGGGGTGGGGGCGGCGCCGGCCGGGTAGCGGAAGGTGCCGCTGATGGGGTTCATCACGACCGTCCCGCCGGACATCCGTACGTGCACCTCGGGGCTCGCCCCCACCAGCGTGCGCTCCCCGGTGTGGACGACGAACGTCCAGTACGCGCCCCGCTCACCGCTGAGCAGCCGCCTGAACAGTGCCAGGGCGTCGGCGCGCCCGAAGCCCGGGATCTCGCCGGTGAAGGTGCGGCGGATGACGAAGTTGGCTCCTTCGCCGGAGCCGATCTCCTCGTCGATGACCCTTCGGACGGTCTCGGCGTACGACGCGTCGGACACGTCGAACCCGCCGCCCTCCACCCGTACCTCATGGGTCGGCAGCTGCTCCATGGCGGCGGCGAGCGGCAGCTCGTGCGCCTCCTCGGCGACCAGGACGGAGAGCGGGGTGCCGTCGTCGCGGACGTCGAAGCCGCGCTCGCGGATCTGCCGGAAGGGCACGAGGGCGAGCGTCGGCAGCGCGCCGACGGGCAGGTCGGCCAGCCGCTCGGCCTGGTGGACCGAGCCGATCAGCACCTCGACGGTGTCGTGGTCACGGCCCGGTGTTCGCCTGCGGAGCAGGGCGAAGGGCGGGCAGGAGTCGTCCAGGAGACGGGAGAGTTCCATGCGGATGCGTCGTTCCTTCCGGGAGGGAGAGGAACGGCCCCGGGTACGAAAAAGGCCGCCCCTCGGGCGGCCTTCGCGTGTTCGGTGTACGCGCAGTCAGTGGGCCGCCGGATGAGCGGTCCACCACCAGTTCTGGGTCGAGAGACGGGTCGAGTGCGCGAACATGCCCGCACTCTAACCCAGCGGGACACGCGAACGGGGCCCGGTTCACACCGTGGACGGTGCGAGCCGGGCCCCGAGAGCACTGCGACGGGTCAGCGGATCAGAAGATCATGTTGTAGATCTGCCAGCCGCTGCCGACCTTGATGCGCGGCGGGAACGGCGCGGAGGCGTTGCCGCTGCCCGTGTACAGCCAGAGCGCACCGGAGCCGTCGCGCGCGATCACGTCCGTACGACCGTCACGGTTGAGGTCGCTCGGGCCGACGATCGTGTTGTACGTCTGCCAGCCCGTACCGATCTTCACCCGCGGACCGAACGGCGCGCTCGCTGTGCCGGTGCCGTTGTACAGCCAGAGCGCGCCGGCCGAGTCGCGGGCCATGACGTCGGGCTTGCCGTCACCGGTGAGGTCACCGGTGCTGACGATCATGTTGTAGGTCTGCCAGCCGGTGCCGACCTTCAGGCGCGGCCCGAGCGGGGCGCTCGGGTTGCCGGTGCCGGGGTACAGCCAGAGCACACCGGAGCTCTCCCGGCCGATCACGTCGGGCTTGCCGTCGCCGGTCTGGTCCCGCACGCCGATCACCTGGTTGAAGACGCCCCACCCGGTGCCGGCCTTCACGCGCGGCTTGAAGGGACCGGAGGGGTTGCCGCTGCCCGGGTAGTACCAGAGCGCACCGGAGGGCTCCCGGGCGATGACGTCACCGGTGCCGTCGGCCCGGAGCGCGGTCAGCGGGGTGACGAGGTTGTAGGCCTGCCAGCCGCTGCCGACGCGGTAGCGGGCGTAGAACGGGGCGGACGCGGTGCCGGTGCCCTGGTACTGCCAGAGGGCGCCGGAGGAGTCACGGGCGATGAGGTTGTAGCGGTCGGTACCGGCGTCGGGAGCGGTGGTGCCTATCTCCTTGACGTCGCTCGCCTTCACCCACACCAGCCGGTGGTTGAAGCGGATGGGGATGAAGATGTTGGTCTTGCCCTCGACCCGGGTGCCGTTGGTGTTGTACGCGCTGTAGTAGTAGTCACCGGGCGCCGCGGGGCCGGCCTTGGCGTACGCCTGCCCGGCGGGGAGCTTGTACTTCGTCAGGTACGCGTTGTTCTCCGACTGCACGGGGACACCGGTTCCCGCGTAGGCCGCGTCCTCGGGGTAGGCGCGCCCGTAGACCGGAACCGACGTGGCGCCGTCCTTGGCCGTGAGCACGGTCTGGGTCGTGCCGACCGGCGAGGTGAACTGTCCGCCCGGGTTCCGGAACCAGGCCTTCTGGCCGCCGTACCAGATCGCGGTCCAGTCGGTACGCGCCTCGGCGACGACGTACTCGCCGCCCGCGACGACCTTGTTCGCCCAGTTCGGGCCCTCGGACCAGGTCTGCGTGCCGAGGTAGGCGTCCTGCAGCGCGTAGGCCGGGTCGGCGACGGGGGTCGTGTACAGGTAGCCGAAGTTCGCCGGCTGCGTCGCCACGGCGTTGCCGCCGTAGGTCAGCGTGGGCTGGTTCGCCGTGGTGAACGGCGGCACGACACGGACCAGCTGACCGGCCTTGAGCGGGCCGCCGGCGCCGCCGGCGCCCGTGGGGGCGCCCATCAGCGACATGTAGTGGTTCCAGTCCCAGAACGGGCCCGGGTCCCAGTGCATCCCGCGCACCTTCGCGTCCAGCACGCCCGGGATCTCGTCGTGGGCGATGATGTGCTGCCGGTCGAGCGGGATGCCGTACTTGTTCGCCAGGAACTTCACGACCGCGGCCGAGGACTCGTACTGCGGCTCGGTGTACCAGCTGCCCGCCTTGATGGCGTAGCCCTCGTGCTCGATGCCGATCGAGTGCATGTTCGCGGTCTTGTTGCCCGCGTGCCAGGCCTCGTTCTTGGTCTCCACCATCTGGGTGACCAGACCGTCCGAGGCCCGGATCAGGTAGTGGGCGCTCGCGTACGACGCGGGGTTCTGGAAGACCGCCAGCGACCCCTCGTAGCCGCCCTCGGTGTCGTGGATGATGATCTGGCGGATGTCGAAGCCGTTGGCGGGGCGGCTCGCGATGTTGTAGTTGCCGTCGTTCTGCGAGTAGGCCGCGGGCCTGAAGTCGCACTGGAGGCCGGTCGGGCACTCGGTCGCCGGAGCCCGCGTCGTGCTGGCGAACGTCGCGGCGAGCGGGACGTTCGAGGGCTTGACCGGCTCGACCGACGGGTCGGCCGGCAGCGCGATGTGCTGGCCGTCGGTGGTGAGCGCCTGCTCGCCCGTCTTGATCGACTCGAAGACGCGGTTGGCGAAGAGGGCGGCGCCCTTCTTGTCCGGTGCCTGGCTGAAACGGGCCACGGCCGGGTACCACTGGCCCGGCTCGTCCGGCAGCTCGCCGGTCGCCTGCTTCTGGTACTCGGCGAGCAGCGCCGCGCCGGCGCGGATGGACTCGGCGGTGTCGTCCTTCAGGGACTCGGCGGAGCTGTCGATCAGCTCGGCGGCCTTGTCCAGCGTGTGCAGCCGCGGGTCGTCGGTGTCGACGGTCTCCTTCGGCAGCGTGCTCAGTGCCTTGGCTGCGTTGAACTTCTTCTCGACCGCAGGGTCGCCACTGCGGTTCATGTGCTCGAGGCGGTGCTCGTCGGCCTCGGCCTCGATGTCCTCCGGGTCGACGTCCGTCAGACCCATGACGTTGTACGCGCCGGTGACGCTCGGCTCGCCGTCGTGCGACTCCCACCGCGTCTGCCGGTACGAGACCGCCATCAGCACGCTCTGCGGTACGTCGAACTCCCGCGCCGCCTCCGCGAACTGCGACTGAAGAGAAGCGTTTCCGCTGTTCTTGCCGTCCTCGGACCCCAGCACGCCGGGCGACGCCACCGCGATGGTGCCGATCGTGGCGGTGGCGACGACGGCCGCCGCCGCCCCGTAAAGCAGCCGTCGTTTCTTGCGATCCCTGCGGTGCCCTTGGCTCACGCCCACCCCTGCTGATTCGATTTTTCGAACTGTTGATGTTTAAACGCGCGTGAGGGTAACACCACCTGATGATGAGATCATCGTCAGCGGACATTTCGGGCGCGCGTCTCAGCCATTGGGCGCCGCGCTGGACTGGTCGCCCGACCCCGTAATGTGGTGGTTGTGACCGTGAACGCTAAGACCACCGCTACCGGTGGCAACACCTGGCGAGACCTTCCCGCGGCGCAGCAGCCCGAGTACCCCGATGCCGAGGCTCTGCGCGATGTGATCGCGGACCTCGAGTCGTATCCGCCGCTCGTCTTCGCGGGCGAGTGCGATCAGCTGCGCGCCCGCATGGGAGCCGTCGCCCGGGGCGAGGCGTTCCTGCTCCAGGGCGGCGACTGCGCCGAGGCCTTCGACGCCGTGTCCGCCGACCACATCCGTGCCAAGCTCAAGACGCTGCTCCAGATGAGCGCCGTCCTGACGTACGCGGCCTCCGTGCCCGTCGTCAAGGTCGGCCGCATCGCCGGGCAGTACTCCAAGCCCCGCTCCAAGGGGACCGAGACCCGCGACGGCGTGACCCTGCCCACCTACCGCGGTGACTCGGTCAACGGCTTCGACTTCAACGAGAAGGCCCGCATCCCGGACCCCGAGCGCCTGAAGCGGATGTACAACGCGTCCGCCTCCACGCTCAACCTGGTGCGCGCCTTCACCACCGGCGGCTACGCCGACCTGCGCCAGGTGCACGCCTGGAACCAGGACTTCGTGAAGTCGTCCCCGTCGGGTCAGCGCTATGAGCAGCTGGCGCGCGAGATCGACAACGCGCTCAACTTCATGAAGGCCTGTGGCACCGACCCGGCCGAGTTCCGCGCGGTCGAGTTCTACGCCTCCCACGAGGCGCTGCTGCTCGACTACGAGGGCGCCCTGACCCGTACCGACTCGCGCACCGGCGAGCTGTACGACACCTCCGGCCACATGGTCTGGATCGGTGAGCGCACCCGGCAGCTCGACGGCGCGCACATCGAGTTCGCCTCGAAGATCCGCAACCCGATCGGCATCAAGCTCGGCCCGACGACCACGGTCGACGAGGCGCTGACGTACGTCGACCGCCTGGACCCGGACCGCGAGCCCGGCCGGCTGACCTTCATCGTCCGGATGGGCGCCGACAAGGTCCGGGACAAGCTCCCGGAGCTGGTCGAGAAGGTCACCGCCTCCGGCGCGACCGTCGCCTGGGTGACGGACCCTATGCACGGCAACACCTTCGAGGCGGCCTCCGGCCACAAGACCCGCCGCTTCGACGACGTGCTCGACGAGGTCAAGGGCTTCTTCGAGGTCCACAAGGCTCTGGGCACGCACCCGGGCGGTATCCACGTCGAGCTCACCGGTGACGACGTCACCGAGTGCGTGGGCGGCGGCGACGAGATCTTCGTCGACGACCTGCACCAGCGCTACGAGACGGCCTGCGACCCGCGGCTCAACCGCAGTCAGTCGCTGGACCTCGCGTTCCTGGTCGCGGAGCTCTACCGCGACTAGCGGCGTGATCAGTACGTGGCTTCGTACGACGGTGGGGCGCGGATCGATGTGATCCGCGCCCCACCGTCGTATTCAGGGCTTTTACGCGCCAGGGTCGCCGGGTAAGGTTAGGTTAGCCTTATCGATCTCGGCGGGAGGTGAACCGCGTGTACGTCTGCTCATGCTTCGGTGTCACGGAGAAGCAGGTCAAGGACCACGCGGACGCGGGCGCCTGCACACCTCGCCAGATCGCCTCGGCCTGCAAGGCCGGCACGGACTGCGGTTCCTGCGTGCGGCGCATCCAGAGCATCCTCGGGCGCGGCAACTGCCCTCGACGGGAGCTTCTGGACCAGGGCATGCCTGCCCTGGCGACCGACCTCTCCGCCCCCGATGAGCTCTCCGAGGCCGCCTAGCCGCTGTCCGGCGGCCGGCCCTAGCTCGGCTGCTCGATCAGCGTCGAGAGGTAGAGCGCCTCGCCCAGGTTCTCGATCAGCTCCAGCTGGGTGTCCAGGTAGTCGATGTGGTGCTCCTCGTCGGCCAGGATCTCCTCGAAGAGGTTCGCCGAGGTGATGTCACCCTTGGCCCGCATGACCTCGATCCCCCGCTTGAGGCGGTCGATCGCCTCCACCTCCACCTGGCGGTCCGCCTGGAACATCTCGGTGACCGTCTGGCCCACCCGTACGTGGAAGAGCCGCTGGTAGTTGGGCAGCCCGTCCAGCATCAGGATGCGTTCGGTGAGCTTGTCCGCGTGCTTCATCTCATCGATGGACTCTTCGCGGGTGTACTTGGCGAGCTTGGACCAGCCCTTGTTGTCCTGGATGCGGTAGTGCAGCCAGTACTGGTTGATGGCCGTGAGCTCGCCGGTCAGCTGCTCGTTGAGGAACTCGAGGACCTCGGGGTCGCCCTGCATCGCAGAGGCTCCTTCCACACATGTCTACGCCGTGACTGGGCAGGATGGCCGCATCCTTGCACCACGGATGGGGGGCGTCCAGTAAGTGCAGGCTTAGTGGGAGTTGCCCGGATAGGGGCGGGTGGGTGGTTGCCTGGTCATGACCACCCCTCGCCGTCTGTCACCATGGATGACATGGGTCAGCCGGAGAGCGGGGTACACCGGGAAGCAGGACAGTCGGATCTTCCGCCGGGGCAGCGGCTGCAGCGCGGCTGGCCGGTCACCCATTACGGTCCCGTCCCCAAGTTCAAGCCCGACCGCTGGGAGTTCAGGGTCTTCGGGGCGACGGCGGACGGCGACAAGCGGTGCTGGAACCACGAGGAGTTCTCCGCCCTGCCGTTCTCCACGGTCGTGGCCGATCTGCACTGCGTCACGAAATTCAGCATGCTCGGGGCCGAATGGGGTGGGGTGCCCGCCCGGACCATCCTGGAACTGGCCCCGCCGGCCGCCAACGTCACGCATGTGATGGTCTGGGCCGAGTACGGCTTCAGTGCCAATATGCGGCTCTCCGACTTCGCCTCCGACCGCACGATCTTCGCCACGCACAAGGACGGTGAGCTGCTCACCGCCGAGCACGGCTTCCCGCTCCGGCTCGTCGTGCCCCATCTGTACGCCTGGAAGGGGCCCAAATGGGTCCGGGGCGTGGAGTACATGACCGCCGATCGCCGCGGCTTCTGGGAGGAGCGCGGCTATCACAACATCGGCGATCCGTGGACGGAGCAGCGGTACTCGTACCAGGAGGGACCGGGCGACGGCCCGGAGCTGTAGTCGCTCCGGACCGCCGTTCTCGTGTGGGGTCTCCTCCGCGCGCGGCCTCAGTGGTGGTACTGGTGCACCACCGCGTGGCCCTTGCCGCGGCCGATCATCCACTTGTTGACGGGGGTGGTGATGACGAACGCCGCCGCGAGGGCGATGGCGAGGACGATCCAGAAGAGCGGGTCACCGAGGTGGGCGTCCATGGCGCCGGGCCACAGGGCGATCACGCCGTTGTCGATGAGCTCCATGACGGCTATGGAGAGGGTGTCGGCGGCCAGCGCGACCTTGAAGGCGGTCGTGAAGTCCACCCCGGCCTTCAGGATGCCGCGCAGGGTGAGCGCGTAGCCGAAGAAGAAGGCCAGGACGATCGCGAGGATCATCGTCGGTACGTTGCCCCAGCCGAGCGCGGTACCGATGACCATGCCGAGCACCTCGCCGATGGCGCAGCCGGTGAGGCAGTGGAGCGTCGCCTGGGCGGCCATGGACCAGGAGACCTTGCCGAGGCCGTGCCCGTGGTGCTGGTGGGCGTGTTCGCCGTGGCCCTCGTGGCCCTCGTGGCCCTCGTGGCCCTCGTGGCCTGTGTGGTCGTGGTGTGCGTGCGCTTCGTGCTGCATGAGAACCCCCAGGTAGCGGTGCCTGCCTCCCTGAGAACGCTATACCCCCTGGGGGTATTCCTCAACGGGAAAATCATCCCCGGAGTTTCTTCAGCCGCTCCACGTCCGCGACATGCCCGTCCTTCCCGCCCGGCGTCTCGATGATCAGCGGAACCCCGTCCGTCGCCGGGTGGCGCATCAGCTCCCGGAACGGCTCCTCGCCGATGTGACCGGCCCCGATGTTCGCGTGCCGGTCCTTGTGCGCACCGACGACGTCCTTGGAGTCGTTGGCGTGGATCAGCTTCAGCCGTCCCTCGCCGACGGTCGCCACCAGCTCGTCGAGCGTCCCCGCCATGCCCCGCGGCCCGGCCAGGTCGTGGCCCGCGGCGAAGATGTGGCAGGTGTCGAGGCAGATGCCGAGCTTCGGATGGCGGTCGAGGGCGTCGAAGTACGGGCCGAAGTCCTCGGCCCGCGAGCAGAGCGAGAACCCCTGTCCGGCCGTCGACTCGAGCAGCAGGAACGGGTCGTCCGGGTGGGTCAGCTCGTCGAGCAGCGGCAGCATCCGCTCCCGTACCTGCGCCAGCGCCTCCTCCCGCGGACGCCCGCCGGTCGCCGAGCCGGTGTGCACCACCACGCCCTTCGCGCCGATCTCCCGGCCGCGCCGCAGCGAGTGGCGCAGCGACTCCACCGACCGCTCGACGGTGGCCTCGGTGTGGGAGCCGAAGTTGATCAGGTACGGGGCGTGGACCCAGGCCGACAGGGGCTCGCCCTCGCAGGCGGCCCGGAACAGTTCGTCCTGTGCCGGATTGCCGAGCGGGGTGGCCCAGCCGCGGGGATTGGCGACGAAGACCTGTACGGCCTCCGCGCCCAGGTCACGGGCGTAGGCGAGACCGGTCGTGGCGAGGCCGCCGGCCACGGGGACATGGCCGCCGACGGGGTTGCGCATGAGTCTTACAGTCCCTTGATCGTGAGGGTGATGGTGGATCCCTCGGGAGCGGTGGAGCCGCCGTCGACGGACTGGCCCGCGACCGTGTCGCCGAGGAAGGGGAAGGTCTTCTCGATCTTCACGTCGAAGCCCGCGTCCTCCAGCGCTGAGCGCGCGTCGTCGGCCTTCTCGCCCACGACGTCGGGCACCTCGACCATCCGCGGGCCCTTGGAGACGGTCAGGGTGATCGTGTCGCCCGCGGCCGCGCGGCTCCCCTCCGCGAGGGACTGGGCGGCGACCGTGCCCGCCTCCTCGGGAGAGTTGATCTGCTCGGTGGCGATCCGGACGGTGAGCCCGGCGTCCTGGAGCGTGCTGGTGGCGTCGGCCACCGACGCGCCCGTCACGTCCGGGACGTCGATCGGGACACCCTTGCTGACGACCAGGGCGACGGCCGAGTCCGGGCTGCGCTCCGTGCCGGGCTCGGGGTCGGAACCGATGACGGCGCCCTGGGCGATGTCCTCGCTGAAGGCGTAGGTGATCACACCGGCCGCCAGACCCTCCCGCTCCAGGAGCTTCCTGGCCTGCGCGAGCGGCTTCCCCTTGAGGTTCGGGACCTTCACGATCTCCGGGCCGCGGGAGAGAGTGAGCGTGACCGTGCCGTTGCCCCGGATCCGCTCACCGGAGGCGGGGTCGGTGGCCATGACCGTGCCGCGCTCGTACACGTCGCTGAAGGCGCGCTTCGTCGCGCCGACTTCCAGACCGGCGTCGGTCAGCCGCTTCGTGGCCTGGGCCTCGCTCTGGCCGAGCACGGCCGGCACGCGCGTGAACTGGCCGGAGTTGATGTACCAGACACCGGCGCCGACCCCGAGGGCGAGCAGCACCGCGGCGAGCACGAGCAGCGGACCGCGCGGGCGGGACACCGCGCGGCGCGCGGGGCGCGGCTCGGGCGGGGGCATGGTCAGCCGGCTGGTGTGCTCCACCCGCTGCTGCCCGACGGGCGGCACCGCCCGCGGGATGACGCTGGTCCGGTCCTCGGACGCGTCGCGCTCCTCGGTCGGGGCGAGCGCCTGCGGCGGTACGGCGTCCAGCTGCTCGTCCGTGAGCGCGGCGCGGGCCTCCCGGGCCCGCGCGAGCAGCGCGACGGCGTCGTGCGGCCGGACGTCGGGGTGGCGGGCGGTGGCGCCGGCCACCAGCTCGTCCAGCTCCGGGGCGAGCCCGGGGACGGCGGCGGAGGGGGCCGGAACGTCGGTGTTCAGGTGCTGGTAGAGGACCTGCGCGGGCGTGTCCCCGCCGTGCGGCTTGCCGCCGGTGAGCATCTCGTACAGGACGACACCACACGCGTACACATCGGCGCGGGTGTCCGCGGTGCCGTGCTCGATCTGCTCGGGGGCGAGGTACGAGACCGTGCCGAGGACGGAGCCGGTGGTGTTCGTCGCCGACCCCACGGCCCGTACGAGACCGAAGTCGGCGACCTTGACCCGGCCGTCGTCCCCTATCAGGACGTTCTCCGGCTTCATGTCCCGATGCACGAACCCGGCCCGGTGGGCGGCGCCCAGCGCGGCGAGGACCGGCTCCAGGATGTCCAGCGCGGCCCGGGGCTGCAGGGCGCCCCGCTCGCGCAGGACGTCACGCAGGGTGCACCCGGCGACGTACTCCATGGCGAGATAGACGTACGCGCCGTCGGCGCCCTGGTCGAAGACGCCGACCACATTCGGGTGGGAGAGCCGGGCGACGGACTTCGCCTCGCGGATGAACCGCTCGACGAAGGCGGCGTCGGTGGCGAGCGCCGGGTGCATCACCTTGAGCGCGAGCACCCGGTCGAGGCGGGTGTCGACGGCCCGGTAGACCGTGGCCATCCCGCCGACGGCGACGCGCGCGTCGACGCGGTAGCGGCCGTCGAGCAGCTGCCCGACAAGGGGGTCCTGGAGGGTCGTGTCCACGGCGTCGAGTCTACGAGCCGGTGAGGACACCCCGGTCCCCACCGGCCTGTACCGCAGCACACCTGTGACGCGCGGAACGGTCGCGCGGGCTCAGAACGCCGGCCGTTCCGGGTCCAGTGCGGCCCGGCCCCCGACCGGGGATGAGGCCTGCGCGAAGTGGCGGCGCGGGATCCTGCCCGCCCGCCACGCCAGCCGGCCGGCCTCCACCGCGTGCCGCATCCCCTGCGCCATGAGCACCGGCTCCTGCGCCCGCGTCACCGCCGACGCCAGCATCACCGCCGCGCATCCCAGCTCCATCGCCAGCGCCGCGTCGGACGCCGTCCCGGCCCCCGCGTCGAGGATCACCGGCACCCCCGCCCGCTCCACGATCAGCTGGAAGTTGTGCGGGTTGCGGATCCCGAGCCCGGAGCCGATCGGGGAGCCCAGCGGCATGATCGCCGCACACCCGACGTCCTCGAGCTTCCGCGCCAGCACCGGGTCGTCGTTGGTGTACGGCAGGACCGTGAAGCCGTCGTCCACCAGCGTCTCCGCCGCGTCGAGCAGCTCTACCGCGTCCGGCAGCAGGGTCCGCTCGTCGGCGACGACCTCCAGCTTGATCCACTCCGTGCCAAGCGCCTCGCGCGCGAGGCGCGCCGTCAGCACCGCCTCGCCCGCCGTGAAGCACCCCGCCGTGTTCGGCAGGACCCGGATGCCGAGCCGGTCCAGGACGGAGAGGACCGAGCCCTGCACGGTCGGGTCCAGGCGCCGCATCGCGACGGTCGTCAGCTCCGTGCCGCTGGCGATCAGCGAACGCTCCAGCACGTCCAGGCTGGGCGCCCCGCCGGTGCCCATGATCAGGCGTGAGGAGAACTCCGTACCACCGAGGACGAACGTGTCGTCGGACATCGCGCTCAGCCCCCCTGCACGGCGGTGAGGACTTCGATCCGGTCGCCCTCGCCGAGGACGGTCGCTGACCACTGGCTGCGCGGTACGACGGTCTCGTTGACGGCCGCGGCGACGCCCGAGGGCGCGGCGGAGAGGGTGGCGACGAGGGCGTCGAGGGTCGTGGGGGCGGCGAGGACGCGCGCCTCGCCGTTGACGGAGACGTTCATGCGGGCTGCTCCTGAGGTGCGCGGGCGGGGGAGAAGCGGCGGGGGGTGAAGGGGCGGGCCTCGTCCGGCAGCACACCGGTGAGAAGGAGTTCCGCCATCACATCGCCGGTGACGGGGGTGAGCAGGACCCCGTTGCGGTAGTGGCCGGTGGCCAGCAGGAGGCCCGGCAGCGCCGTCGGACCCAGCAGGGGCGCGTTGTCCGGCGAGGCGGGACGCAGACCCGCCCGGGTCTCGGTCAGCGGCAGCTCGGTGATGCCCGGGACCAGCTCGTGGGCGTCGCGCAGCAGCTCGTACACCCCGCCCGCCGTGACGGTGGTGTCCCAGCCCAGCTCCTCGCTGGTCGCTCCCACGACCAGCTCGCCGTTCTCGCGCGGCACCAGATAGACCTGGCTGCCGCGCACGACCGCCCGGACCGTCCGGGAGAGGAACGGCGCGTACGCGGGCGGCACCGTCAGGCGCAGCACCTGTCCCTTGACGGGCCGTACCGGTGGCAGGACCTCCTCCGGTACGCCCCCGAGCCGGCCGCTGAGGCTGCCGGCGGCCAGCACGACCTGGTCCGCGGTGAGTTCGGTGGAGTCCGCGAGCACCACGCCCGCGGCCCGTTCGCGCACGACCGACAGCCGGTCGGCGACGTTCCGGTGGAAGACCACCCCGGCCCGCTCGCAGGCGGTGACCAGCGCGGCGGCGAGCCGGCGCGGATCGACCTGGTGGTCGCCGTCGACCCGCAGCCCGCCCCGGACGCCCGGGGCCAGCATCGGCTCCAGACGGCGGCACTCGCGTCCGCTGAGCCACTCGGACTCCAGGCCGCAGCGGGTCTGCAGGGCGTGCAGCTCGCGCAGATGCGCCCGGTCGTCGGCGTCGAGCGCGACGGCGAGGGTGCCGCAGGCGCGGTAGCCCACGTCGTGACCGGTGGCGTCCCGGAGTTCGGCGACGAAGCCGGGATAGCGGCGCGCGGAGACGAGGTTGAGACCGAGCAGGGTCTCCTCGCCGTAGTGGAGCTCGGTGACGGCGGCGAGCATGCCCGCCGCCACCCGGGCGGCCCCGCCCCCGGGCTCCGGATCGACGACGGCGGTCCGCAGCCCGCGCTGCGCCGCGCGCCAGGCCGTGACCAGACCGATGATTCCGCCCCCGATGACGAGAACGTCGGATGTACTGCATGTACGCGACATGGGCGTCCAGCCCCTCCCTTCGCCGGCATGACCCGGATCAGGTTCGTACGGTCGGAGGCCGGCCAGCCTCCCTCTCAGCCCGGTGCGTCCGGGCTCCCGCGAGTGCTCTACGTTGACGGTCAGACTATCCCCCGTCACCGACGCCCAGTAAGGGAGCCTCCGCAGTGGCCCGATCTCTCGACGGTCTCGTCCTCTCCCCGGTGGCCGACCAGGCCCCCGGCCAGGTCGGGACCCGGACCCGGTTCACGTACCACGAGGAGGACGGCCGGATCTGGGCCGAGTACGCGGGCGGGGACGTGGTCCGGGGCCATCTCGTCGGCACGCGCGCGGGGGACCGGCTCGACTTCCGGTACGTCCAGTTGAAGCACGACGGTTCCACCTCTTGCGGGCATTGCGTCTCCACGGTGGTGGACCTTCCGGACGGCCGCGTTCGCCTGGAGGAGACCTGGGCATGGGAGTCCCAGGAAGGCTCCGGGACCAGCGTGGTCGAGCAGCTACTTTCCTGACGTTCCGTCAGATGCGTAAGGTGATCGGGTGAGCGAGCAGAAGCAGGCACAGCAGCGGGTCGTGATCGTGGGCGCCGGGATGGCAGGGGTGCAGACCGCGGTCGCCCTGCGCGAGCAGGGGTTCACCGGCCCGGTCACCCTCGTCGGAGCCGAACCCCATCAGCCCTACGACCGGCCGCCGCTCTCCAAGGCGGTGCTCCTCGGCAAGGCCGAGGACTCGGCCTTCGACGTCGACTTCGAGGCGCTCTCCATCGAACTGCGCCTCGGCGTCGAGGTGACCGGACTGCGCGCCGACGCCCACGAGGTCGACACGGAGGCCGGACCCGTCCCGTACGACGTCCTGGTCGTGGCCACCGGCGCCGAGCCGGTCACCCTGCCCGGCACCGAGGGCGTACCCGGGGTCCACCTGCTGCGCACCCTCGACGACGCCGCCCGGCTCAAGCCCGTCCTGGAGCAGCGCCACGACATCGTGGTGGTCGGCGCGGGCTGGATCGGCGCCGAGTTCGCCACCGCCGCGCGCGAGGCGGGGTGCGCGGTCACCGTCGTCGAGGCCGCCGACCGGCCGCTCGCCGGCGCGCTGCCCGCCGAGGTCGCCGCCCCGATGTCCCTCTGGTACGAGGAGAGCGGTGCCGCACTCCTCACCCACGCGCGCGTGGCGCACGTCGAACCCGGCCGGGTCGTCCTGGCCGACGGCCGGGGGCTGCCCGCCGACGCCGTCGTCGTCGGCATCGGAGCCCGGCCCGCCACCGGCTGGCTCGCCGGCTCGGGCATCGCCCTCGACGCGGGCGGCTCCGTCACCGCCGACGATCGGCTGCGCACCTCCCTGCCCGACGTGTACGCCGTCGGCGACTGCGCCTCCTTCCCCTCCGCCCGCTACGGCGAACGGCTCCTGGTCCACCACTGGGACAACGCCCTCCAGGGCCCGCGCACCGTCGCGGCCGACATCATCGGCGAGATCCCCCAGGTCTACGACCCGGTGCCGTACTTCTGGTCCGAGCAGTTCGGCCGGTTCGTCCAGTACGCCGGCCACCACACGGGCGCCTCCGAGCTGGTCCGGCGCGGCGACCCGGCGGGCCCGTCCTGGTCGGTGCTCTGGCTGGACGAGGGCGCCCTGGTCGCCCTGCTCGCCGTCGGGCGCCCCCGCGACCTCGCCCAGGGGCGCAAGCTCATCGAGGCGGGCACCCCCCTCGACGCGGGGCGGGCCGCCGATCCCACCGTCCCCCTGAAGGCGGCAGTCCTGTAGGGCTCGACTTCCGACTGTCGGTCCGGGATGGCAGGCTTGTCCACGTGACCGAGATTGACGCAAGAATCGATGCTCTCGTCCCCGCCTGGCTCTACCTCCCCGACATCGCGGAAATGCTCGATGTCGAGGTGACGCGTGTGCGGCAGCTGGTCAAGGAGGGCCAGCTCATCGCCGTGCGCCGCGGTGAGAACAGGGCGCTTCAGGTGCCGGCCGCCTTCATCGACGGCGACAAGGTCGTCAAGGGCCTCTCCGGGACCCTGACGCTCCTGAAGGACGACGGCTTCACCGACGAAGAGATGCTGGAGTGGCTCTTCACTCCCGACCCGACCCTGCCGGGCACGCCCGCGCAGGCCCTCAGCGAGAATCGCGGCACGGAGGTGAAGCGCCGCGCCCAGGCGCTCGCCGTCTGACGCACACGCACCGAAGACACCACAGAGGAGGTTTCCGTGGGGCCGGGTCCGCCCGGCCCCACGGGACCGCCCCACCGACGGGGGGAACCACCCATGCCCACGCCTCGCGAGCGGCTCACCGACGCCCGGCTCTACCTCTGCACGGACGCCCGCAAGCGCCAGGGTGACCTGCCCGCGTTCCTCGACGCCGTGCTCTCCTCCGGCGTCGACATCGTGCAGCTGCGCGACAAGGGCATGGAAGCCGGTGAGGAGCTGGAGCACCTCGCCGTCCTCGCCGACGCCTGCCGCCGGCACGGCACGCTGCTCGCGGTGAACGACCGGGCCGACGTCGCCCACGCGATCGGCTCCGACGTGCTGCACCTGGGCCAGGGCGACCTGCCCGTGCCCGCCGCCCGCGCCATCCTCGGTGACCAGGTGCTGATCGGCCGTTCCTGCCACGCCGAGTCCGAGGTCGACGCGGCCACCGCCGAGCCGGGCGTGGACTACTTCTGCACCGGCCCCTGCTGGCCCACCCCCACCAAGCCCGGTCGGTACGCGCCCGGGCTCGGTCTCGTGCGGTACGCGGCCTCCCTGGAGGCCTCCCAGGGACAGCAGCGGCCCTGGTTCGCCATCGGCGGGATCGACGAGACCACCCTCGACGAGGTCCTGGACGCGGGCGCGCGCCGGATCGTCGTCGTCCGGGCGATCACCGAGGCCGACGACCCGGCGGCGGCGACGGCCCGGCTGGCCAAGCGGGTCCGCGAGCGCTCGGCGTAGACACGCCGGGAGGCCGGCGGGGGCGCCGAGGCGAGCCCACCGGGGGCCGCCGCGGAGGTGTCCAAAAAGTTGTCCACTCCTCGGACGTCGCTTCATCCGTCGAGGGACCCCGTCTAACCTGCCCGTATGGCTCTCGGCACCGCTTCCACCCGCTCGGACCGTGCACGCACGGTCCGCGACATTCTCGCGTCCGGCAAGCCCTCGTACTCCTTCGAGTTCTTCGCGCCCCGGACCGAGAAGGGCGAGCGGAGCCTCTGGAACGCCCTGCGCAGGGTCGAGGCGGTCGGTCCGAGCTTCGTCTCGGTGACCTACGGAGCCGGCGGATCCACCCGCGGCGGCACGGTCAAGGCCACCCAGAAGATCGCCGGAGACACCACGCTCACCCCGGTGGCGCACCTCACCGCGGTCGACCACTCCGTCGCCGAGCTGCGCAACGTCCTGGGCCAGTACGCCGACGCCGGCATCCGCAACATGCTCGCGCTGCGCGGCGACCCGCCGGGCGACCCGCTGGGGGAGTGGATCGAGCACCCCGAGGGCGTTCGGTACGCCGCCGACCTGGTCAGGCTGATCAAGGAGTCCGGCGACTTCTGCGTGGGCGTCGCGGCCTTCCCCGAGATGCACCCGCGCTCCACCGACTGGGAAGCGGACATCCGCCACTTCGTGGACAAGTGCCGCGCCGGCGCCGACTACGCCATCACCCAGATGTTCTTCGATCCGGACAACTACCTCCGGATGCGGGACAGCGTGGCGAAGGCCGGCTGCGACACGCCGATCATCCCCGAAGTCATGCCTGTCGTGAACGTGAAGACCCTCGACCGGCTGCCCCAGCTCAGCAACGCGCTCTTCCCGGCGGACGTGAAAGAACGCATCCTCGCCGTCAAGGACGATCCGGCCGCTGTACGCTCCATTGGCATCGAGTTCGCGACGGAGTTCTGCGCGCGTCTGCTCTCCGAGGGTGTCCCCGGACTGCACTTCATCACGCTGAACAACTCCACCGCGACGCTGGAGATCTACGAGAATCTCGGACTGCACGTGCAGTCGTGACCGGCGTACCCGCCCCAGACCCGCGGCGGTGGCCGTAGGAGAGGGGCGGGCATGGGGTGGACGGTCCTCTACATCGCGTTCGGTGTCGTGGCGTTGTGGCTGCTGGGAGAGGTGCTCCTGCAGTACAAAGCGAGGCTGCGCTGGCGCGTGCTCGCCTTCTGCGGCTTCCTGGGGGTGGTCCTCGGCGTTCTGCTGCCCTCGGTCGCCGTGATCATCGCGGGGGCGCTCGCCTTCGCCGTCGGACAGACCTATGTGACCCTGTCCTTCCGCCGTGGCTTCTCCACCGGCTGGGCGATCGGCGGTAACCCGGGCGCGAGCCGCCGCCGCAGGTCGGCCCCGCCGGCCGAGACCGGCCCCACCCTGGAGGTCACGGACCTCTCCTACGAGCCGGTGGAGCCCTCGCCCGCCGAGACCACGGCTATCTACGAGCCGCAGCCGTTGCCGGACGAGACCGGCCAGTACGGCGTCTACGACCCCTCGTACGCGCACGCCGAGGCCCAGCCCGAGGCGCAGCCCGCCTATGACGCCGCCTATGCCTCCGGATACGACGCCTACGCGCCCGGATACGAGCAGCCTGCCTATGACTACGGCAACGGTCAGCAGCAGTACGCGGCCTACTCCGACCCGTACATCGGCCCGGGCACCGACGGCCAGCAGTACACCTCGTACGACTACGGCACCGGCGGCCAGCAGCCCTACGCCGACCCCTACGCGGCCTCGTACACCTACGACACGCCGCCCGGCGGGGTGTGGGTGCCCCAGCAGCGGGACGCCGAGCAGCCCGCCGAACAGCCCCAGCAGCCGGGCCAGGAGTACTACGGCTACGGCAACGACCAGCAGTACCGGTACTGATCCCGGCCTACTGCGAACCCCGGAAGCCGGCGCCCTCCACGATCAGCCCGGCCACGAGGGCGCCGGACATGCCGGCGTGCGCGAGCCCGCCGCCGGGGTGGGACCAGCCGCCGGCGAAGTGCAGGCCGGGCAGCGGGGAGCGGTTGGCGGCGGGGAGGTACGCACCTGAGCCACCGGCGAGCGCCGGGCCGGGGACCTCGGCGGTACCCGTCTCCCGCAGGGTGTCCTCCGGGGTGCGGACCTCCTGCCGGAGCAGCCGCTCCCGGAGTCCCGGAACGACGGGCTCCGCCGCGGCGACCATCTCCTCGGCGATCTCGGTCCAGTCGTACTCGGGGTACAGGTGCACCGTCGCGGAGACCGTCACCGACTCGTGCGCGTCGTCCGGGCGCAGCGCGGGGTCGTCCGGCCGCAACACGGTCACGGTCGGCCGGCTCGCGGTCGCGTGGACGACGGTGCGGTGCACCGCGTCCGCCTCGCGGGCTCCGCGCAGGGCCAGACAGACCGTCATACGGCCCGTCAGGTCCAACCGGTCTCCCTGGGCCACCACATGGTCCCGGTAGAGCGCGGGCACGGGCGCACCCGCCACGACGTGGTCCGCCTCCACGACCTCGCCGCCCTCCAGCCGGACTCCCGTCGCCCGGCCGTCCTTCTCCACCACCTCGGCGACGGGGGCGTCGAAGACGAACTCGACCCGGCGCTCTCGGCACCGCTCGTACACCGCGTCCGCGAGGGCCCGCATGCCGCCCTTCACGTACCAGGTGCCGAAGGTCTGCTCCATGTACGGCAGGACGGCGGCCGACGCCGGGGCGGCGGACGGGTCGAAGCCGTAGGACCACGCGTAGGAGTCGAGAAGCGCGGCGAGGCGGGGGTCGCGCAGCTCGCGCGCCCCGACCTGGGCCAAGGTGGTCGTCGGACGCCGCAGGAACCCCGCCTTCAGGGCCGGGTACGGCTCCCGGGCGAGCGCCGAGGTGTCCTCCGGCTGCGGCTCCTCCAGGAGCGGGCGCCGGGTGCGGTCCCAGGCCTCGCGGGCCCGGACCATGAAGTCGCCCCAGCGTTCGCCCGCGCCCGCGCCGAGAGCCGCGTCCAGGGCGGAGATCGTGCCGGCGCGCGAGGCGTTCGGCAGATCGACGGTGGTCCCGTCCGCGAACACATGACGGCTCGCCGGATCCACCTGCGTCAGCTCGACGCGGTCCTCCAGCGGCTCCCTGCCGGTCTTGACGAACAGATCGCGGTACACGGCGGGCAGGTGCAGCAGACCGGGGCCGGTGTCGAAGGCGAACCCGTCGCGCTCCAACCGTCGCACCGCGCCGCCGTACGTCCCCGTGCGTTCGTACACCACCACCCGGTGGCCCGCCACGGCCAGCCGTGCGGCCGCCGCCATGGCGCCCATCCCGGCGCCGATCACCACGATCCGTCCCATGTCAGGGACTTTATCCGCCGGGGCTCCGGGGCCGGCCGGGCGCCTCGGCGACGGCCATCCGCCGCTCCTCGCGCCGCTGGGCCCTGCGGCGCCGGAAGCGGCGGATGCGGTGGGCGAGGAAGCCCAGTATCAGCAGGCCGAGCACGAGCAGCACGGCCGCGATGATCGCCGCCACCTCCGGGTTGAAGATCGCGAAGGTGACGATTCCGGCGACCCCGAGGTCCTCGGCCGTGCTCATGGCGACGTTGGAGAACGGCTCCGGCGAGGTGTTGATCGCCATCCGCGTCCCGGCCTTGACGAAGTGGCTCATCAGGGCGGTCGAGCCGCCGACCGCGCCGGCGGCGAGCTCCGGCAGGGAACCGGACTGCCCTGCGAGGAGGGCGCCGACCACGGCCCCCGAGACCGGCCGGATCACGGTGTGGACGGAGTCCCAGACGGAGTCGACGTAGGGGATCTTGTCCGCCACCGCCTCGCAGAGGAACAGCACCCCTGCGGCGATCAGGACGTCCGTGCGCTGCAGCGACTCGGGCACCTCGTCGGTGAGCCCGGTCGCGCCGAAGATGCCGAACAGCAGGACCACCGCGTACGCGTTGATCCCGCTCGCCCAGCCGCTGGTGAAGACCAGGGGGAGTACGGACACGGACGCGATCGTAACCAGCCGGCGCCGCGCCCGGGTGGGCATTGGCACGGACCCCTGAGTATCCGTACTCATGCCCACAGATGAGTAGGTACGCGGATGGGCCGTGACCTGCGCAGACGGCAGAGTGGGGACCACGGAAGGGGCACGGCTCCGCACCCGCCGACACGGGGCGGCGGAACGGGGTCGTGCACCTGCCGGCACGGGGGTGCACGGGGGACCCGCACGGGGACACGGGGGATGTGTCACGGGGTGCGGGAGAAGAATCGCCGGTCCGGCGAGGCTCGGGGGGATCGAGCCTCGCCGGACCGGCGTCTTCCGTTTTTGGAGCGGCGGCTGCTAGCGGCCGCTCACGCGGCCGTGCAGCAGGCGGGACAGCGCGCTGTGCACATCGTCGATGGAGCGCTCGCGCTGGAAGGCCTGCCAGTCGAGGGCGGCCACCAGGACCATCCCGACCAGCGCCGCCGCCGTGAGGGGGATGTCGATCTCCTCGCTCAGCTCGCCGGCCTCCACGCCCTGGCGCAGTACGTCCTCGACCACGGCCACCGCCTGCTGACGGACCACCAGGAGGGTCTCGTTCCAGGCCCGGTTCGTACGCCACAGCTCGGCGACGTACAGCTGCGTGAAGGCGGGATACCGGTCGATGAAGAGCAGACCGGCCCGGATCATCGCGTCCAGCGCGTCGACCCGGCTGCCGCCCCGCTCCGCCGTCTCCTCGGCCGCCTCCCGGAGCGAGGCGGTGAGCAGTCCGACGCCGTGCCGCAGCAGCTCCTCGAAGAGCTCGGTCTTGCTCTTGAAGTTGTAGTAGACCGTGCCCTTGGCGACACCCGCGCGCTCCGCGATCTCGTCCACCGTCGTCGCCGAGAAGCCCTGCTCGGCGATGAGGGTGACGGCGGCCTCGTAGAGCTTCGCGCGCGTGGCCCGGCGTCTGGTGCTGCTGCTGTCCATGGGCTCGATTCTCACAGGTCTCGCAGGCCCGACCGCCGGTCCGGCACGTGTCACGGGTCTCGGAGATGTCACAGCGACAGTTCCGGATGCAGCCGGTCCAGCGTCCACACTTGCTTGCGCCGGGCGGAGACCGCCGTCAGCGCCAGCGCCCCCACCGTGAACGCCGCCAGCACGGCGACCGCCTGCCAGACCGGCCCGATCCCGCCGCCCGTGATCAGCCGGCGCAGCGACTCGACGACGTAGCTCATCGGCAGGAAGGGATGGATCGCGTTGAAGAAGCCCGGGCTGGTCTGCACGGGGTAGGTGCCGCCCGCCGAGGTCAGCTGGAGCATCAGGACGGCGAGCACCAGGATCCGTCCCGCCGCGCCGAAGCGGGCGTTGAGCCACTGGATGATCGCGGCGAAGCAGCAGGTCACCAGCGCGAGGAAGCCGATCGTCCCGGCGGCCCTGGCCATCTGCAGGCCGAGCCCCCAGTGCAGGACGGACATCAGCGCCGCGACCTGGAGCAGTCCGATCGCCGCGACGGGCAGCCAGCCGGCGAGCGCGATCCGCCAGGCGGAGGCGCCGGCGGCGAGGGCGCGCCGGTTGAGCGGCTGGATGAGCATGTACGCCACCATCGCGCCGACCCACAGGGAGAGCGGGATGAAGTACGGGGCGAAGCCGGTGCCGTAGTTGGGCGCCTTGTGGAGCGACTGGGAGGCCAGCTCGACCGGGTCGGCCATGACTTCCGTACGGCGGTCGCGGTCCTGCTTGTCGTAGTCGGGGATCTTGGTGACGCCGTCGCTCAGTCCGGTGGCCAGCTCGCCCGATCCGTCGGCCAGCTTGAACAGGCCGCCGTCGAGGTCGCCCGCGCCCTTCTTGAGTTTGCCGATGCCGGTGTCGAGGTTCGTGGAGCCGGTCTTGGCGCTGGTGAGACCGGTGTGGAGCTCGTCGGCGCCCTTGGCCACCTTCTGGGCCCCGGTGTTGAGCTTGTTGATCTTCTTGACGGCGCCGTCGAGGTCCTCCTCCAGGTTCGGCGCCGCCTTGTGCAGGTCCTCGGCCTGCTTCTGCAGGGTGGCGAGCCGGCCGTCGAGCTCCTTGAGGTCGCCGTTGCTGTCCTTGGTCAGCTCGTGCAGGTCGTCGGCGATCTTCGCCACGTCGTCGGCCGTGACCTTGGCCTCCTTGAGGGCCGGGCAGGTCGTGGGGTCCGGCAGCGGGTTGTCCACGCACTGCTTGCGGTGGAGCGCCTCCAGCTTGTCGTCGGCCACGTGGGCGGCGCTGCGGGCGACCGGGGCGCGCCTGACCAGGTCGTCGAGGTTGTGCCGGACCGCGGCGGCGGAGTCGGCGACCAGCCGGGCGGTGTCGCCGATCGTCTTGCCGTTGTTCTTCAGATACGGACGGATCTTCGCGGCCTTGCCGTTGACCTTGTCGGCGAGCGCCTGGGTGCCGTTCGCGACCTGCCGGGAGCCGGTCTCCAGCTCCCCCGCGCCCTTGTCGAGCTTCTTCAGCCCGGTGGCCAGGTCGCCGCTGCCCTTCTTGGCGTCCTTCAGGCCGTCGGCCAGGCTCTTGGAGCCCCTCTTGGCCTTGTCCACGCCTTCCTTGAGCTCGCCGGCGCCCTTGGCGGCCTTGGCGGTGGCGTCGTGGATGTCGGAGAAGGAGATGAAGATCTTGTCGAGGAACGAACGGGAGGACTTGGTGGAGGCGGCGGTGCGCACCTCGGAGAAGACCGTGCGGGAGATCTGGCCGACGATGTAGTTGTTGGCGTCGTTCGTACGGACCTGCAGGGCGCCCGTCTCGGGGGCGTCGCCGGAGCTGGAGGCGATGCGCGTGCTGAAGTCGCCCGGCATGGTCAGGGAGAGGTAGTACGTCCCGTCCTCGACGCCCGCGCGCGCCTCGGCGTCGCTCACCTCGTGCCACTCGAAGACCTTGCTCTCCAGCAGGCCGTCGGTGATGTCGTCACCGGCGTTGATCTTCTTGCCGTCGGCGGTGGCGCCCCGGTCGTCGTTGACGAGCGCGACGGGTATCCGGTCCAGCCTGCTGTACGGGTCCCAGAAGGACCAGAGGTACAGCGCGCCGTACAGCAGCGGCAGCAGCAGGATCGCGACGAGCGCGGCGCGCGGCAGCTTCCCCCTGCCGAACCGCTTCAGCTCAAGCGCGGCCAGTTTCGGCGAGCGCATCGGCCGCCCCCTCCTCGTTGGTGTCTTCCTGGGTGGTGTCGTCGTCGTGGGTCGTGTCGCCCTCGGCGGTGGCCTCCGGGGTGGTGGCCTCCGGGGTGGTGTCGTCCTGCGCCGTGTCGTCCTGCGCGGTCTCTCCCCCGGCCGGGCCGGTGGTGATCCACAGGGCGTGTTCCGGCGCCTCGCTGCAGACGGCGAGCACGGTCGTGCCGGCGTCGGCGATCGACCGCAGCAGCCTCCACGCCTCGGCCCGGTCGCCGTCGGAGAGCTTGAGGTCGGTGTCGTCCAGGGCGAGCAGCCTCGGCCGGCCGATCAGGGCGAGGGCGATGGACAGGCGCAGGGCCTCGAGCCGTTCCAGATCCCGTACGGAGGTCCGCTCGGCCTTCGGCAGGGCGGCCGGGTCGAGCCCGGCCGCCTCCAGGGCCTCCTCGATCCGGGCCCGCGTCGTCGCCGCCCGCTCGGCGGGGGGACGCATCAGGGCTCGGACGGATCCGTCGTAGCGGCGCTGGAGCAGGGCGCGCTCGCGCAGGTGCTCGGCGACGGTGAAGGCCGGGTCGAGATCGCTGACCCCGGGCACCGGGCCGAGCGCGCTGATCCGCCGCACCGCCGCCATCTTGCGGGGCAGACGCAGCCCGGCGACCTCGGCGTGGCCCTCGTGGGGCTTCATCCGGCCGGTGAGCGCGAGCAGCAGACAGGTACGGCCCGAGCCGGACGGTCCCTCGATCGCGACGAGCGAGCCCGGTTCCGCCCGGAAGCCGACCTCGCGGAAGACCCAGCCGCGCGGCCCCTTCAGCCCGAATCCGTCCGCGACGACGGCGGCGCCGTGCGGCTCCTCCGAGTGCGCTTCCACGGACCCACCCCCACTTTCCCCAGTTTTTGAACTGACCAGTCAGTGCAAAAACTTACCCCCGAACCGGCGATCGAGGCAAAAGGCCAGGTCAGCCGGATTGTCAGTGGTGCCCTCCACGATGGACACATACGGACACAGCGCCGTCACACGACGACAGGAGGCTCGTCATGGCCAGCTCCTCCGCAGCAGCCCGACGCCGCACCGGGGGCTCCTCCCACACCGCAGGCCATGGGGGAGGCCGCCCCGCCCCCGCACTGCCCGGACCCGCGTCCGACGTCCACCCCGTGCTGCGCCGCTCCTCCGCACCGCCCGCCGCGCTCGATCTGCTCGCCCAGGCCCGCAGCGGCCTCGACGAGGCCGCCACGCTCGACGTGGCCAACGAGCGGTACGCCACCGCCCACCTCGCCGCGCTGCGCACCGCCGCGGCCGTGCTCGCGGCCCGGGGCAGGCCCGAGAACAACCCGCGTAAGCGGGCGCGGATCAGGAGCGCCTGGGAGGTGCTCCCCGAGATAGCGCCCGAGCTGACCGAGTGGAGCGCCCTGTTCGCCTCCGGAGCCGGACGCCGGGCCCGGGCCGAGGCGGGCATACCCGGCGCGGCGACCCACCGGGACGCCGACGACCTCCTCCGGGACGCCGCGATGTTCCTGCGCCTGGTCGAGCGGCTCCTCGTCCTGCAGCCCGTGCTGCCCCGGCAGAGCGGTGCGGCCGAGGCCACGGGGTGAGGACGTGAGCTGGGCAGGGCGCCCGAGGCCATAGGGTGGGAGGCGTTCGTGCACCGTCACCGAGGAGTCAACAGCCGTGTCGGACCCTTCCCCCGTCTTCGGTCGGGAGACGTCGTCGCGCCCGTCGCGCGCCTCCCTTCGTACCGCCGTCGTCTGGGACGTCCTGAAGGACGCCCTGGACCGCCGGGTCGAGGCCACCGGGAAAGAGACCCTCGATGTCCTCGACACGGGCGGCGGCTCCGGCAACTTCGCGGTGCCGGTGGCCCGCCTCGGCCACCGGGTCACCGTCGTCGACCCCAGCCCGAACGCCCTCTTCGCGCTGGAGCGCCGGGCCGCAGAGGCCGGCGTCGCCGACCGGGTCAGCGGGGTCCAGGGGGACATCCGCGGCCTGTTCGAGGTGGTCGGCCGCGAGGGCTACGACGCGGTGCTCTGCCACGGCGTCCTGGAGTACGTCGACGACCCGGCCGAGGGCGTACGGAACGCGGTCGCCGCGCTGCGCACCGGAGGCGCGCTGAGCCTGCTGGCCGCGGGCGTCGGCGGCGCCGTCCTCGCCCGCGCGCTGGCCGGTCACTTCACCGAGGCGCGGACCGCGCTCGGCGACCCCGCGGGGCGCTGGGGCGACGGCGACCCGGTGCCGCGGCGCTTCACCGCCGACCAGCTCGCGGAGCTGGCGGGCGAGGCCGGCCTGGAGGTCGGCGCCGTGCACGGCGTCCGGGTCTTCGCCGACCTGGTCCCCGGCGTCCTGGTGGACACCGAGCCCGGCGCCGCGGAGGCGCTGCTCAAGCTGGAGGCCGCCGCCGCCGAGCTGCCCTCCTTCCACGCGATCGCCACCCAGCTGCACGTCCTGGGCGAGAAGCGCGCCTGACACCCGCCCGGCGGCACCGTACGGGCGAGGGGCGGGACGGGGCGTCCACCGTGCTGAGCAGCGGCGCAGCCGCACATGGAGTACGCCACAGGCCCCCCGATCGAGGACTTCGCCCCGTATGATCGGGGGACACCATCCGGCATGACCGGCAAGGCGCTGGGGAATCAACGCCTCAGCAACCGAACCGCATGGCGGCCCGGATTGGCGATTTGGCGTTGAGGGCGGGTTTCACGGGGGCGATTCCCTGCCTATCCTGAAAGGGCCGCATCCCGGTCGCCCCCGCGACCGACGACTAGGAGGACTCCGTGCCGCTCTCGGAGCACGAGCAGCGAATGCTCGAGCAGATGGAGCGAGCGCTGTACGCCGAAGATCCCAAGTTCGCGACAGCGCTCGAGGGAAGCGGACTGCGTACGTACACCCGGCGACGGGTCTACCAGGCAGTCGCCGGCTTCCTGGTGGGTATCGCGCTCCTCATGGCTGGAATGGTCGCTCAGCAGATCTGGATCAGCGTGGTGGGGTTCCTCGTCATGCTGGGCTGCGCGGTCCTGGCGGTCACCGGATGGCGCAAGGCGCCCAAGCCGGGCGAGCAGCAGCAGGCGAGAGGCGGAGCGGCGGCCGGTGGCCGACAGGCCCGCCAGCGCCGCTCGATGATGAACCGCATAGAGGAACGGTGGCAGCGCCGCCGGGACGAGCAGGGCGGCGGCCGCTGACGGCGCCCTGAACAGGGGCCCGACCCCTGTACACGACCCCGAGCCCCGCGGGCCCGCGTCATGACGCGCGGCCGGCGGGGCTCGTCGTGTGCCGCGAAGTCTTGCCCAGGCGAAGGGCGCTCCCACGCAACCCCGTCGGTGGTCACCCGTCCCGCCCGGCGGGACGGGTGACCACCGACGGACGGGACGGGCGGGCCGGTCAGACCCGCTCGCGGGACGGGCGGCGCACAGCCGCCGTCACTCGGGCGGTCACCTCATGGCGGGTCGCCGCCCAACGGGCGGTCAGGGCCGTCCAGCGGGCCGACGCCGCCCACACCACCCGGACGGACGAGCGCGGCGCGAGCAGCGCGCGCAGCCGGGCCCAGCGGCCCGCGGCCCGGTCGAAGCCCGCCCTGATCAGGGCGACCTCCTCCACCAGGCCGCCGCCCGGGCGGGGCTGCGGCGCGTAGAGGACCTGCTCGACCGACCGGGCCACCCGGTGCACCGCGTTGGCCGCCTCGCCGTCCAGGGCGCCCAGGCGGACGATCCGGGCCGCCGTCTTCCGAGGCGTCCGCGACTCGTCCGGCAGGACCCCGTGGTCCCAGGCGGTGTCGTTGATCTCCTGCCAGGCCGCCAGGGTCCTGGCCACCGCGTCCTCGACGGTACGGCCCGGGGAACCGAGCCGCCGCGCCCGTACCCGTGTCCGCCAGAGCAGCGGGAGCAGAGGCAGCACAAGCACCACCGCCACACCCAGACAGATCAGGACCACCATCAGCGGATTCGGCCCGTCGTCGCCGGACGAGGCGCCACCGGCTGCCTCGTCGGGGCCGCACTCGCCCAGGCGGCGCAGCTGCGGAGGGCAGCTGTCCGAGGCGCTCGGCGCGGCCGACGGCGCCGCCGAGGCGCTGGTCTCCGGCTGGGCGGAGCCGGACGCCGTACCCGAGGGGGTCTGCGGCTGGGTGTAGTCCGGTGTGGAGCCCCGCGTCGGCGTCGGCTCGAACCGCATCCAGCCCGCGCCCTCGAAGTACAGCTCGGGCCAGGCGTGCGCGTCCCGGATGCCGACCGACATCGTGCCGTCCGACTGCGGGGTGCCGGGCATGAAGCCGACCGCCACCCGGGCCGGTATGCCCAGCGATCGTGCCATCGCCGCCATCGAGAACGAGAAGTGGACGCAGAAGCCCTCCTTCTGCTGAAGGAAGCGGGAGATCGCCTGGACGCCCGTACCCGACTCGACCTCCACGTCGTAGCGGAACCCGCCGTCCCGGGCGAACCAGTCCTGGAGCCTCACGGCCCGCTCGTAGTCGTTGCGCGCGCCCCTCGTGACCGCCAGCGCCGTCGACCTCACATCGGGGGGAAGCGAGTCGGGAACCCGGGTGTACTCGGCGAACACCTTGGGCGGCGCGGGCGGCGCCGCCGCCAGCTGAGGGCCCGTCGGCCGTACGTCCAGGCTGGTCACCGTGTAGCGGGCGCCCCGGGTGTTCTGCTTGTTGTCGCCGACGAGCATCCGCCCGGCCGGCTCGTAGCGCCAGCGGCCGTCGATCTCCACCTTGACGGCCGGGTAGGGCATCGGCAGCCACTTCTGCTCGTACGTCGTGGAGGCGAGGAAATTGCCGGTCACCTCCGTCGTACGGACCTGCCGGTCGAGGCCGTCCGGCGACGGCAGCCGTTCCGGAACGTCCTGGATCGGGCGGACCGACGACTTCCACGAGGTGCCGTCGAACTGGTCGAGCGCCACCAGCCGCAGATACATCCCGCTGGTGTCGGTGGCGTTGGTCCGGTACCGGAGCACCTCGCGGTCCTCGGGCTGGCGCAGGTTCTCCTGGAGAGAGACGAGCGGGTTCACGGCCGAGATCGTGCCGCCCTTGCCGCTCTCACCCGGCCCGTCGCCCGGACCGCCGAAGAGACCGCCGCTCAGCGCGGGCAGCGCCGCGGGGACCACCAGCGCCACACCCATGGCGACCACACCGATCCGCCGGCCGGTCCGCACCGGGGCGAGCGCCTGCCCACCGCCGGCCGCGCCCGAAGCCGTGCTCCCGCCCGCCCGCGGCGCACCGCCGAAGACCCGCCCCCACTGCGAGAGCCGGTCCCGGCTCTCCGCCAGCAGAAGCAGCAGGTAGCCGGAGGCGGCGAGCAGGAACCAGAGCCAGCTCGCGCCGCCGTCGGAGAGACCTGCGGCCACCGAGTACAGCGCGAGGAGCGGCAGGCCCGCGGGGGCGGCGCTGCGGAAGGTCACCGCGAGCGTGTCCACCAGGAGACCGATCACCAGCACGCCGCCGACCACCATCAGCCGGATGCCCTCGGTGTCGGGGGCGGGGATCGCGTACTTCCCGATGTCGTCGGCGCCCGCCTGGAAGAGCGCGCCGAAGTGCCCGAAGGCCTGCGGCCCCGGCAGGAACCACAGCACCGCCTGTTCCCGGGCGAAGACGAAGGTCAGCGCGAGCAGCGTCACGACGGCCTGCGCCGCGATCGTCAGCGCTCGGGCCAGCGGCACCCGCCGGGTCAGCACACCGGCCCCGCTCTGCACCGCCAGCAGGATCGCGGCGGTGAAGATCCACGTCGCCGGCTTCACCAGCGGAAGGAGCGCACCCGCCGCCAGCAGCGTGGCGGCGAAGGCGCCCAGCGTCAGCCGCGCGCGGCCGCTCATGACCAACCTCCGTATGTCTCGCCCGCGGTGGTCTCCGCGCGCACTCCGCCGGCCTGCTGCCACAGCTCCGCGAGCCGTGCCCCCGGGGGCACGGCCAGCGCCGTCCATCCGGCCTCCCGCAGCTGTCGCAGCCGCTTCTCGACCGCACCGGCGACCGCACTCCCCGTCAGCCAGGTGCTGCTGTCCAGGACGAAGGCCACGGCCGCGCCGCTGCGCTGCCGCATCCGGGCGGCCACCGCCGCCTGCTCCTCGTCGATGTCGCCGACGAAGGCGATCAGAAGGCCTTCGTTGCCGCCGCGCAGCACGTCGTAGGCGCGCGAGAGGCCGGCCCCGTCGGAGTGGTCGACCACGGCGAGGGTGTCCATCATCATCCCGGCCGCCTCGGCCGCGTCCTGGGACGAACCGGCGAAGCCCTCGGCGCCCTCGCCGGGCACCGCGCTGCCGGTGTCGGTGAGCAGCCGGACGGAGTAGCCCCGCTCCAGCATGTGCACCAGGGCGGAGGCCGCGCCCGAGACCGCCCACTCGAAGGCGGAGTCGGGGCCGGCGCCCTGGAAGGCGATGCGGCGGGTGTCGAGCAGCACCGTGCAGCGAGCCCGCTGGGGCTGCTCCTCGCGGCGGACCATCAGCTCGCCGTAGCGGGCGGTGGAGCGCCAGTGGACCCGGCGCAGATCGTCACCGTGGCGGTAGGTGCGCGGGATCACGTCGTCCTCCCCGGCCAGCGCGAGCGAGCGCTGCCGGCCGTCGCCGTACCCCGCCGCCTCACCGGCGAGCTTCACCGGCGGCAGCGGTTCGGTCCGGGGGACGACGGTGAGCATGTCGTACGCGCTGAAGGAGCGGGTCAGCTCGCACATGCCGAACGGGTCGTTCAGCCGCAGTTGGAGCGGGCCCAGCGGGAAGCGTCCGCGCAGATCGGAGCGGACCCGGTACGACACCTCGCGGCGCCCGCCCGCCTCGACCCGGTCCAGGACGAACCGGGGCCGCGGCCCGAGCATGTACGGGACGTGGTCCTGGAGCATCAGCAGCCCGGTGGGCAGCCGCGAGACGTTGTCCATCCGCAGATGGACCCGGGCCTCGGAGCCCACCGGCACCCGGTGCGGGGAGAGCCGGCGGCTGCCGGCGACCCGGTAGCGGGTGCGGTACAGCACCCCGACGCAGATCAGCGGCAGCACGGCGAGCAGCAGCCCGACGCGCAGCAGATCGCCCTGGCCGAGGACGTAGGCGCAGACCGCGGCGGCGACACCGGCGGCCAGGAAGGACCGGCCGCGGGTGGTGAGCCCGCCCAGGGCGGCCCGCAGGCCGCCCCCGTCGTCACCGGTCCGGGCGTCCCGGTCGTCGTCGCCCCGCTGCCCCGGCGCGGCGGCGGCGGTCGTCATCACAGCTGCCGGATGCCGGGCTGCTGCTGGCCGTAGAGCGGGCCGGCGGGCGGCGCCGCGGCGGGGACGGGCGTGCGCTGCAGGATGTCCAGGACGACCTGCTCGGCGGTGCGCCGGTTCAGCTGGGCCTGCGCCGTCGGCAGCAGCCGGTGGGCGAGGATCGGCACGGCCAGGGCCTGGAGATCGTCCGGCAGGACGTACTCGCGGCCGCTGAGCGCGGCGGAGGCCTTCGCGGCGCGCAGCAGATGCAGGGTGGCGCGCGGCGAGGCGCCGAGTCTCAGATCCGCGTGGTGACGGGTCGCGGCGACGATGTCCACTGCGTACCGGCGCACGGGGTCGGCGACGTGCACGGCGCGCACCGCGTCGATCAGCTTGACGATGTCATGGGCGTGCGCGACCGGCTGCAGGTCGTCGAGCGGGTTGACCGCGCCGTGGATGTCGAGCATCTGCAGCTCGGCCTCGGGGCTGGGGTAGCCGATCGAGACGCGGGCCATGAAGCGGTCGCGCTGGGCCTCGGGGAGCGGGTACGTGCCCTCCATCTCCACGGGGTTCTGCGTGGCCACCACCATGAACGGGCTCGGCAGCTCGTAGGTGTTCCCGTCGACGGTGACCTGCCGCTCCTCCATGGACTCCAGGAGCGCCGACTGCGTCTTCGGCGAGGCCCGGTTGATCTCGTCGCCGATCACGATCTGGGCGAAGATCGCGCCCGGCTTGAACTCGAAGTCCCGCCGCTGCTGGTCGAAGATCGACACGCCCGTGATGTCCGACGGCAGCAGGTCGGGCGTGAACTGGATCCGGCGCACCGAACAGTCGATGGACCGCGCCAGCGTCTTGGCCAGCATCGTCTTGCCGACGCCGGGGACATCCTCGATCAGAAGATGTCCCTCGGCGAGCAGCACGGTCAGCGAAAGCCGTACGACCTCAGGCTTGCCCTCGATCACACCCTCCACCGACCTGCGGACACGCTCCGCTGTGGTGGTCAGATCTGTGAGGCTCGCTCGATCGTCATAGGTCGTCACCCGGCCCTCCTCGGCCCTTCCGAAAACACCGACACCTGCCCCCGCGCACGCTCCGGGGGGTGTCACCCGAGCATTCTTGTTGCCGTGGCCGGGTCGTGTCACTTGGCTGTGGACAAGTGCGGGTGTTATGCCGGGTTTTGCCGGATCAGGCGGGGTCGATCTCGCGGAGAAGACCCGTGGTCACGTCGAAGACGAAGCCCCGGACGTCGTCGGTGTGCAGCAGGAACGGCGAGGTCCGCACCCGCTGCATCGACTGCCGGACGTCCTGGTCGACGTCCCGGAAGGCCTCGACGGCCCACGCGGGACGCTGGCCGACCTCCATCTCCAGGTCGTGCCGGAATTCCTCGGTGAGCGATTCCAGGCCACAGCCGGTGTGGTGGATGAGCACGACGCTGCGCGTCCCCAGAGCCCGCTGGCTGATGGTGAGGGAGCGGATCACGTCGTCGGTGACCACACCGCCGGCGTTACGGATGGTGTGACAGTCGCCAAGCTCGAGGCCGAGGGCGGCGTGCAGGTCGAGACGGGCGTCCATGCAGGCGACCACGGCGACGTTCAGGACGGGCTTCGCGTCCATCCCCGGGTCGGTGAAGCGCTCGGCATAGCGCTCATTGGCCTCGACGAGCCGGTCGGTGACCGTCCCGCGGGTACGTATGGCGTTGGCGGTGTCGGCAGAGGGGTGCGCAGAGGTCGACATGTCTATGAAGGTAATGGGCACAAGGCGTCGGGGCCCGCTGTGAGAGTGGACAAAGAACGTCAATGAGCCTTGTTGTGAGGTAACCCACAGGCAGGAGAAAGCCAGGCCCATACGGGCGAGGTGCCCGGTTCGCCCCACTCTCTCCGGTGGCCCGCGCGACGCGCCAGCCGGTTGATTGACCGCCGGGTCCGGTGGACTAAAGTGACGCGAAGTTCACGGAGACATTGAGCGGTTTCCCCAGTTTCTCCCCCGCGTGTGCGGCGGTACGTACGGCTCGGCCTCCTCCCGCTCGCCGGCCGGCCGATGCGCCCCCTTGGCGGCGCCGGCCGGTCGCTTCCCCTTCAGCGAGCGGGCGGGGACCCGGTGGTACGTACCGGCCGCGCCGAATCTGAGAGGGCGCATTGAGCAACGACCGACACGTCCCGGTGATGCTCCAGCGGTGCCTGGACATGTTGGCCCCGGCCCTGGAGCGCCCCGGAGCGGTCGTCGTCGACTGCACCCTGGGTCTGGGCGGCCACAGCGAGGCCCTCCTCACGCGGTTCCCCGAGGTGCGTCTCGTCGCCCTCGACCGGGACAAGGAGGCGCTGCGCCTCTCCGGTGAGCGGCTCGCCCCCTACGGGGAGCGCGCCACCCTCGTCCACGCCGTCTACGACGAGCTGCCCGAGGTCCTCGACCGGCTCTCCCTTTCCAAGGTGGACGGCATCCTCTTCGACCTGGGCGTCTCCTCCATGCAGCTCGACGAGGCCGACCGCGGCTTCGCGTACGCGCAGGACGCCCCGCTCGACATGCGCATGGACCAGACGACCGGGGTCAGCGCCGCGGAGGTCCTCAACACGTACCCGCCCGGCGAACTCGTCCGCATCCTCAGGGCGTACGGCGAGGAGAAGCAGGCCAAGCGGATCGTCTCCGCGATCGTGCGCGAGCGCGAGAAGGAGCCGTTCACCAACAGCGCCCGCCTGGTCGAGCTGATCCGCGACTCCCTCCCGCAGGCGGCCAAGCGCACCGGCGGCAACCCCGCCAAGCGCACGTTCCAGGCCCTGCGCATCGAGGTCAACGGCGAGCTGACCGTCCTGGAGCGAGCGATCCCGGCGGCCGTGAAGGCGCTCGCGGTGGGGGGCCGGATCGCCGTCCTGTCGTACCACTCCCTGGAGGACCGGCTGGTCAAGCAGGTCTTCGCGGCCGGCGCGGCGACCACCGCCCCGCCCGGCCTGCCGGTGGTCCCCGAGCGCTACCAGCCGCGGCTGAAGCTGCTCACCCGCGGTGCCGAGCTCCCCACGGAGGAGGAGGTCGCGGAGAACCGCCGCGCCGCGCCCGCCCGTCTCCGAGGAGCGCAGCGCATCCGGGAGGACGAGCCCTCGTGAGCGAGGCGCGGAGGGTGACGCACGAGGCCGCCGAGCCGCGGACGGTGACGGTGCCCGCGCCTCGGTGCCTCGCGGGCGGAGAAGGGATCGGGGGCGAACGGTGACGACGAACGGGCCGCTCAAAGGAAGGGCCGCGCGGCTCGGGCGGTTCATGCCGTCGGGGCCCAGCACCGCCGCCCGGACCCCCTTCGTGCTGCTCGTCGTGGTGCTGCTCGGCGGCGGTCTCATCACCCTCCTGCTGCTGAACTCCGCCCTCAACCAGGGCTCGTTCAAGCTGCGGGACCTCAAGAACCGGACCACCGAGCTGACCGACCAGGAGCAGGCCCTCCAGCGGGACGTGGACGACCACTCCGCGCCCGACGCGCTGGAGCGGCGGGCCCGCGAGCTGGGCATGGTCCCCGGCGGCAGCCCCGCCTTCCTCGACCCCGACGGCACGGTTCGCGGCGAGCCCTCCAAGGCCGCCGTGTTCGAGCCCGACCCGGCGCCGACCGAGCCGCCGATCCCACCGGCAGCACCACCGGTGGCACCGCCCGCGGTCCCGCCCGTCTCCTCGTCCGCGCCGCCGCCCCTGGACCCCCCGATCGACGAGACGGCCGGCGGCACCCTCCAGGACACGCCCGAGACGCCGGCGGCGACCGCCACGACCGCGCCCGCCCCGACGACCTCCGGCAGGTGACCGAAGTGCCTCCCAAGGAGCCCCCGCGCCGCCAGGTGCCCGGCCCCGCCCGGCCCGCGCGTCCCCGGCCCGCCGCCGGCCGCCCCACCCAGCC
>NZ_JAGGOS010000039.1 GCF_018614205.1 Streptomyces sp. ISL-36 | reverse complement strand
GCGGCGTTGCGCGCGAGGTTGCGCAGGGCGTCGGCGGCCTGGCGGTAGGCGTCGGGCGTCGGCGTGGAACCGGCGGCGGGCAGCGCCCTGGCCGGGGAGGTCGCCTCCAGGGCCAGCTGACGGCGGCCCTCCAGGGCGCTGGCCCGCTCGGTCTCGGCGGTGGCGTACCGGCGCAGCAGCTCGGCGTGCTCGCCGCGCAGTCCGGCGAGTTCGACCCGCTTGGCGCGCAGCTTCGCGTCGAGCTTGGCCCGCAGCTCGCGGGACTCCTCGAGATCGGCTTCGAGCTCGGCTATCCGCTCCTCGGTCTTCCACTGGTCCGCGGTCCGCGCCCGGGTCAGCTCGGCGACCTGCCGCCCGGCGCTCCGGTCCCAACTGCGCATGATGACGCCACCGGTGACGGCGGCCGCCGCGGCCGCGGCCACGAGCAGCCGCAGCACCACGGGATCGGCGAGCAGCCAGGCGCCCGCGGCACAGACGACCGAAGCTCCGGCGACCGTGGAAGGCGGCAGAAGCTTGTGCAGGGGAGGGGAATGGCGGTGGCGTCCACGTGGCATGGCCTGAAATTTACCGTGCGTAGGCGCCGTATGGGGCGTCGGCCCGGCAATCTCTTGGCCACTTCTCGCCATAGCGGCGGGGCCTCCGCCGGACCGGACCGACTCCCCTTACCCGACCCCTACTTCTTGACCAGCCCCTTCGACTCCAGATAGGCCTTCGCCACGTCCGCCGGCTTCGCCCGCTCGGCGTCCACCTTGCGGTTCAGTTCGGCGAGATCGGCCGTCGTCAGCACCTTTGTGATCTTGTCGAGCGCGGCGGCTATCTCCGGCGATCCGGCGTCCTTCGCATGGACGACCGGCAGCACATTGTCGGCGTTCTGCAGCTTCTTGTCGTCGGCGAGGAAGACCAGTCCGAAGCTCTCCACGGTCGCGTCCGTCGTGGTGGTCAGCACCAGTTGGTCCACGCCGTCCTTGACCGCCTGCTTCGACTGCGGCGTCCCGACGCCCTTGGGGTCGATGCCGGCCACGTCGATCCCATAGGTCTTCTTCAGACCCGGGGCGCAGAACGGCCGTATCTCGCATTCGTCACCAGCCGCGATCTTCACCTTCAGCTTGGCGCGGCCGAGATCGGAAAGCGTCTTCAGCTTGTTCTTCTCGGCGAATTCCTTCGACACCGCGAAGGCGTTCTGGTCGACGGCCTCGCCGACCGCCAGCACCTTCAGTCCACGCGGCTCGGCGAGCTTCTTCAGAGCCTCCACCGTCGCCGCCGCGTCACCGGAGGCGACCGGCTTCTCCTCGGGCGCCTTCGGGCCGTTCGCCTTGGCATTGAGGAATTCCGCGATCGTCGCCGCGTATTCCGGTACGACGTCGATCTCGCCCTTCTCCAGCGAGGGTTCGTACAACTCTCGGTTCTTCACCGTGGTGACGGTCGCGGAGTATCCGGCGTCGTTCAGCACCTGTGCGTAGAGCTCCGCGAGCACCTTGGACTCGGTGAACGCCGCCGCGCCCACGACCAGCGAGCCCTTCCCGGAGCCCTTCCCCGAGCCGCTCGCGCCGCCCGCCTTCCCCTCCTCCAGGCTGTCGCCGCCGCATGCGGCGAGGGAGACGGTCAGCGCCGCCATGCCCAATACCGCACCCGCGATACGCGAGGTCCTGCTCACGAGATCACCCATCCCAGTCGTCGTTCCGTCGTGTCGTGCCGTCGTGTCCCGCGCGCCGTCCGAGCAGCCGGTCCGCCCCCACCAGCGCGCCCTCCACCAGGAGGGCGAGCAGCGCCACGAGCAGCGCGCCCGCGACCACCTGCGGGGTGTTGTACGTGTTGAACCCGGCGGTGATGATCCGGCCGAGGCCTCCCTGGCCGACCATCGCCGCGATGGTCGCGGTGGCGACCACCTGGACGGCGGCCGAGCGCAGTCCGGTCATGACCAGCGGGCGGGCGAGCGGCAGTTCGACCCTGAGGAAGACCTGCCCGCCCGACATGCCCATCCCCCGCGCGGCCTCCACCACCGCCCGGTCCACCTCCCGCATCCCCACGTACGCGTTGGTGAGCAGCGGCGGCACCGCGAAGAGCACCAGCGCGATCACCGTGGGGACATAGCCGGCGTTGCGCAGCGGCGACACCATGAAGAGGGCCAGGACCGCGAAGACGGGGACCGCCCGCCCCGCGTTGGAGACGTTGATGGCGGTCGTGCCGCCCTTGCCGAGATGGCCGAGCCACAGCCCCAGCGGCAGCGCGACGGCGCAGGCCAGGAGCAGCGCCGTCCCGCTCACGTAGGTGTGCTCGGCGAGCCGGTGCCCCACCCCGCCGTCGCCCGACCAGTGGGCACCGGTGGTCAGCCAGCTCCAGGCGTCGGTCACGATCCCCATCTCACCCGCCCCCCGGCACGGTCCGTATGCGGGTCCACGGCGTGAGCAGCCGCTGCACGCCGAGGAGGAGCAGGTCGGCGACGACCGCCAGGAGCACGCACAGCACCGAGGCCGCGAGCACCTGGGCCTTGAAGAAGGTCGGCAGCGCGTCCTCGATCAGATTCCCCAGCCCGCCGCGTCCGACGATCGCGCCGACCGTCGTCAGCGCGATCGTGGAGACCGTCGCCATCCGTATCCCGGCCATCAGAGCGGGCAGCGCGAGGGGGAGTTCGACCTCCCACAGCAGCCGCGCGGGCCCGTACCCCATACCGCGCGCGGCCTCCCGCGCCTCGGCCGGCACCGCGTCCAGGCCCGCCAGGATGTTCCGTACGAGAATCGTCAGCGAATACAGCACGAGCCCGGTGACCACCAGCGCCGCCGAGAGACCGAAGAACGGCAGCAGCAGCGAGAACATGGCCAGGGACGGAATCGTGTAGAGCAGGGTCGTCAGGCCGAGCACCGGCCCGGCGAGGCGGGGGCGGGCCCGTACCAGCAGCGCGAGCGGAAAGGCGACGGCGAGTCCGATCAGGACCGACACGACGGTGATCCCCACGTGCTGGACCGTCGCGTCGGTCAACTCCTCGCCGCGGGTGCGCAGATACTCCCCGCAGATCCAGTCGTTCGTCACCAGACAGTTCGACGTGCTCATGTGCCCTCCCCCCGGGCGCCCGTACCTCCGAACGTATGTGTGGCGACCCTAACCCCCGCCACCGACAATCGCCGAGGACCGCCACCCTGCGGCAACACGCCCTTCACACACACCCGGCCGCCAGGAGCCAGAATGGGAGCCATGATCCGGTTCGAGCATGTGACCAAGCGGTACGCGGACGGCACCACCGCCGTCGACGACCTCTCCTTCGAGGTCGCCGAGGGTGAACTGGTCACCCTGGTCGGCCCGTCCGGCTGCGGAAAGACCACCACGATGAAGATGGTGAACCGGCTCGTCGAACCGACCGAGGGCCGCATCTTCCTGGACGGCGAGGACATATCCGCCGTCGACCCGGTCCAACTGCGCCGCCGCATCGGCTACGTCATCCAGCAGGTCGGCCTCTTCCCGCACCGGACGGTCCTCGACAACACCGCGACCGTCCCCCACCTGCTCGGCGTCTCCCGCGCCAGGGCCCGCGCCCGCGCCGCCGAACTCCTCGACCTCGTCGGCCTCGACCCCAAGACCTACGGCGCCCGCTACCCCGAGCAGCTCTCCGGCGGACAGCGCCAGCGCGTCGGCGTGGCCCGCGCCCTGGCCGCCGACCCGCCCGTGCTGCTGATGGACGAACCCTTCGGCGCCGTCGACCCTGTCGTCCGCGAGCACCTGCAGAACGAGTTCCTGCGCCTGCAGTCCCAGGTCCGCAAGACCGTCCTGCTCGTCACCCACGACCTGGAGGAGGCCGTCCGCCTCGGCGACCGCATCGCCGTCTACGGCCACGGGACGATCGAACAGTTCGACACACCCGCCACCGTGCTCGGCGCCCCCGCCACCCCGTACGTCGCCGACTTCGTCGGCGCGGACCGCAGCCTGAAGCGGCTCTCCGTCACCGCGGTGGACACCGCCGCCCTGGAGGAGGTCCCGGTCCTGCGCCGCCCCGGCACCAGCGCGAACAACGCCGACGCAGCCGGCGGCCTCACCACCCCCGGCGACCCGGCCACCGCCGGCGACGCCACCGTCCCGGGCGCCACCAGCGGCGACGCCCCCTGGTCCGTCGTCCTCGACACCGACGGCCGCGTCGCGGGCTGGATCACCGCGGACCAACCCGGCCGCACCCACCCGGCCCCCGAACCCGTCGCCCTCGGCGCCTCCCTCCGGGAGGCCCTGGCGGCACTCCTCCGGGACGACACCGGCTGGCTCCCCGTCACCGACCCCACCCAGGGCGGCCGCTACGCCGGCGTCCTCACCCCGGCCGGAATCCACCGCGCCCTGCGCCGGGCCGATCCCGCCGCCCCCCGGGAAGAACTCACTTCGCGCTGAGCCGCCCGCTCATCCACACCAGGCCCGGCGGGATCTCCCGGTTCCAGGTGTTGAAGTTGTGCCCCCCGCTGTCCAGCGTGATCGAGGAGACCCTCGCCGGGGCCTTCACCTTCTCGATGAAGTCGAGGGTCTCCTTCCGGTTCCCCTCCCCCTGCTTCGACGTCGTCACCAGGAACGACGACCTCCCCTGCGGCACGTGATCCAGGCTCCACAGCAGATTCGCCCGCTTGCGGGCCTTGCCGTCCCCATGGAAGAGATCACCGGTGGTCACGTCCTCCGCCGCCTTGTAGTACGCCGAGAAACCCGCCCCCGCCGCGAACCGGTCCGGATGGTGCAACGCGATCTTCAGCGCGCAGTAACCACCGGTCGAGTTCCCCATGAACCCCCAGTTCCGCGGCTTCCTCCCCACCCGGTACGTCTCCGAGACCGCCTTCGGCAGATCCTCCGCGAAGAACGTCTCGGTCTGCGGACCCCCGGGGACGTCCACGCACTCGGTGTCCCGGGGCGGCGCCACCGTCGGACGCAGCATCACCAGGATCATCGGCTGCATCTTCTTCTCCCTGGCCTGCAGGAAGGCCGTCTTCGGGTACTTCAGCCCCTTGAGAAGGTTCTCGGCCGTACCCGGATAGCCGGTCAGCACCACGGAAGCCGGAAAGGTGCTCTTCGCGTACTCCTCCTGGAAGTACTCCGGCGGCAGATACACATAGGCCGGCGAGTCGATCTTCGACTTCTCACCCGCGACGACGATCTTCTGGATCTGCCCGCCGACCGCCGGACGGCCGCCACCGGGCACGTCCAGCGCCTGCGTACCGACGACCTTGATGTCCTTCGAACCCGCCGCATGGTCCACGACCACCCCGAGGTCCTGCTCCTGACCGAACAGATCGGCCCAGGAACCGTAGAAGAGGAACGAGTTGTTCGCCGCGAGCCCCACCGAGGCGAACAGCGCGAACTGCGTCGCGAGCAGCAGCCCGATCCGCCCCAGGACGGCCCGCCAGCCACCGCGGGCGAGCCGTGGCCAGAGCCAGATCGTGGCGACGAACAGCACCACGGCCAGCGCGACGGCAAGGCCCAGGACAATGTTGCTGGTGAGACCCATGAGTCGTTCGAGCTTTCTTCCTTGAGAATTTCCTGTGAGCGAGTGAACCCGCATCCCCGCAGAGCCGTCCTAGAGGGAGCAAAACCTCCGGCACGGCCCGCCCCCGACCACCGCGCGGCCGCCGGACCACCAATCTCTCGCGGATCACGGGAAGCACGGGAAGCGATGTCTGTCACGGTAGATGGGGACAAATCACGATCGGTTCCGGATCGAGTACGCCGGATTCTGCGCGGACCTCGCCCCGAGAAGGTCCCCTCCCTCATCGGCACGGCCTGCACGCTCATCGGACTCATCGACATCGCGGCGGGCGTCTTCCCCCGCTTCCGCGCCAGCCGCATGCACGCGGTCGCCGAAGTCCTCCCCGGCACCCTCGGCCCGCTCTCCGCCGCCCTCTCCCTCAGCGCCGGCGTCCTGCTCCTCCTCCTCGCCCACGGCCTCAAGCGACACAAGCGCCGCGCCTGGCGCGCCGCCGTCGTCCTCCTCCCGCTCGGCGCCGCTGCCCAGTTCGTCTGGCGCCACTCCGTCCTCGGCGCCCTGCTCTCCCTCACCCTCCTCGCCCTGCTACTGCGCCACCGCGGCGAGTTCGCCGCCCTCCCCGACCCCCGCAGCCGCTGGAAAGCACTCGCCAACTTCGTCCTCATGGGCGCCGGATCCATCGCCCTCGGCCTCGTCGTCGTCAGCGCCCACCCCCGCCGCATCATCGGCAACCCCAGCCTCACGGACCGTCTGGAACACGTCCTCTACGGGCTCTTCGGCTTCGAAGGCCCCGTCGGCTACACCGGCAACGTCGACTGGACCGTCGGCTACTCCCTCGGCGCCCTCGGCATGCTGACCGCCCTCACCACCATCTACCTGGCCTTCCGCCCCGAACACCCGGCCGCCCGCCTCACCGAGGACGACGAGACCAAACTCCGCGCCCTCCTCGACAAGCACGGCGGCCGCGACTCCCTCGGCCACTTCGCACTCCGCCGCGACAAAGGCGTCGTCTTCTCCCCCAGCGGCAAGGCCGCCGTCTGCTACCGCGTCGTCTCCGGCGTCATGCTCGCCAGCGGCGACCCCATCGGCGACGTCGAAGCCTGGCCCGGCGCCATCGAACGCTTCATGGACGAGGCCAAAGCCCACTCCTGGACCCCCGCCGTCATGGGCTGCTCCGAAACCGGCGGCGAGGTCTGGACCCGCGAGACCGGCCTCGACGCCCTCGAACTGGGCGACGAGGCGGTGGTGGACGTCGCGGATTTCTCACTCTCCGGGCGCGCGATGCGCAACGTGCGCCAGATGGTGAAGCGAATCGAGCGCAACGGCTACACCACCCAGGTCCGGCGCGTCCGTGACCTCTCCGACGGCGAACTCGCACGCGTACGACGCGCCGCCGCCGACTGGCGCGGCACCGACACCGAACGCGGCTTCTCCATGGCCCTCGGCCGGATCGGCGAAGCGGGCGACGGCGACGCGGTCATAGCGACCGCCCACAAGGACGACCCCGACTCCCCCTACGGCGACCTCAAAGCGATCATCCACTTCGTACCCTGGGGCACCGACGGCATGTCCCTGGAACTGATGCGCCGCGACCGCTCCGCCGACCCCGGCATGAACGAGCTCCTCATCGTCGCCGCCCTCCAGGAATCCCCCCGACTCGGCATCGAACGCGTCTCGCTCAACTTCGCCATGTTCCGCGCGGCCCTCGCCCGCGGCGAGAAAATCGGCGCCGGCCCCGTCCTGCGGCTCTGGCGCGGACTGCTCGTCTTCCTCTCCCGCTGGTTCCAGATCGAGTCGCTGTACAAATTCAACGCCAAGTTCCGACCCCGCTGGGAACCCCGCTTCGTCGTCTACCGCAAGAGCCGTGACCTCCCCCGCATCGGCTTCGCCGCCATGCAGGCCGAGGGCTTCGTGAACCTCCAGCTCCCCCGCCCCTTCTCCCGCCGCCGCACCACGCCCCCGGCCCCCACCTGCGCCCACATCGGCCGCACCGACGACAGCCACGAGGTCCGCGCCGCCTGACCCGACCTCCCGGCCCAGGCACCCCCTAGGCTGGTCATATGAGTACGTTGAGCGGACGAGGCACGGCCTGGGGCCTGCCGGAGTGGGACCGCTGTGCGGTCATGGGCGTCGTCAACGTGACGCCGGACTCCTTCTCCGACGGCGGCCGCTGGTTCGACACCACGGCCGCGGTCAAACACGGGCTCGACCTGGTCGCCGAAGGCGCCGACCTCGTCGACGTCGGCGGCGAATCCACCCGCCCCGGCGCCAGCCGGGTCGACGAGGCCGAGGAACTGCGCCGCGTCGTCCCCGTCGTCCGCGACCTCGCCGCCGAAGGCGTCACCGTCTCGGTCGACACCATGCGCGCCTCCGTCGCCCACGCAGCCGTCGCGGCCGGAGCCACCCTCGTGAACGACGTCAGCGGCGGCCTCGCCGACCCCCAGATGGTCCCCGCCGTCGCCGCCGCCGAAGTCCCCTTCGTCGTCATGCACTGGCGCGGCTTCAGCAAGGACATGAACAGCCTCGCCGTGTACGACGACGTCGTCGGCGAAGTCCTCACCGAACTGCGCCACCGCATGGAGGCCGTCGTCGCAGGCGGCATCGCACCCGAGCGCATCGTCATCGACCCCGGCCTCGGCTTCGCCAAGCACGCCCCCCACGACCTCGCCCTCGTCGCCCACCTCGCCGACCTGCGCACCCTCGGCAGACCCCTGCTCGTGGCCGCCTCCCGCAAGCGCTTCCTCGGCCATGTCCTCGCCCACGACGGCGCCGCCCCGCCCCCCGCCCGCGAACGCGACGCGGCCACCGCCGCCGTCTCGGCCATCGCCGCCCACGAGGGCGCCTGGGCCGTCCGCGTCCACGAGGTCAGGGCCACCGCCGACGCCGTACGGGTCGCCAGAGCCGTCGAGGGAGCCGCGTGACCCACCAGACCGACACCGAAGCGGTCGAGGCCGCCAACACCGCCTTCTACGAGGCGATGGAACGCGGCGACTTCGAGGAGATCTCCACACTCTGGCTCGACGACGGCGCCACCCCCGTCTCCTGCGTCCACCCCGGCTGGCCGGTGCTCTCCGGACGCGGCGAGGTACTCCGCTCGTACGCCCTGATCATGGCGAACACCGAGTACATCCAGTTCTTCCTCACCGACGTGCAGATCTCCCTCGCCGGCGACGTCGCCGTCGTCACCTGCACCGAGAACATCCTCAGCGGCGGACCGGCCGAGGACGGGGCCGAGCTCGGTCCGCTCGTGGGCCAGCTCGTCGTCGCCACCAATGTGTTCCGCCGCACATTCGAGGGATGGCGGATCTGGTCCCACCACGGCTCCCCCGTCCTGACCGAATCCGACGAGGAGGAGGACGAGGAGCCCGGCGCCTGACGGGCTCCTGGGCCCTTTCGGGTGCATCCGGGGATTGGACCGGAAGACTCTGGGTAGGGGCCGCTCCCAGTGCCTGTGGCCCCCACCTCCCGCCCCCGTGGGCACGTGTTGTCGGTGCCCGCAGGTAGATTCGATGTGGGCAACGACGCCGACCGCACCCGGCTGCGTGCTCACAAGAACTACGACAGCAGGAGTGATTCGCGTGGATCGTGTCGCGCTGCGCGGCCTCAAGGCCCGAGGACACCACGGCGTCTTCCCCAAGGAACGCGAGGAAGGCCAGACCTTCATCGTGGACCTCGTCCTCGGCCTGGACACCCGCCCCGCGGCCGCCGACGACGACCTGACGAAAACCGTGCACTACGGAGTCGTCGCCGAGGAAGTCGTCGACGTGGTCCAGGGCGAGCCCGTGGACCTGATCGAGACCCTCGCCGAGCGGATCGCCCAGCAGTGCCTCAAGCACGCCGGCGTCCAGGAGGTCGAGGTCGTCGTCCACAAGCCGGACGCACCCATCACGGTCCCCTTCGACGACGTGACCATCACCATCACCCGGAGCCGAGTGTGAAAGCCACGCACAGCGACCCGACCGTGCAGCCCGTACCGGCCTCCGTCGTCGAGGCGGTCGACGCCGCCGACGTGACGCTCTCCAACCCCAAGTGGGCCGTCATCGCCCTCGGAGCCAACCTCGGCAACCGCCTGGAGACCCTCCAGGGCGCCATCGACGCCTTGGAGGACACCCCCGGCCTCCGGGTCAAGGCCGTCTCCGGCGTGTACGAGACAGAGCCCTGGGGCGTCGAGCCCGGCTCCCAGCCCTCGTACCTCAACGCGGTCGCCCTCGTGAAGACCACCCTGCCGCCCTCCTCCCTCCTGGAGCGGGCACACGCCGTCGAAGAGGCCTTCCACCGGATCCGCGAAGAGCGCTGGGGCGCCCGCACCATCGACGTCGACATCGTGGCCTACGCCGACGTGGTCTCCGACGACCCCGTCCTCACCCTCCCCCACCCCCGCGCCCACCAGCGGGCCTTCGTCCTGGCCCCCTGGCACGACGTGGACCCCGACGCCCAGCTGCCCGGCCACGGGACCGTCACGGACCTGCTCGCGGCGATCGGCCGCGAAGGAGTCGTGCCGCGTGGCGACCTGGAACTCCGTCTGCCCGAGTAGTCGTTAGTCTCGTCAGAGATCGACATCCCGCCCGGACGCAGAGACGAAGGACACCCGGTGAAACAACTGCGGCTCAAGGTGCTCGCCGGACTGTTCATCGTGGCCGGGATCCTGTCCTGGGGCGCCGCCCGGCTCTGGGACGCGATCGGCACCCTGCCGAGCGTGCCGCTCGCCGCGCCGATCGTGCTGGCGGCGATCGCGGTCGTCCTGACGGCGACGGCCCTCTCCCTCCGCTCCCGCCTCAAGGCCCAGCGCGAACGCCGGCCCGGCGCGAAGGGCGTGGAGCCGCTGATGGCGGCCCGCGCGGTGGTCTTCGGCCAGGCCAGCGCGCTGGTCGCCGCCCTGGTCTCCGGCATGTACGGCGGCGTCGGCGTCTTCCTGCTGGGCTCCCTCGACATCCCGTCCCGCCGCGACCAGGCGATCTACGCGGGCTTCTCGGTCCTTGCGGGCATCGGCGTGATCGCGGCGGCCCTGTTCCTGGAACGCGTCTGCAAGCTCCCCGAGGACGACGAGAACGGCAAGGGCACGGCACCGGCGTCCTGACGCCCCCTGTCACCAGGGTTCGCGCACGAGGTGCCCGTTCACCAGGAAGGTGGGGTGCGGTTCGAGCCGGTAGCTGTAGAACGTGAAGGGCTTGGCCCCGAGGGCAGGGCGGGGACGAACCTCACGGACCTGGACCCAAGAGGATTCCGGCGGGTCGAGGCGGTGCTGCTCGGCAACGAAGGTGCCCCGGCTCGCCCAGCGATTCGACACACAGAGCCGCGAGGCTCTCGTGGTCGACGGGGTGAACCGCGCTCCGATGATGGGAGCGATCTCGGCCAGGAACGCCACATTGGCGCTCACGATCACCCGCCCAGGCCAACCCTTGATGCGGCAACCGTCACCATCGATGTATCCGTCGAGGAAGCCGTCGAACGTGTCGATGTCCCGCAGGACCACACGAGGAAACCTTTGCCGCATGTGATGGGGGTCGCCTCCGACGTAGTGCCTCATGGCATCGGAGAGGTACGACGACACGACGCGTACTCGGTACCCCGGCAGGTCCCGCTTCAGATAGCCGGACGGCCGGATCACCGCTTCCAGGCGGGCAGGCAGACCTGTGCAGGCCGTCAGAGCGGTCGCGTACCGGGCCGCGAAGTCCTCCTCGTTGACGATCAGCGAGACGTAGTTCTTCCCGACGGTCCCGTCGGCGCACGTGGCCCCCACGAAGTAGCCGAACTCGTACCCCGGCCTGATCCTCAGCCGCTCCCGGCACAGTTTTCGCGCATACGTCCAGGCGACCGTCGCCCCCGCCGCATCTGCGGCGTGCGTCCACCCCTCCGGCGTGGCCAGCAGCAAGTCGGGGCTCGCCACGAAGGCCGCGTGCTCCGTGACCACCTCGACGGCATCGCGCCCCTTGATCGCGGTCACGCCCGCGACGATGGTCTGCGCCGTCCGGTCGCCGTCCAGCGTCCACATCGCTTGGCCGGGAACAACCGCCTTCGCCTGGGCGCAACCTTCGACGAGGTTCACCAGCTGCTTGCTGGAAAGCCCGTACCCCATACCGATCCCCCTCGATCAGTGATCAACTCCACTGATCGGGACCGTATGGGGCCATCCCGGCAACCCGCGACTAACGTGCCAATATCAGGGACATGGCCTCGGCTCGTGTAGTAGCGTCACGCAGTTGGCCACGTACCGCCGAGGTCGTCGTCTTCGCGCCCGGCTTACGGATGCCGCGCAGCGACATGCACATGTGCTCGGCCTCGATGACGACGATCGCGCCACGCGCCTCAAGGATCTCCATCAGGGAATCGGCGATCTGCGTCGTCAGCCGCTCCTGCACCTGCGGACGGCGGGCGAAGACGTCGACGAGGCGCGCCAGCTTCGACAGGCCGGTGATTTTGCCCGTTTCAGCCGGAATGTAACCAATGTGAGCTACGCCATGGAACGGTAGCAAATGATGCTCACATTGGGATGTCAGTTCGATATCCTTCATGAGCACCAGCTCGTCATGACCCAGGTCGAACGTCGTCGTCAGAACGTCCTCGGGCTTCTGCCACAGGCCCGCGAACAGCTCCCTGTAGGCCCGCGCCACCCGCGCCGGCGTCTCCCGCAGCCCCTCGCGGTCCGGGTCCTCACCGACCGCGATGAGGAGCTCTCGTACGGCGTTCTCGGCGCGCTTCTCGTCGAACTCGCCGATCTTGCCCTCGCCGTCCAGCGTCACCGGGTCGGTCATCTGTGCCTCGTTCCATCTGACTGAATGGCGCGAATAGCCGCGCCCCCACAGGCTAAAACCTGTGGGGGCGCGGCATCCATTCCGGGTCGGGCCGGTCAGGGCTCCGGGGTCTCCTCCGGGGCCACCTCGATGCCGGTGGCCGGCGTCTTGGTGGTGTCCACCGGTGTGCCGCCGTTCGTGCCGTTCGCTCCGTTGGTCAGTGCCAGCTCCTTGGGGGAGAGCACCGGCGGCCGGGTCGAGGGCGTGCGGCGCGAGGAGCCGGTCCAGGCCGGGCGGGCCGGGCGCTTGACGATCGGGGCGAAGATCTCGGCGATCTCTTCCTTGCCCAGCGTCTCCTTCTCCAGGAGTCGCAGGACGAGGTTGTCGAGGACGTCACGGTTCTCGACGAGGATCTCCCACGCCTCGTTGTGCGCGGTCTCGATGAGCTTCTTGACCTCTTCGTCGACCAGCGCCGCGACCTCTTCCGAGTAGTCGCGCTGGTGCGCCATCTCGCGGCCGAGGAACGGCTCGGTGTTGTCGCCACCGAACTTGATCGCGCCGAGCCGCTCGGTCATGCCGTACTGGGTGACCATCGCGCGGGCGGTGGCCGTGGCCTTCTCGATGTCGTTCGCCGCGCCCGTGGTCGGGTCGTGGAAGACGAGTTCTTCGGCCGCGCGCCCGCCCAGCATGTACGCCAGCTGGTCGAGCATCTCGTTGCGGGTGGTCGAGTACTTGTCCTCGTCCGGGAGCACCATGGTGTAGCCCAGGGCCCGGCCGCGGGACAGGATGGTGATCTTGTGGACCGGGTCGGAGTTCGGCGAGGCCGCCGCGACCAGGGCGTGTCCGCCCTCGTGGTACGCGGTGATCTTCTTCTCCTTGTCCGACATGATCCGGGTCCGCTTCTGCGGGCCCGCGACCACGCGGTCGATCGCCTCGTCCAGCGAGTGGTTGTCGATCAGCTTCTTGTCGCCACGGGCGGTGAGGAGCGCCGCTTCGTTGAGGACGTTGGAGAGATCGGCACCGGTGAAGCCGGGCGTACGACGGGCGACCGCGCCCAGGTCGACGTCCGGGGCGACCGGCTTGCCCTTCTGGTGGACCTTGAGGATCTCCAGGCGGCCCTGCATGTCCGGGCGGTCGACGGCGATCTGCCGGTCGAAGCGGCCGGGGCGCAGGAGTGCCGGGTCGAGGATGTCGGGCCGGTTGGTGGCGGCGATCAGGATGACGCCGCCCTTCACGTCGAAGCCGTCCATCTCGACGAGGAGCTGGTTGAGGGTCTGCTCGCGCTCGTCGTGGCCGCCGCCGAGTCCGGCACCGCGGTGCCGTCCGACGGCGTCGATCTCGTCGACGAAGACGATCGCCGGGGCGTTCGCCTTGGCCTGTTCGAAGAGGTCGCGGACCCGGGAGGCGCCGACGCCGACGAACATCTCGACGAAGTCGGAGCCGGAGATCGAGTAGAACGGCACGCCGGCCTCGCCCGCGACGGCGCGTGCGAGGAGGGTCTTGCCGGTTCCGGGCGGGCCGTAGAGCAGCACGCCCTTGGGGATCTTGGCGCCGACGGCCTGGAACTTCGCCGGCTCCTGGAGGAACTCCTTGATCTCGTGGAGCTCTTCGACCGCCTCGTCGGCCCCCGCCACGTCGGCGAAGGTCGTCTTCGGGGTGTCCTTGGTGATCAGCTTGGCCTTGGACTTCCCGAAGTTCATGACTCGGGAGCCGCCGCCCTGCATCTGGTTCATCAGGAACAGGAAGACGACGACGATGAGGACGAAGGGGAGCAGCGAGAGCAGCACCGAGAGGAACGGGCTCTGCCGCTCCGGGGAGACGGTGTAGCCCTTGTCCAGGGCGCCGGAGGCGGCCTGTTCCTGGAGCGTGGTGGTCAGGTTGGCGCCCTGGTCACCGATGTAGCTGGCCTGGATCTTGGTGCTGCCGCCGTACTTGTCCTTGTCGGCGCTCTTCTTGAGCTCGACCTTGATGACCTGCTCGTCGCCGGTCGTCAGCTTGACCTGGTCGGCCTGCTTGTCGTTGATGGCCTGGACGACCCTGCTGGTGTCGACCGTCTTGTAGCCCTCGGACGAGCCGACGACCTGCATCAGCACGACCACGGCGAGGACGGCCAGCACGATCCACATGACCGGCCCACGGAAGTATCGCTTCACGTCCATCCATACGGAGCGAGAACGCTCCGTCCCTCCTGCCCGTAGGTAAATGCTGCTGTGAGAGCTGCTATGAGAAAAAGCTGTTCTTCGGACGGTACCCCAGCATTGTCACCCGCGGCCGCCTTCCCTTGCTTCAACGGTGGGAGGGCGGCGCGGGTTCCCCTGTCTCAGCCTCCGTACACGTGCGGCGCGAGTGTGCCGACGAAGGGGAGGTTGCGGTACTTCTCGGCATAGTCCAGGCCGTATCCGACGACGAACTCGTTCGGGATGTCGAAGCCGATCCACTTCACGTCGATCGCGACCTTGGCGGCGTCGGGCTTGCGCAGCAGGGTGCAGACCTCGAGGGAGGCCGGTTCGCGCGAGCCGAGGTTGGAGAGCAGCCAGGACAGCGTCAGGCCGGAGTCGATGATGTCCTCGACGATCAGGACGTGCTTGCCCTTGATGTCGGTGTCGAGGTCCTTGAGGATCCGGACGACGCCGGAGGACTGGGTGCCGGCGCCGTAGGAGGAGACGGCCATCCAGTCCATGGTGACGGGGGTGGACAGCGCGCGCGCCAGGTCCGCCATCACCATCACGGCGCCCTTGAGGACGCCGACGATGAGCAGGTCCTTGCCCGCGTACTCCGCGTCGATCTTCGCGGCCAGTTCGGCCAGTTTCGCGTCGATCTCTTCCTTGGTGATGAGCACCGACTTGAGGTCGGTGCCCATGTCCTTCTCGTTCACCCGGGTCACTTTCGTTGCAGCTTGCGACTGTGGAGTCAGCCTTGCCGAATGACCAGTCTGCCACCCTGTCGTCGTGCCTCGACGCGACCGGGCAGATTGATGGCTCCTTGGCCGCGCCAGCCCGTGATGAGTCGGTCGACCTCCTCGATGTGGCGGGCGAAGAGGGAGCCGGCGGGTGCGCCCTCGGCGATGACGGCGCGGCGCAGGATGCGGCGGCGGACGGCGGGTGGGAGGCCGAAGAGTTTGGCGCATTCGAGCCGGCCGGCTTCGTCGCGTACGGAGGCTTCCGCGTCGGCGGCCCAGGAGTCGAGGGCGTCGGCGTCGTCGCGGGAGAGTTGGGCCGTGCGGGCGAGGGCTTCGACGACGCCTTTGCCGAGGGCCTTCTCGAGGGCGGGGAGGCCTTCGTGGCGGAGGCGGGAGCGGGTGTAGGCGGGGTCGGCGTTGTGGGGGTCGTCCCAGACGGCCAGTTCTTGGGCGACGCAGGCCTTGCGGACGGTCTGCCGGTCGAGTTCGAGGAAGGGGCGGCGGTAGCGTCCGGCGGCGCCGGAGACGGCGGCCATGCCGGAGAGGGAGCGGATGCCGGAGCCGCGGGCGAGGCCGAGGAGGACGGTTTCGGCCTGGTCGTCGCGGGTGTGGCCGAGTAGGACGGCGGCGGCGCCGTGGCGTTCGGCGGCGGCGTCGAGGGCGGCGTAGCGGGCGTCGCGGGCGGCGGCCTCGGGGCCTCCCTCGCGGCCGACGGTGACGGTGACGGCTTCGACGGGGTCGAGGCCGAGTGCGGCCATGCGGCCGGCGACCTCGGTGGCGCGGGTGTCGGAGCCGTCCTGGAGGCCGTGGTCGACGGTGATGCCGCCGGCGCGGACGGCGAGTTTGCGGGATTCGAAGGCGAGTGCGGAGGCGAGCGCCATGGAGTCGGCGCCGCCGGAGCAGGCGACGAGCACCAGTGGCTGGGTGCCGGGCGTCATGCCCGGCGTCGCGCTGGGCGTGCTGCCGGGCGTGCTGCCGGGTGTGGTGGTGCGGGTGTGGTGTTCGGTGAGGACGTCGTGGAGTACGCGGCGGACCGCCAGGCGTATCGCCGCGACCGCAGGATGGGGACCCATGTCCGGTGCCCTTCGTGAAGGAGTGGGGTGCCTCGGTCGGAGTCTTAACGGTCGGAAGAGGGGGTTCGGTCACTCAGAGTGCGTCGATGGTGACAGAACCTGGCCGTTACCCGAGCATTGCACGCCCCACCCCTTGCCTACGGTCCCTCGGATGGGTGATTGGAGGCGTGGTCTTCCGTCGTCCGTCGCACCTGTCTCACGAGTCTGCCTTACGGTGCACCCTCGCCACCCATTCCGCGGGTTTGGCGATCTCTGTCTTGGTGGGGAGCGTGTTGGGGGAGGTCCACACGCGGTTGAAGCCGTCCATGCCGACCTGGTCGACGACGGACCGTACGAATCGCTCTCCGTCGCGGTACTGGCGGAGTTTGGCGTCGAGGCCGAGGAGCTTGCGCAGGGCGAGGTCGAGGCGGGAGGCGCCGCGGGCGCGGCGTTGCTGGAACTTCTCGCGGATCTCGGCGACGGAGGGCACGACCTGGGGTCCTACGCCGTCCATGACGTAGTCGGCGTGGCCTTCGAGGAGGGACATGACGGCGGTGAGGCGGCCGAGGATCTCTCGCTGTTCGGGTGTCTGTACGAGTTCGACGAGGGAGGGTGCGGGTTCGCCCTCTTCTCCTTCGGGGCGGCCGCCGGCGAGGGCTTGGGCGGCTTCGCGCAGCCGCTCGACGACGGTGGAGGGGTCGACCTCGGTGGCGCCGAGAAATGACTGGATTTCGCCCTGCAGGTGGTCGCGGAGCCAGGGCACGGCGGTGAACTGGGTGCGGTGGGTCTCCTCGTGGAGGCAGACCCAGAGCCTGAAGTCGTGGGGGTCGACGGCGAGTTCGCGTTCGACGTGGACGATGTTGGGGGCGACGAGCAGGAGGCGTCCGCCGCCGGAGCCGGGGTCGTTGGGGTCGCCGGCGGGGAATTCGCGGGTGGCGGGGGCGAAGGTCTCGTACTGGCCGAGGATGCGGGAGGCGAGGAAGGACAGCAGCATGCCGAGTTCGACGCCGGTGACCTTGCCGCCGACCGCGCCGAGCACGGCGCCGCCGGGGGTGTTGGAGCGCCGTTCCTGCATTTTTTCGAGGAGCGGTGAGAGCAGTTCGCGGAAGCCGGCGACGTTGGCCTTGATCCAGCCGGCCCGGTCGACGACGAGGACGGGGGTGTCCCGTGGTTCGTGGCCCTCGGGGATCATCCGGGTGAAGCCTCTGACGTGCTCCTCGGACGCCTTGGCGTGCCGGCGCAGCTCCGCGACGACGTCGCGGGCCTCCTCACGGCTCACCTCGGGGCCCGGCTTCACCAGTCGGGTTGCGGTCGCGACCGCGAGATTCCAGTCGACCATCTCGGCACCACCGATGCTCGTCATGCGTCAACCGTACGTTCTCGGCGCCGGATCAGGGTGGGTGCGGTGCGGGTTGGGGGTGGGTCGGAGCGGGCTCAGCCTTGCGGTGCGAGGGCTGCGGAGAGCCGGTCGAGGGCGGGCTGCGCGGTGTAGGAGGAGGGGGTCCGGCCGGCCAGGAAGGCGAAGGCGAGGAGTCGGCCGTCGGCGGTGACGACGGTTCCGGCGAGGGTGTTGACGCCTGTCAGGGTGCCGGTCTTGGCGCGGATCAGGCCTGCTCCCGTGGCGGTGGGTCCGGTGTCGAAGCGGCTCTTGAGGGTGCCGCTGAAGCCGCCGATGGGCAGGCCGGTGAGGACGGGGCGCAGGGCGGGGCGGGCGGGGTCGGCCGCTCGGGTGAGGAGGCCGGTGAGCAGGGCGGCGGACATCCGGTCGGCGCGGGAGAGGCCGCTGCCGTCGGCGAAGCGTGCTCCGGCGGTCGGCAGTCCGAGGGCGTCGAGCTGGGCCCGGACGGCTCTGCCCGCGCCGTCGAAGCTGGCGGGCTGCTTGCGGGCGAGGGCGGTCTGCCGGGCGAGGGCCTCGGCGAGGTCGTTGTCGCTGTGCGTGAGGGTGCGTTCGACGAGGGTGGAGAGCGGCGCGGAGTACGTGCGGGCCAGGGGGGCGGCCTTGGGGGGCGCTGTGGAGGGGCGGGCGGGGGCGGGGGCGTTCTGGACGGTGACGCCGGCTTTGGCGAGGAGCTCGGCGAAGGCGGTGGCGGTGTCGTGGGCGGGGTCGGCGGCGCGGGGGGCGGGTCCGCTGTCGCTGTCGTCGAGGCGCCCTTCCTGGGTCATGAGGGCGACGACGGGGGCGATGTTCTCGTTGGGGCCGATGGGGTGCCGGGAGGGGCCGGTGTAGAGGCTGGTGTCGTAGGCCAGGCGTACGGCTGTGACGCGTCGGCCCTTCAGGGCGCGGGCGGTGTCGGTGGCCAGGGTCTTGAGGCGGGCGGGGTCGAGGGTGGGGTCGCCGCCGCCGACGAGGGTGAGGGTGCGGCCGTCCGGGGAGGCCGTGACGGTGGTGGGGATGCGGTGGTCGGGGCCGAGTGCGGAGAGCGCGGCGACCGTGGTGGCGATCTTGATGGTGGAGGCGGGGGTCATGGGGGTGGTGGCGCCCTCCCCGTACAGCTGCTTCCCGGTGGTCGCGTCGACGACGGACGCGGTGCGCAGCGGGCCGAGGCCGGGGTCGGCGAGGAGCGGTACGAGGAGGGCGGCGAGGTCCCCCGGGTGGGTGGTGTGCGGGGCGGCGAGCGCGCGGAGCACTCCGGCGGCGCTGGGGGCCGGGACGGGGCGGGGCGGGCCGGCGGCGGGCCTCGGTGCCGCGTGATGTGCGCCACCTGTGGGGGCCGTGGTGACGGCGCGGGCCCGCTCGGCCTTACGCTGACCGTTGTCCCACGGGCCGGCGGCGGTCACCGCTCCGGCGGCCAGAGCCAGACCGAGTACGGCAGCGCACGCCGTGAGCTGCCAGGTCCTCGGCTCCCGCATTGCTGACCAGCCCCTTTCGCGATCACACACAGGCGTGAGGGACACTTAATCACTGCGCGTTGCCGCAGGCATTCACATGTGTTGATTCAGGAGGAGCCACCCGTGGAGTTCGACGTCACCATCGAGATCCCGAAGGGGTCGCGGAACAAGTACGAGGTCGACCACGAGACCGGTCGCATCCGCCTGGACCGCCGCCTCTTCACCTCGACCAGCTACCCGGCCGACTACGGCTTCGTCGAGAACACCCTCGGCGAGGACGGCGACCCGCTGGACGCGCTGGTCATCCTGGACGAGCCGACGTTCCCCGGCTGCCTGATCAAGTGCCGCGCCATCGGCATGTTCCGTATGACGGACGAGGCAGGCGGCGACGACAAGCTGCTGTGCGTCCCCGCCTCGGACCCGCGCGTCGAGCACCTGCGCGACATCCACCACGTGTCGGAGTTCGACCGTCTGGAGATCCAGCACTTCTTCGAGGTCTACAAGGACCTGGAGCCGGGCAAGTCGGTCGAGGGCGCCAACTGGGTCGGCCGCGCCGAGGCCGAGGCCGAGATCGAGGCTTCCTACAAGCGTCTCGAGGCGCAGGGCGGCGCCCACTGAGTGGGGCTGTTCTGACGTCGTGACGGGCGGTGCACCTCTTGTGGGTGCGCCGCCCGTCTCGCGTGGTGCCGTATGCCCATGTCCATACTGGGCAGACGGGGCGAATGGGAGTGAGGACGAACATAGTGGTCGCGGAGCCGGACGGCCCGGAGGACCGGAAACCGCAGTCGGACGAGGCGCGCAGCGCGTTCACTCCGCCGGCTGGGGTCGAGCAGCCGGTGGTGCCGGAGGAGGAGCATCCGACCTCGGAGTTCGCTGTTCCCGAGGGGCTTGCCACGGAGCCTGTGAACGACCAGGAGGGCTCGGCTTTCGCGCCGCCTTCGACGTACTCCGCCCGGCACGCCCCTGCGGCTTTCACTCCTGCCCATGGCATTCCGCTGGTGAAGCTGTCGAAGGACGCTCCGTGGCAGGACCGGATGCGGACCATGTTGCGGCTGCCGGTCGGGGACCGGCCGGTGCCGGAGGCGCCGCGCAAGGAGGACGAGACGGGCCCCGCCGTGGGGCGTGTGCTCGACCTGACGCTGCGTATCGGCGAGCTGCTGCTGGCGGGTGGGGAGGGCGCGGAGGACGTCGAGGCGGCGATGTTCGCGATCTGCCGTTCGTACGGTCTGGACCGGTGCGAGCCGACGGTCACCTTCACGCTGCTGTCGATCACGTACCAGCCGTCGCTGGTGGACGATCCGGTCACGGCGAACCGGACGGTACGGCGGCGGGGGACGGACTACACCCGGTTGGCGGCGGTCTACCAGCTGCTCGCGGACATCAACGCGGAGGAGCATGACGTCACGCCGGAGGAGGCGTACCGGCGGCTCGCGGAGATCCGGCGCAACCGGCACCCGTATCCGGGCTGGGTGCTGACGTCGGCGGCGGGGGTGCTGGCGGGCGCGGCCTCGGTGCTGCTGGGCGGCGGGGCGACGGTCTTCTTCGTGGCGGCGCTCGGCGCGGTGCTGGGGGACCGGCTGGCGTGGCTGTGCGCGGGGCGTGGGCTGCCGGAGTTCTACCAGTTCCTGGTGGCGGCGATGCCGCCGGCCGCGATGGGCGTGCTGCTGACGGTGCTGCACGCGGATCTGCGGCCGTCGGCGGTGATCACGGGTGGTCTGTTCGCGCTGATCCCGGGGCGGGCGCTGGTCGCGGCCGTTCAGGACGGTCTGACCGGTTTCTACATCACGGCCTCGGCCCGGCTCCTGGAGGTCGGGTACTTCTTCGTGGCGATCGTGGTGGGCGTGCTGTCGGTGCTGTACGTGGCGGTGCAGTTCGACGCGGAGCTCAATCCGGAGGGTGTGCTCAATCCGGTCGAGCGGCCGGTGGTGCAGATCCTGGCGTCGATGGTGCTGTGCGCGACCTTCGCGATCCTGTTGCAGCAGTCGCGGGACACGGTGCTGTTCGCGACGCTGAACGGCGGGGTGGCGTGGGTGATCTACGCGTCGATCGCGGTGACGGCGGGTGCGTCGGCGGTCATGGCGACGGCGGTGGCGGCGGGCCTGGTGGGTCTGTTCGGGCAGTTGATCGCCCGCTACCACCACACGTCGTCGCTGCCGTACGTGACGGCGGCGATCGGGCCGCTGCTGCCGGGTTCGGCGACCTACTTCGGGGTGCTCGCGATCGCCCAGAACAACCTGGACGAGGGCTTCGCCTCCTTGGCGAAGGCGGCGGCCCTGGCCCTGGCGATCGCGATCGGTGTGAACCTCGGTGGCGAGCTGGCCCGCCTCTTCATGCAGGCCCCGGGCGCGGCGGCGGCGCGGCGCGCGGCGAAGCGGACCAGGGGCTTCTGAGGCCTCGGAAGAACGACCGCCGGGCGGGGGCTACCGCGGGGTGAGAACTGCCGCGGGGCGAGAACGGCCGCGGGGGGCGCGGACCGCGGGCTACCGCTTGGCGTGGCGGCCGCGCTCCGCGGAGGTGTCCTGGGGGGCGCCCTCGGTGCGGGCGGCCTTCTTGGACTGGGAGCGGGCGCGGAGGTACTCGATCACGATCGGGACCACCGAGATCAGCACGATGAGGATGAGGATCGCCTCGATGTGCTGGTGCACGAATTCGATCTTGCCGAGAGAGGCGCCGAGCAGGGTCACGCCCGCGCCCCACAGGAGGCCGCCGATGATGTTGAAGGTGATGAACGAGCGGTAGTTCATCCGGCTGACACCGGCGATGATCGGCGTGAACGTCCGCACGATCGGCACGAAACGGGCCAGGATCAGGGACTTCGGTCCGTGCTTCTCGAAGAACTCGTGCGCCTTCTCCACGTTCTCCTGCTTGAAGAGCTTGGAGTCGGGGCGCTTGAAGAGGGCCGGGCCGACCTTGCGGCCGAAGAGGTAGCCGACCTGGTCGCCGATGATCGCGGCGAGCACCACCAGGGTGCAGACGAGCCAGAGCGGGGTGTCCAGCTTGCCGGTGGTGACCAGCAGGCCGGTGGTGAAGAGCAGCGAGTCACCGGGCAGGAAGAACCCGATGAGCAGGCCGGACTCGGCGAAGACGATGACGAGGACACCGATCAGGCCGAAGGTCTGAATCAGATAGTCCGGGTCCAGCCAGCTCGGTCCGAGGGCAAGCGTATTCACGGGTTCCGGGCTCCTGCGGTCGGTGGGGGCGGGGGACGGCTGCCCCAAAGTATCAACGCATTCTTACGGCTCCGGGTTCCACGGGGTCCCCCGGCCTCCCGCCGGCCCCTTCCGGGATGCGGCGGCGGGCCGGCGGTCCGAGGCTGGGGGCCAGGAGGTGGATGCGGATGGGCATCGAGGAGTACGGAGGCGGTCAGGGGCCGCAGTCCGATGTGCTGGTCGTCACGACGAACGACATCCCCGGGTACGAGGTCCGGCAGGTGATCGGCGAGGTCTTCGGGCTGACCGTGCGCTCCCGGCATCTGGGCAGCCAGATCGGTGCCGGTCTGAAGTCGATGATCGGCGGGGAGCTGAAGGGTCTGACGAAGACCCTGGTGGAGACCCGCAACCAGGCGATGGAGCGGCTGGTGGAGCAGGCGCGGGCGCGGGGCGCGAACGCGGTGCTGATGTTCCGCTTCGACGTGACGGAGGCGGCGGACGTGGGGACGGAGGTCTGCGCCTACGGCACGGCGGCGGTGATCGCTCCACGGACCTGAGGGCGTCGCATGGGGGTGTCCTGCTCCCCGCCGCCCGTCCTCGACGCCCCCCGGCCGTGCGAACACGCCGTGCCCCCCTCCCCTCAAGGAGCTCCCCGTGCCGCTGCACAAGGGTCCCGACGAGCCCGAGTCCGAGCCCGACCGCCGTCTGGCCCTCAATCCTTTCTACGGCGAGGCCAACCCGGTCGGCGGCATGACCGACGCGCCCCCGCGCCACCGCCTCCCCGACGGCCCGCTGCCGCCCATGAGCGCCTATCAAGTGGTCCATGACGAGCTGATGCTCGACGGCAACTCCCGGCTCAACCTCGCCACCTTCGTCACCACCTGGATGGAGCCCCAGGCCGGTGTCCTCATGGCGGAGTGCCGCGACAAGAACATGATCGACAAGGATGAGTACCCCCGCACCGCCGAACTGGAGCGGCGCTGCGTGGCCATGCTCGCCCACCTCTGGAACGCCCCGGACGCCTCGGCCGCCGTCGGCTGCTCCACCACCGGTTCCAGCGAGGCGTGCATGCTCGCCGGCATGGCCCTCAAGCGCCGCTGGGCCAGGAGGAACGCCGACCGCTATCCGGGAAGCGCCCGGCCCAATCTGGTGATGGGCATCAACGTCCAGGTCTGCTGGGAGAAGTTCTGCACCTTCTGGGAGGTGGAACCGCGGCTCGTCCCCATGGAGGGCGACCGCTTCCATCTGGACCCGCAGGCCGCCGCGGAACTCTGCGACGAGAACACCATCGGCGTCGTCGCCGTGCTCGGCTCGACCTTCGACGGCTCCTACGAACCCGTCGCCGAGATCTGCGCCGCCCTCGACGCCCTCCAGGAACGGACCGGCCTCGACGTCCCCGTCCACGTGGACGGCGCCTCCGGCGCGATGGTCGCCCCCTTCCTGGACGAGCACCTGGTCTGGGACTTCCGGCTCCCCCGGGTCTCCTCGATCAACACCTCCGGTCACAAGTACGGCCTGGTCTACCCGGGCGTCGGCTGGGCGCTGTGGCGCTCGCCCGCCGAACTGCCCGAGGAACTCGTCTTCCGGGTGAACTACCTGGGCGGCGACATGCCCACCTTCGCGCTCAACTTCTCCCGGCCCGGCGCACAGGTCGTCGCGCAGTACTACACGTTCCTGCGGCTCGGCAGGGAGGGCTACCGGGCGGTCCAGCAGACCACCCGGGACATCGCCCGGGGACTCGCCGAACGGATCGAGGCCATGGGCGACTTCCGCCTTCTCACCCGCGGCGACCAACTGCCCGTCTTCGCCTTCACCACCGCCCCCGAGGTCACCGCCTTCGACGTCTTCGACGTCTCCCGGCGCCTGCGAGAACACGGCTGGCTCGTCCCGGCCTACACCTTCCCGGCCAACCGGCAGGATCTCTCCGTGCTGCGGGTGGTCTGCCGCAACGGCTTGTCGGCCGACCTCGCCGAGCTGTTCGTGGAGGATCTGAACCGGCTCCTTCCCGAACTTCGCAGCCAGCCCCGCCCCTTCAGCCGCGACAAGCAGGCCGCCACCTCCTTCCACCACTGAGCGCGGCCGTCGACGGTCAGGAGTTCTCGTCCTCGCAGGCCAGACGGAACTCCGCCCAGCGCACCCCGTCGGCCGATATGCCGTACGAGCAGCCGTCGCCCTGCCGGAGCAGCCCGAGCGGGGTGCGCCGGGTATGGCCGGCAGCCCTGCCCGAGGGGCGGAAGCCGCGCCCGCCGTCGACGCTGACGTACTCCCGGTCCTCGGCTCCGATCAGCACCCGCCCGCCGGGGCCCGGCGCGGGCATCCCCAGGAGCGTGCGGGGCTCCACCATCGGCCCCGTCGTCCACACCCGCTCCCAGGTGCGGCCCCCGTCCACCGAGCGGTGCAGGGCCCGCATCGGGTTCTTCACGGGCTCGCCCTCCTTCAACTCCCCCATCTCCGCGGCGTAGACGGCGTCGGGGCCGACCGCGACCGAGGTGTGCCAGTTGGGTGCGGTGGACGGGCTCGGCAGGCGGCTCACCGACCAGCTGCGGCCGGCGTCCCGCGAGACCGCGACCGCCGCCCGCCCCGAGGCCGGGTCGGTGCCGGAGACCCACCAGGAACCGTCCGGCTCGGCCACGGCGGCCGGCCGCGGATGCGCCCCGAGCAGCGGCTGCCGGGCCAGTGCCCGGCGCTGCCCGTCCTGCGGGGAGACCACGACCAGCCGCTCCAGGCGGCACTCCTCCCCCAGCGCCCCGGACGGCCGCGCGCAGTCGGTGGTGAGCACGGCCCCGGCCGGTATCGCCGGGGCCGTACCGACCGTGCGCGGTCCGCCCTCCTTCCAGCTCCGCCCGCCGTCGCGGGTGAACCAGGTCCTGGACGTCTCCGGCGCGGTGCCGCCCTCCTCGATCAGGGCCCGCCCCGGCCCCAGCACCCACAGGGCCGAGGAAATGCCGTCCGTCCCCCGCGCCTCCGGCAGCGGCGACCTGCGCAGCGCCCACTCCTTCGCGCCCCGGTCGAGGACCGCCACATGCTGCCGGCAGAAGCCGTTGACGGGGACCTTCTCGTCCTCCACGCAGGAGGCCAGCAGGGCGAACCCGCTGCCGTCGGAGGCGAATCCCGGGCTGTGCGACCAGCCGGGGAGCTCCGCCCCGGACGGTATCCGCGGCGGCGCGGCGGCCGGCGCCCCGGTCCGCCCGGAAGCCGTAGCCCCCGGGACCGCCGGCCCCGTCGAACCCCGCTCGGAATCCTGGCCCCCGCCCCGCCCGGGGGCCCGGCCCGCCCCCGCGCCCGCGCCCGCCCCCGTATCCGTACAAGCCGTCAACACCAGCACCAGCACCAGCGCCACGACGGCGCCGACCGCTCCCATGAGCCTGCGCATCGCCCGTCCCCCTGTCCCCTCCGGCCGGTCCGCGGTGAACCGTCTGCCTCTGTTACACCGCTCGCGGCCGATGGGTTCCCACACGCGTGTCCCAGGGGGTGTCTCCGCTAGACGCTCAGCCGCCTGAACTTCCGCACCGCGAGTGGGAAGAAGACCGCGAGCAGCATCAGCGGCCAGATCACCGCCGCCATCACATGCCCCGGTTCCCCGCCCGGGTTGCCGAAGAGGTCACGGACCGCCGTTGCGGTGGCGGACATCGGGTTCCACTCCACGACCGTGCCGAGCCAGCCGGGCATGGATCCGGGCGAGGCGAAGGCGTTGGAGAGGAATCCGATCGGCCACACCAGGATCTGCACGGCCTGGACCAGCTCCGCGCGGCCCGCGACCAGCGCCAGGAAGATCCCGATCCACAGCATCGCGAAGCGCAGCAGGAGCAGCAGTCCCACCGCCCCGAGGAAGGCCGCGAAGCCGCCGTCGGTCCGCCAGCCGATCGCGTACCCCACCCCGATCATGAGCATCAGTCCGGCCGCGGACTGGAGCATGTCGGCGGCCGAACGGCCCACGAGGACCGCCCCGTCGACCATCGGCATCGAGCGGAAGCGGTCGATGACCCCCTTGTTGAGGTCCTGGGTGACGGCCGTCATCGTCCCTTCGAGGCCGAAGACCATCGTGAGGGTGAGCATGCCGGGCACGAGGAAGTCGACGTACTCGCCCTCGATCCCCCGCCCGCCGCCGACGAGGTAGCCGAACATCAGCAGCATCATGATCGGGAAGACCAGGCCGACCACCACCTGGACCGGTTGCCGGGCCCAGTGCGCCAGTTCCCGCCGGGTCATCGTCCAGCAGTCGCTCATCACGTACGCCGTGCTCATGCTGCCGCCTCCGTCGCGTGGTCGCGTGCCTCGGTGAGGTGGAGGAAGACCTCGTCCAGGGTCGGCCGCCGCAGCGCGAGGTCCTCCGCCTCGATCCCGGCCGTTTCCAGGGCCCGTACGGTCTCCGCGAGGGCGGCCATCCGGTCCGTCACGGGCGCGCTGATCCGCCGCCGGTCGCGGTCGACGCTCACGTCGCCCCCGGGCAGCAGCTTCGCCGCCTCGTCCAGTCGGCCCGCGTCGCGCAGCACGATGTCGATGCGGTCGCCGCCGACCCTCGCCTTCAGCTCGTCGGCGGTGCCGTCGGCGACGACCCGGCCGCGGTCGACGACCGAGATCCGGTCGGCGAGCTGGTCGGCCTCTTCCAGATACTGCGTGGTCAGCAGGACGGTCGTGCCCCCGCCGACCAGGGAGCGGACCGACTCCCACACCTCGCCCCGGCCGCGCGGGTCGAGCCCGGTCGTCGGCTCGTCGAGGAAGAGCACGGCGGGCTCGGTGATCAGCGAGGCCGCGAGGTCGAGGCGGCGGCGCATGCCGCCGCTGTACTGCTTGACGGGTTTGCGTCCGGTGTCGGCGAGGCCGAACCGTTCCAGGAGCTCGTCCGCCCGCGCGCCGGCCCGCCGGGCGCCGAGGTGGTGGAGCCGCCCGAACATCTCCAGGTTCTGCCGGCCGCCGAGCTCCTCGTCGACGGCGGCGTGCTGCCCGAGGAGCCCGATCCGCCGCCGTACCCGGTCCGCCTGGGTGCGCACGTCGAAGCCGGCCACCCGCACCCGCCCCTCGTCGTGCCGCAGCAGGGTGGCCAGGATCCGTACGGTCGTCGTCTTGCCGGCTCCGTTGGGCCCGAGCACGCCGTGCACCGTGCCGGCGCCGACGACCAGGTCGAGGCCGTCGAGCGCCTTCTTGTCCCCGTACCGTTTGTGCGCGCCTTCCACGACGATCGCTTCAGAAGTCATCCGTCTCCTCCAGCCGAACCGCTCAGTAGTCAAATTTGACCACCGGAGCGAAGGTACGCCCGGCGCGCTCATTGGTCAAACTTGATTAGTTGTCTTCTCCGTCGCGACCGTCACCCGTCGCGAACGGGTTCTCCTGCCCCTCGGCGAGGACCCCCACGAACGGCTCCCCGCCCTCGCCCGCGAAGGAGTACGCCCCCGCCTCGATCCGCTCGATCAGGCCGAGCGTCCACTCCTTGCCGGCGTCGGCCGAGTGCACCCAGAGGTGCATGATCTCGCCGATGTGCCCGAGCTGCTGCGGGCCGCCCTCGGGGGTGTAGTACTCGGTGACGGCCGCGCGCCACTCGTCGAGCGCCCGCACCCGCCTGCGCAGCAGCTCCACGACCTCCGCCCGGGGCAGGTCGACGATGAAGCCGATACCCGCCGAGAGGACGTCCATCTTCTGGTCGTAGGTGGTCAGCGCCTCGCGCAGCAGCGCGAAGTACTCCTCGGTGCCCTTGTCCGTGACCTCGTACTCGGTCCGGGGCGGCCCGCCGGCCGTGCTCGGCGCGATCTCGTACGCGTGCAGCAGGCCCTGCTTGGCCATCTGCTTGAGCGCGTGGTAGATCGAACCCGGCTTGGCGTTGGACCATTCGTGCGCGCCCCAGTACTCCAGGTCGTTGCGCACCTGGTAGCCGTGGGCGCGCCCGTGCTGACGTACCGCGCCGAGAACGAGCAGCCGGATCGCCGACATCCCGAACACCTCCTACCCTAGTCAATTTTGACTAGGGTACGGGTGGGGTGCAGCCCCGGGGAACAATGGAACAGCGGTTGGCGCTAAGGGATTGATCTTGCCGGCTACTCGGTCTCCGTGGGGTGGAGGACCTGGTCCTGGAGACGCTGCAGGACCCAGCCCAGCGCCCGGCGGCGGCCCGTCACCAGCAGGATGCCCACGACCAGGGCCAAGACGGCGGGCGTAGCGAGGGCGGCCGACGACCTGCCAGATGTCGCCACCGGCACGGGGCGGGCGGACAGGGGCGTGGCGCGCTCGGCCGGGTTCGCGCTGGCGCCCGCGTCCTGCGGGTACCAGCGGAGTTCGAGGGTGTTGGTGTCCGGGTCCTGGATGTGGAGGGCGGTGGCGGTGCCGCACTTCGGGGGCACCGCACGGCCGAGCGGTTGCGGCTGACGACCGGGCGGGTGAGCCCGTGGGCTCAGGTGAGGGCGGTGACCAGCAGGGCGAAGGCGGCGATGATGACGGCGACGCGGACGTAGTGGAGGCGCTCCCAGCGGCTCAGCTGCTGCTTCCAGTCCTCGGGCCGGTTCTCCGGGGTCCACGTCTTGTTCCGGTTGTTGATCGGGACGAGCAGCAGGACCGACATGACGACGCTGAGGATCAGAAGCGCGCCGGCGATGACGACGAGGCCGGCGCCGTCGTGGTGCCGTCCGGCGATGGCCCAGATGCCGACGAGGACGAGCGAGCCGATGTACCAGACCGGCATCACGGCGCCGAGCATCCGGCCCCCGTGGGCGTGGCCGAGTTGGCCGCTGTCCTCCGGGAGGGCGTTGAGGATCGGGTTGATGACGAAGGCGACGGAGAACTCCACCCCCACCATCACGCCGACGATCACGGTGGTGACGACCTCGAGTGCGTTGAGCATGATGACCCTCTCCGAATCTAGCGCTGCTAGCTGACGAGGCAACGCTAGTATTGCTGCCGCTCGCTTGTCTAGCGGTGCTAGGATCGAATCATGTCGGTACAGGAACGCAAGGAACGCGAACGGGCGGAGCGCGAGCGCCTCATCGTGGCGACGGCCCGTGAACTCGCCGAGCAGCAGGGCTGGGACGCGGTCACCACCCGCCGGCTCGCCGAGCGCATCGAGTACAGCCAGCCCGTCCTCTACAGCCATTTCCGCGGCAAGCGCGAGATCATCGGCGCCGTCGCCCTCCAGGGCGCCACAGAGATGGCCGCGGCGGTGCGGGCGGCGACCGCTGCCGCGGACGGCCCGCGCGAGCGGGTCGCCGCCCTCGCGCGCGCCTACCTCGACTTCGCGGCACGCAACCCGGCGGTCTACGACGCCATCTTCCAGCTCGACGGCGGTCTGGCGTACGCACAGGAGGAAACCCCGGAACCTCTCAAGGACGCTTTCGCCGCGCTGCTGGAGAGCCTCGGAGAGGTCGCCGGCGACGGCGTCGACCCGGGGCTGTTCACCGAGGTGTTCTGGGCGTCCCTGCACGGGGTGGCGACCCTGACCCGGTCGGGACGGCTGCCGCCGGAGGACACCGGGCCGAGGGTGGAGCTGCTGGTGGACCGGCTCGCCATGGTCTGACACACCGTCCCGGCAGTTTCACGCCGCCGGGGCCCTCGGGCCCCGCCGCTGCCTGCCTGCGGCCCACACGGCGCAGCGGGGAGACCCGGGCCACGTCCTCGTCCAGGACGTCATGCTCCCGCTCCTCGGGCGGCAGGGCCCGCAAGGTGGTCGACGGCGGCGTCGAGGTAGCGGGTTGTCCGGAGCGCGGCGGCATTCAGGACCAGGCCGAGCGCGCCGGGCTGGTCTTCTTGTCCTGTCCGGTATGCCTGCATGATCTGGCCGCGCTTGCCGTGGCAGATGTCGCGGGCGGGCTTGTGCCGCGACTGCTGGACGGTGAGCCGCCGGTTCATCTGCCGCCGCTGACGACAAGATCGCCAGCGGCGCCAACGGCTGTTCCACTGTTCCCCGGGGCCGGAGTGCGAGCGTACGAGGGTCAGTCCCCCTGCTCCATCGCGATCAGCTCGAACGAGGTCTTGCCGTCCAGGGATTCCCGGACGATGTCCGCGTGTCCGGCGTGCCGCCCCATCTCCTGGACGAGGTGGAGCAGCATCCAGCGCATCGACACCCGCCCGTCCTTCGGGAACCAGGGGGCCTCGGGCAGCGGGAAGGTGTCGTCCAGGCTGGGCACGGACCGCACCAGCTCCTCGGTCTCCTTCGCCACGCCGTCCCAGAAGTCGAGCATCTGCGTAATGGTCTCGCCGTCCATGAGCCGGAAGGCGTCGCCCCAGGTCTCCCGGGTCCGCCGCTTCTCGTTCGGGCGCTGCTGGGCCAGCCGGAGCCAGTTCAGCTCCATCTCGGCGACGTGCTTGATCAGGCCGGACAGGCTGAGCTCGCTCGCGCTGGGACGGCTCGCCGCCTGCTCCTCGGACAGCCCGAGGGCGGCGCGACGGATCGCGGCGCGCTGGGCCTCGACGAAGTTGAGGAACGCTCCGCGCTCGTCACCCTGGGCCTCCGCGGGAACAAGAGCAACCATGGTTGTCCGCCTTTCGTGCCTTCGTTCGTGAACGACGTGAGGGGTGCCGGGGAGGTCTCCTTCCCGACACCCCTCACGCTACGGACCCTTCAGGACAGCTACTGTCCTGAAGGGACAGGACCTGAAGGAAGAGCCAAGGGCCGGGGCCGGGCCTTGGGGCCAGGCTAGAACGGGAAACGGCTCCGGCCGTGCTGGACCGAGATCCACTTCTGGGTGGTGAAGGCGTCGATCATCGAGTCGCCGTTCAGCCGTCCGATGCCCGAGTTCTTCTCGCCACCGAACGGCACGATCGGCTCGTCGTGCACCGTGCCGTCGTTGATGTGGATCATGCCGGTGTGGATCCGCTTCGCGACCCGTACACCCCGCTCGATGTCGCCGGTGTGCACGGCGCCGCTCAGCCCGTAGGGCGTGTCGTTGGCGATCCGCACCGCCTCCTCCTCGCCGTCGAAGGGGACGATCAGGGCCACCGGGCCGAAGATCTCCTGCGAGAGCACGGGGGCGTCGGCCGGGAGGCCGCCGAGGACCGACGGGGAGACGACGTTGCCGTCCGCCGAACCGTGCAGCAGCGCCGTCGCACCGCTCGCGACCGTCTGCTCGACGAGCGCCGAGACGGCCTCCGCCTGCTGGGAGTTGATCAGCGGGCCGATGTGGGTGGCGGGGTCGGCCGGGTCGCCGACGCGCAGGGTCTTCACCTTCGCGACGAACTTCTCGGTGAACTCCGCCTCCAGCGTCCGGTCCACCAGGATGCGGTTGGCGGCCATACAGACCTGCCCCTGGTGCACGAAGCGGCTGAAGACGGCCGCGTCCACCGCGTAGTCGACATCGGCGTCGTCGAGGACGATCAGCGCGCTGTTGCCGCCGAGTTCGAGGACGGCGTGCTTGAAGTTCTGCGCGCAGACGGTGGCGACATGGCGGCCGACCTTGTCGGAGCCGGTGAAGGAGATGACCTTCGGGATCGGGTGGGTCAGCAGAGCGTCGCCGATCTCGGCGATGTCGGTGACGACGACGTTCAGCAGACCGGCCGGCAGACCGGCCTCCTCCAGAACCTTCGCGACGAGCGTGCCACCGCAGATCGGGGTGTTCTGGTGCGGCTTGAGGACGACCGCGTTGCCCAGCGCGAGCGCGGGCGCGACCGACTTGATCGACAGCAGGAAGGGGAAGTTGAAGGGGGAGATGACACCGACGACGCCGACCGGGAGGCGGTAGACGCGGTTCTCCTTGCCGTCGACCGGGGAGGGCAGGATCCGGCCCTCGGGGCGCAGCGCCAGCTGGACCGCCTCGCGCAGGAACTCCTTGGCGAGGTGGAGCTCGAAGGCCGCCTTCAGGCGCGTACCGCCGAGCTCGGCGACGATCGTGTCGGCGATCTCCCTCTCGCGCTCCTCGACGATCCTCAGGGCGCGCTCGAAGACCAGCCGGCGGGTGTACGGGTTGGTCTCGGCCCATGCGGCCTGGGCGCGCTCGGCGGCACGGTAGGCGCGATCGACCTCTTCGGCGGTGGCGACGGTGATCGAGGCGAGCTTCTCCCCGGTGTACGGGTTGAAGTCGACGATGTCCCACGAGCCACTGCCGGGCTTCCACTCGCCGTCTATGTACTGGTGGGCCAGGTCGGTGAAGTAGGCCATGGACATGGAACGAGACCCCTTAACCCGCGGTGGCGGACGTCGGTACAGGCGCGAACTGATGTCACGTCATCGTACTGATGAGTCAGGTGAGTTGAATGAGTCCCCGGAGGAGATCGCGACTTTCGGCCGGATCGGGACTGTCCTCGCGCAGCCGCTCCATGACGCGCGCGTACTGGCCGACCTCCTCGCGCTTGTCGAGGTAGAGGGCGCTGGTGAGCTGCTCCAGGTAGACGACGTCGGAGAGGTCCGACTCCGGGAAGCTCAGCATGGTGAACGCGCCGCTCTCGCCGGCGTGCCCGCCGAAGCTGAAGGGCATGACCTGGAGCGTGACGTTCGCGTGCTCGGAGATCTCGATGAGATGCCTCAACTGGCCGCGCATCACCGAGCGGTCGCCGTAGGGGCGGCGCAGCGCGGCCTCGTCGAGCACCGCGTGGAACTGCGGCGCGCTCTCGGAGACGAGGACCTTCTGGCGCTCCAGGCGCAGCGCGACCCGGCGGTCGATCTCGGCGTGCGAGGCGTCGGGCATGCCGCGGCTGACGACGGCGTGTGCGTACGCCTCGGTCTGCAACAGGCCGTGGACGAACTGGACTTCGTAGACACGGATGAGGGAGGCGGCGCCCTCCAGGCCGATGTACGTCTGGAACCAGCCGGGCAGCACGTCGCCGAAGCTGTGCCACCACCCGGCCACGTTGGCCTCGCGGGCGAGCCCGAGGAGCGAGCCGCGCTCCATCTCGTCGCTGACGCCGTAGAGCGTGAGCAGGTCCTCGACGTCCCTGGCCTTGAAGCTCACCCTTCCCAACTCCATACGGCTGATCTTGGATTCGGACGCGCGGATCGAGTAGCCGGCCGCCTCGCGGGTGATGCCGCGCGATTCGCGCAACCGCCTCAGCTGCGAACCCAGCAGGATGCGCCGCACCACGCTCCCGCTCGCTCCGCTCGATTCGACTGCGGTCACGGCTTCAGCCTCTCCTTCACGCTTCCGGGGCCCCCGTGGCCCCCGGATTCTGCCACCAAACGCTTCAGCGCGTACACATTCGATTACGGAAAGAGGGCAAGTTCGGGGCGAGTTCACGATCACGACGAAAGTGGTCCGTAGAAGATATGCACAGAATCGGCGCGGCGATGGACAGGTCCGGCGCGTGCACGTGCATCTGCCCTTGCATCCAGTGGTCGCATTCGGAACCATGGACCCCGCGCAGCTGCGTACTCGTTCGTGTTGTCGCACCACAGTCGCGATTCCCGGGAGTGCCTCGCATGGGGACGAATGGATCGACCATGCTCGAGCCGTTACGGCAGGGGCTTCCACCGATCGATCCCGCGGCCGTCTCCACCTCCGCCTCCTGCGCCCTGCCACCCCGTTACGAAGCGGTGCGCGGCGCGCGGAAGTTCACGCAGTCGACGCTCACGCGGTGGGATCTCACGGAACGCTTCGACGACGTCGCCCTGGTCGTCTCCGAGCTCGTCACCAACGCCCTGCGGCACGCTCTGCCGCCGGACGCGCCGCAGACGTCCCGCGAGGAGGGCCAGAACCCTCCGGTCCGCCTGCACCTGATGCGCTGGACCGGCCGTCTGGTGTGCGCGGTGCGCGACCCGAGCCACAAGAGCCCGGAGACGCGGAAGGGCGAGGAGGACGGCGCGGCCGAATCGGGCCGCGGACTGTTCCTGGTCGACTCCTTCAGCGACGGCTGGGGCTGGCATCCGCTGGCCGGGACGCTCCAGGGCAAGGTGGTGTGGGCGCTGTTCCGGCTGGGCGTGGAGTAGCACCCCCACCCCCATGGACACGCGAAGGGCCCCGGCGGATGTGGACGCCGGGGCCCTTCGCTCGCGTGTGTCCGTTTCAGACGAGGTGGTCGAACTCCCCGTCCTTCACGCCGAGAAGCAGCGCCTCTATCTCGGCGGGCGTGTAGACCAGCGCGGGCCCTTCCGGGTGGCGCGAGTTGCGTACGGCGACGTTCCCCCCGGGCAGCTTCGCGAACTCGACGCAAGAGCCCTGGGAGTTGCTGTGCCTGCTCTTCTGCCAGACGACACCGCGAAGTTCGGTGGCCGCCATGCCGTTGTACGCGTGATGCGCATGATGCACTGGTAGCTCCCCGAGACGCTTGGTGCAGGTGTCAACTTCCTCGGATCATAGCTGTGTTCATATGCCACTGCATGAGCAGATGCACGTGCACGCGGGGTGGCGTAGCGACTACACGACTCAGCGTGCTAGCGGGCTACCGACGAGTAGGGCAAGAGCGCCATCTCCCGTGCGTTCTTCACCGCCAGGGCGATCTGCCGCTGCTGCTGCGCGCTCACCCGCGTCACCCTACGGCTGCGGATCTTCCCCCGGTCGGAGATGAACTTCCGCAGCAGATCGGTGTCCTTGTAGTCGATGTACGTGATGCCGTCCCGGTCCAGCGGGTTCGGGCGCGGCTTGGCGGGCTTGCGAGGGGGCTTGGGGGGCACGGGTCAGACCTCCAGGAGGGAGTCGAAGGCGGGCGGGAGCAGCTTCCAGGCGTCACGTCCGGCCGCGTACTCGGCATCGGTGAGCAGACAGGAGTCGAGGACCTCGGCCAGACCCTCGCGGTCCAGGCCGGGTGAGGTGAAGACGAGGTGCTGACAGCGGTCGCCGTGCTCGGGATGCCAGTCGAGGGCGGCGGCCGCCCGCCGTACCGGCGGGACCATCTCCCAGGCGGCGTCGGGCAGCGAGGCCAGCCAGGGCCCGGCGCTCTCGACACAGAGGGCGCCGCCCGCCGCGTCCCAGGCGAGCAGGGTGTCGGGCTTGTCGGCGAGCCAGAACCGCCCCCGACTGCGGGCCGCGGCGCAGGTCAGGTCCTCCAGAGCAGCGTACAGGCGCTCGGGATGGAAGGGGCGGTGGTGGTGCCAGACGAAGGTGGCGACGCCGCTCGCGTCCGCATCCTGCGGCAGCAGCGCGCACGCGGGGTGCTGGGCGGCCGCGGCGGCCTCGACGTCGAATCCGGCGAGCGCGGCGGCGGCCAGTTCCGTACCGCCGTCCCGGTCCCCGAAGGGAATCCGCCGCGCAGTGGGGTGGAGCTGGGCGAGGAGGGCCCGGTCCTCGTCGTCGGCGTCGGGGTTGACGAGGACGGCCAGGACGGGGGCGTACTCCAGCTGGCGCGCCCAGGTGTCGGCGACGGTCCGCTGGTCGGTGGCGGCCGCCGCGAGCCCGGCGTCGGCGAGGTCGTCGCCGTTGCCGAGGTACGGCAGGACGAGGGCCGGGTCGACGACGGTGATCACGGCGGTGAGCCGCAGTCCGGCCGCGGCGACGACCTCGGCCATCGCCTTGGGCTCCACCGAGTCCCACAGTTCGACCACCGCGAGACGGGTGAGTCCGGCGTCGGCGAGCCGCTCCAGCTCCGGGACCAGGTCCTCGCGCAGGGCGCAGCAGGCGCAGTCGTTGACGAGGGGGGTCTCGTCGGTGGCGAGGAGACCGGTGGCGTCGCGCACGGTCCGGGCGACCGTCCCGGTCGCCGGGGCCGTCGCGAGGTCGTGGTGGAGCGCGACGCTGCCCGGGACGGTGGCGAGGAGCCGGTCCACGGCGGCGCGGCGGGCGTCGGAGTGGAGTCCTGCGACGACGGCGACGGAGAGGCCGGGAGACATCAGCGCGCCTCGCGCCGATCGTCCCTGCGGCCGTAACGCCGCTCGAAGCGCTCCACCCGGCCGGCGGTGTCGAGCACGCGCGCGGTGCCGGTGTAGAAGGGGTGGCTCGCCGAGGAGATCTCGACGTCGACGACGGGGTAGGTGTTGCCGTCCTCCCACTCCACGGTCCTGTCGCTGGTGAGCGTGGAGCGGGTCAGGAAGGCGAAGTCGGCCGCCTTGTCGCGGAAGACGACGGGGGCGTAGGGCGGGTGGATGCCGTGCTGCATGGGGTGTTCAGCGCTCCTCTCGGAAGTCGACGTGGCGGCCGGCGACCGGGTCGAACTTGCGCAGGGTGAGGCGGTCGGGGTCGTTCCGGCGGTTCTTGCGGGTGACGTAGGTGTAGCCGGTGCCGGCGGTGGACCGGAGCTTGATGATCGGGCGGAGTTCGTTGCGGGCCATGGTGTGTAGAGTAAATGAACATGGTTCCCATTACCAATAATCGCTCGGAGAGGTAGGTCACCCTTGTCCGCCCACTGCCAGCTGACCGGCGCCCAGCCCGGATTCGGCAACCGCATCTCGCACTCCCACCGCCGTACGTCACGGCGCTTCGACCCGAACATCCAGAAGAAGCGCTACTGGCTGCCCAGCGAGGGGCGGCACGTCCGGCTGACGCTGAGCGCCCGCGCGATCAAGACCGTCGACACGATCGGGATCGAGGCCGCTGTGGCACGGATCCGCGCGCGGGGGGTGAAGGTCTGATGGCGAAGAAGAGCAAGATCGCGCGCAACGAGCGCCGGAAGACCGTGGTGGAGCGGTACGCCCGCCGGCGGGCGGAGCTGAAGGAGATCATCCGCCGGCCGTCCACGCCGGAGGCCGAACGGGAGGCGGCGGTACGGGAGCTGCGGCGCCAGCCCCGGGACGCGAGCGCGACGCGGGTACGCAACCGGGACGCGGTGGACGGCAGGCCGCGCGGCCACCTGCGCAAGTTCGGCATCTCACGGGTCCGGCTGCGGGAACAGGCACACGCGGGGTTCCTACCGGGGGTACGTAAAGCTTCCTGGTGACGGGGGCGGTGCCCCCGTCGGCCCCCGTGGCCCCCGGGGCGGGGCAGCCCTCGCCCCGGGTCGGCGGCGGGTCGGCCCCCGTCGGTCCCGGCGGGCTGCGACCCCCGGGGCGAGGC
>NZ_JAGGOS010000003.1 GCF_018614205.1 Streptomyces sp. ISL-36 | reverse complement strand
AAGTGAAACCGGGAGGCTAGTGCTGCCCCGCGGAAGTTCGTGGAGGGGTGTGAGTTGGCTGGCGCTTCGGTTGGTGGGTGCAGGTTGTCACATGGCGGCTTCCGACCCGCTGGTCAGGATCGGGGCGATCTGTCTGGCGACGGCGGTGGTGTCGACGGGCTGGCTGGTGTCGATGGTGAGTATGGGGCCGCCCAGCCGGAGCGGACCGGGATAGCTGGCGCGGATGGCCGAGACGCGTTCGGCCACTTGCTCAGGGGTAAGGTGCGGGTCGAGGTGGCCGGGGTGGCGGATGCGCGCTCGGAAGCGTTCGGAGGCGACCGCGACGTCGCAGTCGCAGTGGACCTCGATCAGCAGGCCACCGAGGAGGTGCAGGCGGCTGGGGGAGGTGTCGTGGTGCCACCAGTTGTCGAGCACGGCTCGGCGCGCGTCTGCTGCAACAGCGAAGAGGATCTCATCGCTGGCTCTGCTTAGTCGGCTGCGCCATGCCTGGTCGCCGACTCCGAGCGAGTCGTAGAGGGACTCCAGGATCACGTCCTTGTCGATGACCGGCAGATCGAGGTGCTCGGCCAGGCCTCGGGCGAGCGTGCTCTTCCCGCTGCCCGGCAGACCGGAGACGACAACGAATGCGGCGCTTTCCACGATGCTCAGTATCGCGGGTGAGCCGGCCAGCCGTGGCCCGGTCCTGGGGCGACGCCGACACTCGCACGCGCCGTCTCAAGCACGCAGTTACGGTCGATCAGGAATCGGGGTATCGAGGTAGAGGCCACAGGCGCAGTCGAGAGCGTCTTCCGGGGAGCCGAAGGGCAAGCCGCTGGGAAGTACGTTGTCTGCATAGCCGCCGCGACTGGCGAGATAGAGGGCGAAGCCCCAGGTGTGCAGGACTCCGGTGAACCGCAGTCGGCACAGCGGAAGCGGATCGCTGTCGGGCACTTCGCCTGCCACATAGGCAAATCCGCTGCGGTAGCGGACGGTCACACCGGTCAGTTGCGGCCAGTTCTGGCGGGCGTGGTCGTTCAGCCGTTGGCGCAGGTGGTGCTGCATGGACTCGGGCGGGTTCTTCGGCACGGCCCCATCCTGCCGCCCGCCCTGAGCCCTTCGCCATGATCACTGCTCATGGTGAAGGGCTCAGGGCGGTGCACAGCGGTGGCTGTAGTAGTCGACGAACAGACGCGCAGGGCGTTATGGCGGATCGCCTCTGCGGCGAAGTCGCAGGTCAGGCAGGTGCTGCGGGCCCGGATCGTGCTGGCGGCAGCAGATGGGGCGGACAACGGGGCGATAGCGCGGCACCTGGCGGTGAGTGTGAACACCGTCCGCAAGTGGCGCGGCCGGTTCGCCGACCGGGGCCTGGACGGCCTCAAGGACGCCGCCCGCCCAGGTCGGCCGCGCCGCTACGACGACCTGGTGCGCGTCGCGGTGGTCGCTGCGGCCACCAGCGTCCCGGTCGGCCCTGCCACGACCTGGACCCACACAGCAATCGCCGCCCAGGTCGCAGGTACCGTGTTCGCACCGATCTCAGCCTCCCAAGTCGGCCGGGTCCTGGCCGACTTGGACCTCAAGCCCCACAAGGTCACCGGCTGGCTCACCCGCCGGGATACTCCCGACTTCTGGGAGCGTGTCAGGGACATTTGCGCCCTGTACCGCAACCCGCCGAGTGGGGCGATCGTGCTGTCCATCGACGAGAAGACCGCCATCCAGGCCCGCGAGCGCCGCTACCCATCACAGCCCGCGGCACCGGGCCGAGCCGCTCGACGCGAGTTCGAGTACCGCCGCCACGGCACCGCCTCGATCGTCGCCGCCCTCGAGGTCACCAGCGGGCAGACCCTGATCGAGACCATCCAGCGAAACAACGCCGCGACCTTTACCGCCTTCCTGGACCGGCTCGACCGGCTCTTGCCACGCGACAAGGACATCCATGTGGTCCTTGACAATGGCTCCTCGCACACCGCCAAGCACACCAGGGCGTGGCTCGCCGACCACCCGCGCTGGCACGTCCACTGGACCCCGCCCCACGCCTCTTGGCTCAACCAGGTGGAACTCGTCTTCTCCGCCCTGACCCGCGCCGTCCTGCGGCACGGCAACTTCACCGGCCGGGATGAACTGATCGAGAAGATGGATGCCTGGATGATCCAGCGGAACGAACACGCACGCTCGTTCCGCTGGACCTACGAAGGCGCCCCACTCAAGGAAGCGGTCTGATCCTCCACGAACTTCCGCAGTGCGGCACTAGACAAGGATCGTGACCAGCCCAAAGCTGATGGATCCGCTCCAGATGGGACGACCGGGCATCAGTACCTCCAGGAGCCCTAGCTATGCAGGCGGACTCTGTGATCGCATGCGTTCCGCGGCGGTCGGCGGCCCTGACTGAACCCGCGCAGGGCAGGGCGCGCCGGCGCCGCCCGACGGCTCCGGGCGCCGCGGGCGCCTGGCGGCGGCCTTGACCCACATTCGGGGCCCCACCCGGGGGCGGACCGGCAGCTTGGCGGTCAATCGGCCAACGGCGAGCCCTGGCTACAAGACTCCCTCCACGCCCAGCACGTCGGTCCACGACATCAGCCACTCGCGGGCGACGGCAGGGTCGGTCGTCATCGGGCACAGCGCCCACGGCGCAGTCAGCCCGCGCTCGGCGAACAGGTCCTCCAGGACCGCGCGGCGGCGTCCGTACGGTTCGGCGAGCAGCTCTTGGCGGTCGGCTTGCAGGACGTCGAAGGCGGAAGCGCGCGGGTTCCGAGATTCCTGAACGTGGGGAAGCCTGAACCCGCATGCCCGTTAATGGCTGAGGCGGTCCCGCGCGCAGGTTCCGAGAAGCTGGCGGGATTTGCTTTCTGAGCGTTCGCCGCCGATCCAACTGGCTAGCTCGCAGGCCAAAGTGAGTTCGGCCTTCCGTCATCGCCCATGTGCGCCCGCTGCCAGATCTCGTTCCAGTTGAACGGGGTCTCCGGCACGAACCGGTGCCGCTGCCCGCACGAACATGGCGCCAGCAACCACGCGCAGCCACGGCACAGCTCGACCCAACCGTGCCCAGTCGAGCTCAGCACTCGCGGTCCCTCATCCCCACAAGCCGGGCAGCCAGGCAGCTCGGGACCGTCCAGAATCGCGTTCTGCCGCCGTACGTACTCGGACAGGCGCAGCGACGGGTGACGAAACGGGTCTTCGAACCAGGCACGGTCGGGACTTTCCCACCAGTTCCGTAGCCACCACGGCCGAGGGTTCGGTACAGCCCGCCGCCCAGCCTGCTTCTCCGCCCGGCGTTGCTCGGCGTAGTGGTCTGCCCGCACGAGCCACAGCACCCGCGCCTCGTGTACTTCCTCCACCGCCCGCACCAGCGCGTCGGGGTCCGCCTCCAGCCGACGGGGGATCGCGGCGCTGAGCGTGAGGTGGTGATACGTCGCCCGCAGACCATAAGGAGCAAAAACGGTGAGGCAGGTGCGCAGCGCGCTGTGCCGCCGGTGGAGGGGGAGCCCGGCGTCGTGCACGTGCGCTCGGTGGGTCAGGAAGCTGGTCATGGTGTGGGTGCCAGGTCCAGTGCCCGTGCCAGGGCGGTAGTGACGGCAGCAGCATGTGCTGGTAGGTGTTGTTCCGCCCAGGTTCCGGCAAGGCTGAGGAAGTCCTGCAAATCCTGCTGAGCGTCGGCGACGAGCCTGCGTACCTGGTCTACCGACAGCTCGATCACCGGGCTGCCGTCCACCCCGTGAGCATCGAGCGTGAACCGGACAACGTCGTTGACGCGTTCGGCCACCGAGGATGGATCGTGGCCGAAGTAGGCGCAGCCGGTACCGTCGAGCACCTCCAGCCAGTCCCGCCAGGCCTCCAGGCCGTTGCAGCAGCCCGGCTCAACGAAGACGGTGTCGGTGGCGTTGTCGGTCACCCGGAAGCCGCCGACGGCGAACAGGTCAGGCATGGTGAGCAACCCGTGCAGGAAGGCGCCGAGCGGGTCGGTCGGACACGATTCGTGCTCCTCCTGCGGCTCGAAGTTATTGCAGTCGGCGATCCGCATAACGGCCGTGCCGACCTCCGCCGGAGTCAGCCCCCCGTTCAGCACGAGGTAGCCATATGACTCGTGCTCGCCAACGGGCCAGAGCTCGAAGTCGTCGGAAGCGGAGATCTCCAGAACGGGTTGCATAACAATCACATGGGGATGATGCCGGACCCGCTGCTTCGTCGCCACGGGCTTTCGGCTGCGGCGTTGGGCTCGGAGCGGGCCCGCTACCTGGGCAGTTTCGAGGTGCGCTCCGAGCAGGCAGTTCTGACGTAGCGCATGGCGGTCTGCTCGGTGACGCCGAACCGGCGCATCAGCCGGAGCGGTCGGCGCATTCGGCCGCCTCATTAAGGATACGGAACGCCCGTGCTCAGCGGATCTTGGGGAAAGCCTTGTCGGGGTGGGCTGCCGCGACGTACTTCATGGCCGTCGACGGTTGAATGCCGAAGAGGCGGATGAGGTGGACGGTGTCGGCGCTCACCCGTGCCTCGTCCAGCACGCGGTCGCTCCAGAGCTGCCTCGGGGTCATGCCGATCTGGTCGAAAGCCGCGCGCAGTCCCAAGTAGCTGACTGGGATGAGCGTGGGATGGTGTGCGGTCTGGCTGGTGATGAAGAGGTGGGGGTTGGGCGCCATGGGCCAGGTACGGCGCCGTTCGTGCAGCCAGTCGGCCGCGAGCCCCATGGTGATGGGGTCCAAGTACACGGTGTGGGTGTGGTTGCCGCGGCGGACCGTGAGCGTTCCGCGGACGAGATCGACGGCGGCCAGGGGCAGGCGACGAACTTCGCTGGCCTTGAGCGCGTGTACGGCCACGAGGGCTACTGCGAACCTGCCCCGCGCGCCTTGGATCTGGTGAAGGGCTCCTTGCAGGCGGTCGCTGGGCAGCGGGGTGGGGAGTCGGACGGGGGTGGACAGGGGGAGCCCTGCCATGGGGTTGTGGAAGATGATCCCGTCGCCCTCCGTGGACATTGCCTTCGGGCAGCCAGTGGCGGGGGACGATCTCTCGGGGAAGAGGCTCACCGTCGAAGAAGCGGTCGTCGAGTGCCTGGTTCGGCGACCTGCGCCAGTGTCCGTGCCGTTCCGTCAGCTCGTCTTGCTCAGCCCGGTTTACAAAGCGCATCGATTCCTCCATCGGAGCTCAGGCAGCTGAGGGCAGCTTCGCCCGACTGCGCATACTCATGGCGAGCAGCCGGGATCACTGAGCGACCGCCTGCGCCGTACATGTGGCAGTACGATGCCTGTAACCGAATTGTCACCTTTCGTAACGTTCTGATGATCGTGAGTAACTCTTCTGGCCCCGGACTGCTACCGTCCCACCCGCGCCGGTCGCCCGTACGCATCCGCCGACCCAAGGACCCACTCACCCCAGAGGAGATCGAGCTCCGCGCCAGTCCCAAGGCCGGCGCCGCTTCGCCTGATCAGAACCCCAGCCCTTCCTCTCTCCCACCGGCCAACACCGCGCGTCCTGCGACACAGGAGCGCACCATGGCCACATCGCCCGCCCGGGAAGCCACTTCGCACGTTGAGGCTTTTCCAACCTCAACTTGTGGCGTTGAGGTGGAGGGTGAGGACGGCCTGGACGAGGGCGGTGATGCCGGTGGTGCTGCACCGCAGCTTGCGCAGGAGGCGCCAGGTCTTGAGAGCGGCCATGGCTGGTTCGCCGAGTGCCCGAATCTTGGCGTGCGAAACGTTGACCGCTCGCTGGCCTGCGGAGAGCTTCGCCCATCGCCCGCGGTAGGGCACGCGGACCGTGCCGCCGGCGCTCTGATAGGCCTTGTCGGCCCAGCAGCGGATGCCGCCCGTCTCGAGGGCGTCGATGACGCCGTGGAGACGTGCCGCCTTGATGTCGTGGACCGATCCCGGCAAGGCCGGCGAGGCCCATAGCAGGTTCCCGAACGGATCGGCGGTGACCCGCACGTTCATCCCGTGCTTCTTGCACTTTCCCGAGCAGTCGAGGATCGCGAACGCCTTGCGTGACGCCGCCCGGGCGGCCGCGGCGAGGGCCGGTGCACGGGACGCAAGGAGCTCGCCGGCCTCGGCCACGTACCGTAGACCGTGGCGATTCCAATGTCGAAACCTGCCGCGAGCTGGGCGTACGTATCGCCGCAGCGCAGATGTGCGAGCACCAAGAGGGCCTGCCGGTCGGGGGCGAGCCGTCGCCAACGGGTGCCGCGCTCGCGACGCCGGGCGCTCAACAGGCCGGACAGGTACCGGAGGGCCGAACTGGACAGACCGATCCCTGATGAGTAGACAAGCACCTGACGCTCCGGGCGGACAGGTTGAATCTTGGCCGACAACCCATCCACCAGGAGCTTCACCTCTTCCCACACGCAGCCCACTGTCAATTCAGCTCGCTATCAGTCAGGTGCAAACGGCTCAGTGAAGACGGGCTTGGACCTCAGGGCGTGGGCAGCGGGAGCGTGACCTGTCGCCCCTGCCCGAACTCATCGGCCTCATCGCTGCTGACGACCGCAAAGCTACCTGTGGGGACACCGGGCAGCGTGGCGACTCGGGACGCCAGCGCCAGAAGATCCTCTTCACTTGCTCCGGTGATGAAGAAGATGTAGGCCTCCGCCTCTTCCTCTCCATCGTCGAAGACCTCTACATCACCTTGCTCTTCGAGGCCGGCCAGAAGGTCCTCGACCTCTTCGATCCAGGGATACGGATAGGCACCCTCCGGAAGGTTCGGCGCCGACGACAAGGGCACGTGAATCTCAACAACCATGGTGGGCACGAGGTCCATCCTGCCCTCAGCTCATCCAGCCACTACCGCCCGGGGGTAACCAGCGTCAGCAGCACCCCCTGGCGAGGTTGGAAAAGGCTCAATGTCGATCCACCCCGAGCAGTCTCCGTGCCGGACCTTGTAGGTACCGCGGCCGATACTGATGGCAGCATCGACGGCGGCACACGGTCCGCATCGGAACATCGCACCGACCGATGCCACCCTGCCGACCCGGTCGAGGAACTTGCCCCAGCCGAACCTGCCGACGAGGTCGTACTGGTTGACGGGGTCGCCGGGATAGGCGCAGGCATCGGCGTTGCCGCCGTAGACGGGGTCGGCGGAGAGGAAGCGCCCGGTCTGCGGGTTGTAGAGGCGGACGCCCATGAGGACGAGGAGGGTCTCGCTGGAGCGCTGCTTGGCGCCGAGCCAGTGGTAGCGGACGGCGGGCTGGCCGGCGCGGGGGTTGCCGTACTCGTCACTGTCCAGGACCAGGGGGGGCCTCGGCAGTTTCGTCGCCGCGATCGGCCGACCAGACCCGCAACGGACGGGACCTTCGAGAGTAGAGGCATCAACTGGGTGATGCCATTGCGGTTCCCGCCGGTCAAAGAGACGGCCAGTGGGACGCACTGACCGTCGACGAGGGCATGGTGCTTGCCGCCCGGACGTGCTCGGTCGACCGGGCCGGCGATGACGACGGCCCCGGGACGCATCGGATGATGCATTCCGGGGCCGTAGTCATTCGCTACGCCAGATGGCCGAGACGGTCGCTACCTCCAACCCGTTGTGGAGCGGATCGTCTCCAGCTCCTCGGGGGTTGGGGTGCGGAACTCAAGGCGTTCGTCGTACCAATCGAGTACGCCGTTGCGGAGTTCGTCCGCAATCTCCTCCAGGCCGTCGGTCTCGAACATGTCGTTCGCGTCTGCAGGCTGGCCTGGAAATGCCACCTGATACAGGAAGACCTGGATGTAATCGAAGGTCTCCCCACCCGGTCGTACGCCATCCGGCCGGCAGCCACGCGCAGGTAGAAGGTGCGACCCTCACGGTCGATGCCGACACCCAAGAGCCCGTCCAGGGCAGAGTGGTCCTGACTCATCCGGGTGTCTCCCTCGGTCACCACCATCACCACCAGCGGCTGTGGCAGAAACCGCGGTCAGCGAAATGTTCCACTTGTTAGATCTGTCGGGCAACGTCTCCGACAGCATCAACCACATCTCATGACTCCGGTCAGCCGGGGCCCTCGTTGTGTGCCCTCGATCAGAACGCCGGGGCCGGCGGCCCACCAGCTCCGAGTGCGCTCTCGGGTGCGCTCACCGGTGCCCACCGGAACTCCGGCCGTATCGCGCTTTTGGCACGGGCCGGGCCGCTGGGGCGGTGCTCGTCCCCCACGGTCCTGGACGGGGCCCTGAACGGGATCGCGGCCGACCCGGACGCCATCAAGCCGCACGCGACTGCCTCGGCGCCGCGCGACGATCAGCACGCCGGCGTTCGTGTGATCTTCGACGCGACGGCGTTCGGAAGGATGCTTATCTGGAGTTCGCGGAACTTGTCCGCGGTTCAGGCCGATGTGAGGGTGTGAGGGACGTGAGTCACGGGACACCATGCCTACTGATCATTTCAGAATGAGTCAGCCGGTCACTCGTCGTCGAGCCGTTGAAGAACCTGCGTGAAGTCACCAGCATCGAGCAAGCCGACGAGCACCTGAGTCATGCTCTCGATGCCGGGGTCCCGGACGATCAGGCCATCAGAGCACCAGAAGTAGCGACCGCCCAACTCCTCGCCTGTCTGGGACCACCTCTTCATCAGTCGCTCGACCTCGGCGAGAGTGAACACGGTCGCGCTCCAGCGGGAGCCGTCCGCTGTCAACCGCACCTCGACGTCGACGTTGCAGACGGCATCCAGATCCTCGCCCGCACTGGGCAAGAACGACGCCTCGAAGCGATCTGTGCGGACGCGGTACCAAGGTTCATCCCAGCCCTGGTGGACCTGGTTCCCTGTGTTGGTCATCCAGGGAGTATCTCGATCCGCCTCGGTGTGCTCAATGGCTTCCTGCTTGCGCATCGCGTCAACGGCTCTGGTCCCGGATCATGCGGCGGAGGCTGGTGCGGGCGGCGGCGAGGTTGTCTTCAAGGCCGGTGACTCGCTGACGGAGTTCCGCGTTCTGGGTGGTCGCCTGCCCTTCCGCTGTGGACAGCCGGAGGTTCTCCTCGGTGAGCTCGTTGACGCGGTCGACCAGGTCGTGGTTGCCGAGTTGTTCGACCTGCTGCCCGAGGTGAACGCGGGCCTGCTGCCGCAGGCCCGCGTTTTCGGCTCGCAGTCGCTTGATCTCCTCGCGTGCGAGAAAAAGGTCGGTTTGTCGCTGGCAGCGGAGATCTTCCGACCGCTCTGCTGGTCGTGGTGGCCCTGGGCTGCCTGGCGGGAACGGGCCTGCTCGATCCGCTCGCGGATGCCTGGGGCATAGACGAGCCAGCTGGAGACACCGGCCTCGCGGGCGACCGCGGCGAAGGTGATGCGGCGGTCGTCGCGGAGCATGTCCTGGACGGCCTTGAGGACGCGCCCGCACTTGTCCGCGCTGTCGCGCTGGCGGGCGGCTTTCAGGACCTCCACAGGCGTCCTGCTGACGGTGTCAGCAGGCATCAACGGGCCTCCTTTGGGATCACGGTCAGCGGCAGTAGCTTGTGATCGCGGGTCGCACGAGCCTTCCGCAGGACTGAGCTGGCCTGCTCGATCTCCTCGCGTTCGTCCTCGGGGAGACCACCAAGCCGCTCGCGCATCGTGTCCGCGACGGTCGTGAAGGCGGTGATCTGATCGCCGAGGTTGCGGACGACGAAGTCGTCCGCGACCATCGCCAGGGCGGTCTCGCGGTCCGCTCGCAGCGAGTTGACGTGCTCCTCGATCGCGGGCAGGTAGGACGGGTCAGGGCGATAGAAGCCGCAGCCGGCGCACTGGAAGCGGATCGGGCAGGCCTTCCCGCCAGCCTTGATGTTGCTGGGCTCGCGGCAGTTGCCGAACGGAACGGCGACCGACTGGGCCTCGTAGTCGGCATTGCTGGCGAAGGGGACCGGGCGGCCGGAGCGGTCGACGGAATGCCGCCGCATCGCGGTGATGGCCTCGCGTTTCCGCTGTTGGGAGACCTGGTAGTACGACATCGTCGTGCTGATCATCCTGTAGTCCATGAGGTCCTTGATGAGGTATCGGATGGTGCTCGCGAGCCGGCCGGTGGCGTCGGCGACCGTGTTGGCGTCGTGGCCGGGTCGGTGAAGGACCAGGGCGTCGTTATGCAGAGGAGTTTCGTCGTCGATACCCAGGAGGGGCTGGCTGCGGCTTCGGGTGCGGGCGACGAGCTGATCCCAGGCCAAGGCGGCGGGGTAGGGCAACCTGTGGCGCTGGGCGCACTGGAGGCTCGCGGGAGTCGAGGAGCACGTCCGGCTGAGGCGCTTGGGGCGCTGTGGTCAGCGGCATCTGGTCAGGCGAGGCGCACCGGCCGGATGAGAGCCCGTACACTCGCTAGCCGATTCCGACACGGTAAGGACCACCGCAGTGAACCAGCACGACCACATGGGCCGGGCAGCAGGCGACGCTCCGATCTACGCGACTCTCGTCCAGGAGCGCGGGGATGTGCCTGCCGATGTCCGGCAGGCCGCCGCACGACTCCTGGAGGAAGCTGACCGGGCCGTGGACTTCAGCTCACTCCGCGCGGTCGCCTGACACCTCTCCGAAGCGCTCGGCCCGAACTGCACCCTGTTGCGGCCGGTACCCCGGCACGATGGTCGACCATGACCACGAGACGAGGCTGTGTCGCGGGCTTCTCTGCCCAAGGTGCCGCGCCGCGCCGGTCGGTTCCGTCACCGTCCCGCGCCGTGGTGTCGCGGTCATGCTGACCGACGTCTGGATCTCAGCGCACCACGCGTTCCACGCTGCGCCCGCCCGCTACCTGTAGGGGACCCCTCGGCGGCCCCGACCGCCGGCCAGGGGGCGGATTCCTCGGCGCGGCCGGGCCCGCTGTCGTACCCGAGTCGCAAGGGCTCCCGGTCCGACACGCTCCCTTCCGGGGTGCCCGTACCGCCGATCCACTCCCGGTCCCGGTCCCCCAGGTTCGTACTGCTCGTCACCGTGCACGAGGCCGTCCTGGTCGCGTTCGTCACGGCCGTATTCACCATCCACCCCCAACGATTCTGGGAGTCGCCGGCGCCCCGCCCACGTGCCCGCCGGGGTTCCGCGGGTTCCGCAGGTTCCGCGCCGGGCGGGCCCGAGCCTCGTTCGGGAAGGCAGGGAGGTGCCGGAGTCCTGCCGCGGCACTCCCCGATCCAGGCTATGAGCGTGTCCTCGCCGCGTTCGGCCTGGGCGGCTTGCCCGGCTGGAGAGGGCGTGTGGCCGTCGGGGTTGCCGAGTCCGGCGGTCAGCGTCTGCTCGCCGTCGCGTCCCAGGCGCCGCCACACCGCCGCGACCGCGCCCTGCTCCTGTAGCTGTTCCGGGGCCACAGCCTGCCCCACAAGAGATTTGATCGCTGCAGCACGCCTGCTGCGAGACGAGCGGCCGGCTACAGCGCCCTCCACGCGTCTGAGGGCGGTAGGCAGGGGGCCGAAGGCCTTGGCGGCCAAGTGTCGCGTCAGTTCGCGGCGAGCACGAGTTCGGCCGTCACCGGCAGCACCACGGCTGCGGTGCGCGGGTCGGCCAGCGCGACTCGACTGGTACGCCAGCAACTCCACGACGAGGAGAATGCCCCTACCCGTACCTCAACGACGAGGAACTCGCCGCCTGGGAGGAGCAAGCCGAGGCCGCCCCGCAGCCGAATCGCGACCAGGAGGCCGCCTCCTGAGCCCGCCTGCTCGACATCCTCCAACGCTCCCGCGCCGACTGGCCCATGGACGTTGAGCGACGGCCCTTGCCGCGTGTCGGCGGCTACGCAATCGACACCTCGCCCTGCTGGCCTCCCGCGGTAGTCCGGCCCGCGTCCGGCAGGACCCAGAATCGTTGTGACCCGTCCCCGGTGGTGGCGTGTAAGGCCGACCTGACGGTTGTACGCCGCCGGGCCTCGGCGAGCAGCTCGGTCTACCTCGCGCGGGGCAAGCACTGCACTGCGGGCACCCTGTCCCCGCTCTTGGGCCTCTTGCAGTGGGCAGGGCAGGCACGTCAGCCGACGCTGGAGAACAGTTCGACCTGAAGGCGCAGTGCGGTCGCGGGCGCAGGAGAGGAGTCAGCTCGGGCCGGGTGTGGCCCACGGACATCGATGAGGGTGGTGGTGGCGATGGCGGTGAAGGCGAGGACGTGTCCTGGCTTGCGTTCGTAGTGGCGGTGGAGTCGGCGACGGCTCGCGTAGGCCGTTTCACCACCTCCAGCCGCCCGGTCCCGCCGACGAAAGAACTTGCTGCAATTTTTTTCAAGAACCTTGTTGAAAGGGTCAGTTGGTGCCAGTGTTGTTCCGTCTGCATCAGGCCCTCAGCAGGAGGCAAAGTGCGCAACGCGAGACGACTTCTCCTCAGATTCGGCGCCATGGCGAGCTCAGCACTCACAGTCGCAGGGATCGGACTCATAGCAGCACCACCGGCCGCGGCCGTTGACTACTACTACGAACTTCCCTACCCGTCGGGCGAGTCCTACCTCGTCACCCAGGGTCCCGAGGGCACGTACTCGCACACCGGCCCGTACAACGAGTACGCCTGGGACTTCGGACTGCCGGCGAACTACGAGGTCTCAGCCTCGCAGGGCGGCACGGTTCTCGTCTCGGACTGGTCGCCGTACTGGGAGAACGGCATCGAGGTCATCATCCGCCACTCGAACGGCCAGTGCACCCACTACGCGCACCTCAACCGGGCGATCTACAACAAGGGCGACTGGGTTCCGCAGGGCCGGATCATCGGCTGGTCGGGAGCCACCGGGGCGGCGAACGGCGCGCACCTGCACTTCCAAGTCATCAACTGCAGCACCCGCGTCGGTATCCGGGCCACCCTTCAGGGATGGACGCCGCCCACCGGATCAAGGCCGGTGAGCGTCAACACGCGCGCCTGACACCGGTCTCGCCCCCGCCACACCCGGCGTGACGAGCGACCGGAGTAGCGGGGGCGTGCCCCACCCTCACGCCTCACGTATGCACTTACTGCGCCCGCTACGCCGCGGAAGGCGCATTGTCCTGCCCGCGCTGAACCCCCAGGTCTACCTCCACTACGACCCCTACACGCAGCGCAGCGGCAAGCAGTCGGCGGCGTTGTAGGGGCAGCGGATTGACTTCCTTGGTGCGGTGGCCAGCTCCCATCGACCACCGCCTCGGCGAAGGGCTCGTCCGCTGTGGCGGCCGAGCGTGCGGTTCGATGATGCCCCCGTTCATGCCATGGCCGGGGGGACTCTGCCACCTTGGCAGGACAGGGGCTCTTGGGCTGGGGGACAGCAGGTCCGTCTGCCGGCTACGCCCTGGCATTGAGCGAAACTGCGTGGGCTGACCCTGAAGAGGCCCCAGGCGGACGCCTGACCAGTTCGCCTCCCCGAGCGAAGGGCGGCCGGTCAGCCCGACCGGGGCCCGCGTCGGGCTCCGTTCTGCTTCATGCACGCGTCCTCGAAGACCATCAGGGTGATCACGCCGTCCTCCTGGCCTCACCATCTTCAGACCAAGTCAGCTCCCGCCACCGCGTTCAAGCGCTCCGCCGCATCCACTGCGGCCTTGAACCACGTCCGATTCATCACCGTCGTCGGGGTGGCTTCAAGCAGCTGCTTGCTTCGCCACGCGCTCAGCCCAGTCAGTGACCGAACCGCTTGGGCAAGGTCGAGCCCCCAGCCTCCACTCGAGCCCAACTGCACCCCGTACTCAGGCTCCTCCACAATCCCGGCATTCGGATGCGTCACACCGTTTGGGGTCGCCGCCGATGTTCTCGCGGCCATGACCCTGCAACAGTATGACGGCCATGCCGTGGTGATTGTGCCCGGCCAGCGCCGCGTGCACCGGCAGCTGCTGTGGGGCCGGGCTCGCGGTTCTGCCCCGCCTGCCTGGAGGAGACCGGTGGCAGGTGACCTGGCGACTGGGCGGTCGAAGTCCTCGAACGCCTGGAGTGCTACCGGGCCAGCCCGCTGTCCTCCGGCTCTCAACGCAATCCGGACACGCGGCGCATGGATGTCCACAGCTATCACGCACCCGACGATGCCGCGGCCACCGCCGTGGCGATCACGGCGGCGCTTCGTATCCTGTGCGCTGCAGACATCCCCGCGGCAGCCCGGACGGCGCGGTGGCTGACCGACCGGGTGGCCGCCTCCGGCCGCGCCCTGTATCCCGCTGGCGTCGTCTCAGTCGGCGGCACGCTCTCGCCCGTTCTCGAGGCGGCCCTGCGCTGCAGCCGGAAGTCACAGATCATGCCGCTCTACCGGCTGCGCCACCGCACGGCCGTCCACTCCACCAGGCCCCCGGCCAACCACGACGCGAGGGCCGGCATGCTGCCGACCGCCCTGTGGCCCGAGTGGACCCTACGCCCGGCCCCCGCCACCCCAATAGCAGGCCCGCCCGCGGCCCAGCGCACGGACGAGCTCCTGGCCGTCGCCTGTCTGCTCGCCAGCAACATCACCTCGATCCAGGCCGCGACCCGGCTGACCGGCACCACCGTCACCACCGTCACCACCGTCACCACCGTCACCACCGTCACCACCGTCACCAGCCACAACGTCTCCACGCTCCTCGCCGAGCTCACCCGCCGCAGCGACTGCGCCGACGTCCTGCACGCCTTGATCCTCCTGGCCGACCACCTCGACCACCACGGCGCCCCCATCGGCTACGCACGCCGACGCGCCCTGTTCACCAACCAGGCCCGCTTCATCGACCCCGCTGCTGGAGCGATCTACAGCGCCGCCTACGCTCGAACCACCGCCCCGATGCCGCGCACGCCCAGCGCTGGATCTTCCACACCCTGACGGGCTCGCCGCCGCACCTCGCCCACCCGGATCTCGCACCGGCCGCCGGAGCGCCGCGCCAGCAATACCAGCGCTTCCGCTGGCGGATCCTGCCCGCCGAAGCCGACCTGCTCACCCACACCGCGCAAGGCTCCTCGACGAGCACGGCATCGACGAACCACTCCAGTGGACGCCCCAGCTCCCCACCCTGCGCCACCTCGCTCTCCCCGAGCCCGACCCGGACAGCATCACCGTCGCCCAGCTCCACCAGACCGTGCCCGGCGGCGACTTCTCCATCGCACACCTCGCGCGCACCCTGAACACCACCACGGCCCACGTCATCTGCCTGCTGTCCCAGCACCCCGTCGACTGGAGCCCACCCCGGTTCCGCCGTACCCAGCACACCGCCACCCGCCTGGAACAGTGGCGCACCTGGTGCGAACAGGAGCACTTGTCGCTCCAGGACATCGCCGGCCGCGAAGGAACAAGCCTCGCCACCGTCCGACTCGCCCAGGCCGTCCTGTGGCTGTGCAGCCCCGGCGCCGGCTATGTCACCGGCATCGCCCTGCCCGTCGACGGCGGCTACACCGCCCAGTGACTCCCGCTCAAGGGCCGACTTCACGCGCACAGGCCATGTGCAACGTCCCGCCCACCAGCCCGGGACGAACAGCCCGCCAGCTAGCGAAAATCGATCCTGAATCGCCCAGAAAGGCAATCATGGAACACGTCACCCAGACCCCCACCCTGAAGGCCCCCGCCGAACGTTTCACCGGCGACGTCTACCTCAACATGATCGAAACTCCAGCCGAACCCGCCCGCCTCGCCACCGCGCTGGTCCGCTTCACCCCTGGCGCCCGCACCAACTGGCACTCCCACACCAACGGCCAGACCCTGTACATCACCGACGGCACCGGCCTGGTCGGCACCCGCGACGGCAACGTCGTACGCGCCTCCGCCGGACAGACCGTCAAATGCCCGCCCGGAGAAGAGCACTGGCACGGAGCCACCGACACCACGCTCATGGCCCACATCGCCAGGGTCGTCGGCGACGGCAACGGTGACGGAACCAACTGGCTCGAACCCGTCACCGACGAGCAGTACACCAACGCCCTGAACAGCGAGAACTGAGCCCAACCCGCACTGCCGGTCGCAGCTGTGGTGAGGAAAAGGCACGCCCCTGGGAAAACGTCGCCATGCCCCGACGTGAGATGACCGCAGGTGCGCTGGTCAGTAGAGGCTGGACGGTGCCACGAAGTGTGAGAGTCACAAGAGCGTACGCCGGAGGCCACAGCAGTTTGCCCGGAGGCCCGCCGCAGGTACGCGCCCGGACGGCAGTGCTGCGGTACTGGGTCACACCAGTCGGTCGACCCCGCGAGGAAATGCCACGCTCGTGAGACTGGCTAGCTGTGCCACCTGTCTTCGACAGCGCAGGAGTCGCAGGTCACCAAGAACGGCCCATGCCCCGAGCAACGGGACCCTACAGGGAGAAACAGGCAACAGGCGGGACGGCGGTCAGTTCTCTTCTTGATCCGGCTTGGCACCTGCGTTGAGCAGGTCGGTCAGGCCCTGGAGATGGCTGTCGGGTACGGGGCCGGTGAACATGGAGCCGTAGGGCAGGGCGACAGCTGCGCTGGGATGGGGGCCTTGTCGGTCTTTTCCAGGGCGCGGTAGATGGTGCCGCGGGTGACATTGAAGGCGGAGGCGATCTCGGCGACGGTGTGCAGCCGCTTGCCCTGGGCGTCTTTCGCTTCGTACATCAGCCGTGCTTACCCGATGGCGGCCGGGGTGAGCTTGGACTTGCGCCCGCCGGTGCGGCCACGGGCGCGGCGGCGGCCAGGCCCTCGTTGGTGCGCATGGCGATCAGGTGGCGCTCGAACTCGGCGAACAGGGCCAGCTGCCCGAAGAACATCTTCCCGAAGGGGTCGTTGAAGTTCACCGTCATCCCGGTGTCGATGATCGTGAAGCGCACCTCGCGCTCGGCGAGCGAGTCGGCGATCTCGTACAGGTCGCGGTCGGCGCGTCGCCCAATGTTGATCATGTTCCGCAGACGACCGTTTCCGAACAGAGCGCCGAGCCGAGGTGTCACCTCATGTGACACCGACACCAAACTGCCCACTCTGGCTGATGCATGTTTGATCTCCAGATTGCCGGCTATCGGCAGGGGTTGGCGGTGCCAGCGGACTCGCCCGGTGAGACGAGTCCTGTCTCGTAGGCGAGGACGACGGCCTGGGCCCGGTCGCGCAGGGTCAGCTTGGCGAAGATCCGGGCCACGTGGGTCTTCACTGTCGCCTCACTGAGCGTCAGTTCCCGCGCCAATTCGGAATTGGAAAGACCCCGCCCCATGAGCGTCAGCACCTCGCGCTCGCGCGGCGTCAGCGCGGCCAGGTCTCGGTGGACGGCCGAGGTTGCGAGTCCCGAACCGGTTCTGGGGGCGCTGGGGGCGAAGCGCTCCACCAGGCGGCGGGTGATCGAGGGTGCGAGCAGGGCGTCACCGGTGCCGACAAGGCGTACGGCGGCGGCCAGATGCGCGGGGGTGACGTCCTTGAGCAGGAATCCGCTGGCTCCGGCGGCGAGGGCGGCGTAGACGTAGTGGTCGAGGTCGAAGGTGGTCAGCATGATCACCCGGCAGTCCGGGGCCTGCGCGAGTATCCGGCGGGCGGCTTCCAGGCCGTCCATGGCGGGCATCCGGATGTCCATCAGTACGACGTCGGGCCGCAGCCTCCGCACGGCGGCCACGGCCTCGGCTCCGTCGCCGGCTTCGCCCACCACGTCGATGCCGCGGGCGGTCAGGATCAAGCGGAAGCCGGTGCGGACCAGCTCCTGGTCGTCGGCGATCACGACGCGAGGGGCGGATTCGGTGTGCGTCGTCATGGCCGGTCCAGCGGGATCCGGGCGCGGACGCGGTAGCCGCCGCCGAGGCGGCGGCGGGCGTCCAGGTCGCCGCCGTAGAGGGCGACCCGCTCCCGCAGGCCGAGCAGCCCGCGTCCCGTTCCGTCCGCCTGGCCCGGGACCGGCTCTCTCCGCGCGGGCCGGCTGCCCGACAGGATGCTTGGTCCGCTGTTCAGCACCTCGACTCGCAGGTAGTGGTCCGCGTATCGCACCGTCACCTCGGCTTTCGCTCCGTCCCCGTGTTTGAGGGCATTGGTCAGGGCCTCCTGGATGATCCGGTAGGCGGTGACATCGATCCCGGTCGGCAGCGGGCGCGGCTCACCCGAGATGCGCATCTCCACGGGCAGGCCGGCAAAAGCGATCCGGTCGATCAGCGGGCTGAGTCGGCTCAAGCTCGGCTGCGGTGACAGGTCCATATCGTAGGGCTCGTCGTCGCCGTTCTGCGCGGGTGCGAGCAGGCCGAGCAGGTGCCGCAGCTCGGTCATCGTGTTCCGCCCCGCGGTCTCGACGGCGCTCATCGCCGCCGCGGCCTCGTCCGGCATCGTGGCCAGCACCTCGCGGGCGGCCCCGGCCTGGACCACCATGAGGCTCACGTTGTGGCTGACGATGTCGTGGAGCTCGGTGGCGATCCTGGCCCGCTCGGCGTCAACCGCGATCCGCGTCGCGCTCTCGCGCTCCCGCTCCAGCAGCCAGCCGCGCTCCTCGATGGCCGCTTGGTGCAGCCGCCGCGCCCGGACCACCGCCACGCACAGACACCCGGCGGCGCCAACTGCCGCCGCCAGGGCGATGACCAACCAGATCGTCCCGGATCCCCACACCGGATCATCTTCGCAGCTGCACGAAGCGCCCCACATCAGCCCCCGTATGCAGCTCCGTACATCCCTGGGATGACCTGCCCGAACGGATACATCCGGGGGGTGACGCTCTGTCCGCGGACTCCGGCCTAGGTTTCAAGCCATGACAACTGATCACGACAGTGCCCGGCAAGTGGTGGTGCGGCTGGACGGCCTGCACAAGGAGTACGGCGACGCGAAGGCCCTGGACGGCCTGTCGCTGGAGATCAGGGCGGGGGACGCGGTTGCCGTGATGGGCCCCTCCGGCTGCGGCAAGTCCACCTTGCTCAACATGGTGGCCGGCCTGGACCGGCCGACCTCGGGCACAGTCGAGGTGCATGGTCATGACCTCGGGAAACTGAACGAGACCGGCTTGGCGCTGTTCCGGCGGCGGAACGTCGGCATGATCTTCCAGTTCTTCAACCTCATCGACGATCTGCCCGTCCTGGACAATGTGGCGCTCGCCGCGCAGCTGACCGGCACTCCGGCCCGGCAGGCGCGCCGCCGTGCCCTGGAGCTCCTGGACGAACTCGGTGTCGCCGAGCGCCGGAACAACTATCCGGCGACGCTCAGCGGCGGCGAGCGCCAACGCGTGGCCGTCGCACGGGCGTTGATGAACCGCCCGGCCCTGCTGCTTGCCGACGAGCCGACCGGCGCCCTCGACAGCCGGTCGGGCGAGCAGGTGATGGATCTGCTGATCGACCTCAACCAGATCGGCCAGACCCTGTTGATCGTCACCCACGACCCGCAGCTGGCCACCCGCTGCGCCAGCCGGCTGATCGAAGTCGCCGACGGCCGGGTCGCCCGCGAGAGCGCGCTGGAGGCGACCGCGTGAGCGCCGTATGGAGAGCCTCGCGCGCGGCCGTGAAGCGCCGCCGGCTCCAGACCTTCGTCATCGGGCTCGTCGTGCTCTGCTCCACCGTGACCGTCCTGCTCGCGCTGGCGCTGCTGAGCGCCGCCTCGGGCCCCTTCGACAAGGCCTACGCCGCACAGTGCGGTGCCCATACGGTGGCGACCTTCGACACCACGAAGGTCACGCAGGAGCAGTTGGCGCGGACCGCCCGGCAGCCCGGGGTGGAGGCCGCAGCCGGACCGTTCGGGCAAGCCGTCGTCGACATCCCCAAGGACTGGCTCTGGATGGCGGGCGGCACCCTCACCGTGGTGGGCCGGGCCGATCCAGCAGGCCCCGTGGACCGGATCGAACTCCTTGAGGGCCACTGGGCCACCGCACCCGGCGAGATCGTCGTCAACTGGTCCGCCCAGGGCTCCCCCGGCACCGCGCTCCTCGGCACCAAGCTGGAGACCCCCGGCGGAGCGACGCTGACCGTCGTCGGATTCGCCACCAGCATGAGCAAGTCGGCGAGCGCCTGGGTCTCGCCCGAGCAGATGGCCGCGCTGCACCCGACCTCCGCCCAAATGCTGTACCGCTTCACGGACTCCTCGACGGAGGCCCAGCTGAGCGCCTCGCTGGCACGGGCCACCACGGGACTGCCCAAGGAGTCGCTGACCGGCGCACAGACCTACCTCACCCTCAAGCAGGCCTTCTCCGCGCTGGCCGACTCCTACCTCCCGTTCATGACGCTCTTCGGCATCCTCGGCCTGCTCGTCTCCACCCTGATCGTCGGCAACGTGGTCAGCGGGGCGGTCGTCTCGGGGTACCGGCACATCGGGGTGCTCAAGGCCCTGGGCTTCACCCCGAACCAGGTCGTCGCCGTCTACCTGACGATGCTCTCCGTACCGGCGGTGGTGGGCTGCGCGCTGGGCACTCTGGCCGGCAACGCGCTGGCCCGGCCGATCCTGAAGGTCGCGTTCACCGGCATCGACGTGGGCCGGGCCTCGGTCGGCGACATCAGCCCGTGGGTGTCCGTGGCCTGCCTCGTGGGCATGCCCGCCCTCGTCCTGCTGGCCGCGCTGGTCCCCGCCCTGCGCGCCCACCGGCTGCCCGCCGCACGGGCGATCAGCGCGGGCGGCGCGCCCCGGGCCGGGCGCGGGCTGCGCGTCCAGCGGATGCTCGGCGCCACCCGGCTGCCGCGCCCGGTCAGTCTGGGCCTCGGCCAGCCGTTCGCCCGCCCCAGCCGCACCCTGCTGACCATGGCGGCCATCGTCCTCGGGGTCACCACGGTGACCCTGTCGACCGGACTGACCAGCACCATGGTGGCGTACGGCAATGTCGGGCGGGAGGACGGAGGCGCCAGGATCCACGTGACGACCGGGGGGTCGGGCAACGACCGGACCCCGCCCCGGCTCAGTGACCTGCAGATCGAGAAACGGCTGCGGTCTCTGCCGGGTGCGGAGGGGGTACGGGCCCGCGCGCTGTCCCAGGTGAACATGACCGGGCAGACCCAGCCCGTCTTCGCCGACTTCTACCGCGGCGACGATTCCTTGTACGAGCACACCATCGTCAAGGGCCGCGCGCCAGCCGCAGCGGGCGAGATCGTGGCCGGGCCGGCGTTCCTGACCCAGCGCGGGCTGAAGCTCGGTGACCGGGTCACGCTGGAACTGAACGGCAGGAAGATCACCGCGACCGTCGTGGGTCAGCTCATGGAGGGCAACGCCCGGGCCGTGGAGGCCGCTTGGGATAGTTTCGCCCAACTCGCATCGGGCGCCCACGCCACCGAGTACACGGTGCGGCTCGGTCCCGGCACCGACGCGCGCGCCTACGCCGAGGCGGTCGCGGCGCTCGACCCGGGCCTGCACGCGTCGGTGATGGACTCCGGCAACGCCGGCACCGCCACCGTCATCACCTTCTCGACGGTGTTCACGGTGCTGCTGACGCTCGTCGCGTCGCTCGGTGTCTTCAACACCGTTCTTCTGAACACCCGTGAGCGGCGCCGGGACCTGGGCATGCTCAAGTCGATCGGGATGACCCCCCGGCAGGTGGTGGTGATGACGGTGACCTCGGTCGCCGGGCTGGGCGCGGTCGGCGGGTTGCTCGGCATCCCGCTCGGGATCGTGGCGCACCGCCTCGTCGTGGACCATGTCGGGGTGGTCGACTTCCCCGCGTATATGAAGGACGTGTGGCAGGCGCCGCAGCTGGCCGCGATGCTCCTGGCGGGTGTGGCGACCGCAGTCCTCGGCGCCTTGGTCCCGGCCCGGTCGGCGGCCCGGATGACCATCGCCTCGGTGCTGCACACCGAGTAGATCACCCGTCAGCACCAGCCTCTGGAACCGGCCCAGGCAGCCGACGGCATCAGCCGTCGGCTGCTGGCTCTACGGATACGCCCGTGTGCTGCTGACCATCGCGGGCGACGGCACCACCGAGGGTCAGCTGCTGGGCGGCACGGTCTCCTTCATGTCCGCGCGGAATCACGCCGCCCCCGTCTTCGGTAACCCCGCCCACTGGGCCGCCGGCCTCCCGGAGAAGGGGCGGGCGGCCGGCACAGCCCGGAGCGGATCAGCGCCGCGACCGAGGAGGCATTCCACCTGCGGTTCCTCACCCAGTCCGCGGTGCCGGACGCACAGATGACAGAAGTCGGTGAGGTGGTGCACCTGGTCTACGTCGTCACCGGCTCCGCCGCCGGTCGCGAGCCTGTTCGGCGAAAAAGGGGCCCTGGCGGCCGAGCCCGACGATCACGCCATCGGAGGGTTCCGCGGCGGACTTGACCGCCGGGATCCACCGGCCGACCAGCGGGTCCACCGCCTGCGCCGAGGCAGTCGGGGTGGCAGACCACCTGCCTTCGACCGCCTGGCATACAAATACGCACAACGTCGAGCGGTGCATCAACCGCTTGAGGCAGTGGCGAGGTATTGCTACCGCTCTGGGAAGACCGCGACTATCTCCTGGCCGGGCTCTACGTCGCGGGCGTCTTCCTTGCTCTGCCAGGCACGCAACTCAGGAGCAGGAACGAACCGCATCGTCCCAGGCGTGGGGACTGCGGTAGTGGTTTTTGTGGCCTGCGGCGAGCACATGGCGCAGTTCCGCGAGGTGCTCGGTGTCGGCCGGGAGATTGAGTTGGCCGAGGAGGGCCAGTGCGGCGGCCGGTTCCAGGTCGGCGTAGAAGTCGTGGTAGCCGGCCCGGAGGCCCTTGAAGAGGGCTGGGTGCAGGGCTGGCAGCTGCACGGCGGTGCGGTACGTCTGCTCCTTCACCGGCCAGGGCACCGGGCCCGAACAGTCCAGAACCCGACGGGCTCGGCGGAGCAGGGCTTCCGATCGTTCGGCCACCACTCGGTCGATGTCGTTGCCGAGCACTTCCGCGAAGGCTGCCGCGGCAGTACTGCGATCCTCGAACCAGTCGACCCACAGCGAGTAAGTGACGGCTTCGGCGCCCCTGTCCGCCTCCAACCGCTGACGGTAGCCGTCCCACAGCACGTCAACCGGCAGGGGCCCTTCCGCGCTCCCTTCCGCGAACCGGATCTCACACGTCACCCAGTATGCGTCGAGGAGGTCCAGCAGCCCGAAAGCCAGCCGCACCTGGTCGGCTGCGTCCAGGTCTTCGGCGAAGACATCGCCGGCCCAGGAATGCGCCACTTGGTCGGCGGTGAGCAACACGTCCGGCGCCTCGGCGCTCACCCACCCGTCGCGCACTTGACTCACACCCTGATCGGCCAGCCAACGCCGCGCCGCCTCCGTGGCTTGCATCTCCATTCGGGAAGTATGGCAAGCCTCGCAGGATCCGAACGGAACGGCCCAGCCTGCACGATCACTCACACGTGGGCGCCGCTGGGGGCGTCACACGTACCCCTACAACCCGTCCACAAAAGTTGAGCCAGAACCCGAGAAATGATGTCACTCCCGCGCCCGCGTCTCCGCGTCGGCAAGGTGGTCTCGGAAGATCCGGTCCAGGTGGTGGTCCAGAACGGTGGCAGCCGACTCCGGGCTGCGCTGACCGACAAGGATGCTGGTGCCGAGTCCTGCAGACATGGCGAGCAGGCTGACAGCTTCCAGCCGCACGTCCACACCTGACTGAAGGAGCTCGCGCTCGTCCGCCTGCTGGAGGAGTTCGACGAGGGCGCTCTCAGCGGCATCCGGGTTCGCGATGAAGGGCTGGGCGGCAAGCACCTGGTCGGTGACGGACAGAACGGCGTATGAGGTGTAGACGAGGTGGAAGATGCGACTCTCCTCGTCGGTCGGCAACGCCGCCATCAGCATCGCCTCGATCATCTCGCGCGGTCCCGGATTGTGGCCGGCGGCCCGAATTCGGGCGGCGACCCGCTCCCCGAATCTCTCGGCCAGATGCTGCAGCCCGTGGAGCAGCAGTTTCTCTTTGGTCTCGAAGTAGTACTGCACCAGCCGCAGGGAGACGCCCGCCTCCGCTGCCACATCGCGCATGCCCACGGCATGCAGCCCGCGACGCCCCGCCACCCGAAGGAGCGCCGCGGCGATCTCGGCACGCCGCTCTGCGTGGTCCACGCGCTTGGGCATCAACCGCTCCTCCGCTCGCTGTTTCCCCTGGCGGGGTCCGTGCACCCCACCATGATGATACAGCCGTATCATCATGGTGATACGTTCGTACCACGAAGAACCCGCTCTCGGAGGTGGCCATGCCCCAAACCGCGACCCGCACCCCGGCCGACGTCGGCCGCTATGCAAGCGATGCCTGGCGCGATCGCTACTTCGCGGCCTGCGATGCGGTCTATGCGCTGGGAGCACCGGCTCACGAAGAAACGGACGTGGAGACCTCCTTCGGCACCACGCACGTCTATAAGTACGGCCCGGCGGACCCAGCCGCCCCGTCACGCACCCCCGTCGTGCTGGTACACGGAGCAGGCTCCTGCTCCGCCATGTGGTACCCGAACACTCCCGCCCTCAGCGCCGCCCGCCCGGTCTACGCGATCGACACCCCCGGCGATCCCGGCCGCAGCATCCAGCGCGAACCCATCCACCAACCCGAACGCGCCGCACAGTGGCTTGACGAGACACTCGCCGCGCTCGGACTCGAACGCGTGCACCTGGTCGGCTCCTCCTACGGCGGATGGCTCGCTCTGAACCAGGCGCATCGCAGGCCAGACCGCCTCGCCTCGGTCACACTCCTCGATCCCGGCGGACTCGAGAAAGTAGGTGTGCGCTTCTTCCTCTGGATCTTCGCCAGCCTCTTCGCGACCTTCGCACCCGAGGCGCTACGCCCACGCCTGGCAGCCTGGCTGGAACAGCCGGTCCTCACCGTGCCAGAGCTACGCACCATGGTCAGGCTGGGCGTTCGCGCTTACCGCATACGCCGTCCAGCCCCGCTGCCTCTGTCCGAGGACGAACTGTCCACCATCCGCACCCCGCTCTACCTGGCGCTCGGCAAGCGAAGCCTTCTCGTGCACCCGCGCAGGCAAGTCGAGCGCGTTCCCCGCCTCATTCCTGGGGCCCGAGCCGAAATCATCTCCGACACGGGCCACGGACCACAGATCGACCACGCGGACGAGATCAACCGCCGGATGCTGAGCTTCATGGACTCCATCGACTGACAACCCTCGCATCTGGCTGACCCGAGGGGACGGCTCTTGCGGCTGTCCCCTCCGGATCTCCGACGCGAACACCGTCTACCTGGGCGGCGCGGATGACGCAGGAATGCTGTCCTGGCAAGCCCATCAGCGCCGTCAGAACCCGTGAGCATCACCTGACCGACAATCCCGGTGCTCCCGGACCCGCGAGGAGGTGACGTGCACGATTCACGTCGTGGGTGACCTCATCTGCGGGCAGCTTGGCGTTGGAGAAAACCGCGCGCCGCCGCAACGCCCCCACCTGCTCGGCAGCCCAGGAAGCGGGCGCGGTGCCCCGGCTCTTCCCTGCCCCGCGCGGTGGCTCCTCTACTTACTGATCGTTTCAGAATGAGTTGAGCCGCGGATCTTGTGCTCGGCGATCTTGGTCGGCAGGATGTCCGGAGCGCGTGCTGATCTTGTTCCTGA
>NZ_JAGGOS010000038.1 GCF_018614205.1 Streptomyces sp. ISL-36 | reverse complement strand
CGGGATCACACACAAGCGAACCCGGCCCTACCGCCCCCAGACCAACGGCAAGGTCGAACGCCTCAACCGCACCCTCCTCGACGAATGGGCCTACGCAAAGCCCTACCGCTCAGAACAGGAACGACGCGACGCCTACCCCGGCTGGCTGCACACCTACAATCACCACCGCGGACACACCGCACTCGCAGGCAAAACACCCGCCAGCCGCGTCCCCAACCTCACAGGGCAATACACCTAGGGCACCGTCCCGGGGCCGCGAGCGGGACGCGAGCCATGTCGACCGTCAGCCCCGTCACCCCCGCCCCCCTTGGCCCCCGTCCCACCTCTCGCGTCCCATCTCCCCCGCCCGCCGCCCCCCGTCCCGCATCATGGAGCCATGCCCGAAGGAGACACCGTCTGGCGTACCGCCCACCGACTGCACTCCGCCCTGGCCGGACGCGTCCTGACCCGGTGCGATCTGCGTGTGCCCCGGTTCGCCACCGCGGATCTCACCGGGCATGCGGTCCTGGATGTGACCCCTCGCGGAAAGCACCTCCTCACCCGGTTCGACGGCGGCCTCACCCTCCACTCGCATCTGCGGATGGAGGGGGCGTGGCAGGTGTACGCCACCGGGGAGCGCTGGCGCGGCGGTCCCGACCACCAGATCCGGGCGATCCTCGGCACCCCCGACCGAACGGCCGTCGGCTATCGCCTCCCCGTCCTCGAACTGATCCGCACCACCGACGAGCACAAGGTCGTAGGCCATCTCGGACCGGACCTCCTCGGCCCCGACTGGGACCCGGCGGAAGCGGTCCGCAGACTCACCGCCGACCCCTCCCGCACACTCGGCGAGGCCCTCCTCGACCAGCGCAATCTGGCGGGCATCGGAAACGTCTACAAGTCGGAGCTGGCCTTCCTCGCTGCCGTCACCCCCTGGCTCCCCGTCGGCGAGCTCGCCCCCGGCGTTCCCGAGCGCCTCGTCGCCACCGCCCACCGCCTCCTCGACGAGAACAAGGACCGCCCCGACCGCCGGACCACCACGAACCCCCGCAGCCGGGAGCGTCTCTACGTCTACGGCCGCGAGCAGCGCCCCTGCCCACGCTGCGGCGCTCCCATCCGCAAGGCGGAACTCGGCGACCGCGTCACCTACTGGTGCCCCGGCTGCCAGAAAGGTCCCTCGGACCCACCCGCACCAGCTGATTGACGGGCCGTCAGATACGGTCGTACGGTCCGCTCATGTCCCTCAGCGCGTACGACCTCACCGGCCGCACCGTCTTCGTCACGGGCGCCGCGAGCGGCATCGGCCGGGCGACCGCCGCGCTCCTCGCGGAGGCGGGCGCCACCGTGCACTGCGCGGACCTCGACGAAGCGGGCCTCCGGGAGACCGCGGCTCTTGTGGCCCAGCACGGCGGGACCGCGCATCTCCACCCCTTGGACGTCACCGACCGGCCCGCTCTCGCGGCGGCGGTCCGCAGCGCGGGCCCTCTGCACGCCATGGCCGCGATCGCCGGCATCATGCACACGAGCACCGTCCTGGAGACCCGTGAAGAGGATCTCGACCGCGTCCTCGCGGTCAACTTCAAAGGAGTGCTGCACTCCTGCCAGGAGGCGGCCCGTTCGATGATCGCGACCGAAACCCGTGGCTCCATCGTCACCATGGCCTCGGGCGCGATGGACACCGCGAGCCCGGGGCTGCTCTGTTACAGCGTCACCAAGGCCGCAGTCGTCCAGCTGACCAAGACCCTGGCCACCGAGGTGGGCCGGCACGGCATCCGGGTCAACGCGATCGCACCGGGCTGGATCCGTACGCCCATGACCGACCGTCACGAGCCCGCCGCCCAGGAGCAGGCGGAGACGGCCATGGCCCGGCACTCCCCCCTGGGCCGGGTCGGCGAGCCGAAGGACATCGCGCACGCGGTGCTCCACCTCACCTCCGACGCCTCGTCGTTCACGACGGGCCAGATCCTCCGCCCGAACGGCGGGGTCGCGATGCCGTGGTGACCCGCGTTCCCCCTGCGCCCTCCATGGCCCGGCCGGCGCGCGTCCGGCCGCCCGCGGCGGCGGGCGCCGTCACGTGCACCGGCAGCAGACTCAGCCCCCAGCCGCCGGCCGCGACCGCCCCCTCCACCAGCCCGGACTGCTCCGGGACCAGCACCAGTCGCAGCACCGCCCACCACCACAGCCCGCCGACCGCCAGCCCGCCCGCTATCACCGCGAGCGTCACCAGCGGAACCCGTCGCCGTACCATGGCCGCCTCCTGCGGTCGACGCTAGACCGGCCGTATCACCCGGCGGGAGGGCGCACGGGAGGCAGGCCCGGCGCACGCAAGGCACGGACCGGCTGCTGCGGCCACGTCCGGGCGCACGGCTAGGCGCTCTCCGCCTGGAACATCCACGCGTGCTTCTCGAGGTCGGCGGTGAGACCGATCAGAATGTCCTGGGTGATCGGGTCCGGCTCGTCCGTGGCCTCGATCCGCTCCCGCATCCGCGCGATCACCGCGCCCAGAGCGTCGACCAGGATCTTCACGGCGTCCGTGTCCTTGATCCAGCCCGAGGGGACCTCACCGATCGCGCTGCCGGAAGCCACCGAAGCGGCCCGGCCGTCCGGGTTGACGCCCATCGCCGAGGCGCGCTCGGCCACCACGTCGGAATGCTGACGCGCGGTGACCACGACCTCGTCGAGCTGGAGATGGACCGAACGGAAGCGGGGTCCGACCACGTTCCAGTGGACCTGCTTGGCGACCAGGCCGAGGTCGACCAGATCGACCAGCGCACCCTGCAAGGCGTTGCCGACCGTCTTCAGGTCGGTTTCGGACAGCGAGCTCTTCACGACGGACATGCGTGTTCTCCAACCAGTCGTACGTTTTCCCACCATGGCACGCATCACCCGAATCGGGCATCCCAAACGCAGCCACGCGTACCCGACCGAGCCCCGCAATTCACCCGCGATACACCCGAACCATTCGCCCATGCACCTGAACCATCCGCGCTCACCCGCACGGCACCTGACAACGCGAAAGCCCCGGTCGGCGCCCCATGTGGGACACCGACCGGGGCTTTCGCCACTTCACGTCGGGTCAGGCAGCGACGACGTCCACCGCTTCCGCGGGCGCCTTGATGGTCACCCGCTCGGTAGGCACACCGGCCACCGACGTCACCGACACCGAATTGAGCATCGGGCGTACCGGCGTCGGCACCGGTTCGCTCGCCGCTGCCGACTCGGCCAGTTCGGCCAGTGACAGCTCGTCGCTCACTTCACGCATGAGCTCGGACATCCGTACGTCAAGCGCGTCGCAGATCGCGGAGAGCAGCTCGGAGGAAGCCTCCTTCTGCCCCCGCTCCACCTCGGAGAGATAGCCGAGCGAAACTCGGGCGGACGAGGAGACTTCGCGCAGAGTACGGCCCTGGCGCTGGCGCTGCCGACGCAGCACGTCACCCAACAGGCGACGGAGCAGAATCATCGGTGGCTCCCTCCTCGGACCGCGTAGCCGCATCCTTCACGCCCCACCGTACCGCCTTGCGCTGCGGCCGTGCGGGGAGCGATGTCGTGTTCACTCAGGGCTGCAAACATCAATTCCCCCCGTTCTGTTCCGTATCCTGTGCCCGCGCATTTCCCGAGAGTTCGTCGCCGAGCAGCTCCAGCACTCTGCGTACACTCTCTCTACGGATTTCCGCACGGTCGCCGTTCAACCGCAATGCGGCCACTTTCCCCGCTCCGACGGGCCCCGCCACGGCCACGTACACGGTTCCGACCGGCTGCCCGTCCTGCGGTTCCGGACCGGCGACCCCGGTCGTCGCGACCCCCCAGTCGGCGCTGAGCCGATGGCGTACTCCCGCCGCCATCTGCAGCGCGACCTCCGGATCCACCGCGCCGCGCTCCGCCAGTAGGGTCCCGTCGACCCCCAGGAGTTCCTCCTTGAGGGCCGTTGCGTACGCCGTGACGGACCCGCGGAAGCCTTTCGAGGCTCCAGGAGCCGCCGTCAGCTCCACGGCCACCAGACCGCCCGTGAGGGACTCCGCGGCGGCCACGGTGTGACCGTGCTCCACGAGCAGTTCCAGTACGCGGGCGGCTTCCTTCATCGGCGCGACCCCGCCGATCCCGCAGGCCCCGCCGGCCCGGCCGATCCCGCCGGCCTCGTGGCCGCACCCGGCTCCACCGCCGGTCCCGGCACGGACTCCCCCGGCACGGACTCGCCCGGCACCGCCTCACGGGGGACGGACTCCCCCGGCATTGCCTCGCAGGGCACGGACCCGCCCGGCACCGCCTCGCCGGGCACGGACCCGCCCGGCACCGCCTCGCCGCCCGCCTCGGCGGCCCGCTCCTCCGCCAAGCCCATGCGCCGCAGCACGATCGCCTGCCGCACGTAGTCCAGGCCGGTGACGACCGTCAGCACGACGGCGACCACCATCACCCAGAAGCGCAAGGTGGCGAGTGGACCGGTGAGCACGAGCACGTACATCCCGACGGCCGTGCCCTGCGCCAGCGTCTTCATCTTGCCGCCGCGGCTGGCCGGAATCACCCCGTGCCGGATCACCCAGAACCGCATCAGCGTGATCCCCAGCTCACGCGCGAGGATCACGATCGTCACCCACCAGGGCAGGTCACCCAGCGAGGACAGACAGATCAGGCCCGCCGCCATGATCGCCTTGTCGGCGATCGGATCGGCGATCTTCCCGAAATCGGTGACCAGGTTGTACGCCCGGGCCAGATGGCCGTCGAAGACGTCCGTGATCATGGCGACGGCGAACGCGGCCCACGCCCAGGCACGCCAGACCGGGTCGTGCCCACCGTCCTGCAGCAGCAGCACCACGAAGCCGGGCACGAGCACCAGCCGGATCATGGTGAGGATGTTGGCGATGTTCCACAGGCTGGCCTGGTTGACGGCCGCCGCGCCCAGCTTTCCGCCGGGCGCAGGCCTACCGGTCCCGCCCGTCGCGGATGCCGGGGCTCCGGTCATCTGCCCGCCTCCTCAAAAAGACACTCGGCCACCAGGTCGACGCCTTCCGTTCCCACGACCTTCGCCATGACCATACGGCCGGGAGCCAGATACAGGCTCGCCGCGGAGTCCGTGGTGAGGACCACCTGGCCGTCCGTCTCCGGAGCCTGGTGGGCCGCGCGACCGATCACGCCGTCCTCCTCGTCGATGGATTCGACGAGTACTTCCAGGGTCTCTCCGATCCGCTCCTCCGCGCGCTGGGCGGTGAGCTCCTCGGCGAGCCGCGAGAGGTGGGCGAGCCGCTCGTCCACGACCTCCTGGTCGAGCTTGTGCTCGTACGTGGCGGCTTCCGTGCCGTCCTCGTCGGAGTAGCCGAAGACACCGATGGCGTCGAGGCGCGCGTGGGTGATGAAGCGTTCCAGCTCGGCGAAGTCCGCCTCGGTCTCGCCGGGGAAGCCGACGATGAAGTTGGACCGGGCACCGGCCTGCGGGGCCTTGGAGCGGATCGTCTCCAGGAGCTCCAGGAAGCGGTCGGTGTCGCCGAAGCGGCGCATGGCACGCAGCACGTCCGGGGCGCTGTGCTGGAAGGACAGGTCGAAGTACGGGGCGACCTTCTCGGTCGAGGTCAGTACGTCGATCAGGCCCGGCCGCATCTCCGCGGGCTGCAGGTAGCTCACCCGGACCCGCTCGATGCCGTCGACGGCGGCCAGCTCGGGGAGGAGCGTCTCCAGGAGGCGGATGTCGCCGAGGTCCTTGCCGTAGGAGGTGTTGTTCTCGGAGACCAGCATGACCTCCTTCACGCCCTGCTCGGCGAGCCAGCGCGTCTCGCCGAGGACGTCGGAGGGACGCCGCGAGACGAAGGAGCCGCGGAAGGACGGGATGGCGCAGAAGGAACACCGGCGGTCGCAGCCGGAGGCCAGCTTCACGGAGGCGACGGGGCTGGTGTCGAGCCGGCGGCGCAGCGGCGCACGCGGCCCGGAGGCGGGCGCCAGGCCCTCCGGGAGGTCGCTCGGCACGTTCTCGGGGGCCGCGGGGGCCTCCGCGGCACCATGACCCGGCAGGGCCACTCCGGCGGCGGCCTGCTGCCGTTCCACCGGCGACAGCGGCAGCAGCTTGCGTCGGTCACGGGGGGTGTGGGCCTCCACACTGCCCCCGCTGAGGATGGTCTGCAGGCGGTCGGAGATGTCGGCGTAGTCGTCGAAGCCGAGCACGCCGTCGGCTTCGGGAAGGGCCTCGGCGAGCTCCTTGCCGTATCGCTCGGCCATGCAGCCGACCGCGACGACGGCCTGGGTCTTGCCGTGATCCTTCAGATCATTGGCTTCGAGGAGGGCGTCGACGGAGTCCTTCTTGGCGGCCTCGACGAATCCACAGGTGTTGACGACGGCGACATCGGCGTCCTGGGCGTTCTCGACGAGCTCCCAGCCGTCCGCTGCCAAGCGGCCTGCGAGCTCCTCCGAGTCCACCTCGTTACGGGCGCAGCCAAGAGTGACAAGGGCGACGGTACGGCGTTCGGGCATGGACTCAAGACTACTTTGTCCTGGCCGCGCCCCCGCCGCGCAGGGTTCACCTGCGCGACGGCTCCCGGCGGAGCGACCGGGACGACCCGCGCCACCAGCACGACCCTCCCACCGGGCCGACGGCCACGACCGGGCCGACCGGGCCGATCATCCGGCCGCGGGGTCGCCCTTGGTGTAGGTGAGCCGCTCGACCTGGCCGGCCTGGAACCTGTCGTCGATCTTCCTGCCGTTCACGTAGAGCTCGATCGCTCCGGCGTTGCCGAGGATCAGGTCGATGCGCTCGTCGTCCTGGAAGGTCTTGGAGTCGCCCTTGAGCAGCAGTCCGTCGAAGAGCAGCTTGCCGTCGTGCGCCTTGGCCGAGATCCAGCTCTTGTCGTCGATCGCCGTCATCTTGACCGTGACCTTGTCCTTCGGGACCGCCGCGATGGCGCTCTCGGTGGGCACCGGCTTGTCGGTCGTCTTGGTGGCCTTCGGCTTGGGGGTGGTCGTCTTCTTCTCCGGAGCGGGCCCCTCCGCCACGGTTCCGGTCCCGCCCCGCACGTCGTTCCCGTTGAACATCGAGAAGCCGACGAAGCCGACCACGGCGACGATCGCGGCGACCATGGCGGCGGTCCAGTTGGGGCGGCGCGGTTCGGGGCGGATGCGTTCCGCCTCGAAGAGCGGCGCGGCGGGGGTGGGCGAGGGCCGGCCGCCGTGCGCGGCGTCGTACTGCTCGACGAGTGGCGCGGGATCGAGCCCGACGGCGCGCGCGAGCGTGCGGATGTGACCGCGCGCGTAGACGTCGCCGCCGCAGCGTGAGAAGTCGTCCTCCTCGATCGCATGGACGATCGGGACCCGGACCCGGGTGGACGCACTGACCTCTTCGACAGTGAGACCGGACGCGATGCGGGCCTGCTGGAGGACACGGCCGATCGAATCCCGGTCGTCTGCCGGGACGTTCGGGTCGTCTTCGGGGGAGTTGCCGATGGACACGAGAGCGCCTTTCGAGCGTGTAACCACCTGCTGGACGTTCAGTCTATGGGTGGTACGAAAGGGTGGGGCAACCGGGCGGACGCGGTTTGTACGCCATGAGGCTGGGACATCGTTCTGTCCCTCCCTCCAACTTGACGTATGCCCAAGGGAAACGGTTGCCCCGTGTTCCCTTACGAGTGAGTCTCGGCCAGGTCTCGTTCCGGCCAGGGACCCCTATGGCCCCTGACCTCCTCACGCCGCCCCCTCACGCCCCGGGCCCCCCGGACGCCCCGAACTCCCCGGACTTCCCCGGGTCACCGAAGTCCCCGGACTCCCCACGGATCACCGCCAGTACCCCGTCCAGCTCATCCGGCTTGACGAGCACGTCCCGCGCCTTGGAGCCCTCGCTCGGCCCGACGATGTTCCGCGACTCCATCAGGTCCATCAGCCGCCCGGCCTTGGCGAAGCCGACGCGCAGCTTGCGCTGGAGCATCGACGTGGAGCCGAACTGGGTGGAGACGACCAGCTCGGCGGCCTGGCAGAGCAGGTCGAGGTCGTCGCCGATGTCCTCGTCGATCTCCTTCTTCTGCTTCGTGCCGACCGTGACGTCGTCCCGGAAGACCGGCGCCATCTGGTCCTTGCAGTGCTGGACGACGGTGGCGACCTCGGCCTCGGTGACGAACGCGCCCTGCATACGGATGGGCTTGTTCGCACCCATCGGCAGGAACAGACCGTCACCCTTTCCGATGAGCTTCTCCGCGCCCGGCTGGTCCAGGATGACCCGGCTGTCGGCGAGCGAGGAGGTCGCGAACGCGAGCCGCGAGGGCACGTTCGCCTTGATCAGACCGGTGACGACGTCCACGGAGGGCCGCTGGGTGGCGAGCACGAGGTGGATGCCGGCCGCGCGCGCCAGCTGGGTGATGCGGACGATCGCGTCCTCGACGTCCCGGGGCGCGACCATCATGAGGTCGGCGAGCTCGTCCACGATGACCAGCAGGTACGGGTAGGTCTTGAGCTCGCGCTCGCTGCCCTCGGGCAGCTTGACCTTGCCCTGGCGGATGGCCTCGTTGAAGTCGTCGATGTGCCGGAAGCCGAAGGCCGCCAGGTCGTCGTAGCGCAGGTCCATCTCGCGCACCACCCACTGCAGCGCCTCGGCGGCCCGCTTGGGGTTGGTGATGATCGGGGTGATCAGGTGCGGGATGCCCTCGTACGCGGTGAGCTCGACCCGCTTGGGGTCGACCAGGACCATCCGGACGTCCTCGGGGGTGGCTCTTATCATCACCGAGGTGATCAGGCAGTTGATGCACGAGGACTTTCCGGAGCCGGTGGCACCGGCCACCAGGATGTGCGGCATCTTCGCCAGGTTGGCCATCACATAGCCGCCCTCGACGTCCTTGCCGAGCGCCACGAGCATCGGATGGTCGTCGCCCGCCGCGTCCGCCAGCCGCAGCACGTCGCCGAGGTTGACCATCTCCCGGTCGCTGTTCGGGATCTCGATGCCGACGGCGGACTTGCCCGGGATCGGCGAGATGATCCGTACGTCCGGGGAGGCCACGGCGTAGGCGATGTTCTTGGTCAGGGCCGTGATCTTCTCGACCTTCACGGCGGGGCCGAGCTCGACCTCGTACCGGGTGACCGTCGGCCCGCGGGTGAAGCCGGTGACGGCCGCGTCGACCTTGAACTCGCTGAAGACGGTGGTGAGCGACTCCACCACGGCGTCGTTGGCGGCGCTGCGGGTCTTGCCGGGACCGCCCCGCTCCAGGAGGTCCATCGACGGCAGGGCGTAGGTGATGTCGCCGGAGAGCTGCAGCTGCTCCGCGCGGGGCGGCAGCTCGGTGTGCTGGGGGGCGGGCTTGGTCAGATCCGGGACGGCTCCGGGCCGGCGCCCGTCCTCCGCGCCCCGGGCGGTGGGCACGGGAGCGGACGGAGGTACGGAGGGGGCGGGAGGGACGGAGGGAGCGGGGGCGTCCGCGTCGCCGGCGGCCACCGCGGCGGCCCGCTCGGCGGAGACGTCCCGGGTCAGGTCGGCGACCAGCGGGGAGGGCGGCATGCCGTTGAGCACGGCCCCGTCGAGGGCGGCGGCAGCGGCCGCGGCGACGTCCACGGCGTCCAGGGGCCGGTCGAAGGCCGGCTGCGCGGAGGGGCGCCGCGGGCGCCTGCGGCGGACGAGCGCCTCCTCCTCGGCCCGGTCGGCGTCGTACACCTCCTCGCGCCCGGGAGCCCTGCGCCGGGCCCGTGCCGGGGCCGCCTCGCGCCAGGCTCCGTCGTACATCTCGTCCTCGTCCACGAACTCCGGGTCGTAGGCGGGCTCGACGAGGCCGAGCCGGGCGCCGAGTGCGCGCAGCCGCTGCGGGATGGCGTTGACGGGGGTCGCGGTGACGACGAGCAGCCCGAAGACGGTGAGCAGGACGAGGAGCGGTACGGCGAGCACCTCGCCCATCATGAAGATCATCGGCTTGGACGCGGCCCAGCCGATGAGGCCGCCCGCGTCCTGCATCGCCTTGGTGCCCTCGCCCCGCCCGGGCGAGCCGCAGGCGATGTGGACCTGTCCGAGCACGCCGATGACGAGGGCGGACAGGCCGATGACGATCCGGCCGTTGGCCTCGGGCTTCTCCGGATAGAGGATCAGCCGGATGCCGATCGCGCCGAGCAGCAGCGGCACCAACAGGTCGAGCCGCCCGAAGGCGCCGGTGACGAGCATCTCCACGAGGTCGCCGACCGGGCCGCGCAGGTTGGACCAGGTTCCGGCGGCGACGATCAGCGCGACGCCGAGCAGCAGCAGCGCCATGCCGTCCTTGCGGTGGGCGGGGTCGAGGCCCTTGGCTCCCCGCCCTATCCCCCGGAACATGGCCCCGACGCCGTGCGCGAGGCCGAGCCAGAGCCCTCGGGCGAGCCGGTACACACCCCCGGTCGGGGACGGAGCGGGCCTGGGCGCCGCCTTCTTCGCCGCGGTCTTCTTCGCCGGAGCGCGCTTCGCGGGCGCGGCCTTCTTGGCCGCGGTCCTCTTCGCGGGCGGCTTGGCGGGCGATTTCGCGACGGACTTGGCGGGCGCCGCCTTCTTCGCAGCGCCAGTCGTACGGCCGGCGCGCGGCTTCGCGGTGCCCGCCGTGCCCTGGGAACCTTTGCCGGACGTACGTGAGGCCATGATGCTGAGGTTACCGGTGTGAGGCGCGGTAAAACGTGCGCGCCCTGCCTCACCCGTTCGTGTCGCCCCTGTGAGGCGTGAAACTGACGCCCGTTCACCACGGGCGCCGGAAATTGACGATATGTCAGCTTTGCGAGGGAAGCGCGGACGGACCGCCGGCGCCCGGCTCCAGCGCGTCGAGGGCCCGTCGCAACCCGGTGAGCTTGCGCTCCAGATGGGCGGCGGTGGCCACGGCCGCGGCGTCGGCCGAGTCGTCGTCGAGCTGCTTGGAGAGCGCCTCCGCCTGCTCCTCGACCGCGGCGAGGCGGGCGGAGAGCTCGGCGAGCAGCCCGGCGGACTCCTTGGCGTGGCCGCCGTGTCCGCCGCCCTCCAGCTGGAGCCGGAGCAGTGCCGCCTGCTCACGCAGCTGGCAGTTCTTCATGTACAGCTCGACGAAGACGGAGACCTTGGCGCGCAGCACCCACGGGTCGAACGGCTTGGAGATGTAGTCGACCGCTCCCGCCGCATAGCCACGGAAGGTGTGGTGGGGACCGTGATTGATGGCGGTGAGGAAGATGATCGGAATGTCCCGGGTCCGCTCCCGCCGCTTGATGTGCGCGGCCGTCTCGAATCCGTCCATCCCGGGCATCTGGACGTCGAGCAGGATGACCGCGAAGTCGTCGGTCAGCAACGCCTTGAGTGCTTCCTCCCCTGACGATGCCCGCACCAGTGTCTGATCGAGCGCGGAGAGAATGGCCTCCAGCGCCAGCAGATTCTCCGGCCGGTCATCGACCAGGAGGATCTTGGCCTTCTGCACCATGCCCCGTCCTCCTCGCCCCGGCATCGGCTCTCCCCGACTCGCCGAGCCGGGGGAAGCACCGGGCGCCGCCCCAGAAGACGACTCCCATGCGCCGTCCGTCCTTGTGCCGGTCATGGTAGCCGCACCCCGCCTGTCGCCACACCCTGTCACCACGATGTCACTGTGCACGTAGCAGAAACGTGGTGAGAGACCAGAAGGTTCCCCGAATACCGGCCTCTCACACGCCCGTGGCGACAGTGCGTCAGCAAGCTCAGCGTCCGTTTCCGCGCATCCACTCCTCCATCACCGACAGCAGGTGATCGGGGTCGACCGGCTTGGTGACGTAGTCGGAGGCGCCCGACTCGATCGCCTTCTCCCGGTCGCCCTTCATCGCCTTGGCCGTGAGCGCGATGATCGGCAGCCCGGCGAACTGCGGCATCCGCCGGATCGCTGTCGTGGTCGCGTATCCGTCCATCTCGGGCATCATGATGTCCATCAGGACGATCGTCACATCGTCGTGCTGCTCCAGCACTTCGATGCCCTCGCGGCCGTTCTCCGCGTACAGCACCGCGAGCCCGTGCTGTTCCAGGACGCTCGTGAGGGCGAAGACGTTGCGGATGTCGTCGTCGACGATCAGCACCTTCTCTCCACCGAAGGAGTACGTGCGGCGCGGCTCCGACTCCATCCGCTCTTCCTCCGCCGCCTGCTGCTCGCTCTGCCCCTGGCGGCCGGGCTGCCCGGGCAGCGCGGGCCGCCCGTCCAGACCGGCCTGAGCCGCCCTCCGCCGGTGCCGGAAGAGAGCGCCCGCACCCGAGCGCATATCGGCCGACAGAGGCGCCGGCGTGAAGTGCGAGACCCCGTCGAACGAGCTCTCCTCCCCACCCGACTGCAGATCGTTCGGCCCCGGCACGCCCTGCCCGTACCCCTGCGGCGGCAGCTCGCTGGGGCTCATCGGCAGATAGAGCGTGAAGGTCGAGCCGCGGCCCGGCTCGCTCGCCGCGTAGATCTCACCGCCGAGGAGTCGCGCGATCTCCCGGCTGATCGAGAGGCCCAGGCCCGTACCGCCGTACTTCCGGCTGGTCGTCCCGTCCGCCTGCTTGAACGCCTCGAAGATCACCCGCATCTTGCCGGCCGCGATGCCGATACCGGTGTCCGTCACCGAGAACGCGATCAGATCGGCCTCCGGATCCCGCAGCGAACCGGCCTCCAGGAGCTGTTCGCGGATCGACTGCGGTACGTCCGTCCCGGCCGGCCGGATCACCAGCTCCACCGCGCCCGAGTCGGTGAACTTCACCGCGTTGGACAGCAGATTGCGCAGCACCTGCAGCAGCCGCTGCTCGTCGGTGTGCAGCGTGGCGGGCAGTTCGGGCGAGACCCGGACCGAGAAGTCGAGACCCTTCTCCGCGGTCAGCGGCCGGAACGTCGCCTCGACGTAGTCGACGAGCTGCACCAGCGCGATCCGGGTCGGGGAGACGTCCATCTTCCCCGCCTCGACCTTCGACAGGTCGAGGATGTCGTTGATCAGCTGGAGAAGGTCCGAGCCGGCCCCGTGGATCGTCTCGGCGAACTCGACCTGCTTGGGCGAGAGGTTGGCGTCCGCGTTGTCGGCGAGCAGCTTGGCCAGGATCAGCAGCGAGTTGAGCGGGGTGCGCAGCTCGTGCGACATGTTGGCCAGGAACTCGGACTTGTACCGCATGGAGACGGCGAGCTGTTCGGCGCGCTCCTCCAGGACCTGCCGGGCCTCCTCGATCTCGGTGTTCTTCACCTCGATGTCCCGGTTCTGCCGGGCGAGCAGCTCCGCCTTCTCCTCCAGCTCCGCGTTCGAGCCCTGGAGCTCCTTCTGACGGTGCTCCAGCTCGGCCGAGCGCTCCCGCAACTGCTCGGTCAGCTCCTGCGACTGCTTCAGCAGCACCTCCGTCTTGGTGTTGACGCTGATGGTGTTGACGGTGGTCGCGATCAGCTCGGCGAGCTGGTTGAGGAAGTCCCGCTGGATCTGGGTGAACGGCTGGAAGGAGGCCAGCTCGATCACCCCGAGGACCTTCCCCTCGAAGAGGACCGGAAGCACGATCACATGCGCCGGGGCGGCCTCACCGAGCCCGGAGGAGATCTTCAGATAGCCCGGCGGCACGTTGACCTGGATCGTCCGCTTCTCCTCGGCCGCGGTCCCGATCAGCGTCTCGCCGGGCCGGAAGGAGGTGGGCATGGACCCGGCGGAGTATCCGTAACTGCCGCGCATCCGCAGCTCGTACGAGCCCTCGCGCTGCCCGCCGAGTTCGGCGCTGCCGGTCGAGGAGCCGGTCGACATCGCCACGAAGAAGGCGCCGTGCTGGGCGGAGACGACCGGTGTCAGTTCGCTCATGATGAGCGAGGCCACGTCGTCCAGGTCGCGCCGGCCCTGCATCAGACCGGAGATACGGGCCAGGTTCCCCTTGAGCCAGTCCTGCTCCTCGTTGGCGAGGGTGGTGTCCCGCAGGTTGGCGATCATGGTGTTGATGTTGTCCTGGAGCGCCTGGATCTCGCCCGCCGCGTCCACGCCATCGATCTTGAGGTTGAGGTCACCACGGGTCACCGCGGTGGCCACGGCCGCGATGGCACGCACCTGCCGGGTCAGGTTCCCGGCCATCTCGTTCACGGACTCGGTCAGGTCCCGCCAGGTGCCGTCGACGTCCCGGACCCGCGCCTGGCCACCGAGGATGCCTTCCGTACCCACCTCGCGGGCCACCCGGGTGACCTCCTCGGCGAACGAGGACAGCTGGTCGACCATCGTGTTGATGGTGTTCTTCAGCTCCTGGATCTCACCGCGCGCGTCGATGTCGATCTTCTTGGTGAGGTCGCCCTTCGCGATGGCGGTCGTGACGGCGGCGATCTGCCGCACCTGACCGGTCAGGTTGGACGCCATCGAGTTCACCGACTCGGTCAGGTCCTTCCAGGTGCCCGAGACACCCGGCACCCGTGCCTGGCCGCCCAGCTCCCCTTCCGTACCCACCTCACGGGCGACTCGCGTCACCTCGTCCGCGAACGACGACAGGGTCGTCACCATCGTGTTGACCGTGTCGGCCAGCTCGGCGACCTCGCCACGCGCCTCGACCGTCACCTTCTTCGTCAGATCACCGTTGGCGACCGCCGAGGAGACCCGGGAGATGTTCCGCACCTGACTGGTCAGGTTGTTGGCCATCAGGTTGACGTTGTCGCTCAGGTCCTTCCAGATGCCGGTGACGCCGCGCACCCGTGCCTGACCGCCCAGGATGCCCTCCGTGCCCACCTCGCGGGCGACCCGCGTCACCTCGTCCGCGAAGTTGGACAGCTGGTCGACCATCGTGTTGACGGTCGTCACCAGCTCCAGGATCTCTCCCTTGGCGTCGACGGTGATCTTCTTCGACAGGTCGCCCTTGGCGACCGCCGTCGTGACCTCGGCGATGTTGCGCACCTGGGAGGTCAGGTTGTTCGCCATGAAGTTCACGGACTGGGTGAGGTCCTTCCAGGTGCCGGAGACCCCCTGCACCTCGGCCTGACCGCCCAGGATTCCCTCCGTGCCCACCTCGCGGGCCACCCGGGTCACCTGCTCCGCGAAGCTGGAGAGCTGGTCCACCATCGTGTTGAGGGTGTTCTTCAGCTCCAGGATCTCGCCGCGCGCGTCCACGTCGATCTTCTGCGAGAGATCACCGCGCGCCACAGCGGTGGCGACCTGCGCGATGTTACGGACCTGGGCGGTGAGGTTCCCGGCCATGCCGTTCACCGAGTCGGTCAGATCACGCCACACACCGGCGACGCCCGGCACCTGCGCCTGACCGCCGAGCCGCCCGTCCGTGCCCACCTCGCGGGCCACCCGGGTCACCTGCTCGGCGAAGGCGGAGAGCTGGTCCACCATGGTGTTGATGGTGTTCTTCAGCTCCAGGATCTCGCCGCGCGCGTCCACGTCGATCTTCTGCGAGAGATCACCGCGCGCCACGGCCGTGGTCACCTGGGCGATCTGCCGCACCTGGGACGTCAGATTGCCGGCCATGAAGTTGACGGAGTCGGTGAGCTCCTTCCACGTACCGGAGACACCGTCGACGCGGGCCTGACCGCCGAGGCGGCCCTCGGTGCCCACGTCCCGCGCCATCCGGGTCACCTGGTCGGCGAAGGACGACAGCTGCGACACCATCGTGTTGACGGTGTTCTTCAGCTCCAGCATCTCGCCCGCGACGTCGACGGTGACCTTCTGCGACAGATCACCGTTGGCCACCGCCGTCGTCACCTGCGCGATGTCCCGCACCTGACCGGTCAGGTTCCGGAACGCCGTGTTCACCGAGTCGGTCAGGTCCTTCCACTTCCCCGCCGCGCCCGGCACCTCGGCCTGCCCGCCGAGCAGACCCTCGACACCGACCTCGCGCGCGACCCGGGTCACCTCGGAACCGAACGCGGACAGCTGGTCCACCATCGTGTTGACGGTGTTCTTCAGCTCCAGCATCTCGCCGGCCACGTCGACCGTGACCTTCTGCGACAGATCACCGTTGGCCACCGCCGTCGTCACCTGGGCGATGTCCCGCACCTGCGTGGTGATGTTCCGGAAGACGGTGTTGACGGAGTCGGTCAGGTCCTTCCACGTCCCGGCCGCGCCCGGCACCTGTGCCTGACCACCGAGCAGACCCTGCGCGCCGACCTCGCCGGAGACACGGGTCACCTCGTCGGCGAACGTCCGCAGCGTCTCGGTCATCTGGTTGATGGTGTCGGCGAGTTGCGCGACCTCGCCGCGCGCGCTCACCCTGACCTTCTGCGACAGATCACCGTTGGCGACCGCCGTGGTGACCTCGGCGATACCCCTCACCTGATTGGTGAGATTTCCCGCCATCGTGTTGACGGAGTCCGTCAGGTCCTTCCACACGCCCGCGACACCGGCCACCTCGGCCTGGCCGCCCAGCTCGCCCTCGGTGCCCACCTCACGCGCGACACGGGTCACCTCCGAGGAGAACGAGGAGAGCTGGTCCACCATCGTGTTGACGGTGTTCTTCAGCTCCAGCATCTCGCCGTCGACGTGTGCGGTGACCTTCTGCGACAGATCGCCGTTGGCGACCGCCGTCGTCACGAGAGCGATATCACGTACCTGCGCCGTCAGCCGGTACGCCATGGTGTTGACCGAATCCGTGAGATCCTTCCACGAACCGGACATACCGCGCACCTGGGCCTGACCGCCCAGCTTGCCTTCGGTACCGACCTCGAGTGCGACCCGCGTCACCTCGTCCGTGAACGCCGACAGCTGGTCGACGAGGTTGTTCACGGTCCGGGCGACCTTCAAGAACTCCCCGCGCAGCGGCCGGGCCATCCCGTCGGGACCGTCCGAACGCAGGTCCATCCGCTGGTCGAGGTCGCCCTCGGCCACCGCGGAGAGCACCCGCCCCACCTCGGAGACCGGCCGCGTCATGTCGTCCACGAGCGCGTTGGCGGCCTCGATCGCCGCCGCCCAGGCACCCTCGCCGGCCCCGGTCTCAAGGCGCTCGGACAGCTTGCCCTCGCGCCCCACCACCCGGCGCACCCGCGACAGTTCGCCGGTCAGATGCATCTGCCGGGCCGCGACCTCGTTGAAGACGGCGGAGATCTCCGCCATCACCCCGTCGCCCGAGACGGTCAACCGTTTACGGAAGTTTCCGTCCCGCATCGAGACCAGCGCGGCGAGCAACCGCTCCATGGCCGCCGCGTCCACCTGCACCGTCCCACCACTCCGGGACCGTCCGCCCTTCGCCCGCGTGCCGCTGCCGCTGCCGCTGCCGCGCCGCGCCGCCGTGCCAGACTCCACCGTGTCCCTCCCGAAGGGGTTGACCGTACTGCTCGGGCCGTCACCACAAGCCTGCCCAGTGTTTCACCGCAGCCGAACAAGGCCATAACAGTTCGGCAGCTTCGCATAACGTCCCCACCCTCGGGGGACGGAAACTGCGGTGACCGGCATCCGCCCGGACAGCGAAGGTAAGTAACCTGGCATCCAGCTGTCCAACCGCCCCGGTCCGCCCGGCGGGGGCGGGGCGGCGCGAGGACGAGCACCGGGCAGCGGGAGGGGCAGACCGACCATGGCAGAGCCGGGCGTCGAGACGCGTACGAGGAGTTCTGTGATCACCGCGCGGGCGGCTGCCAGTTTCGACCCTGTGGGGCGGTCCGTCGCGACCGCCCGGGCCTTCGTCCGGGACACTCTCCAGGGATGGGGCTATGCCGAGGTCGTCGACGACGCCGTCGTCCTCACCAGCGAACTCGTCACCAACGCGGTCATCCACGCCGGCACCACCGCCGAGGTCCTCTGTCTGCGCGGCGACGACGGCGTCCGGGTCGAGGTCGCCGACCGCTACCCCGAGCGCGAGATCCCCGTCCAGGGTGGCCGTACGCTCGCCCACCCCGACCGGGAGAACGGCCGGGGGCTGCTCCTGTGCGCCGCTCTCGCCACCCGCTGGGGTGTCGAGTACACGCCGACCCAGAAGCACGTCTGGTTCCAGCTCGACCTGCCCGAGCGACCGATCGGCACCCGCGCCGCCGGCCCGGTCCTCCCCGATGCCCTCCTCCCCGTCGCCGACGGCCGCGTCCGCGTCGCCGTCGCCCAGATCGACCGCGGCGGCGCCATCACCGCCTGGAACGAGGACGCCGAGGAGCTCTTCGGGTACGCCGCCGAACAGGTCACCGGCAAGCCTCTCGGCGATCTCGCCGCCTGGCCGCACACCCCCGGCATCGGCACCGGACTTGTCGAGGCACTCCGGCTCTCCCGCTGGGAGGGCAGCTACGGCATCCGCTGCGCCGACGGCCGGGTCATCCCGGTCTACGCCTCGCACCTGCGGATCCGCGACGCCGAGGGCGAGCCCTCCACGGTCTGTCTCCTGGTACGGGAGTACGAGCGCGCGGTCCTGCAGACCCCGCAGCGCACGCCGGTCTCCGACTCCTCCGAGAGCCGCTCCGCGGACCCCTTCGAGCTCTTCATCGGCTCCCCCGCCCCCGACGACCTCGACGGCCTCCTCCAGCGCACGGTGGAGCGCGCCCGCGACATGCTCGACGGCGACTCCGCCTTCCTCCTGCTCGCCACGGACGACGAGACTGAGCTGGAGGTGCGGGCCACCACGGGCCTTCCCTCCGCCCGTCAGCGCTTCGCCCGCGTCCCCGTCGAGACGGGCGCCAGCCGCTACGGCTCCGCCCGTATGCCCGCCGTCCACGAGGACCTCGCGGCCGTCCCCGGGGCGGCTCCGCTCCTCGAAGGCACCGGCATGCGCTCGGTCGTCACCGTCCCCCTCAAGGTCGAGGGCCGGCTCACCGGCTCGCTCGGCGTCGCCGCCGAGAGCCCGAACCGCTTCTCCAACGAGGAGGCGCTGCGCCTCCAGTTCGCCGCCGACCGCATCGCCCTGGCCGTGGAGTCGGCCCGCCTCGGCGAGCTCGAACGCCTGCGCCGCGGCTCCCTCAGCTTCCTGGTCGAGGCCTCCGACCTGCTGGCCGGCACCCTGGACCGCGACCAGACCCTGGCTCTCATGGCCCAGATGACGGTCCCCACCCTGGCCACCTGGTGCGCCGTGTACACGATCGCCGACCAGGCATCGGACCCGTACCTCTCCTACGTCCTGCACGAGGACGAGGACCGCATCGACGGCCTGAAGGCCCTCCTCTCCTCCATCGCCCCACCCGACCCGGTGCCCACTCCTGGCGCCCGCGTCTGGGCCGCGCCCGCCGAGGCCGCCCACCGGGCCGCGCTCTCCATCTCGATGCGTGAGCTGGGGCACGGCAGCGGCCCGCTCTCCTCGGGGATCGACTCGACGCTCGCCACCGCGGCCGCGGTCGGCGGCGAGACGGTGGTCCTGCCGCTCGTCGCCCGCAACCGGGTCATCGGCATGCTGACGCTCGGCAAGCCCTCGGACGACCACTTCCGCCAGGAGATCCTGGAACTCGCCGAGGACCTCTCCCGCCGGGCGGCCCTCGCCCTCGACAACGCGCGCCTCTACTCCGAGCGCGTGGCGATCAGCCAGTCCCTCCAGCGCAGCCTGTTGCCTCCCGGCCTCCCCGACATCCCCGGCGTCGAGGTCGACGTCATCTACCGCGCGGCCGGCGAGGGCAACGAGGTGGGCGGCGACTTCTACGACCTCTTCCCCATCCGAGACAACGCCTACGGCTTCGCCATCGGCGACGTCTGCGGTACGGGCCCGGAGGCCGCGGCCGTCACGGGCCTGGCCCGCCACGCCCTGCGCCTCCTGGCCCGCGAGGGCTTCGGCGGTCCCGCGGTCCTGGAGCGCCTCAACGCGGCGATCCTCGACGAGGGCGCCCGCAGCCGCTTCCTCACCCTGCTCTACGGCGAGATGTGGCCGCAGGAGGACGGCTCGGCCATCCTGAAGGTCGTCTGCGCCGGCCATCCCCTGCCGCTCCGCCTGCGCCAGGACGGCACGGTCGTCCCCGCCGCCGATCCGCAGCCGCTCCTGGGCGTCCTGGACGACCTGGAGCTGTACGAGCAGACCATCACGCTAGAGCCCGGCGACGTCCTGCTCTGTGTCACGGACGGCGTCACGGAACGCCGTGAGGGCACCCGCATGCTCGGCGACGACGGCCTGGCCGAAGTCCTCAAGACCTGTACGGGCCTCACGGCCGGCGCCGTGGCCGCCCGCATCCTCCGCGCGGTCGAACGATTCGCCCAGGAACCCGCCTCGGACGACATGGCCATCCTGGCGATGCGCATCCCCGAGCCCCTCCCCCAGGACTGACGGCAAGGGCCTCGGGAGCGGTCGTGGCCTGCTCGTCCCTGGTCGCCCGGCTCAGCCGACCGCCCGCAGCGGGCACCCGGTCCCGACGCGTGCGTCGAGCTCGGCCCGCAGGGCGGCAAGCTGCGCCATGCGCGCATCGATGACCTTGATCTTCTCCTCGAACAGCGCGGACAACGCCTCGGCGGCGTCGGGCGCGTCCCGCAGTTCCTCGCCGGTCCGCGCGATCTCGGCCAGCGAGAAGCCGAGCGTCTGCGCGGTGCGGACGTACTGCAGCCAGGGCACTGCCTCCGGCGGGAAGTCGCGATAACCGTTGGCCAGACGCCGCCCGGTGACGAGGCCGATCTTCTCGTAGAAGCGGATGGTGTCCCTGCTCAGTCCCGCTTGCGCGGCCAGCTCTCCGATACGCACGGCTCTCCCCTGAAGTGCGGACTTGACCTTGGACGGTACTCCACTGTTTACCGTCGTGGCGTCCATGCAGGAGACCAGCAGGAGCCTCGCCGTGATCCGTCCTTTCGCCCCTTCCCACCCCGCCTATCTGCGCGCCGTACGCACGAGTGCCGGGTACGACCTCGTGGTCACAGCCGGATTCGCCACCCCGTGGACCTACGCCTTGGTGCACGAGGCGCTGTCGAAGCTCGGTGACACACTCGGGCTGGGCGCCCTGCCGGCCCTCGACCCGATAGAGGTCCTCTACGCGAATCTGATGGGTTCGGTGGTGGTCGTCTGGGCGCTCGTCCGGATCGTCAACCCGCTGCCGGTGCATGGTCTGTTCGACGGCGTCGCGCGCACGCTGTTCGCCGCGTGGCAGGCGTACGCGCTGGCCCACGGTGCCCCGCGCTGGCTGTGGCTGTTCCTTGTGGTCGAGGTGGCCTTCGGCGTCGTCCAGCTTGCGCCCTGGCGGCCGGCTCGGCGCACCGATCTCGGCGCTGCGGGCAGGTAACCCAGAACCCCCTGACCGGGAACGCAAAAAGGCCCCCGCCATGAGGCGGGGGCCTTTTCTCTGAGCCCTTTAACGGAATCGAACCGTTGACCTTCTCCTTACCATGGAGACGCTCTACCGACTGAGCTAAAAGGGCGGGTTGTTCGGCGGTGTCCTACTCTCCCACAGGGTC
>NZ_JAGGOS010000037.1 GCF_018614205.1 Streptomyces sp. ISL-36 | reverse complement strand
GCGCTGGTCCTCGCCGTCCTGGCCGCCGTCGCGGCACGGGCGGGCGACGAGGGGCCGGGCCGCACGACGGCGCAGGCCTTCGCCACCACCAGCGCGCTCCCGACCGCCGCACCGACCGCTTCCGGCCCGTCCTCCCCGGCTCCGTCGTCAGCCTCTCCGTCGACCGAGGCTCCGTCGACCCCCACGCCGACGCCGGCACCTGCGAGCGGTACGCCCACGAGTGCGTCGACCACTCCCCCGCCGTCCCCCTCCGAGGCGGCCACTCCCACCACCCCGCCGACACCGGCGTCGCCTCCCCCCACGGAGCCCACGTTCGCGCCGCCGAGCACCCGGCCCGTGGCCGTGAAGACGGTGACCGTCACCGGACTGCGCCAGACCGGCCCGGGCGAGGCCGAGGCCACGTTCGAGGTGGTCACCGACGGCCCCGGACCGGTGACCCTCTCCCTCACCTGGTTCACCGCTGACGCCAACGGCGAGCTCGCCGTCCCCGACGGCTCCGAGAGCCACCGCGGCAGCGGAGCCACGCGGTACGCGTTCACGCTCACCCATGCCTTCCAGGGCCGAGGCTGCACCTGGGGCGTACGGGCGACGACCGACCCCTCGGCCGCCAACGGCGGTTCCACGCGGCAGATCCTGATCAGGCGGTGCACGGTCTCATGAGCGATGCCCGATCCCCCTTCGACCCGGACGAGTACAGCGCCACCGTCCTGGGCAGCCACTGGTTCGAACGACCGACGCACGACGTGGCACCGGACCGCGTGGAGGGCGAGGTCCTGCGCTTCGGCCCGGGGGTGACGGCGGCCGCGCTCCCCCGCACGGCGCTCCCCCGCTCCGGTGACTGCCCCGGCCCCGGCCCCACGACGGCACAGATCTGGCACGGGACCCTGCCCGGCCACGGCACCGGCGGTCCTCCACCGCGGCCCCGTCCGCGGCGAACGCGCCGGTACGCACTGGCCGGGCTCCTGCTCCTCGCCGTCCTGGCTTTTCTCGCCTGGCAGCGGCTGGGACCCGAGGTGTCCGTCCGTGGGGTCGCGGTCACCGCACCGCAGCGGACGCTGGGCTGCGATGGCAGGGCGGACGTCGTGGCGGTGGTGGACACCGACGGACGCCCCGGCACGCTGACGTACCGCTGGGAGCGCAGCGACGGGACCACGTCCGGGCCGCTGCGGGAGAAGCTGTCCCGTCACCAGGAGCGGGCGGAGCTGCGTCTGCTGTGGACCTTCCACGGTCCCGGCGAGCATCGGGCGACGGCCAGGCTGGTGATCGTCTCGCCCACCCCGCACACCGCCTCGGCCACGTTCACCTACGGGTGCGGCTGATTCCGCTCCGGGAGGCGTACGCGCTCACGCGCCCCGGCGGATCCGGGCGGCCTGGCGGGCCTCGGCCGTCCTGCGGGCCTCGGCGGACCGGCGGGACTCGTTCTTGGCACGTCCGGGCCGCCCCGGGACGGTGCCGATGCCGCGGAAGGGCGCGCCGCCGCGCGGGGGGCGTTCGGTCGTGGGCGCGCTGCCGTCGACGGGAACGCCGGAGGGGGTCCTGGCGCCGGTGAGACGGCTCAGCTCGGCCTCGCCCGAGCGGACCTGGGTGACCCTCGCGTGGATCCCCGCGTCCGCCATGAGCCGGACGACGTCCCGGCGCTGATCGGGCAGGACCAGGGTGACGACGCTGCCCGACTCGCCGGCGCGTGCGGTGCGGCCACCGCGGTGCAGGTAGTCCTTGTGGTCGGCGGGCGGGTCGACGTTGACGACGAGGTCGAGTTCGTCGACGTGGATGCCGCGGGCCGCGACGTTGGTGGCCACCAGGACGGTGACCTCCCCGGTCCTGAAGCGGTCCAGGGTGCGGGTGCGCAGCGGCTGGGACTTGCCGCCGTGCAGGGCCGCCGCTCGTACGCCGCTGCCCAGCAGGTGCTTGGTGAAGCGGTCGACGGCGTGCTTGGTGTCCAGGAACATGATCACGCGGCCGTCGCGGGCGGCGATCTCGGTGGCGGTGGCGAACTTGTCGGCGCCGTGCACCTGCAGCACGTGGTGTTCCATCGTGGAGACGGTGGCGGCCGAGGGGTCGACGGAGTGGACCGCCGGGTCGTGGAGGTAACGCTCGACCAGGAGGTCGACGTTTCGGTCGAGGGTGGCGGAGAACAGCAGGCGCTGGCCCTCGTGGTGCACCTGGTCGAGCAGCGCGGTGACCTGGGGCATGAAGCCCATGTCGGCCATCTGGTCGGCCTCGTCGAGGACCGTGACGGCCACCCGTTCCAGGCGGCAGTCCTTGCGCTCCACGAGATCCATGAGGCGGCCGGGTGTCGCGATCAGGACCTCGGCCCCGTCGCGCAGCGCGGTGGCCTGCCTCCCGATCGACATGCCGCCGACCACGGTGGCCACGCGCAGCTTCAGCGCCCGCGCGTAGGGCGTGAGCGCGTCGGTGACCTGCTGGGCCAGTTCGCGGGTGGGGACGAGGACCAGGGCCAGCGGCTTGCGGGCCTCCGCACGCCGCCCGGCGGTGCGTACCAGCAGCGGGAGTCCGAAGGCGAGCGTCTTGCCCGATCCGGTCCGCCCCCGTCCCAGGACGTCGCGTCCCGCGAGAGCGTTCGGCAGGGTGGCCGCCTGGATCGGGAAGGGCTCGTCGACGCCGAGTCGCGTGAGCAGCTCCAGTACCTCGGACGGCAGGTTCAGCTCGGCGAAGCTCGCGGCCGGGGGCAGGGCCGGGGTGTGGCTGACCGGCGTCGCGAAATCGTCCTTCGGCGCGGGCACGCGCCGGGTGCTGTTCGTACGGGCGGAACTGTTCATGGAGACCTTCCGAAAAACCCATGGAAATACAACGAGCCGGGGCCCTCACCTGACGGTGAGGACCCCAGCTGCGTCAGACGCGTCGGCGTCAGGCGGGAACGATGTTCTCCGCCTGCGGGCCCTTCTGGCCCTGCGTGACGTCGAAGTTCACCTTCTGGCCTTCCTGGAGCTCACGGAAGCCGGAGGTGGCGATGTTGGAGTAGTGGGCGAACACGTCCGGGCCGCCACCCTCCTGCTCGATGAAGCCGAAGCCCTTTTCCGCGTTGAACCACTTCACGGTGCCAGTAGCCATGTCATATCTCCTTCGGGGCAGTGCCCCGGGATGCACACTGTGTGAATCCCGGCGTCGCCGCGATGATTGCCCTGTCCGGAAATACCGTACTGAAAACAACAAAAGTGCCTGACGATGTCGAATCCGTCGAAGGCACTTGAAGTTTATTGGGAACCACAACTGCAACTGATCTCGACTGTAGCACGGTGTGGGCAACCATGCACGGAAATCGACTTTTGGCGCCGTGGCGCGAACCAATTTCCGGTGCGGGCCCTGGCCGGAGACCCTCGGTCCCCGGCCAGGAGGGGCTACTGGAAGCTGAGCCGGTGCGGGTGGAGCGGGTCGGCCGGGCAGGTGTGGATGCGCATCAGGCCGCGGCCGAGGTAGACGCCGGTCTGCCGGCCGGTCATCGGGGGTGTGGTCGGCTCGCGGTCCTCAAGAGGGATCCAGCTCTCCGATCCGCCGTCCCATTCCCCGTGCGCGACGGTGAGCAGGGGCGGCATCGGCGTGCCGCAGGCGGGGCAGTCGACCGGTGCCGGGTCGGTCAGGTGCCAGGAGGCGAAGCCGCCCACCTTCCACCCCGGCGGGATCGAGAGGTCGCCCCGGTAGTCGACCTCGTACTCCTCCTCGGCCTGCGCCGCGGCCATGGCGGCCTGGTACTCCTCGTAGGTGTCGTAGCTCGGCGGCTCGGAGGAGTCGTACGCGTCCTCGTCGTCCTCCAGCAGGCTCTCCTCCCAGGCCGCGAGGGCTTCCTGGAGCTCCTCGCTCAGCAGGCCCTCGTACTCGTGCTCCACGACCTGTTCGGGGTGGAGCACGCAGACGTTGGGCACGCACTCCTCCCGGCCCACCACCTTCGGCTCGGGCTGCTCCGCCAGGATCGGTCCGACCTCGTCCGCGCGGCGCCACTTCAGGACGACGTCGATGGTGCGCTCCGGTCCGTGGACCTCGAACGGACACCAGAAGACCTGAAGCAGGTCGTACCCCGGCGGGCCGACGAGATCCGGGATGTCGCGGGCGTAGAGCTGGGCGACGGCCAGCATGGGGATGGGGTCCTCGTCCCGCAGCTCGGGAGCGTGGAGACCCGGCCGGATGCCGTCGAGGATCCGGCGCTCCTCCTCAGAGAACTCCCGTCCCCGTCCCTCCGCGAGGATGCGCCGTTCGAGCCGGACGTCGGAGAGGAGATGCCCGGTGCCCTTGGGGTGGACGGCGGTGCACATCGGCCACGGTTCGTCGGCCGGCCAGAGGAAGGGACCCGCCACCGAACTCTCCTCCGCCTTGGGGGATCCCATGCGGGGATGGAGCCGGGTGCTCGTGCGCCGGTAGGCGGCGAGAGCCGGGAACAAGGCCTCGATGTCGACCGGACGTTCGGGCGTGGTGCGGGTCATGCGGGGTCCTTCCTGTGGTTCGACGCGGATGCTACACGCCGGTTCTGACGTAACCGGCCGGGTTCTCCAGGGTGTGGGTGAAGGTGAAGCCCTTGTTCCCGAAGGCCGTGAACTCCAGCTTGATGGGGATCGGGTTGGTGCCCGCGTAGACCGGCTTGATGTGGTACTGCACGACTTCCTGGTGCTTCATCACCTGGTTGTAGATCACCTTCTCCACCTGGTCCCGCTGGTCCGGGGAGTTGGTCGGCGTCTGGGTCTCGGTGACCAGGTTGTGCCAGGCGAACTTCCCGGTGCCCGCGCCGCCCAGCAGGTTGGCGAGCAGATGCCCGCGGGCCTCGTTGAAGGCCCTGCCGTCGCCGCGCCAGCCCGAGGGCTTGAGCGAGCCGGCCTCCGTGCCCTTCTCCGCTTCGAGGATCTCGGGGCGCAGACAGGCGTGGACGCCCGTGGGACGGCCCAGGTGGTCCAGGCGGCCGTAGCGGATGCTGCCCTCCCAGTCGTAGGCGTCCATCTTGCACCGCTTGGGAGCGAGACCGAGGGGGTCGGTCCACACCCATGGGTTGAGGACGTACGTCGAGGGGTTGGGTGCCGGGGCGAGACCGAGCGGGTCGGGGCTGGTGTAGCGGGCCGTGTCGGGGTCGTAGTGGCGGAAGTAGTTGTAGTGCAGGCCGGTTTCGGGGTCGGCGTACTGGCCGGGGAAGCGCAAGGGGGTGTAGGCGGTGGCCGAGCTGTTCCAGGCCGTGGTTCCCCAGCAGGTGGAACGGGAGCGCCAGGCGGTCTCGCCGGCGGGTGAGACCAGTTCGGTGGGGGTGCCGACGAGGTCGGTGACGATGGCGAAGAAGCGGGCGTCGACCTCGTCGGCGTCCAGCATCTTGCGTTCGTACTGGGTGAGCGGGCGGTGTCCTTCGTACTCCCAGGTGAGAATCGTTCCGGCGGTCTCGTCGCACTGCTCGACGAGCAGCGACCCGTCCCAGGTGAAGCGGACCGTCTCGACGACGGTCCGCCCGTCGGCGGCCATGCGGTGCTTGGCGCTGCGCCGGCCCAGCGGGTCGTACGCGTACGTCCACAGGGTGCCGTCGGGCGTGGTGCACGACACCAGGCGCTCCTCGGCGTCGTAGGTGTACCGCCAGAGGTCGGGCTTGCGCGAGAGGCGGGTGCGGCGGCGTACGACGACGCGGCCGGCGGCGTCGTACTCGTAGTGGACGGCGCCGGCGGAGACGAGGCGTCCGCCCTCGTAGACGCGCGGGCCGCGCGCGTCGGTGTGCCCCGCCGCCGTCGGCCAGTCGGCCGCCGTCTGGTTGCCGGCGCCGTCGTACGCGTAACTCTCGGCCCAGCCGGGCGCGGTGACGGTCAGCGGCCTGCCCAGCGGGTCCAGCGAGACCCGCTTGTCCCGGCGTCCGCCGCCCGCCGTCCGCTCGCCGACGGAGACGGGGCAGCCGTCCGCGCGGTAGACGTAGTCGCGGACGTGCTGCGGCGCCTCGGCGCCGGGCACGGTCAGGGACTGGGTGACGGGTCTGCCGACGCTGTCCCATGCCGTGGCGAGGGTCACGGCGGACGGACCCGGGGCGCCCCAGGTGCGGGTCAGTTCCCGGCCGAGCAGATCGTGGCTGAAGGCGAGGCCATGACCGTCGGTGGTCAGGGACACCCGGTCGCCCGCCCGGTTGTACGCGAAGCGGCTGACCGCGCCGGTGGGCGTGGTGCGCGAGGTGCGCCGGCCGGCCAGGTCGTAGGTGTGGCGCAGCGTGCGGCCGTCGACGGTCTCGGCGAGGAGGCGGCCGTGCGCGTCGCGCTCCATGGTGAGGGTGGAGGTCGCGGTCCGGGCCTCGACCAGCGCGCCGGTGGGGTCGTAGGCGTAGTGGGTGACCGCCCCGTCCGCGTCACGGGACACCATCCGGTCCATCGCGTCCCAGGTGTACGTGACGGTCCGGCCGAGCGGACCGGTCCGTGCGATCAGGCGGTTGGCCGCGTCGTGGGTGTAGTGGGTGGCCCGGCCGTCGAAGTCGGTCTCGGTGACGAGACGGCCGGCCGCGTCGTAGGTGTACTCCCAGCTGCGGCCGAGCGGGTTGGTCACCTGCACCAGCCGCAGTTCGGTGTCGTAGCGCAGCTCGTGGCGGGCTCCGTCCGGGGAGATCCGCGCGAGCGCCTTGTCGAAGTGGCCGTACTCGGTCGCCCAGTTGCCGCCGACCGCGTCGGTGTAGGTGAGGCAGTTGCCCTCCGCGTCCCAGGTCCAGGACTCGCGGCCGCCGTCGGCGGTGGTGCGGCTCAGCAGCCGGTCGTCGGCGTCCCAGTCGAACTGCTCGCTGCCGCCGAGCGGGTCGGTGATCCGGACGGGCCGGCCGCGGTGGTCGCGTTCGACGTGGGTGACACCGCCCTCGGAGCCGGTGACCTCCAGCGGCAGCCCTGCCCTGTCGGAGCGGATCCGGATCGTGGCGCCCAGGGCGTCGGTGGCGGAAGCGACCGCGCCGGTGCGGTCGTGGGTGAACCGGGTCACGACTCCGTCGGGCCCTTGCGTACTGGTGCAGTTGCCCAGTTCGTCGAAGGTCTGCCGCCACACACCGCCGTCCGCGGTGGTCACCTCCACCGGCAGGTTGCGCTCGTCGTAGCGGGAGGTGGGGGTGGAGCCGTCGGGCAGCCGGACGGCGGTGAGGTTGCCGGCCTCGTCCCAGGTCAGCTCGGTGGTGTGGCCGAGCGGGTCGGTGCGGGTGAGCGGCCGGTCGTACGCGTCCCAGGTCAGGTGGGTGGTGTGGCCGAGGGGGTCGGTCTCGGCGACGACCTGCAGGCGGTCGTTGAGGTGCAGGACGGTGGTGGCGCCGGTGGAGTCGGTGTAGCGGGTGACGCCGTGCCCGGTCTCGGGGTGGACGTCGTAGGCGAAGGCCGAGGACAGGATGCCGTCGGGTCCGACGGTGCGGGCGACACGGCCTTCGGCGTCGTACACGTAGCGGAAGGTGGAGTCGTTGCGGTCGGTCCAGGAGGTGATGCGGCCTTCGCCGTCGTAGGTGAAGCGCATGACGGGGCCGGTGGGGCCCTCGGGGCCGGAGAGGCGGGTGAGGTCGCCGGTCTCGTCGTAGCCGTAGCCGAGGACGGTGGTGGGGCCCTCGGGGCCGCGCACGGCGAGGCCGGTGACCCGGGAGGTGTCGGCGGTGATCTGGACGACGTAACCGCCCGAGTGCGACACCGCCGTGGGCGCTCCGTCGGTGCGGCGGGAGACGGTGACGCGGTTGCCGTTGCGGTCCTCGAGCGCGGTGAGCCAGGACGCGGCGGAGGCCCGGTAGGGGCTTCCGGTGAAGGTGCGGATCAGGCCCGTGTGCGGGTCGCGGACCTCGTAGGAGGTCTCGTCGCCGTGCACGCCGCCGTGGACCAGTGGGAGCCGGTCGCCCTCCAGCGGGAGGACCTGCTCGCCGTCGGGGCGCGGCAGACGGGGGTAGATGAGGAAGGAGCCGTCCTCGCGGGCCCAGATGGCACCTCCGCCGACGGCGTCGACCTCGATGCGCTCGTCGAGGGTGGAGGCCCAGCTCCGGCCGAACCAGTGGCCGTAGCGGTAGGTCGACACATGCGTGCGGCGCAGGGTGAGCGGGAGGACGCCGGGCAGCGAGAGGTCGGTCTGGGGCAGCAGCAGCTTGCCGGTGGCGACGTCGACCGGGTCGTTCTTGCAGACCGTCTTGTCCAGGGAGACGCCGTTGCGTCGCGGATCGTCCTTGGTGTCCCGCACCGAGTCCGGCCGCGTACGGGTGTCGTCGCCGGGGCGGCGGCTGTTCGGACCGTCGCTCTTGGAGTGCTTGCGGTCGTCCCCGCCGTCGCGACGCTCGCGGGCGAAGCGGTCGCGGAGGGCGTCGTCGGTGTTCTTGTGGTCGACGGATATCTGCTTGACGACCTTGGGGAGGGTCTTGCCGACGTGGTCGCCCATGTTCCGGGTGGCCTTCACCAGGGCTTCGAGGGCCTTGTCGGCGACCGGGTCGATGGCGTCGGCGATGGAGTCGCGGCCTCGGGTGCGGCCGTGGGCGGTCTTGGCCTTGGTGAGTTTGCCGGCGGTCTTGCCGTGGATGTTGACGCTGACGCCGTTGAGCTGGGTCGAGGCGTGGTCGTGTTCGCCGTGCTCGATGTGCAGGTTCTTCAGGCCGCTGCCGCCGCCGGCCGGCCCGCTGCCTGCCGAGGCCAGGTGCATGGCCTCCTTGCCGGACTGCACGCCGTCCTTGAAGCCGTCCTTGCCCGCGTCCTTGGTCCGGTCGAGGTCGACACCGTCCTGCAGGCCGATGGCGACGGCTCCGAGCTGGACGACGAGATCGGCCGCCATGCCTTCGAGGGCGGCGACGGCGGGTTCGGTCATCGCGGCGACGACGTAGCCGACGGCCTCCTCCACGCACTCCTTGATCAGGCGCTTGATGACCTCCTGGGTCGCGCGCATCGCGCCCGCGCCGATCAGTGCGGACAGGCCGCCGGTGACGGGGATGAGGGAGATCGCGATCCCCGCCTCGGCGGCCAGGTAGCCGAGTTGGACGAGCGCGGCGGCCTTCATCCCCTCGATCGCGGTGGCCGCGAGGTTCAGGGCGCCGGCGATGGTGCGGGCGGCACCGGCGATGTCCTTGATGTGCTTGCTCTTGACCGCGTTCCAGTGCGAGTTGAGCGCGTCGAGCGCCTCGCCCTGACCGGAGGAGAGCAGCCGCTCGAAGTGGTTGTTGGCGAGCTGCCCGTCGTCCTCCAGGTCTTCGGCGAACTCCCGCAGCGCATCGGCCATGTCCCGGTACGCGTCCTCGTCGACGTTGGGCCAGGCCACGCCGATCAGATCCAGAAGTGTGTCCGCCCAGTCGGGCACCGTGACAGCCACGCGACCTCTTCCCCCGTGCACATGCAACCAGCAACAACGCCAACAGTCCTACGCTCGGTGGGATGCTGACGGACAATCAATAGTGCTGGGGCATCGCGGCGCGCGGCAAGAGGACCTGAGGAAGGTCCGGAACCTTCACATCTGCACAGGAACGACGAGCGCGTATGGTTCTGCCATGGTGACGGGATTCAGTGACAGGTTCCTGCTGGAAGCCGAGCGGCACGCCGCATGGGGCGCCGCTCAGCTCGACACGCTGACGGGGTTTCTCCCCGACGGCCCGTGGAGCGCCGACCTTCCCTCGTGCGTGTACCGGCAGGGCGGTCTGACGCTCCGCGTGGCCGTTCTCGGTACGTACGACACGGCCGAGCGCTCCTGGATGTGGGGCTGGGCCAACCCGGGCCTGCGCGACACCCCGGTCGTCGCCCTCGCCGAACAGGTCCGCGCGTACGGGCAGCGGCACGGCATCGGCGAGTTCGAGGAGGAGGTGCAGGACCTCTCCGGCTTCGCGGACCCCGACCGGGCGGCGGAGACGCTGGCGTTCGCCGGCATGGGCGTCACCGGCGCCCCGGGGTACATCGGGGTCGTGGCCGGCCCGGACACCCGGGTCTACTTCCTGCCGCAGGACCCGCAGGTCCCCCGTGCCACGGTCGACCCGGTCTCCCTTCCCCGCACGCTGATGACGGCGGTGGGCCTCATCGGCCGCTCTCCCCGCCATGTCGTCACGGGCTACTTCGACCACCACGGTCTCGGCTGGCACGAGGACGCCGATCTGGTGAGCGCACGGCTTCCCGACGGCAGCGGCGCCGAGGTGGAGTTCGACACCGCCGGCCGCATCGCGAACATCCGGATGACGGTCCAGCCGTAGGTGGGTGTCTCGCACCCTCGGTCGGCGGCCGAGGGTGCGAGCGGAGACGCCGGGGACAGGCGGAGGCGTCGGGGTGAGGCCCGGACGCCGGGGCCAGGTGCGGACGCCGGGGTGAGGACCGGACGCCGGGTCGGATGCGGACGCCGGGGCCAGGACGCCGGGCCAGGCGCGGACCCTCTCGGTCAGGCGCGGACCGTCTCGGTCAGGCGCGGGGCGTCGGGTCAGGCGTGGACGTTTCTGCGGAACCAGCCGCTGAAGACCTGGTCATCGGCATCGGCCGAGGGCTGTCCGGCCGAGGCCCTGCGGCGCCCGGATCCGGCCCGCCCGCGCTCGGCCCTCGCCAGGACCCTCTCGGCCTCCTCCCGCCATGCCGCGGCGTCCGCGCGCGGCCCGGGGAGGAACGCGCCTCGCTCGGCCGCCTCCGCCGCCGCGCCGAAGAAGTCGCCGCCCTTGCGCCTGAAGTCGTCCGTACCCCACGCCCGGCCGCGCTCCTCGGCGGGCACCCGCTGCAGGTGCGGGATGTGTTTGGCGCAGTGGATGTACGCCTCCTCGACCGTGACCTCCACCCAGAGCTGGGCCCGGCGGCCGGGCACCGGATCCACGGGCAGTCCCCCGTGGGCACGGCGCATCTCGTCGTCGGGTACGACCCGGGCCTTGCCGTTGACGTGCAGGCCGATGCGGTCCCTGAGGAAGTCCACCATCAGGATGCCGACATGGGGGTTCTCCTCGATGTTGCCGAGGCTCGCCAGCACGCCGTTGCCGCGGTACTCGGGGTAGGCGAGGGTGAGGTCGTCCAGGACCTGGAGGAAGCCGGGCGGCCCCGCCCGGAAGGTGTTGTCGCACTCGCCGTGCCGGTCGGCGGTCGCGAGGAAGAACATCTCCTGCCGTGCCACGAACTCCCGCATCCGCGGGTTGAGCCGGTCCAGGACCTGGTCGGCGTAGAACTTGTCGGCGCGCTCGGTGGTGCCCATGCGCTGCTGGACCTGGTGCTCGCCGTCGCTGCCCGGTCGGGTGGTGCGTACCGGCGGGGGTGTCGGATGGTGGCCCATCTGCTGCTGCTCGTGCCCGATCTGCTCGAATGTGCTCAATTCCGTGCCCCGACCAGTTCCTCGATGGAGTCGTGCCGTATGCGGTGGGAGGGGATGCCTATGCCCCTCAGGGTGTCCACGCCGCAGCGGATCATGGCCGCGGGTCCGGACAGATAGGCATCGTAGGAGTGCCACGGGCCGTACTGGCAGACGGCATCGGGAAGGTGGCCGCACAGTTCGCCCGCGGGGCCCTCGTCGACGACCGGGCGCACCGAGAGCCAGGGGTGCGTCTGCTGCATGCGGAGCATGGTGTCGATGTCGTACAGGTCGTGGTCGCGGCGGGCTCCGTAGAAGACCTGGACGGGACGGCGACGGCCGTGCCTGGCCACGTCCTCGACCAGGGCCTTGATGGGGGCGATGCCGGTTCCGCCGCCGAGGCACAGCAGCCCGTTGTCGGTGCTGTGGTCCACCGTCATGGATCCGGTGGGGGGACCGAGGCGGATCACGTCGCCCGGGCGGGCGCGGTGCACCAGGGCGTTGGAGACCCAGCCCGCCGGGACGGCCTTGACATGGAAGGAGAGCAGCCCGTCGGAGCGGGAGGCGGAGGCGAAGGAGTAGTTCCGCCACACCCGCGGCCACCAGGGGGTCTCCAGGGCGGCGTACTGCCCGGCGAGGAAGGGGTAGGGCTGGTCGGGCCGTACGGTGACGACAGCGATGTCAGAGGTGCGCATCTCATGGGCGACCACCTCCGCCTCCCACCACGCGGGGGCGCGCAGCTCGTCCTCGGCGGCGGCATCGATCATGATCTGGGAGATCGCGGTGTAGGCGCCCACCCAGGCCGCCTCCGTCCGCGGGCTCCAGCTCTGCGGCGCGTACTGGGCGAGGGCCGCCAGGAGACACTCGCCGACGGCCGGGTAGTGCTCGGGGCGCGTGCCGTACTTCCGGTGTCCGCGCCCCAGGTGGGACAGGTACGTGGTGAGGATCGCCGGGTCGTCCACGTGGGTGGCGGCGGTGAGCAGCGCCTTGAAGAGGCGGTCGCGCTGGGCGTCCATGGCCGCGGGGAAGAGGGCGCGCAGGTCGGGGTGCTGGAGGAAGAGCAGCGCGTAGAAGTGCGAGGTGACCTTGTCGGCGATGGGCTCGATCTCGGCCATCGTGCGGCGGATGAGCGCGGGGTCCGAGGTGTCCTCGGGGGCGTCGGCCACCGCCGCCCGTTCGGGCTCGTACGCCTGCCTGGGGGCCGGCGGCGGCGTGGGAGCCGGGGCAGGGCCTTGGGCGGATCGTGGCGCGGGCACGGATTCGGGCGCAGGCACGGATTCGGGCGCGGGTATGGGCGCAGGCGCGGGTGTGGGCGAGGGAGGTGCCGTACGGCTTCTCTCCCCGCCGGTGCCCACCGGACGTATCGGCGTCACGGGGCGGCTGGGTATCCGGTCCTCCGCGTTCCGTCCGTCCCCCTGCCCGGTGCGGCCGGATTTCTCGCTCGGACCGGGGCTCGGACGCGCACTCGGACTCGGACCGAACCAGCCCGCATTCGCCCTGCTGCCGCCGGAGCCGCTCTTATCGGCCGACGCGCTGGTCGGAGCATCCATGGGTTTGCCTCGCCTCGAACGTCTTTCCGTCGCCCTTCGCACCGCGAAGTCCGACTGTGCCCCTATTTGCCTTCCAATTCAGAATTCCTCGGAACTCAGCCCCATCTCCCCAAAGCACGTGGTATATGCGGCACTTGGTGCGCCGCCGCCCCCGCCGCCCCTTGGGGCGCGGACATGTGACAGGCGCACAGGGGTGCGAACGGGCTCGACCATACCCCCCTCGCCTGAACCGTCGAGCGAGATGCGTCGAGGGCAATCCCCGCCCACTCCCCCGATATTCGGCCTTTCTCGCACTTCAGAGGCCCGGAGACCAGGGGAAGTTACCCACGGGTTCAAGGGATGACACAAAGCATTCGGCGCCCGGGTGTGCGCATTTCGCCGTGGAAAAACCGCTCCACCCCAGCGCGCCGCCCCCCATCCTCACAGGGTTCGTTCGCGATCTTCACACTCCCTTTCCACATGCCGGGCCGGACAGCCCGCACGAGCGGCGAAGGGCGGTGCGCGTCTTACAGCCGGCCGACGGCGCGCCGGGCGGCGTGACGAGCGTCACGGTTCTTTCTCGCCCACGGTGTCAACCGGATGCCCTGCTCGGAGCGTATGCGGGGTGAAGCGAGAGAGATCCAGGAGTGGCTGTTGACCGTCGAGGAGTTCGAAGAGTTCTACGCCCAGACGGTCGCGCGCCTGACCGGGCAGCTCTACATGATGCTGGGCGATCTGCACGAGGCGCAGGACGTCGTGCAGGAGGCGTTCGTCAAGGGATGGAGCCGGCGACGGCAACTGGACCGTGACGGCCGGCCGGAGGCCTGGATCAGAACGGTCGCCTGGCGGCTGGCGGTGAGCAGGTGGCGTTTCCGGCGACGCTCGACCGAGGCCTGGCGGCGCAGGGACACGCCGACGGAGGTCGCCGGGCCGGGTCCCGAGGAAGTGGCGTTGGTGGAGGCCCTGCGCGGGTTGCCCGACCGGCAGCGCAGAGCGGTGACCCTCCACTACCTGTGCGACCTCACCGTCGAGCAGATCTCCGCCGAGACAGGCATGTCGAGCGGCACCGTCAAGACACATCTGAGCCGTGCGCGTACCGCCCTCGCCCATCGCCTGCAAGACCCACGCATTGAGGAGGCCTCCGGTGCCTGAGCCCCACGACCCGTTGCGGCACCTGTTCCACCAGGCGGCCCACATCGGCCAGGCCCACGCGGACGCCCCGCCGTTCACGCGGATCGCCGAACGCGGCAGGCGCGCCGGGCGCCGCCGCCTGGCCGGCCTGGCGGCGGCCTGTCTGGTTCTCGCCGGTGGCGGGGTGGCGACGGCCGCCTTGGTGACGGGCCGGCCGACACCGGTGGTGCCCGCCACGACCCCCTCTCCCCGGGACACGCCCTCCGCACCGACCCTCTCTCCGTCGACCCAGCCGTCCCTGACCGCACCGCCCACGGACCGGAGCACGCCGGGCTCCGGCATCCCGGCCGACACGCCGCCGGCCACCCCGCCGGCCACCTCGACGTCGGCCACGTCGCCGCCGACCACCTCCTCGACGCCCGACGGCGCCTCCGGTGGCCCCTACGACGGGACTCCCACCTCACCGCCTCACGGTGGAGCCGTCTCCACCCGGTCCTGACCGACAAAACCCCTACGCCGACACCCCGCACGCGGGGTGATCCGGCGTGCCCGCAACCACCCGAGAGAGCGCCGACATGCCGGTTCCACCGACCGAGATACGCGAGCCCACCCGCGCCGCACCCCGGCACGGCACCCCGCCGGCGGAGTACTTCCCCGCGCCCGCGGCGCGCCGGCTGACGCCCTCCCGCCGTACCGAGGAGCGCGTACGGCGCGCTCTGCGACTGCGGCGTGACGACGGCGAGGTGCTCTGTCTGTACCTGGCCACCCGCGCGGGCCTGTGGATCACCGCCTACTGCACGCGCTGGCTCTTCCCCGCCGACGGGGAAGCCCGCCAGGCTCCCGGAGTCCTCGCCCCCTTCGAGCGCTGGGACTGGGGCCACTACCTGGCCATCGCGCGGGACGGCTACTTCCCCGCCGATACGGCGCCCGGCCCCATGGGAGGGGACAACCGCGAGGCGTTCTTCCCCGGCTTTCCGCTCGTCCTGCGCGCCGTGCACGTCGTCGTGCCGCACTGGACCGCCGCCGGGCTGCTGATCTCCCTCGTCGCCGGGGCCGTCGCCGTGGTAGCTCTGGCCCGGATCGCGCGGCACCACCTTCCCGAGACCGACACCGGCACCGGCACCGGCACCGACGGCGGTCGCCGTGCCGTGCTGTTCCTGCTCGTCTCCCCGTGCGGCATCTTCCTCGCCGCCGGCTACACGGAGGCTCTCTTCCTGGCGCTGGCGCTGCCCGCCTGGCTCGCGGCCCAGCGCCACGCGTGGGCCCTCGCCACCACCCTGACCACGCTGGCGACGACGGTCCGGGTGAGCGGCCTCTTCCTCGCCGCGGCCGTCGCCCTGCACCTCGTCCTCGCCGCACGCGCCGACCGGCGGTCGTGGCGCCGGCTGCCGTGGGCGGCGCTGCCCGCCCTGCCGCCGGCCCTCTACACCTGGTACCTGCACACCCGCACCGGCGACTGGATGGCCTGGAAGCACGCACAGGAACGCGGCTGGTACCGCGACTTCCACACCCCGTGGGCGGCCTGGTCCCAGACCTGGGACGCGGCCTTCACCGGGTCCCAGACCACGCCGTACGCCTTCATGTTCCAGGCGGAGCTGGCCGCGATGCTCGTCGGGCTGCTGCTCCTCGGGCTCCTGATCCGGTGGCGGCGCCTGCCCGAGGCGCTCTACGTCGCCCTGACGCTGTGGGCGCTCGGCACGTCGTACTGGTACACCTCCATCCCGCGCGCCACCCTGCTGTGGTGGCCGTTGTGGATCGCGCTCGCGCACGGCGCCCGCAGGAGCCCACGGTTCACGACCGTCTACCTGTGCCTGACGGTGCCCCTGACGATGGTCTACGCCGTCGCCTTCCTGTCGGGCCGGTGGGCCGGGTAGAACGCCTGGCCGACATGGGCCCCGGAGGGGGCGGCGACGCCGTTCGGAGGCCGTTTGAATGATCAATCCGGCGGGGGGTTAGCATATGAGCGCCGCCTAGCTCGAAAGATAAACTTGTGACTGTCAATGAGGACTCGTTCACTAACTGGAAGACCCGCGAGGAGATCGCGGAGTCGATGATCCCGATAGTCGGGAAGCTGCACCGGGAGCGGGACGTCACCGTCTTGCTGCACAGCCGCTCCCTGGTGAACAAGTCGGTGGTCAGCATCCTCAAGACCCACCGATTCGCCCGGCAGATCGCCGGCGAGGAGCTGTCGGTCACCGAGACGCTGCCCTTCCTGCAGGCTCTGACCACGCTCGACCTCGGCCCTTCCCAGATCGACATCGGCATGCTCGCCGCGACGTACAAGGCCGACGACCGCGGCCTGTCGGTGGCCGAGTTCACCGCCGAGGCCGTCGCCGGCGCCACGGGCGCCAACAAGATCGAGCGCCGCGAGGGACGCGATGTCGTCCTCTACGGCTTCGGCCGCATCGGCCGGCTCGTCGCCCGCCTGCTCATCGAGAAGTCCGGCTCCGGCAACGGCCTGCGCCTGCGTGCCATCGTCGTCCGCCAGGGCGGTGACCAGGACATCGTCAAGCGCGCCTCGCTGCTGCGCCGCGACTCGATCCACGGCCAGTTCCAGGGCACGATCACCGTCGACGAGGCGAACAGCACGATCATCGCCAACGGCAACGAGATCAAGGTGATCTACGCCGGCGACCCGTCGGAGGTCGACTACACGGCGTACGGCATCAAGAACGCCATCCTCATCGACAACACCGGCAAGTGGCGCGACCGGGAAGGCCTGTCGAAGCACCTGCGCCCCGGCATCGACAAGGTCGTCCTGACCGCCCCGGGCAAGGGCGACGTCCCGAACATCGTGCACGGTGTCAACCACGACACGATCAAGCCGGACGAGCAGATCCTGTCCTGCGCCTCCTGCACGACCAACGCGATCGTCCCGCCGCTGAAGGCGATGGCGGACGAGTACGGCGTCCTGCGCGGCCACGTGGAGACCGTCCACTCGTTCACCAACGACCAGAACCTGCTGGACAATTACCACAAGGCCGACCGTCGCGGCCGCTCGGCGCCGCTCAACATGGTCATCACCGAGACCGGCGCCGCCTCCGCGGTCGCCAAGGCGCTGCCGGAGCTCAAGGCTCCGATCACCGGCAGCTCGATCCGCGTGCCTGTGCCGGACGTCTCGATCGCGATCCTCAGCCTGCGGCTCGGCCGCGAGACCAGCCGCGAGGAGGTCCTGGACTACCTCCGCAACGTGTCGCTGACCTCGCCGCTCAAGCGCCAGATCGACTTCACGACCGCCCCCGACGCGGTGTCGAGCGACTTCATCGGCTCGCGCCACGCCTCGATCGTCGACGCCGGCGCCACCAAGGTCGACGGCGACAACGCGATCCTCTACCTGTGGTACGACAACGAGTTCGGCTACTCCTGCCAGGTCATCCGGGTCGTCCAGCACGTCTCGGGCGTCGAGTACCCGACGTACCCGGTTCCGACGGTCTGATCACGCCGGGATCCCGAGCGGGGTTCCCGTTCCGCGGCTCCGGGGGGGCGCGGCAGGCGAGTGACGGTGGGGGCGACCGATGCCGAGAGGCATGCGGTCGCCCCCACCGTCATGTGCTGATCCAGGCCGTCGCCGGGCCGGCTGCGGGGCAACAACCTGGCGTTGCTCAGGTCTTCCCTGACGCGCTTGCGTGCATACCGGGCGGCGTGAGGGATACCCGCATTGCGGTGGGCGCCGCATCCCGCGCCCGCGCACCCGCCTCGCCGGAAGGAGAGGGTGACCGTGGTGACCTCGCAAGCGGTTTCCATACCCGCCGACGGATCGGCGATCGCCGGTGACCTGGCGCTTCCTCCGCAGTCCGGGGCGGTGGTGCTCTTCGCCCACGGCAGCGGCAGCTCGCGGCACAGCCCGCGCAACAGAGCCGTGGCCGCTTCCCTGCAGGACGCGGGGCTCGGCACTCTCCTGATGGATCTGCTGACCGAGCAGGAGGAGCAGGTCGACATGGTGACGGCCCGGCATCGCTTCGACATCGGCCTGCTCGGACGGCGTCTGGTGTCGGCGATCGACTGGCTCGCCGAAGAGCCGGCCACCGCGGGGCTTCCCCTGGGACTCTTCGGCGCCAGCACCGGAGCCGCGGCCGCGCTGGTGGCGGCGGCCGAGCGGCCCGGTCGCGTCCGGTCCGTGGTGTCCCGCGGCGGCCGACCCGATCTGGCCGGTGACGCGCTCAGCCGGGTGCGGGCACCGGTCCTCCTGATCGTGGGAGGCGATGACAGGGCCGTCCTGGAGATGAACCGTGAGGCGGGCGCGGCGCTGCGCGCACCGCACCGGATGCATGTGGTCCCCGGTGCGACGCACCTGTTCGAGGAGCCCGGAGCGCTGGAGGCGGTCGCCGCGGCGGCGGCCGACTGGTTCCTGCGACCTGGACACGAGACGCAGACCGGGCCCACCGGTCCGTCAGTCGTTCCACCTCCCGAGGAGGGCCCCTGATGCGCTTCTACGACCATCGTCAGGCCGGCGAGGAACTCGCTCGCCGGCTCCTCGAATGGGCCGGGGACGGCGACCTCACCCACACGGTCGTTCTAGCACTGCCGCGCGGCGGGGTGCCGGTCGCCGCGGAGGTCGCCCGCGCTCTCAAGGTGCCGCTCGACGTGCTCGTCGCCCGCAAGATCGGCGTGCCCGGCAGCCCGGAGGTCGGCATCGGTGCCATCGCCGGCGAGGATCCCCCGGTCTACGACAGGCAGGCCCTGCAGATGCTCGGCCTGACCGAGGAGGATCTCGCCCCCGATGTGGCCAGGGAGAGGGCCGAGTTGCACCGCCGTGAGGAGTTGTACCGCGGTGGACGGCCCGCGCCCGATGTGGAGGGCCGGACGGTGATCCTGGTGGACGACGGGCTCGCCACCGGCGTCACCGCGCGTGCGGCGCTGCGCCGTCTGCGCTCCGGCCGTCCCGCCCGCCTGGTCCTCGCCGTGCCGGTCTGTGCCCCGGAAGCCGCGGAGACGATCGGGAAGGAGGCCGACGAGTTCGTGTGCCTGCACCGGCCGAGCACATTCCGGTCCGTCGGGGAGTGGTACGAGGAGTTCGCGCAGGTCTCGGACAACGAGGTGATCGCCACACTACGACGCCCTGGCCCGGCACAGGCGCAGGCGCAGGCGCACGGCGACGTATCGGAGTCCGAGTCCTGAACTGCTGTGGCCGGCCCCCGGATCCCGAGTCGCGCCCTCGACCCTGCCGCGTTTCGTCCCCAGCGGCCGGGGAACCCGCCCTGCGTCCCATCGGAGGTGAACAACCATGCCAGGACGCGAAGAGCTTCCTTCGACGCTGGAGCGCTCGCCCAAGGACGCGCAGCGCACCTGGATCAAGGCACACGACTCGGCGGTGGACCAGTACGGCGAGGGCGAGCGCGCGCATCGCGTGGCCTTCAGCGCACTCAAGCACAAGTACGAGAAGGTCGCCGACCACTGGGAGCGGAAGGAACACGGCCGCAAAGGTCCTTCCGACGCGCGGGCGGCGACCCCGAGGGAGCAGCCGGCCCCGAGCGGTGAGGGAGTGGACGAGCACGCCACCAAGCAGCATCTGTACGACCTGGCCCAGCGTCTGGAGATCAGCGGCCGGTCGACCATGAGCAGGTCGCAACTGCTGGAAGCGATCCGCAAGGAGAACCGTTCCCGCACCCGTAAGGCCCGCTCCTGAGACACGCCCCCGCCTGACGGCACCGGTCAGGCTGCCCGGTCGGCGGCCGCCGGTGCCTCGGCGCGCTTGGCCCGCAGCAGCTGCCGGCGCTTGGCGACACCTCCTGACATGCGGTGCAGGCTGTATGAGCCGGGCTTGTGCGCCTCGTCGGCCAGGTGCTTGTGGATGGCCTTGCAGGCCACCTCCTTGAACCTGGCGCCCAGTCCGTCGCCGATGTGGAACCCCACCGCGACGTCGGACCTGTTGGCGAGCTGGAAGAGACCGGCGCGTCGGCCCAGGCTGATGCACTGGGCGTAGAACGACTGGTGGAGGTTCTCCGGCTGCTCACCCGCGATCCGGCTGAGCACGGTGTCGGCGGCCCGCGCCCCCTGCGGCATCGCGGCCTGGCAGCTCATCCGCAGCGGCAGGTCGGACGGTGCGGCCGAGTCGCCGGCCGCGACGATGCGCGCGTCGTCCACGCTGGTCAGCGTCTCGTCCGTGAGCAGGCGGCCCAGGGCGTCGGTGGTCAGCCCGCTGCGCGCGGCCAGGTCCGGCACGCCGAACCCCGCGGTCCAGACGGTCACGGCGCTCGGCAGCTCGCGGCCGTCGCCGAGCCGCACGGCATCGCGGGTCACCACCGTCACCTTCGCGTCGGAACCGTCGATGACCGTCACACCGAGCTCGGCCAGCCGCCTGGCGACGGAGCGGCGGCCGCGGGTGTGCAGGTACGGGCCGAGCACCCCGCCGCACACCAAGGTCACCGTGCGGCCGGCCTCCGCCAGCTCGGCGGCGGTCTCGATGCCGGTCGGACCGGCTCCCACCACCGTCACGGGGGCCGTCGGGGGCGCGGCGTCGAGGACTGGCCGAAGCCGCTGCGCATCCTCGAGGGTGGCGATCGGGTAGGCGAACTCGGCCACTCCGGGCACGCTCGGACCGGCGCTGCCGCTGCCCACCGCGTAGATCAGGTAGTCGTAACGGACCGTGCCGCCGGCCGCCAGCGTCACACCGCGCCCGTCCGCGTCGATCCGCGTCACGGTGTCGACCACCAGCCGAACGCCCTCGGCCAGGACGTCCCGGTAGTCGACGACGGCGTCGTCGGACCCGCCCACCAACTGGTGCAGGCGGACACGGTGGACGAAGGTCGGGCGCGGGTTGATCAGCGTCACGGTCACGCCGGCGCGCTGTGTCAGCCGGTTCGCGGCCATCACGCCCGCGTATCCGCCGCCGATCACGACCACGTCAGTGTTCTCGGTCATGGTGCCTCCTCCGTTTCCGGGTGTTCGGCCTCAAGACACCGCGTCGTCGGTCCCTGTGACAGGACGTGACTCGGATCACTTCTGGGGGTCGGCTCGTGCGGGGACCGCATGGGTTCGCCGGGGGCTTCCTCCGGCCGGGCCGCGCGGGTCGGCTTCAGTGCGGCCACCGTGTTCCGGGCGCCCTTCCCGCGGGTAGCGCACCGTGCTGGTGCTGCCTCCGCCGCCCGATCTGCCGCTGGTGTAACGGTTGAGGGGCGCCGTCGTTGAACGGGGGCACGAGTACGTATGAGCGAGAGCAGATGGTCACGGGGGTGCCATGGGGTTCGGTTTCGGGTTCGGACAGCGGCGTGGAGGGCGACTGCCGGTCGAGTTGACCAGCTTCGTCGGCCGGGGCAAGGAACTCGCCCTCATCCAGGAGCTGTTCGCCGAGGGTCGGTTGGTCACCCTGGTGGGGCCCGGTGGTGTGGGCAGAGCCGGACGGCGTTGCGTGCCGCGGCTGCGCAGAAGAATCGATTCCCCGAGGGGGTGCGGGTCGCCGAACTGTCGGCGCTGACCGACGCGGAGCTGGTCCCGGCGACCCTCGCCGCCGTACTGGAGCTGCCGGAGCAGTCCGGAATGGCGCCGCTGGACGCGATCGTCGCCCACCTGCAGGGACGGCGGCTGCTCATCGTGCTCGACACCTGCGAGCACCTGGTGGACGCCTGCGCGATGCTCTGCGAGGTACTGCTGCGCGAGGCGTCCGGCGTCTGCGTGCTCGCGACCAGCAGGCAGCCCCTGGACGTACCGGGCGAGCACACCATCGCGATCCCGCCACTCGGACCGGACGACGCCCTGGAGCTGTTCGCGCAGCGGGCCGCCGGTGTGGTGCCCGGCTGGACGATGACGGAGACCCACCGGACGCAGGCCCAGGCGCTCGTCGCCCGCCTCGACGGCATACCGCTCGCCCTGGAGCTCGCCACCATGCGCCTGCGGGCCGTACCGCTCGCGGAGCTCGTGGCGCGGCTCGACCACCGCTTCGACGTGCTCACCGGTGGGCGGCGGGGCGTCCTGCCCCGCCATCAGACGCTCCATACGGCCATCGGCTGGTCGCACGAGCTGTGCACACCGGCGGAGCGGCTGCTCTGGGCGCGGCTGTCCGTCTTCACCGGCCCGTTCGGCCTGTCGGCCGTACAGCAGGTGTGCAGCGGCGGACGTCTCACCGAGGAGGACGCGCTGGAGGCGCTGTTCGGACTCGTGGACAAGTCCGTGGTGCAGCGTGTGGCCGAGCACAGCGCGCGCTACCGGATGCTCGACACCATCCGCGAGTACGGTGCCGATCGCTTCGCCACCGCGGCGGACAGGACCGCCGTGCACCACCGTCACTTCGCGCACTTCCAGGCGCTGGCGATCCGGTTCTGGGACCAGCTGGTCTCCCCGGCCCAGGCGGGCCTGCACCAGACGGTCGCCGCTCGGATCGCCGACATCAGAGCCGCTCTGAAGTACGCCTTCACCACCGGGGACCGAGCGCCGGAAGGGCTGTGGATGGCCACTCAGCTCGGACCGTACTGGCGGGCCGCGGGAACGCTGTCGGAGGGCCGGTACTGGATCGACAAAGGGCTGGAGCTGGTGCCCGGGGACTGCCCGGAGCGGGCCTGGGGGCTGTTGATGACCGGCATATTCGGCGTTTGGTCGGGGGACCTCGCCGTGGCGCCGGACCGCTTCCTGGAGGCCCGGGACGTGGCGCTGCGGTGCGGCGAGGAGCGTGTCGCCCTGTTCACCGAGCCGTATCTCGGGGCGATGCGGGCGCTCTCCGGCGAGGCCGCGGAGGGCCTGGCGGCGGTCGAACGAGGGCGTCGGCGGATCGTCGCGGCGGGCGATCCGCTGGGGACGGCGGTGGTCCATTACGAGGGTGCGCTGCTGCGCGCCGTCCTCGGGGACATGGACGGAGCGCTCGAGATGTGCGACGCGGGCCTCGCCCACTGGCGGAGACCGGTGAACGCCAGCTCTACTCCTCCACGTTGATGGTGCAGGGCACGATTCTGTGGCTGGCCGGCCGCCATGAGGAGAGCGCGGCGCCGTTGCGCCAGGCCCTGGAGGTCGTCAGCGAGATCGGCGACGTACTCGTCGCCGCTCTGTGCTGCCTGGGGCTGTCCTGGCATGCCGCAGGCGCGAACGCCCCGTGCAGGCCGCCTGGTTGCTGGGCTACGCGGAGAGTGCCCGGCGGCTCGCCGGCGATCCCGTGGCGATGCTGCCCTCGCTGCTCCAGGAACAGGAGTCGGTACGCAAGGCGGTACGGGACTCCCTCGGGGACGCCGAGTTCGAGCGCTGGCACGGCGTGGGGGCGCGGCTGTCGGGGGACGACATCCTGGCGGCGGTACGGGCCGACGCCGATGTGCCGGACGGGTCCGTCCCGGGGACGCGGCGACCGCGCACACGGCCGACGCCCTGACGCCCAGGGAGCGGGAGGTGGCAGCCCTGGTGGCGCGAGGGCTGTCCAACCGGGAGGTCGCCGAGCGGCTCGTGATCTCCAAGCGGACCGCGGACACCCACGTCGAGCACATCCTCGCCAAACTCGGCATCACCTCCCGCGCGGAGATCTCCCGCGTGTCGGAGCCTTAGGGGATCGGCCGGCTTGCCCGCGTACGCCGGCCCGGTCCGCCGTCGGCCGGCGTACGTACGTATGCCGGCGCCTCCGTCTCCCCGTCTCCGTATACGGATCCATGCCGCCTACGGATGCCGAGGTGCGGCCACACCCTGGAGACTGCCGGTGCCACCCCGGGCGGCAGGGCGCCAGGGTGCCCGCATGGAAGGCCCCCCTCGCCGACCATCGGGCATGCGTCCCGCTTCCCTCACCGGTGGCGCGGGGAGAGGTGCGGCTGCCTCGTCGGCGAGGCAGCCGCACCTCTCCCCGCTCGGCAGTGACACCCGTCCTCCAGGGCCGTCCGTCGGTGACCACCGTCATCACCGGCGACGCCGGGGCGCGTGCCTGCCGCCCTTCCCACCGTCGCGCCCCCGCCGGCCCTGTCGGGCCCCGTCTTCGGCGCCCGACCCCGCTGGTCCGGCCGTGGGTCAGCGTGCCCTCTCCCTCTGGGCCCCTCTTCCGGCCCCTCCGTCGGCATCGCGTTCGGCATCGCGTTCGGTCTCTCCGGCGTCGCGTCCGGCCTCGGGTTCGGCCGGCGCGGAAAGGGGCTCGTCCGTGCCCCCGGGAGCCACGGACGGCAGTCGCGGCCCGCCCCGGGCCCCGGCCTCGATGTCGGCCATCAACTCGTGGAGGAGCGCGGCCCCGTGCGGTGCGGGCAGACCGGGGTCCAGGGAGGCCACCGTTCGGTGGGCCCGGCGCCAGGCCCGGCCGTTGGAGCCGAGCCGGTGATCGACGAACGCCCGGGCGTAGCGGGCGACCGACGTCGCCCAGGCGTCCTCCCTGACACCCGGCTGCGTCAGCGCACGCCGTGCACTGCGCCGGGCGGCGGCCGGGGCGAACCCCGCCTGGATCACCGCGAGAGCGGCCAGACTGATCGCCGGCGAGGGACCGCCGGGCGCCCATACCGGGGTGGTGTCCGCGGCCTGCCGGAAGTGCTCGGCCGCCGCCTGGAGATCCTGCTCGCGCAGGGCCAGGATCCCCTCGACATGAGCGACGCGGCCGACCGTGGCGTCGTCGCCGGCGAGAACGGCGGCGGGCCAGGCCCGCCGCAGCAGGGAGCGCGCCGCCTGGGGGTCGGCACGAGCCGTCAGCCAGGCCGCCAGCCACAGGGCGCGTACGGCCGACGGGCTGTCGGGCGGGCAGAGCGGCAGCAGCCTCATGAGGTACACCCGCCCTTCTTCGGACCGGTGGTACACCGCCCACCAGAACCACAGGCTGACGACCGTCTCCAGAGCCACCTCCACGTGGTCCGGCCGCCCGACCGCGTACCGCAGCATCGCCGTGAGATCTTCGTGTTCCTCCAGCAGTGTCTGTACGGCCTGCGACTGACAGCCGCTGTTCCAAAGGCTCTCCGCGACCGCCGCCACGTCGGCGCAGTGGATCAGGCGCCGCTCGGCGGCGACCTCGAACTCGCCCGCCTCCCTCAGCCGCTCGGCGCCGAACTCCCGGGCGGCCCGCGACATCCGGTACCGGGGCCGACGAGGTCCGCCGCCGTCACCGACCGTCTCCAGCACCCCCATCGCCGCGAGCTGCGCCAGACAGGAGGGGACATGAGAGGGCTCGACCGTTCCCCCGGCGCAGAGGAACACCGCCGCCGACTCGGCGAAGGATCCGGCGAAGACGCTGGCCCGGCCCCAGACGACCCGCACCGCCCGTTCGCACAGCACATAGTCGGAACCGATGGCGGCCCGCAGGGACCGGTGACGGCGTAGGCCCGACCGCCCGCCGGTGAGCCAGCCCTGATGTCGTGTCAGCTGTTCCGCCAGGTCGTCCAGCTGCCGTCGGGCCACCTGCTCCGCGGCCATCTCGATGGCGAGGGGGGAGCCTTCCAGGGAACGGCAGATCTCCGCGACCGCTCGCAGATCGGGACCTTCCGCGGCGAACCCCTCGACGGCGGCGCGCGCTCGGTCCAGGAACAGTTCCACCGCCGGCCCGTGGCCGGCCCCGCCGCCGGCCGCCGTACGGAGCGGCGCCAGCCGCAGTACACGCTCCTCACCGAGCCCCAGAGCCCGTCGGCACGTCACCAGGACGCGCAGCCCCGGCTCGGCCATCAGCAGGCGCTGCACGAGCCCGAGGCACTCGGCGTGGACAGGATCGACGTCGTCGAGGACCAGAAGCGTCCGCGCGGCCGCCGACCGCGGGACGGAAGAGGTGCCGACGCCGTGGGCGTGCTCGGACGGCGGGTCCGTCAGCGCCTCGGCGACCGCGGCGCTCAGCTCGCCGGGGGCCGGTGCGCCTCCGGGCCCGCTGCCCGGCCGCAGCACCTGGACGACGCGCCCGCACGGCCCGTCCTCCCTCGCGGCCGCCGCGGCGACGGCGAGACGACTTTTCCCCACACCGACCCCGCCGGTCACCGTCACCAGCCGGTGACCGGCCAGAAGCCGCTCGAGTTCGGCCGACTCCCTCTCCCTGCCGACCAGGACGCCGGGGGCCGAGCCGCTGTAGCCGTAGGGGGGTGGGACCTTGGAGCCGCCGACACGTGACCACACTTCCGTTACTCTCCGCACTCTACCGGGCGTGAACGAGGGGTGACCCGCGGCTCGGGGAGTCGGCAGCCCCTTGCGCAGAACCGTCACTGCTGCGGTGTCACGCATCGCCAACGCCTCAGCCGTACGGGGGTTAGCGTCAGGGACGCCGGTTCATGCTGCGTGACGACGGCGCGAACGCTCGTGCGACGAGCGTGCGGCGCGGTGACCGCCGCCCGCCCGGTCAGAACAGGGGGACTCGCGCCCGGACCCGTTTGCCGTGCGACGTCGCCTCGACCTCGACACCGGTGCAGACCGCCAGCACGATCTCCATGCCGTGCTGCCCGAGCCTGCCCGGGTCGCGGGGGCGTGCCACGGGCATGACCGGGTGCGAGTCGTGGACGCGGATCTCCAGAGTGTCCGCGTGCAGGGCGAGCTCCAGGCGACAGGGGCCGGGGGCGTACTTCACGACGTTCGTGACGAGTTCGCTGACCACCAGGCGTGCGGCGTCGGCGGCGCCCGGCGGGCAGGGCCGTGAGGAGGTCGCGGACCGCGCCAGGAATTCCACGGTGAAATCGCGGGCCGCTGCGATCGCACCCTCGGCGCTGCCGAACTCCACGGCAGCGGCCAGGACATCTCCCGCCTGGCAGCGGGTCGTACTCGTCTCGGTCACCTCGCGCCCCGTTCGCCGTCCTCACCCGTCGACCCGATCCAGGCGGACGGCCTCACCAGAAGGGGGTTGGTGAGGCCGTCCCGTTTCCCGGGAGGGGTCGTTCGCCTGGGAAGAGTCATTCCCCAGCGGTGTCGAGCATGCCCTTGCGGAGGCGTTCCAGGTTCCGTGAGAGCAGGCGGGAGACGTGCATCTGCGAGATGCCGAGCCGCTTGCCGATCTCCGACTGGGTCAGCTCCTCGACGAAGCGCAGGTGCAGCAGCGTGCGGTCACGGTCGTCGAGTTCGACCAGCAGCGGCGCCAGGGTGTGGAAGTCCTCGAACAGCTCCAGCGCCGGGTCCTCCACGCCGATGAAGTCACCCAGCGCCGCGTCACCGTCCTCACCCTCCGCACCGACCGCGGCATCCAGGGAAGTCGAGTTGTAGCCGTTGGACGCCAGCCGCGCCTCTATCACCTCGTCCTCGGAGAGATTCATCAACGACGCCAGCTCCGCCACCGTCGGCGTCCGCCCCAGCCGCGAACCGAGCTCCTCCGTCGCCTTCGCCAGCTCCACCCGCGCCTCCTGCAGCCGGCGCGGCACATGCACCGCCCACGAGGTGTCACGGAAGAACCGCTTGATCTCCCCCACGATGTACGGAACGGCGAAACTCGTGAACTCCACCTCACGCGAGATGTCGAACCGGTCGATCGCCTTGATCAGACCGATCGTCCCGACCTGAACGATGTCCTCCATCTCATCCCCACGCGCCCGGAACCGCCCGGCCGCATACCGCACGAGAGACATGTTCATCTCGATCAGCGTGTTACGCGCGTACTGGTACTCGTGCGTTCCCTCCTCCAGTACCGCCAGCTTGTCGAAGAACACCTTCGACAGCTCACGTGCGTCCTTCGGGGCGACCTTGCGGGGAGCCTCAAGCAGGGGAAGGTCCCCCACACCCCTGTCGAAACCAGCCTTCGTCTCCGTCGTCACCTCAGTCAGCACTGTGCGCCCCTTCCCTCGTCGGCAGCCCGCCCTGTGCGTGAGCTGATCGCCTACCCCGGCTTCCCCGCGGCATTCCTGCGAATTCCGGACGCGACTCAGGCAAGGGGAAGGCGCGCCCGCACCCGCTTCCCGGAGGGCTGCGGCTCCACACTCACGCTTTCGCAGACGGCGATGACGATCTCGACTCCGTGCTGGCCGATCCGGCGGGGGTCGTGGCCGCGGGGTACGGGCGATGCTTCCCGCCGGTCGAACACCGAGATCTCCAGGACGCTCTCGAACAGTTCGAGCAGGAGCCGGCACGGGCCCGGCGCGTGGCGCACCACATTGGTCACCAGCTCGCTCACCACCAGGCGGGCGAGGTCGATGCGCTCGGGGGTCGGCGGCCCGCGTCGTACGGCCGGTGAGGCGGTGAGGAAGTCGGCGGTGAAGTCGCGAGCCGCCGCGATCATGCCGACCCCACCGTCGAAGTCGACGCTCGCGGACAGTGCGGGCCGTCGTGTCGCGCTGTCCAGGGCGATCACGTCCGTCATCGTCCCTCCTTCCTCAGGTGGCTCCATGCGTCCCGTCTCGTTCTACGAATTTTCCCCTCTTCGCACATTCCACACCGCCCGCACCCGCGCGCTGCTCGGCGGTGCGCCCTCCGTGCCAGTCGAGGCAGAGAACGAGGATGTCGTCCGGCAGCGCGCCGTCGGGCTCCCTCAGCGCGCGCACCACAGCCTGTGGCGTCTCCGCGCAGGCCAGGTGCCGGGTGCCGTCGATCGCGTGGCTCACCGTGCGGTCCATCTGGCTCACCGTGCGGTCCATCGCCGTGTCGCCTCCTGCGGCCGAGGGTTCCGCGCGATCGCAGGCGACGAAGACCAGGCGGTCACCGGGGAGGACCCTCAGGCGTTGGGTGACGTAGATGGTGTCCTCGAACATCCCCAGGGGCAGCTGACGCTCCAGGTGGAGCCGCTCGGTCACGGCGCCGCGGGTCCGCCACACCGTCGGCGAGCCGGCGTCGACGACCCGTACCTCACCGGTGGCGCGGGCGAAGCTCATCAGGAGGGCGGAGAGGCACCGGTCGCCGCCGTGCTGTCCGTAGAGCGCCTGGTCGGTCAGGCTCGCCTGGCCGACCAGGTCCTGTCCGGCGCGCCGGGCGTTGCGGATCGCGTTCAGGGCGAGGTTGCTCACGAGGACGGACTGGGTGCCGGGGCCCGTGCCGTTGGCGACGACCAGCGTCAGTTCCTCCTCGGTGACGGACCAGTCGAGGACGTGTCCGCCGGAGGTGTACGAGGGCTCCCAGTAGGCGTGCAGATCGAACTCCTCGTCCGTGCAGCCCCGCCCGGGGAGCACGTCCCACTGCATCTCCGCCGGGATGCTGAGGGGACGTGACCTGCGTGTCCGGCGGTACACGTCGGTATGGCGATCGGCGACGCGCAGCGCGTGCCCGAGCATCTCCGCGACACCGGCGAGCTCCTCGGTCGACTGCGGCGTGGCCCGGTCGGCGGGCAGTTCGACCACAAGAACGCCACACCGGTCGCCTCGAACCGTCACAGGAAGGTACGCCGTCGCCGTGGGTCCGTCTCCACCGAAAAGATATGGTTGCTGTGTGGAGAAGGCGCGACCCGCGGGCCCGGACCCCACGGCCACGGGTTGCAGCCCGGTCGGAGCCTGAACGGGTTCGACGGGGCGGAGCACCGTCAGCCCGTAGTCGACGAGCAGGAGGTCGGCGGAGAACGCGGCGAACTGCTGTGCCAGATTGATACGGAGGGAGTCCAGGAGGCCGTGTGGCGGCGCCGCGCGCAGAGCGCGTTCCACTGTCACGCGTCGATCCACCGAATCCGTACCGCCTTCTGGAGAGATGTGGAGATGACCGGCGCGTCGCGAGGCCGACGCCCTCGGCACCGGACGCCTGAGGAGTGTCAGTAGCCATGGACACGAACCCCGCCCCGTCTCAGCGGGAGCCGCAGGAGACGACGCAGGCTGCCCGGGAGCTCATCGAGCTTCTCGAGGTGCTGTGGGAGCGCGGCCGGGACATGGTGTCGTCGACACCGGTGTCGGCGTCTCAGCTTCGGGTGCTGTACAGCCTCGATCGCGAGGAGGGCATCAACCTTCGCGCCTTGGGCGAGTTGCTCGGATCCGCGCCGCCTTCGGTGAGCCGCATGTGCGATCGGCTGGAGGCGTTGGGGTTCGTGCAACGGCTGCCCAGCCCGGTCAGCCGCCGCCAGCTCGAACTGCACCTGACCGGCCGCGGCAAGGCGTACCTGCGAGACCTCCGGGTCCAGCGGGAGGAGTCCCTGTTGGCCGTCATCGCCGCCATGTCCCCGGCGACGCGCAAGGCGCTGTTGCGCGGGCTGACCGGGTTCCAGGACGCGTTGGACAAGCAGAGCCCCTCGTCAGGCGGGAGTGCGCCGCTCAAGGACGTCCGGTCCGCCTGACCTCCCCCCACCGTGATCGGCGCCCGATCACGTGCCCCATGCCCCATTTTTCACCCTCTGGTCGCCTATGACGTGTTCACCCCCGGGCACGAGCCAGGTGTTGCCTCAAGGATACAGTTGCCTCACGGCAACTGTTGACATGGTCGCCCACCGAAGGAGCCGACGGGCTTGTCAGGCGCGGACGTCCTCACCGTCCTGCGCGTCCTCCACGTCCTCACCGTCCTCGCCGTCCTCGCCGTCCTCCGCGTCCTCGACGTCCTCGCCGTCCTCGGTCGGGGAGACTTCGTGGGTCGGGGAGACTTCGTGGTCGTTCTGGCGTCCCCGCCAGTCGAGGCAGACCACGAGAGCGTCGTCCTCCAGCGGTGTGTCTCCGTGGTACTCGGCGAGTTCACGCAGGACCGCACCGGGAACCTGAGTGGGCGGCAGCAGCCTCGTCGAGGTGAGCGCACGGGCCAGCGCCCGGTCTCCGTAGCTCTCCCCTTCCGGGGACGCCGCGGCGTACACACCGTCGCTGCCGAACAGCAGCCGGTCCCCCGGCCGCACGGTGAAACGCTCCGGGACGTAGACCGAATCCTCGAACATCCCCAGCGGTAGCTGGGCCTCGAACGAGACGGGCTCGACGGAGCGGTCCCGCAGGCGCCACAGGCGGGGCGATCCGGCGTCCACGGCCTCCACCTCGCCCGTGGCGAGGTCGAAGCGCAGCAGGAGCACGGAGACGTAGGCGCTGCCGCGGTACTGCGCGAACACCGCCTGGTCCGCCAGAGCCGCCTGGTCCGCGAGGTCGAGGCCGGCGCGGCGGGCGTTGCGCAGCGCGTTGATGGCGAGATTGGTCAGCAGGGCGGCCTCGATGCCCTCCCCCATCCCGTTGGTGACCGTCAGGGTCAGGTGGTCGGCCGATGCCGACCAGTCGTAGTTGTCCCCGAAGATCGCATACGCGGGTTCCAGGTGGGCGCCGAGGGCGAACTCGGGCCGGGCGCAGGAGCGCCCCGGCAGCAGCTGCCACTGCATCTCGGCCGCCAGCGTCAGCCGGGCGGCCCGCCGCGCGAGGACGAACAGGTCCGTGTCGCGCTCCGCGACGAGGATCTCGTGGCCGAGTGCCTCGCAGATGTGCTGCAGCTCGGGCAGCAGGGGCAGAAGGTCACGATCCTCGGACACGGTCACGGTGAGGACGCCCATCCGGTCGCCCCTGATGGTGACCGGGAGGTGTGCGGAGACGGAGCCGGCCTCATGGGTGATGTACGGCTCCTGCGCCCCGAAGGCACGACCCTGTGGGCTGTCGTGGATCAGTACCGGCGGGGTCGAGAGCGGCATGTGCTCGACGATCTGCAGTGAGCGCAGGCCGTAGTCGGCAAGCCGGAGTTCCACCCGCTGCGCGCCGTAGTGCTCCCGCAGAGCCTCCTCCACGACGCTCACCAGCATGTGCGGAGCGGCCCGGCGCAGTGCCTGCTCGACAACGGTGATCTCGTCCACGTCTTCCGCTTCTCTCTCTGCCCGCGGTGCGGGCCCGCCACGGCGGGCACGCACCCCTGTCGTCTATCCCGCGTGGCCGGCCGCCGCGAGCGCCTCGGCGACATCGGCGTGCAAGGGCGTGGTCATCGTGAGGCCCGTGATCTCCAGAATGCGTCGCACGGCCGGGGTCGGCGCGACGAGATGCAGGTCGCCTCTGGCCTCCCGCGCGTCCCGTGCCGCCCGGATCAAGACGTTCAGGCCGGACGAATCCATGAAGTCCAGGGAGGAGAGATCCAGAACGAGGTGGCGACGGCCGTGCAGGAACTGGTTGGCCAGGTGGTGGTGGAGCAGAGTGGCGGTCTCGATGTCGAGTTCACCGCCCACGGACAGCACCGCCGTGTCGACGTCGCGAACGTCCACCTCGACGTCCAGATTCGCTTCTCTCTCGGGCATACTCCCTGCTTTCTGTGGGTGGGTCGTTCGGTTGCGCACGCGGTCAGGAGACGCGCACGCCGATCAGGCACGTGTCGTCGTCGGTGTCGGACTTGCTCTGGGTCAGCAGCATGTCCAGCCGCCGTTCGAGGCTGTCGGCCGGCATCTGGGCCATGGTGAGCAGTTGCGCCAGCGAGTCCTGCACGGACGTGTCCCGGCGCTCGACGAGGCCGTCGGTGTACATCAGCACCGTGTCCTCCGCCTCCAGCTGGAACTCCGCCTCCTCGTACTCGGCCTCGGCGAGAGCTCCGAGGAGCAGCCCCTTGAGCAGAGGCAGCGTCGTGGCCCGCGTGCCGCGGATGAGGACCGGAGGGAGATGCCCCGCCCTGGCCCAGCGCAGCGTGCGGGTCTCGGGGTCGAAGACCCCGCAGACGGCGGTGGCCGTGACGCGCTCGGTGAGATGGTGCGCCACGATGTTCAGCCAGGACAGCAGCTGCCCGGGGCCCGCTCCGGTCACGGCGAGGCCGCGCAGCGCGTTGCGCAGCACCACCATTCCGGTGGCGGCGTCGATGCCGTGGCCGGCGATGTCCCCGACGCACAGCAGTATCTTCTTGGACGGCAGCACGACGGCGTCGTACCAGTCGCCTCCGACCAGGGACTCCGTCTCGGCGGGCCGGTAGCGAACCGCGACGTCCAGGCCCGGGGCGTCGAGCGGCGCCTTGCTGGGGGGCATGATGGCGTGCTGCAGCTGGAGGGCCAGCCGGTTGTGCTCCGCGGACTCCTGCTCCGTGACGGCGAGTTGGTCGCGGGTGGCCGCCAGGGCGACCTCCGTCCAGTGCTGCGAGGAGATGTCCTGATAGGCGCCCCGCACGGCGAGGAGCCGGCCGTCGGGGTCGAGGACGGGTTCGGCGATCACCCGGATGTGGCGGGTCACTCCGTCCGGGCGCAGCAGTCGGAAGGCCGTCGAGGTGGCCCGCCGGTGGTGCAGCACGGCCTGGAGGAAGCGGCCGATGGCGCCGGCGTCGTCGGGGTGGGCGTGGGTGGTCAGGTCGCGCAGCGACACCGGGGCCTCGGCGGCGTCCCGTCCGTACAGGTCGAAGAGCTGACCGTTCCAGGTGATGTCCCCGGTCAGGACGTTCTCCTCGAAACCGCCGATGCGGCCGAGGCGCTGGGCGTGCTGCAGCAGGCTGGCGAGCCGGGCCGTCTCGTCCTCGATGCGCCAGATGAGGAGCACGCTGTCGCCGTGCCGGCTGATGCTGAGATCGGCGGCGGACGCGAGGGGCACCTGGTCCACGAGGGCGGTCAGCCGCGTCCGCCGGGCGCGGAAGGGCTCGCCGGTGGCGTAGACGCGCTCGATCCACTCGAAGAGCTCGTTCTCGCCGGCCGCCGTGGGGTACGCCTCGAGGAGCAGGGCCCCGTCGACGGCGCTCCTGGCGCGGCCCGCCGGGTCCTGGAAGTGCTCGTTGGCGTGACGGATACGGAAGTCGCGGAGGCGGCCCTCACCGTCCAGGTACGGGGTGAGGACGAGGGCGGGGTCGTAGAGCCCGTCGGCGAGGTCCACCAGTTCGGACACCCGGGCCGGCTCGCGCGGGGGCGCCGGCACCGGCTCGGCGGGAAGGGTCTCGAGCGTGTGGGCGCACAGTTCGGCCAGGGCCTCGATCTGGCGTTCCACGGCCTGGGGTTGGGGCTTCAGCGGGCGGGGCCAGCAGATCTCAAGCACGCCGTGGATGCGGCCGCCGGTTCCGGCGGGTACGGCCACCCGGCCGCCGTCGGGGTTGCGGACCTGCCCGATGGTGGGGATCCCGGTGGCCCCGAGGGAGCGGAACCACGCGGTACGGCGCTCGGTGAGCGCTTGGCGGGCGACGGTGGTCACCCCGGGCGGTACGTAACGCCACCGGCTGGGCTCGTCGGCGCCGAACCCCGCGTGGCCGCAGAGGGTGAGCGAGGCGTCGGGGCCGGCGGTCCAGACGGCGACGGCGGTGGCCCCCAGGGGTGCGAGCGCGTGTTCGAGGAGGGACTCCGCCATGGCCTGGGTATCCCCCGCGCTCAGCGCGGCGCATTCGGCCGTGCGCAGGCGCAGGGCCACCGACGTCGCGGGCCCGTGGCTGGTCCCGGCGCCGTGGATCGTGCGGCGCGCGTCGCCCGTCCCGGGCTCGGCCACGGCCCGTCTGACGAATACCTCGGCGACCTCGGCGACCTGGTCGTGGGCGGCCTGGTTGATGATGTCGGCGGCCAGCTCCAGCTGCGAGAGGCCGGCCTGGTCGGCCAGCTCGGCGAGTTGCCGCGCCGCCTGTGCCGGGCCGCACCGGAGCCGCTCGACGATGACGCCCCTGGCGAGTTCGATCAGGGCCCGGCCATCGGCGGCGGCGTGTGCGGCCCGCACCTCTTCGCGCAGCCGTTCCACTGTCGCGGCCAGCCGGCCGACGGTGGAGTGGTGCTCCGACGGGGTGTCCTCCTCGTTCGGAAGGGCGAACGCCGCGGCAGGTCCGGAGACGTCGCCGTCGAAGTGCCGGCCGTCGAGGTGCGGGCCGTCGCCGTACGGGCCGTCGGCCGGGCCTGACCGGGGTGCGGGCAGGTCGCGGGGCGTCCGTCGGCCGGTCCGGCTCATGGATCCGGCCGTGGCTGCTCCGGCGCCCCGCCCCGCCGAGGAGTCGGCGGGCGGGAGCCCGGGAGTGGTGTCCTGCCGGGGCCCGGTCGTCGTCTCAGGGGCGTCCCCGGGGGGACCGGCGGGACGGTCTCCGCCATGGTGGTCGGGTGCGCTCATGACGCGGGCTCCTGGGATGGGACGGCTCGTGGGGGGACTGGTGGGGTGCACGGTTCGAGGCGGGGAGGCTGGACCGTCGGGCTATCCGTCGCGCAGCCACCGGCGGATGCAGGCGATGAGGTCATCGGCGTCGACCGGCTTGGTCACGTAGTCGCTGGCGCCCGAGGCCAGGCTCTTCTCCCGGTCCCCCGGCATGGCCTTGGCGGTGACGGCGATGATGGGCAGCCCGGCGTGTTCGGGCATCTGCCTGATCCTGGCGGTGGCCGTGTAGCCGTCCATCTCGGGCATCATGACGTCCATCAGGATGAGGTCGATGTCGGGGTGTTCGGCGAGCGCCTCGATCCCCTTGCGTCCGTTCTCGGCGTGCAGGACCTCGATGCCGTGCAGCTCCAGGATGCCGCTCAGGGCGTAGAGGTTGCGGGCGTCGTCGTCGACCACGAGCACCGTACGGCCGCTGAGGGCGGCGTCGACGGGCTGGGGGACCGACAGCCGCTCCTCTGCGCGTACCAGGGGTACGACGTCGCCCGGCTGGTCGGCGGACAGGTGCAGGGCGATCCGCTCGCGCAGTTCGTCGAGGCTGGAGAGCAGCTCCAGCGGCCGTCGGTGGGCGCGCGCCTGGAGGGCCCGCTCGTGTTCGGCGTCGAGCCTGCGGTTGTTGTGGGCGAGGACGGGTACGGTGCGCAGCGCCGCGTCCCCGTCCATCGCGTCCAGGAAGTGCAGTGCCTCGCTGTCGGCCATGTCGAGTTCGAGGACGACGCAGTGGAACGGCTGGGTGGCGAGGGCCGTCGCGGCCTCCTGGGGCCCCACGGCCGCGATCACCTCGATCTCCTCCTGGTCCGCGCGGTTCGGGCCGCGGGTCAGTTCCGTGACGGCGTTCTCCGCGACGAGCGAGAGCAGCCCCCGCGGGCGCTCCTCGATCACCAGCAGCCGCCTCGGCTGCCGGGCCTGCGGGGCGGCGGCCGGCCAGCCGGCGCGGGCGGGCGCGTCGGCGTCGGGGGTCGTCGCGGACGGTTCGCCGTCCTGGGGGCGGGTGACATGCGCGGGGCCGTGCTGTTCCTGGAAGTCGGCGCGTGCGACGGGCAGATAGAGCGTGAAGGTGCTGCCCTCGCCGAGCTCGCTCGTGGCCGTGAGGGCGCCACCGAGCAGATAGGCGATCTCGCGGCTGATGGACAGGCCGAGGCCGGTACCGCCGTACTTCCGGTTGGTCGTGCCGTCCGCCTGCTGGAAGGCGCCGAAGATGGCCTCGAGCTGCTGGGAGGCGATGCCGATGCCCGTGTCCTTGACCCGGAAGGCGACCACCGCGCCGCCGCGGTGCACCGTCGCGGGCAGCTCGTCGTCCGAGGCGGGCTCGATGCGCAGCTCGACGCGGCCGCGCTCGGTGAACTTGACCGCGTTGGAGAGCAGGTTGCGCAGCACCTGCCTCAGGCGGGAGTCGTCGGTGACCAGGTCCACGGGCACGCCGGGTGCGGTGGAGATGGTGAAGGCGAGGTTCTTCTGTGTGGTGAGCGGCCGGAACGTCGCTTCGACGTAGTCGAGGAGCCGGCGCAGCGGGACCCGTTCCGGATTGAGTTCCATCTTTCCGGCCTCCACCTTCGACAGGTCGAGGATGTCGTTGATCAGCTGCAGCAGGTCGGATCCGGCCGAGTGGATGATGCCGGCGTACTCGACCTGCTTGGCGGTGAGGTTGCGGGTCGGGTTCTGGGCGAGCAACTGGGCAAGGATCAGGAGGCTGTTGAGCGGGGTGCGCAGCTCGTGGCTCATGTTGGCGAGGAACTCGGACTTGTACTTCGACGCCAGCGAGAGCTGCTGGGCGCGGTCCTCGAGTTCCTGCCGCGCCTGCTCGATCTCCAGGTTCTTGGCTTCGATGTCACGGTTCTGGGAGGCGAGCAGAGCCGCCTTCTCCTCCAGTTCCGCGTTGGAGCGCTGCAACTCGTCCTGCTGCACCTGCAGCTCCTCGGAGCGTGCCCGCAGTTCGTCGGCCAGCCGCTGGGACTCACCCAGCAGTTCGTCGGTACGGGCGTTGGCGACGATGGTGCTGACGTTGACGCCCACCGTCTCCATGAGCTGCTCCAGGAAGTCCCGGTGCACGGAGGTGAAGGGGGTGAAGGAGACCAGCTCGATGATGCCGAGGACCTGGTCCTCGACCACGATCGGCAGCACGATGAGGCTTCCGCGGGCCGTCCGGCCGAGGCCGGAGGAGATGTAGACGTAGTCGCCGGGTACGTTCTCGGCCGCGATGACACGGCGGCTGCGGGCGGCCTGCCCGACCAGGGATTCGCCCAGCCGGAACCTGTCGCGGCCGGGGCTGTCCGCGGGTCGGCCGTAGGAGCCGACGAGCTTGAGTTCGAGGCCTTCCGCGTCCTCCTCCGCCAGGTAGAACGCGCCGTACTGGGCGGAGACGAGCGGAGTCAGCTCGTCCATGACGAGTTCGGCGACGACGGCGAGGTCCCGGTGTCCCTGCATGAGCTCGGAGATCCGGGCGAGGCTGGACTTGAGCCAGTCCTGCTCCTGGTTGGCCCGCGTCGTCTCGCGCAGGGAGCCGACCATGGAGTTGATGTTGTCCTTGAGTTCGGCGACCTCGCCGGAGGCCTCCACGGTGATCGAGCGGGTCAGGTCGCCCTCGGCGACCGCGCTCGCGACCTCGGCGATGGCGCGGACCTGCCGGGTCAGGTTCCCGGCGAGTTCGTTGACGTTCTCCGTGAGCCGCTTCCAGGTGCCGGAGACCCCTTCGACCTCGGCCTGGCCGCCGAGACGGCCCTCGCTGCCGACCTCCCGGGCCACGCGCGTGACCTCGGCGGCGAACGAGGACAGCTGGTCCACCATCGTGTTGATGGTCGTCTTCAGCTCCAGGATCTCGCCCCGGGCGTCGACGTCGATCTTCTTCGAGAGATCGCCGTTGGCGACGGCGGTGGTGACCTGGGCGATGTTGCGGACCTGCCCGGTGAGATTGTTCGCCATCGAGTTGACGTTGTCGGTGAGGTCCTTCCAGGTGCCGGCCACGTTCGGAACCCGTGCCTGGCCGCCGAGGCGGCCCTCGGTGCCGACTTCCCGGGCGACCCGGGTGACCTCGTCGGCGAAGGCCGACAGGGTGTCCACCATGGTGTTGATGGTGTCGGCGAGCGCGGCGACCTCGCCCTTCGCCTCCACGGTGATCCTGCGGGAGAGGTCGCCGCGGGCCACCGCGGTCGCGACCTGGGCGATCGAGCGCACCTGGCCGGTGAGGTTGGACGCCATCACGTTGACGTTGTCCGTGAGGTCCTTCCAGGTGCCCGAGGCGCCCCGCACGGTGGCCTGGCCGCCCAGGTTCCCCTCCGTGCCGACCTCGCGGGCCACCCGGGTCACCTCGTCGGCGAAGGCCGACAGCTGGTCGACCATCGTGTTGATGGTGTTCTTGAGCTCCCGGATCTCGCCCCGGGCGTCCACGTCCACCTTCTGCGAGAGGTCACCCTTGGCCACGGCGGTGGCGACGTGTGCGAGGGAGCGCACCTGCGCGGTGAGATTGCCGGCCATGGAGTTGACGGAGTCGGTCAGGTCGCGCCAGGTGCCGGAGACGCCCTTGACGTCCGCCTGGCCGCCGAGGATTCCCTCCGTGCCGACCTCACGGGCCATGCGGGTGACCTCGTCGGCGAACGAGGACAGCTGGTCCACCATCGTGTTGATGGTGTTCTTCAGCTCCAGGATCTCGCCCCGGGCGTCCACGTCGATCTTCTGCGAGAGGTCGCCCTTGGCGACGGCGGTGGCGACCTGGGCGATGTCACGGACCTGTGTGGTGAGGTTGCCGGCCATCGCGTTCACCGAGTCGGTCAGGTCCGCCCAGGTGCCGGAGACTCCGGGGACCTTCGCCTGCCCGCCCAGGGTTCCCTCCGTGCCGACCTCACGGGCGACCCGGGTCACCTCGGAGGTGAAGAGGGAGAGCTGGTCGACCATGCCGTTGAACACGCTGGAGATCTCGCCCATCAGCCCGCTCGCCTCGTCGGGCAGCCGGGTGCCGAAGTCTCCGTCCCGTACGGCGGTGAGGCCGGCCAGGAGCTGTCGCAGTTCCGGCTCTCCCACCGCGACCGGTCCTCGCCGCCCCGCCGCCGAGGAGCCGTCGATCGTCGCCTCAGACATGACCCATCCTCGTTAGCTCGCCAGGCACCTGCCGAGGGGCTGGCACGGTCACGGCCCCCGTCGGGCCGCCGCCCCTCCCGTACCGCTCCGGTCCTCGACCGTTGCCGTACGGCAATAAAGGTGAGACTACTCCCCCGTGATCGACAGGAGGGGAACGGGAGTGAGACGTGCGGCCGGAACGGTCCTGTCCGGACGGCCTCCCCGGCCGACCCCCTCTCTGCCCGAGGCAGGGCGTGACTCGCTACGGGTCCTGCCCCGATCCGCTCGCATACAACCTGGAACAGGGGGCAGACGGCCGATCGAGCCGGGCGGCCGGCGCCCTGTCGTCGAGGGGAGACCCACTGTGCTGATGGCCCATCCCGCGGTGTTGAACAACCTGATCGAGCAGTACGAGACGCTGAGGGTGTTGCACGCGGAGAACGGAAGCGAGGAGGTACGGCGGCGCATGGACGACATCGCGTACACGCTGTGCATCTCCACCGGAACGCGTGACGTTGACGCGGCGCTCATCGCCGCCCGCCATCGGCTGCCCGGCGCGCGTACCGAGGACGACTCGATGCTGGTGAGCTGATCGAGACACTTCGCTTCGTGCGGGAGGGGCGGCTCCGGAACGCCGCGGAACGCCGGAGCCGCCCCTCCCCGCGGTTCCCCGCCCCTGACGTGCGCAGAGCCGACGAAGGAGGGCCGCCGGTGGCTTCAGTCGTCGGTCGTGGACTCCGTCTCACGGTCTCCGTCGACCCCGGCGACCGCGGGGGCGGCGGACGCGCAGGAAAGCGCGCCGAGGACGAGGGCGGTGACAGCGAAGCGACGCATGTGCGACTCCTCAGTGATGCGTACCGGTGGCAGCGACAGCGCGACGTGGGACACATTCCACGTCGCGGGCCGACCACACGGCCCTTCACTCGAATCGGTGCGCCGTGCGACCTCGCCGCCGGCGCGGCACGCGCGTCGTCGCACATATCCTCGCCCGGGGCACCGCGAACGCGGGACGGAAGAGGACGGAGAACGGTGGCGGACAGCAGGAGGACCGACTCGGCGGACACGGCGGGGGCCGGCGGCTCGGGGGCGGCTGCCTCGGTCTCGCTCAGCGCGCGGGCGCGGGAGGCCGTCCTCCAGCGGATCGTCGACCGGCGGTACGCGCAGGGCGCCCGCCTCGTCGAGCGGGAGGTCGCCGAAGAGCTCAGCATGTCCCGGGTGCCGGTGCGCGAGGCGCTGCGCGCGCTGGTCGCCGAAGGGCTCCTCGAACTGCTGCCGCACAGCGGGGTACGCGTGCGACGCCTTGAGCGCACCGATGTGGAGCATTTGTACGAAGTGTGGGAACCGCTGGCGGTCCAGGCCTCGCGGCTGGCGGCCCGGGCTGTCGCAGCGGGCGACACCACCAGGCTCGCCGCCCTGGAAACGACGCTCCGTCAGGCCGAGTCGGCAGCCGCGGCGGACGAGGGGACGCGCGAGGTGGCCGCCCACACGGCGTTCCACGAGGGTGTCGTGACCATGTCCGGCAACCCGCTGCTCGCGCGCACCATGGAGCAGTTGAGCTGGCAGCTCCGCCTGCTGTTCGGCCTGCGCGAGGAGCCGGCGCACATGCGGGCGCAGCACGCCGAGATGTACCGGTACATCGCCGCCGGTGACGCGGAGGCGGCGGCCGCGAGCACGCTGCTGCACGTGCGGGACAGCAGGATGGTCGCCCTGCGCTCTCTCTTCGGAACCGACTGACGTCCTGTTGGTATACCAAGCTGCTCCATGACCCTTCCAGCTCGGGCGCAGCGAACCTCCGACGACTCTTGCGAGCAGGCATTTCGGTGGATCCGATCACCACCCTTGCCCGTCACCTTCAGCTTGGTATACAAAACGGGGAGCCGTCGGACCTACTTCCCGAAGGAGCCCCATGTGCGTCGAAGCCACGCCGCCACCCTCCAGCCGGCTGACCCGCCGCGGAATCCTCGCCGGTGCGGCCGCGCTCGCCGGCACCGTGGCCGCCGCGGGCTCGGCCGGGGCCGTCCCCGCGGCCCGCGAGGGTGTCGAGGGCGGCGCCCGACAGGCCGTCGGCGGTTCCGGAGCGGCGAGGGGCGGAAGCCTGGTGATCCAGGGCGGCACGCTCCTCGACCCGGCCACCGGCGAGGTCACCGAGAACGCCGTCGTCGTCATCGAGGGCGGGATCGTCCGGGCGGCAGGCTCCCGGGGCAGCGTCACCCCGCCCAAGGACGCCGCGGTCCTCGACGCCGACGGCCGCTGGGTTCTGCCCGGGCTGGTCGACGCGCACATCCACCTCAGCACCGCCGCCGAGGCCCGCGACGCCGTCCGCAAGGGCGCGACCAGCGCGCGCAGCGGATCGACCGCGTTCTACCAGGACATCGCCGTCCGGGAACTCGCCCGGCACAGCCCGGCCCTCGCGCCCCGCCTGACGGCCGCCGGCGTCTTCGTCACCCCGGACCTCGGTGACACCGTGCTCGCCGACCCCGACCTCACCCCGCTCGCCCGCCTCAAGGACGGCGTGCGCTCGGCCGAGGCGCTGCGCCGCGTCGTCGAGGTGAACCTCGCCCGCGGCGCGGACGTCATCAAGACGCGGGTCAACGAGCGCGCCGGGCTCCCCGAGCAGGACCCGCTCGCCCAGGTCTACTCGCACGAGCAGCTCTCCGTGATCGTCGCCGCGGCCCGCCGGCACGGCAAGGGCGTCCTCTGCCACAGTTACAGCGAACAGGGCTGCCACGACGCCGTCACGGCCGGCGTCCGCTCTCTGGAGCACGGTGCGTTCGTCGGCGAGCGCACCCTGCGCGAAATGCGCCGCAGGGGCACGTACTTCACGCCCACCCTCACCGCCATCGCGGGCCTGGCCGAGTCCTCGGACCCGGTCCTCGCCGAACGCGGGCGCGCCTATCTCCCCGTACTGCAGCGAGCGGTCCTCGCCGCCCATGAACTCGGCGTACCCCTCGCCGCCGGAACGGACTCGTCCGGCGGCACGGTGCGTCCGATCGGGCGGGAGGTGGAGCTGATGCACGCGGCCGGTCTGCCCGCGCTCGACGCGATCCGCACCGCCACGACCGGCGCCGCCCGGCTGCTCGGCATCGAGCGCACGGCGGGCCGCCTCGCGCGCGGCTTCGCGGGCGACGCCGTCCTCGTGGACGGCGACCCTCTGGCCGATGTCACCCTGCTCACGC
>NZ_JAGGOS010000036.1 GCF_018614205.1 Streptomyces sp. ISL-36 | reverse complement strand
CCTGGGGCGCCCGGGGTGCTGGGGGCCGAGGGCGCGCTAGGCGTGGTGGTCGCGGGGCGGCTCGGGCGCGTGCGGCCGTTCCGCGTCCGAGCCGCTCAGCTCGGCCGTCAGCTCCTCCACGAGCTTCACCAGATCCGTCGGCCGGTCCGGCCCCCACCAGTCGCCGAGCAACTCGGCGAGCGACTCCTCGCGCGCCTTCGCCAGACGGGCGGCGGTCTCCACGCCCTGCTCGGTGAGGATCAGCTGCAGTCCCTCGCGGCGGGCGAGCCGACGCCCCTCGATCTGCCGGGCCGCCTCCGTGATGGCCCGCAGCGGTACGGGGGTGGTCTCGGCGAGCCGGGCCGGTTCCACGGTCCCGTGGCGGCGGATCCGCAGCAGCAGCCAGCTCGCGGCCGGCAGCAGATCGAGCCCCGCCTTCGCGGTGATCTTCTCGTAGACCGCCTTCCGTCCCTCGCGCGAGCCGAGGACCGAGAGGGCCCGTGCGCATTCGTCGTACGAGGAGCGCTCGACCGGGTTGGAGGCCAGGGTCTGGCTGGTGTCGGGGGCCGTGACCGAGCCGCGCAGCTTGTCCTCCTTGAGGAACCAGGCGACCAGGAAGGCGACGAGTACCACCGGCGCCGCGTAGAGGAAGACGTCGGTGATCGAGGTCGCGTACGCGTGCAGGACCGGGGGGCGCAGATCGGCCGGGAGCTCGGCGACGGTCCGCGGATCAGCGGCGATCTGCTCCGGTCCGGTGCCGGGGGGCAGCGACTGGCCGGCGAGTACGTCCTGCAGCTTGCCGTTCAGCCGGTTGGTGAAGATCGTGCCGAAGACGGCGACGCCGAAGGAGGCGCCGATCGAGCGGAAGAAGGTCGCGCCGGAGGTGGCGACGCCGAGGTCCTGGTAGGAGACGGCGTTCTGGACCACCAGCACGAGAACCTGCATGACCAGGCCGAGGCCGGCGCCGAAGACGAAGAAGTAGACGCTCATCTGCCAGGTGGAGCTGGATTCGCTCAGCTCGTGGAGGAGCAGCAGGCCGAGGCCGGTGATCGCGGTGCCGGCGAGGGGGAAGACCTTCCAGCGCCCGGTGCGGGAGACGATCTGCCCGGAGGCGGTCGATGTGATGAGCATGCCGAGGACCATGGGCAGCATGTGGACGCCCGACATGGTCGGGGTGACGCCCTGGACGACCTGGAGGAAGGTCGGCAGGTAGGTCATGGCGCCGAACATCGCGAAGCCCACCACGAAGCTGATGAGCGAGACGAGGGCGAAGGTCCGGATCCTGAACAGCTTCAGGGGCAGCACGGGTTCGGCGGCGCGCCGCTCCACGTACAGGAACCAGACCAGCAGGACGACTCCGAGGACGGCGAGTCCGATGATCTGCGGCGATCCCCATGCCCAGGTGGTGCCGCCGAGGGAGGCCACCAGGACCAGGCAGGTGGCGACCGAGGCGATGAGGAAGGTGCCGAGGTAGTCGATGGTGTGCCGGGTGGTGCCGACCGGGATGTGGAGCACGGCGGCGATCACGAAGAGGGCGACGACTCCGATGGGCAGGTTGATGTAGAAGACCCAGCGCCAGGAGAGGTGCTCGGTGAACAGTCCGCCGAGCAGCGGGCCGAGGACACTGGTGGCTCCGAAGACAGCGCCGAACAGTCCCTGGTACTTGCCGCGTTCACGGGGCGAGACGAGGTCGCCGACGATCGCCATGGACAGGACCATGAGACCGCCGCCGCCGAGGCCCTGGACGGCGCGGAAGGCGATGAGCTGGGGCATGTTCTGGGCGATGCCGCAGAGCGCGGAGCCGATGAGGAAGATGACGATGGCGGCCTGGAAGAGCTTTTTGCGGCCGTACTGGTCGCCGAGCTTGCCCCACAGCGGCGTCGCGGCTGTCGACGCGAGCATGTAGGCGGTGACCACCCACGAGAGGTGCTCCATGCCGCCGAGCTCGCTGACGATGGTCGGCAGGGCGGTGGAGACGATGGTCTGGTCGAGTGCGGCCAGCAGCATGCCGAGCAGCAGCGCCCCGATCGCCACGACGACGGTGCGGTGACTCTGTCCCTCCCCCGGCGGGGGGCCGCCGCCGACGTCCGGGGCACGTACTTCCTGGGCCATGGGCATCTCCTTGCGTCCGTACAACCCCCATCCTGATCGTTATGTCCGCATATGGCCTGTCGAACCCCTGTGCATAATCACTGACAGTTGACATGGGAGGGGATCCACTGTGGTCGGACACGTCTGTCCTCAATGCGGTGTACACAGACCGGCCTGCACCTGCGGCCAGGATTACGATCCGATGCGGATCCGCCCGTACGTGACGCTGGGCGCGCCGGCGGAGGCGGTCACGCAGGAGATGCCTCCCGTGCCGTCCGGGCCGCCGGCCTCGGCTCCGGTGCCAGTGCCGGTCCCGGTCCCGGTGCCGCCGCAGGAGGCACCGGGCGCGGCCGGGTCCCAGCCGTGGACGCAGGGGGCGACGGCGCAGGGGGCGATACCCCGGCCCCAGCCCGCTCCCCCGCAGGCGCACGGGGCTCACCCTGCGGGCGATCCCTCCGAGACCATGCCTCTGCTCCTGCAGGGGGTCGTCGGGTGGCCCGACGACCACGCACCCGTCGAGCCCGAGCGGCCGGCCACGCGGCGGCGGGGCACGCTGGTGGCGCTCGCGGCGGCCGTCGCGGTCGCGGTCGTCGGCACGGCTGCGCTCGCGGCGGGCCTGCTGGACGGCGGCGACGATATGGAGGACCGGGCGGCCGTGCCCACGGTCACGACGAGCGCGTCCGAGAACGTCGCCGTGTTCGAGGCCCCGACCTCCACACCCTCCGCCTCGTCCGCTACACCGTCGAGCTCCGCGTCGGCCTCCGCATCGTCATCGGCGTCCCGGCCCGCGTCACCCTCGCCCTCGCCCACCGCCGTCCGGACCACGGCGGCCACCTCCGGCGCGCCCGCGGGACCGCCTTCGCCGTCGGCCGACCTGAGCGGCCCCGGGCCGTCGTCCACCCCCTCGCAGGACGACGAGGGACCCGCCGAAGGGCCTACGCTGCGCCGCGGGGACTCCGGGCCCGAGGTCGCGGAGCTCCAGCGCCGGCTCCGGGAGGTGGGGGCCTACGAGGGCCCGGTGAACGGCGAGTACGGCAGGAAGGTCGAGGACGCCGTCGCGCGATACCAGTCGGACATGGACATCGACGAGGATCCGAGGGGTGTCTACGGGTCGCAGACGCGCCGCTCCCTGGAGGCGGAGACGAGCGACTGACGTCCACCACGCGGGACGGGGTGGCGGAGAGGCCCACGGTTTTGTATCGTGAAGGAACAAAGTGGCCCCGCTCGCACTCCCTGACCGGTGAGCGGGTCCACTTCGTTCTCCTCCCACCCCCTCTGGAGACCGTCGATGGCTGCCCTCACCCCGGCAACGCTCACCGCCCGCGCCCTCCTGCTGGACATGGACGGCACCCTCGTCAACTCCGACGCGGTCGTGGAGCGCTGCTGGCGCCGCTGGGCGGTCCGGCACGGGCTCGACCCCGCGGAGGCGCTCAAGGTCGTCCACGGGCGCCAGGGGTACGCGACGATGGCCGTCCTCCTCCCGGACCGGCCCATGGAGGAGAACCACGCGGACAACCGGGTGATGCTGGCCGAGGAGACCGCCGATCTCGACGGCGTCGTGCCCGTGCCGGGCGCCTCCGCCTTCATGGCCGCCATCGCGGACCTCCCGCACGCCCTGGTGACCTCCGCCGACGAGGCCCTCGCCCGGGCCCGGATGGGCGCGGCGGAGCTGCGCATGCCGGAGACCCGGGTCACGGCGGAGTGCGTCGGCGCGAGCAAGCCGGATCCGGAGGGCTTCCTCAAGGGCGCGGCGGAACTGGGCTTCGACCCGGCCGACTGCGTGGTCTTCGAGGACAGCGAGGCGGGCATCCTGGCAGGGCGTGCGGCGGGCATGCGCGTGGTGGGCGTCGGCCCGAGGGCCGCGGCCTTCGCCCCGGACGTCCACGTCATGGACCTCACGGCGCTCCAGGTGAACCCGGGCCCGGACGCGACGATCCGCCTGACGTTCCCGTCGTAACGGCCGCACGCCTCGACACCTCCGAGGTGTCGTCACGGAACCACGACCTCAACCCACCGCGGCGTAACGGCGGCCGGCCCGCCCACGGGTGACTGCAGGGCCCGAGCGCGAAGCCCCCCGCGAGCCGCCGCCCACGGGTGACCGCAGGGCCCGAGCGCGAAGCCCCCCCCGAGCCGCCGCCCGTGGTCGGCCGGCCCCCTGCCCGCCGCCGGCTGGGCCCCCGTCAGCCGCCGTCATTGGCCGACCCCTGGGCCCCCGGTCAGCCGCCCGCCCCCGGCCCCCGCGCCAGCCGCCCCCGCGCCACCAGCTCCAGGACCGCGGCCACCGCCGCCGCCTGCACGACCAGCAGCGCCACCAGCACGAACAGCTGCACCGCGCCCGCCTCCCACGGCGAAGCCCCGCCCAGCAGCATCCCCACGAACGCGCCCGGCAGCGTGACGAGGCCCACCGTCCTCGTCTGGTCGAGTCCCGGCAGCAACGCGTCCGACGCCGCCCTCCGCGCCACCTCCAGCCGCGCCTCCCGCACCGGCAGCCCGAGGGCGAGGCCCGCCTCCACCTCGCCGCGCCGCGTCTCCAGTTCGTCCAGCGCGCGCCGCCCTCCGAGGACCGTGGCCGTCAGCGCACCGCCGATGAGGATGCCCGTCACCGGGATCAGCGCTACCCCCCGCAGCGGTACGAGCCCGGTCAGCACGAGCGCCCCGACGACCGGCGCCACGCCCGCCGCGATCGGCACCCCGGCCCACCACCAGCCGCGCCCCGGCGAGGGGACCACGCGCTTCCCGGCCGTCAGGACCGCCACCCCGTACATCAGGAGCAGGAAGCCCAGCAGCAGCGGCAGCTGCCGCATCACCGCCCCGATGACCAGCGACACGGCCACCAGCTGGACCGCCGCACGTCCGCCCGCGACCAGGGTGTCCCGGGCGCGGCCGAGCCGGGCGAGGGCGACCACCCCGGCGGCCACGACGAGCAGAACGGCGAGAACCACCGCAAAGGTGACGTTCACTTCCAGAAGCACGCACCAACCCTAGGGCGCCGCCCGGAAACTGTCGCTCCGTCACACCGCCCACCCCTTGATGTGACGTGCTCATGTCGCCACTCTGTTACCTGGCGCACCCCCCACCGAAACCCGGCGCCGCCACGATGACCGGGCCGCCCGGCACCCGCTCGCGGACGGCACGGTCAAGGTCCCCCCACATCAAGGGAGTTCGCATGCTCGCCGCCAACGTCTACGCGCGTCGAATAGCCCGTCGCGCGACCGTTCTCGCCGCCTCCGCCGCTCTCACCGTCACCGCCCCGACCGCCCAGGCCGCGATGCCGACGCCGGTCAGCGCCGCCACCGCCCGTACCTATCTCGCCTCGCTCACGGTGAAGGCGGAAGGTTCCTCCAGCGGCTACAGCCGCGACCTCTTCCCGCACTGGATCACCCAGTCCGGCGCCTGCAACACCCGCGAGGTCGTCCTCGAGCGCGACGGCGTGAACGTCGTGCAGGACTCCAGCTGTGCGGCCGTCAGCGGCACCTGGTACTCCGAGTACGACGGCGCCACCTGGACCGCCGCCTCCGACCTCGACATCGACCACGTCGTGGCGCTCGCCGAGGCATGGCGCTCGGGCGCGAGCTCCTGGACCACCGCCAAGCGCCAGCAGTTCGCCAACGACCTCACCCGTCCGCAGCTCATCGCCGTGACGGACAACGTCAACCAGGCCAAGAGCGACCTCGACCCGGCCGAGTGGCTGCCCTCGCGCACGGCGTACCGCTGCACGTACGCCCGGGCGTGGGTGCACGTGAAGTACTACTGGGGCCTCAGCGTCGACTCGGCCGAGAAGAGCGCGCTCCAGTCGGTCCTGAACGGCTGCTGAGCCCTTCGAGCGACGCCGGAACCGCTGTGATCCTCCCCGTCGTTCCGTACCGTACGGCCGTGGGCAAGGCTCCCGCACGGAGCCGTGCACGGGACCCGTACCGTACGGCGCTCGTACCGTACGGGCGGGACGACGGAGGGGGAGAGCGATGGCGGCCGGACTGAGACTCGGACCACTGCTGCGGTACGTCGACGGGGTGACCGGCGACAGCGCGACGGTATGGGTCGAGGCCGACCGCCCGTGCAGCGCGGAGGTCCGGTGCGAGAACGGCGTCGGCGGCCGGACCCGTACCTTCCAGATCGCCGGTCACCACTACGCGCTGATCCCGGTGACCGGCCTGGCCCCCGGCACGCCGACCGCGTACGAGATACGCCTCGACGGCCGCGCGGTCTGGCCGCCGCCCGACTCCCGCTTCCCGCCGAGCACCATCCGCACGCCGGCACCCGGCGAGGGTGTCACCGTCGCCTTCGGCTCCTGCCGCTGGGCGGCGAAGCCGGCGGCCGGCAGGGACCCGGTCGGCCCCGACGCGCTCGACACCCTGGCCACGCACCTCGCCGCCCGCGCGGAGGCCGAACGCCCCGATGTCCTGGTCCTGTTGGGCGACCAGGTGTACGCGGACGAGACCTCGGCCGCCACCCGGCGCTGGCTCGCCGCCCGCCGCGACCCCCGCGATCCCCCGGGCTCGGAGGTCGGGGAGTACGAGGAGTACACCCGGTTGTACGACGAGTCCTGGCGGGACCCGGAGGTCCGCTGGCTGCTCTCCACCGTGCCCAGCTGCATGATCTTCGACGAACCGAAAGCACTGAACTACCAGTTCTAGCACAAAGGCCCTGGTCAGCGCACTGCATTCGCACCAGGAAGCCATCCCAGGCAGGCCCACGACGCCCGTCAGCGGAAGCCCCAGCGCCCCTAATCTGGTGGGGTCAACGAAAACGCCCCAGCGGGAAGGGTGAGAGCTTCCGCGCTAGGGCTTACCGACTGATTGGGAGTCGGCATGGATGAGCCTATCGGCACTGCTGAACACCAGCGCCTTACAGCCCAGACGGAAACCCACTTGATCACCAGGGCGCGGAATGATGCCGCCTATGCGCTGATCATGTCCCAGCGTCCGGAAGTATCCCGGGACGAACTGTGCCGCCTGGTGGCGAAGTTGGCTGGTGCCGTCAAGGACGTAGCCGAAGTGGCAGAGCTTCGCGGGGAACGGCTCAGCAATCCGGCAGCCAGGGCACTGGAAGACGCCTTGCGCTCCCTTCTCGGCCAGCGCTGATCACCAGACAGCAAGAAGCCCCGCCCACGCCCCACGGGGAAGCGCACAGACGGGGCAGGGTCCGACCCGCTGAACTGTCTTGCTCGCCGTCGCTCAGCGGGTCGGGGCTTACTCGGCGCGGGTCACGCGCGCATGGTCGGTGAAGACGCGCCGGAAGAGGTCGTGATCGGGGTTCAGGCCCGTGTGCTCCAACGCCCAGTCCTGTGCCGCCTCTTGGGCCACCTGGGGGCCGGATTCCGCCTCACATCCGGGGGCAGCGCAGAACGCTTCGTACGTGATCCCTCCCGCTGGCTCATGGCGGATGGAGTGCTTTACGAACCGGAGCAGCGTGCGTGTCATACCGGGCACTTCCCAACGTGGCGGTAGACCACGACTGGCGCGCCGGACTGCCTTTCGAGTGACCCCCGGTAGACGCGCTCAAGGGATCCGATCGGTTTCATGCACGCGGGGCACGTTTCGCCCTTCGGCGCGTAGGTCGCGTACTCCCACTGACTTGCGTCCGTGCTCTGATCTTGTGTCTTGCTGGTCATCCTGCGTCGTCCCCTCAGGTCGCCTGGTGGCGATCTTCGGGCCGAATCCAGGGACGTAGGAACCACGTACGTTTCCCACTTTGGGACGTCCCGGAAGGGGTAGAACGTCCCTAGGAAGTACGCAGCGCAAGAAGGGCAGGGGACATGCCGAACGAACGCCTACGGGTCGCCATGGCATCCGGCGGGTGGACACACGCAACTCTCGCTGATGCAACGGGTGTTGATCCGAAGAGCGTAGAACGATGGGTAAACCTCGGACGTACCCCCCGGCGGGTGACAGCGCTTAAGGCAGCCGAAGCCCTGAGAGAAGACGTCCACGCTCTTTGGCCAGCACTCAGGCAGGCACGTGCGGCACGGGCGGTCAGCCCCGAATTGGTCACCCTGTACGACCAGCGCGCAGACCTTCCCGTTTCCACGTTCATTGATTTAATCAGCCAGGCTCGACAGCGCGTTGACGTTCTCGTGTATGCGGCTGTCTTTCTTCATGAGGCATACCCGCGCCTGAATGAGCTACTGCGGGAACGGGCTGCCGAGGGATGCGCAATCAGAATCGCGCTGGGAGACGCGGACAGCGAAAACGTTCAACAGCGAGGAAGGGAAGAGCGGTTCGGCCACGGAATCGAATCGCGCTGCCGACTCGCCCTGATGCACTACCGGCCGTTGCTTGACGTCCCGGAGGTAGAACTGCGGACACACGAAACCACCCTCTATAACAGTCTGTATCGCGCTGACGATCAAATGTTGGTGAACGCGCACGTGTGGGGAGTCAACGCCTACGGTGCGCCAGTCTGGCACCTTCGGCGGAACGGTAACGGGGGCATGTTCGACACCTACGCGGAGAGCTTCAATGCCGTGTGGGAGACCGCTCGACCCGTGGAAGGCTGAGCCCATGGCGCGAACCGAGTATTACGACGATCCGAACGCCCCTAAGCCCAACAGCATGGTTGTAGCGGCCTCAGCCGTCGTGACCGATGACCGGGGTCGAATCCTGCTACAGCGCCGCCGGGATAATGACCTCTGGGCGCTGCCTGGTGGTGGAATGGACATGACTGACTCGCTGCCCGGCACGGCTGTACGGGAAGTCAAGGAAGAAACAGGGCTAGACGTGGAAGTCACTGGCCTAGTCGGCACCTACACAGACCCCCGCCACATTATCGAATACAGCGATGGGGAAGTGCGCCGACAGTTCAATGTCTGTTTCCGAGCACGCATCATCGGCGGCGAACTCAGCATCTCTGACGAATCAACGGAGCTCCGGTTCGTGGACCGCAGCGAGCTGGACGCGCTGCCCATGCATCAAACCCAGCGGCTACGAATCCAGCACTTTCTAGAGGACCGCTCAGCCCCGTATCTGGGCTAGCGGCAAACCTCACTGCGAGTGATAGAAATTCAGGCCAGCTGCACCCTTGGAAATCGGACACATCATGCCACAACGGGCACGGTTGCCGACGTAGGGCTACGCGCCGTGATCGCCATGCAGTGAAGGGCCCTGGCTGCGCTTGGCGCTGTCCGCCCATTGGATCTGATGCCCCGTCAGTTTAGGTATCATGCGGCCATGGCGAAATGTGTTGAGTGTGAAACGAATTTCGAGATTGAAGATGCGCGAAAGGAGTACAACGCCGAGTTCAATGGTGACCCCGATTTCTATGATGACCGCTTCGGGGACGGGGAATTCTGCGGAAACTGCGCAGCAGCGGAGACTAGCGGGCTCATCGCTCAGGGCGAGGTCGACCATATGGACTAGGGCATCGTGAATAGCCGGGCCACACTTCGTGTCCTTCGATAGCCCCAGAAATACCGATAGCCCCATACCCGGCCACCAGTCAGGCAGCGGGTATGGGGCTTTCGGTCATGCGGCCATAGGGTGAAGATCATCCCGCGCAAATTGCTTGAGTTGCGGCGCTAGCTTTTTCCCTCCCTGCCGGTCGTTTCCAGGGCCGGGAGGGGGTCACCCCCCGGGGGGTAGGCGCGGAGATCAGAACGGCGGGACGTCATTCGGCTTCGGCTTGGCCCTCTCGGCTGCCCATCCGCCCGGCTGATGCTTGGCCGTTTCCTTGTTATGGCAGGCAGCGCACAACGGCCTCAGGTGCTTTGGCGCATCAGGCATTGCCTCACCTCTTGCAAGCAATTCCTTACGGCTCAGCGGCCAATGGTCCGCCACATTCGCTTGTCGACTGCACAGCACACACCATGGATTCGCGTACAGATACGCCTTTCGCTTTCGCTGCCATCCGACGTCATAACCGCGCTTGCCCGCTGATCCTCGCTGTGCGTCGCGCTGCCTCTTGTGCTCAGCGCACGGACCACCATCTGTGAGTTCGCTACAACCTGGTTGACTGCATGGCTTCTTGGGCTTTCGGGGCATGGCTCATCCAGGGGTCTTGTGTGCAGGGGACATGGCGGCAGCAAAGGGGGCAGGTGTGCCAAGGTCGGGGCATCGAACCAGGTCACTGGGGGTGGTGCCAAAGGCCGGCGGAAGGCGGCAGGTTGCGTAAGGGAAGGGTCATATGAACAAAGCCCCGGCCCCCGCATAGGTAGGGGCCGGGGCTATATCAGGTGCGCTTACGCCGCAGCGTTGGTGATACGAACGTGAGCCGCAGCAACCGGCATTGCAAAGCCGACACGCATGGTGCCCCGGACGCCGACACGGTCAGACGAGAAATAGGCCGAGTGGTCAACGTCAAGGCGCGTGCCCTCACGGGTCACAACCAGAAGGTCGTCCTTGCTAACTCCGTAGACCACATCAGCCGGTACGTACGGGGAAATGACCACGGGACGGCCGAGGATGGTACGCCGACCTTCAAGGGAGAGATCCGGGTTAAGAAGGCCACGGTTGGAGCCGCTGGCATCCTTTAGCTTCGCAATTTCAAGGGCAGTCGCAGCGCCAGTAACCCAGTGGGTAATCCGGCCCCCGGCAGCCTCAGACTTGGAAACAGCTTCCTCGAACGGGTCAAGGTTGGCGTAAGTCACCGGAGCGGAAACCGTGGAAATGCCCGTCAGATCAGCGAGACCGTCCGGGTTAACGCCACCTAGGGAGTTGAAGAGGGCATTGTCCACAGCGTTGGCGATCTGCCGTGCAATGCTCCTGCCGACCTGGTCAGCCGCAGACGGGCTGGAGTCGTCAGCCAGCTCACGGGAAACAATAGTGAGACCCGCGAACTTCGCCGGAACAATTTCCAGCTCATCAAAGTCGGCGTCAGACGGAGTAATCTCCGCACCCTCAGCAACAGCGCCAACCGTCACGTCAGAAGTGAGAATCGGAACGATGTACTTATTCGCGCCAGTGATGACCTTAGTACCGGTGAGGTAAGCGACAGAAAGAGCCTCAACCGGCTTAGTGACTAGCTCGCCGTACTCAGGAGGTAGGACAGCCGAAGTACCGGAAGCGGTGGTGAACATGGACATGCGTAAGAACCCTTGTGTTTGAGCGTATGCGCTGGCGTTTGCCGCGCGATTAGTTGCCCGCTGTGCCTGACAGCGAATGGAGCGGGCACCAGGCCCAAACGTGAGAAATCCGCCGCCCACCGGGGGCTAGCGGATTCTCAAAAGGCACCTACGAATTTCGGTAGGTGGTGTTCAGTTGTGGGAAGGCTGAGTGTCAGCGCTAGACACTCAGCCCTTCCCTGAGAATCAGTGACGCGTGAGCTTTAGTGCGTCCCGCATCGTTGGCGAAGAATCAGGAACAGAACCCCGACGGCCCCCGCCAACGTCACCCCATGGGGCAGACCCATTCCGCAGCCCGGGACGCTTCGCTAGCAGCGCCTTAACGGCAGCGTCTACAGCGTCCGGCATGACATTCCCTTCCGGGTCGGTCAGGTCCTCAATACTGGCGCCGCCAATGTCGAACAGATCTGAGGCAACACTCAGTTCCTTAGCGGCCAGCGATTCGACCTGAACGCGCAGTAGGGAATTGACGCGCTTTTCAGCGGCCTCTAGCTTGGCCTCAGCAGCGCGCAGCTTTTTGCGGTAATTCATTGCCTCCCGATTACCGCTGTTTGGCTCAGCGCCTGAATCCGAACCGTCCGGGGGCGACTCAGGTAGTGCGGAATTCTGATCTGCCATGGGCTCAGCCACGGTCGTTACCCCCGTTCATGATGGTTAGAAGAATGTGGTTCGGATTGGAGCGCCGTACATACGTGACAGCCTCACTCGCCGTCAGCGTGTCGCCGTAAATCTGCGTCAGCTCGCCAGCGTCCAGCCAAAGAACCTCAGCGAGGATGCCGGACGGGAAGTGCGTATGGTCGTTTTCGCGGTGAAGATGCGCGACCAATTGCGCTGAGGCGAAAAGATGGTCAGAAAGACCTTCAAGAATCTTCATGGTGGATGCCCTAACGTTTGATCCCCGCCGCTCAACCGGTCCGGGGCATCGGACAGTCCGGGAACAGCGGGGAAGTTGAGTGTGGAAACGCCCCGACCACCCTGCTAAGAGGATGACCGGGGCCCCTTTTCCGAAAGGCCGGGGGCCATGCCAAGCCCCCGTTACCGCTGATATTGAGTCAGCGGAGAGTGGGACCACTTACCAATTTTGGTAAGTGGGCAGCATGCGAAACGACGAAAGGCCGTAACAGGGCTCAGCTCAACCGTGCACCCTTGCCGGTTGAACGAGTCGACCTGTTACGGCCTTTCGCTGTGTGCGGCTTAACCCCCGCACGGGCGTACATGGGCAGACCTAGGGAAAGGGTGCGGTCCGCGAGCGAAGACATACAAGTGTCTTCGAATATATCTAGGGAGTCGATCGCCTTTCGGAGCTTTTCGGAGCCGGAATATGGAATATCCCAGCCGGCCGTGACCTAAGTCACAGGAAATAATTGTTCCAGACGGAAAACCCTGAGTGCCCCTCTAAGGGCCTCAGGGGGGGTCTCCGCAGTCGGACACCAGGGCTCCCGTGCGAAGCGCTCAGGCGGGCGCACACGCCTTTCTAGCGGCCCGATAGTGGGCGGTCTTGTGTGCATCGGAACAGAAGCGCTTAGGGCGACCACGGCCGGACCGGTAAACAGACTCCTCGCAGCCCTCCCGCTCACATACAGCGGACATGCGCTCATCCTGTGCGTCTTCCCACTGAGTCATCAGTTCATCCTGTAGGTCCTTGCAGTCTTCCGACGCGCGGCTGTTGTAGTCGCAGACCTTTTGGTTCCTGTACCGCACGGGGAACGGGTCCCCGCACAACTCGCAGTTTCGGTACTGCCGGGGACGCTTGCTCTCTCGCCATGCTGCGACTCGGCAGGCCTCGGAACAGAACTTGCGCTGTCGGCCGGTCAGCTTCCCTGGGCAGTGCTCGCAGGTGGACCACCCGTCGCCAATGAGCATGTGGGCTGTTCTCCTATTAGTGTAGGTGTACGGGTCTCCCAGAAGCCTTAGAGTTCTCTATAGCTTTCCGTGAATACGTACAGATAAAAAATAAAGAAACAGAACAACAGAGAGTAGGGGTTGTGGCTCCCCCCTCTTCGCTGTTCAACGCTGCCGAGTAGCCCGGTGCGCCGCCTTCCGGCAACGGTCACCGCAGAAGCGCCGTCGTCGCCCTACTCCGCTGTACTCAATGGCAGCCGAACAGCCAGGGGCTTCACAGCGGGGGCCAGCGGATAGCCCCTCAGCCATGCGGAGCGCGCTTGCAATGGCCTGGTGTGTCTTCTCTGCGCTGTCTGTCGATGGCTTGAGCATGGCGCCCCATGCGGCGGACTCAGCGTCACGGAGTGCAACTAGAAGCTTTGCATTCATGGTGTAGATCCTTGCGACGTAATGGGATGGAATGGCTATCCGTCGGGTCGTATGGGGACGGAATTCCCCGGCCATGCGACGAAACGAGACGAAATGAGGGCAAGGAAAAGCCGCCCGGTCACGAAACCAGACGGCTTAGTTCCTCACGCGTTCTTCGCTTCCCGCTGCATATAGATGGACAGCAACCCGATTCGCTGTGCCTGTAGCTCCGCGCTGTTGCCCATGTTGGACTTGAAAGCGCGCGCCAGTCGGCCACGGTGGGAATCCTCGGATGCCCAAGACATGATGTGTGTGAAAACGTCATCAGCGCTCACGGCGTCTCTCCTCGCTGTAGGTGTCTTCGAAAAGGAACTAGGGAGTCGGTCGCCTGCCGCTCCGAGAATCCGGCTAGCCGCCTATCGCTTTACCTTTTCTTTACCTTTGGGGGCGGGGCTCCGTGTGTCCGCCTGAGCGCCCCTGCGGGCTCCGCCGGTACCTGGTGCCCGCAGGCCTGAGAAGGGCCCAAGGGGCCACTCAGGGCACGCAAAAGCCCCCGCCCGGTTCGCCGTATCAGCGAGTCAGGCAGGGGCTCAAGGGGCGGCGCTCAGCGCTAGTTGGCCAGTGCGGCCGGGAAGCCCTGCAAAGCGGCCTGTACGGCTTCGAGACGCTCTACGCGCTGCCTGGTGTAGGCGGAGCCGTCCCCGGCCGTCTGAGCGGCATACAGGGCTTCCAGTCGCCTCGCTGTGCGCCGCCACTCAAGCTCACGGAACCAGGCGGCCTCTTCGGCTTCCTGTACTGCCGTCCATTCTTCGCGTGTCATGATGTGCCTTCCCTTTCAGGGGGCGCCGGTCCGGCTGTCACTCGCCAAAGTCCCGCCGGACCGGTGCCAATTTGTTCTTACTGGTCTGCCGCTTCCAACTCGGCGGCCATCGAAGTGAAGTCAGCTGCCGCATCAGCGAAGAACGGGTGCCGGACATCGAATTCCACGCGGCGCTCATCCAACTTGCGCCAGCCCCCGGCAGTTCCGGCCTTAACCGACAGGTGCGCTCCCGCTTCGGCCAGCGTGTTCCGCCTTCCGGTCGTGTCTGCCTTGACCCACATTTCCGCGTAAGTCCGGCCGGTGCGGATCTCTTCGGTACGGGGCTCTACCTTTTCGCGGCTCAGCAGCTCCGTGATTCGCTTATCCAGCGCGTCACGCTGCTTCTCCCAAATGGCGCGGGTCACCGGGTTAGTCTGTGTGCCTTCGGATTTCAGGTGCGCTTCGTACTCCGCTGCCGTCGCATCAATTTCCGGCTGAGGGTCGTACCCGGGAATGGTGCGCGTTTCTGTGATCACAAGACCGCCGAGGATGCGCAGAAATTCGCGAGTCACGTACTCATCAACCCAATCAGCGCGAATGTTCACGGGGTGCGGGCAGACTTCGCCACGAGGGGAAGCACCGCAGCGATACGTGGGGCGCTGCCCCGGCTTTGATTGCTGAGCATTCAGGTACATTCGCCCCCCGCACCCGTCGCAATGGACGATTCCGAAAAGAAGTGCGTTCGTGTCTCGGCGGACAGGGTTGTTCACGCTTCGCTCATTCAGTAGCGCTTGCACCTGGTCAAACTCGGCGCGGGTCAAGATCGGTTCGCGCGTGGACATGACCGGCTGCCCTTCGCTGTCTCGAACAGGCTTACCGTCGCTGAGCTTCCAGCCAATAAGCGCCTCAGAGCGGAGCATGCGGGAAAGGGTGGCCGAACTCCAGCGCGTAGGCTTCTTGACTTCACGCCCCTTGAACGCTGACCAGTGATCCGCCGGGGAAGGGATTTCCTCAGCATTCAGCGCATAGACGATGCTGTTTACGGTTTCTCCGGTCAGAAGCGCCTTAATGACGCGCTCGATGACCTTTACGGCTTCTGTGTCCTGGGTGAGCGTCCAGCCGCCACCGTCGAGCGGGGAAGGCATGTAGCCGTAGGGCGCCCGGCTTCCACGCCAGCGAAGGGGCATGACGCGCATTGCCGCCTGAGCACCGATTACGCGTTCCCGGATGGAATGAGCCTCCATCTGAGCGGCAAACGCGAACAAAGTCAGCATCAACTGTGCCATGGGGTCCAGCGGGTTGCGGAAATCGAGCTTCAACAGCCCGCCCGGACCTTCCGCGAAGACAACCATTTTTCGGTGGTCGCGCGCCCACTTCGCCAATTCGTGCATGTCATCCATCGACCGAATGGCACGGTCAAAGCGCCAGAAAACCAGCGCGTCAAAGTCTTCCGGACGACGAAGCCATGCGCCCAATTCCGGGCGCTCAAAGGGCGTGGTTTTGCTGGCGCTGACTCCCAGGTCGACGGCTTCCCTGTCAGCCAGGTTGATTCCCAGGGCCGACGCTGCTCCCTCGTTGGCTGCCTGCTGGCGCTCAGGGCTGGTGGTCTCGTCGGTCAGTACGGACAGGCGGAGGCACGACACGCCCCTGAGCTGTGTGGTCACGGAAGTGTGTGAGCGAGTCGATCGCCTAGCGGTGCTGACCTGCGCTGATACCGCCATGTGGGGTGTCTCCCAGTCCTGCTAGTTGGGAGCTTTCGGAGACCACGACGTCATCGACGACTGGAACACCAGCGCCGCCTGGCTGGCGGGGATGCGCGCCACGCACTGGTGGAGCGAACGGGTGCTGAGCGGACTGATGTCGTACTGGGTGTACCAGCACCTCGGCAACCTCTCCCCCGCGGAACTGGCGGCCGACCCGTTGTACGCGAAGGTGTGCGCCGCGCCCGACGGAACGGACCTGCTGCGGCGGTTCGCGGCGGAGGCGGACGCCGACCCCGCCTGCGTGCGCTGGAGCTACCGCAGGGACTTCGGCCGGACCAGGCTGCTGATGATCGACACCCGGGCGGCCCGCGTTCTGCGCGAGGACGGGCGGGCGATGCTGGACGGGGCCGAGGCCTCCTGGGTGCGCGCACAGGCGCTGGCCGACGGCCCGGGCGCGTACGACCATCTCCTCGTCGGCAGCTCGCTCCCCTGGCTGCTGCCTCCCTTGATCCATGACGCGGAGAGCTGGAACGCGGCGCTGTGCCGGGGTGAGCGGGGCGGCCCGGAGGGACGCTGGGCCCGGTTCGCGGAGGAGCTGCGGCAGCGTGCGGACCTGGAGCACTGGTCGGCGTTCCCGTCGTCGTTCGAGGCCCTGACCGACCTGCTCGCGGAGGCGGGCTCCGGCCCGCAGGCGCCGGCGACGGTGTGCGTCCTGTCCGGGGACGTGCACCACGCGTACGTGGCGGAACCTCGGTGGCCCGACGGCGGCCCCGAGGCCCGTGTCGTCCAACTGACTTGTTCCCCGCTCCACAACGCGATCCCGGTGTCGGTGCGGCTCGGCTTCCGCTTCGGCTGGAGCCGGGCGGGACGCGCCCTGGGCCGGGCCCTCGCCCGTCACGGCCGGACCGGCGGGCCGCCGGTCACCTGGCGCAGAACGGGCGGCCCGTGGTTCGGGAACCAGCTGATGACGCTGGTGCTCCGCGGGCGCGACGCCCGCCTGAGGCTCGATCAGGCCCGGGCGGGAGGACGGTGGGTGACGGTCGACGAACGGGATCTCGACGTGCGCGACCGTCCGTGACGCTCGCCACAGAGTCCAGTATGACTGAATGTTGAACTTGCAAGTACTACTGAGGGGTGCCTAACCTTACGGCCTCATCGGTTCCGTCCCCCCAGGTTCCGCTTCCTTCCGAGGCGGGCCAGACCGAAGGAGTCCCGCCCCCATGAACAACCTGGCGAACCGCCTCACCCACGCCCAGCCCTACGCGCTCGGCCTGTTCCGCATCGTCATCGGCCTGCTCTTCGCCTGCCACGGCGCGGCCTCGCTCTTCGGCGTCCTCGGCGGAGCGATGGGCGGCGGCACCGTCCCCGCCGGTACCTGGCCGGGCTGGTACGCGGCGGTCATCCAGCTCGTGGCGGGTGTCCTGGTGCTGGCCGGCCTCGGTACCCGTACCGCCGCCTTCATCGCCTCGGGCTCGATGGCGTACGCCTACTTCAAGGTCCACCAGCCCGAGGCGCTCTTCCCGCTGCAGAACAGCGGTGAGGGTGCGGCGCTCTTCTGCTGGGCGTTCCTGCTGCTCGTCTTCTCCGGCCCGGGCGCGCTGGCGCTCGACCGGCTGTTCGGGGCGCGTGGCGCCGAGGCCGGGAAGCGCGAGGAGCAGCGCACGCCGGTCGCGGCGTAACCTCCGCGCGCCGCTCTCCTTCGACGGCGCGGAGTCGCTCCCCTTCGACGGCGGGTGCCGTTCCCGCTTTCGACGGCGGGAGCCGCTCCCCCTTTCGCCGGCGCCGGGCAGGGCCGGGAACCGCAAGGCGGTTTCCGGCCCCTGCTCCGTTTCCCCGCCCCCTTCCCGCGTACGCTCTAGCGCTGTGAACGTGCTCGACAGCATGGGGTCACTGAGGTCACTGACCGCGGGCCCGTGGATCTACGCGGCGGTGGCGACGTCGGTACTTCTCGACGTCTTCCTGCCGGTGCTGCCGAGTGGGGTCCTGGTGATCACGGCCGCGACGGCGGCGGCGACCGCCACGGCGGCCTCCCCGGACGTGCCCTCCGTCCTCCCCCTCCTGCTGTGCGCGGCCACGGCCTCCGTCCTCGGCGACTTCGTCGCCTACCGCCTGGCCTGGCGCGGCGGAGCCCGACTGGACCGGGCGATCGGCCGCTCGCGCCGCCTCACCCTCGCGCAGGAACGTCTCGGCGCGGCGCTCGCGCGCGGCGGCGGTCTGCTCGTGGTGATCGCCCGCTTCGCCCCCGCGGGCCGCTCGGTGGTGTCGCTGGGCGCGGGCGCCGCACGCCGCCGGATCGTGGAGTTCCTGCCGTGGTCGGCGCTCGCCGGGGTGGCCTGGGCGAGCTACAGCGTGGCGCTCGGCTGGTTCGGCGGGCTGTGGCTGGGGGCGACGTGGTTCGGCGCGGGGGTGTCGATCCTCGCGCTCTTCCTGGCGGGCGCGCTGGCGGCCTATGTCATACGGCGTCCGGCTGCGGCTCCCGCACCGGTCTCCTGACGCCCCGTACCTCCAGGCCGTCGAGGAGCTTCGCGGTCGCTTCCGCGATCTCGCCCACGGCGCGGTCGAACACCTCGCGGTTGTGCGCGGCGGGGTGATGGAAGCCGGAGACCTTGCGGACGTACTGCAGGGCGGCGGCGTGGATGTCGTCCTCGGTGGCCTCTTCGGGCAGGACGGGCGGTCGGAGGGTCTTGATGCTGCGGCACATGCCTCCAGTGTGACGCGCCCCACTGACAACGGTCAGCTCCCCAGGCTGCGCCTGCTCCGGGCGTTGATCTCGGCGGCCCGGGCGCGGAGCTCTCTCAGGGGGGTGGCCGCCTCGACGTCCGCGGGCTCGGCCTCCCACTCGCGGCCGCCGTCGACCGCCCGGATGAGACACCGGCCGGCGACGCTGTCCACATAGAAGCCGACCCGCCCGGTGGCGGCATCGCGTACGAGGTCACCGACCTCGGGCAGTGGCTGCACGAATCCCCTCCGTCCCGGAGTCACAGACGCGTCCCAGATCTCTGGAGATACACCCAGACAAGCCGGGAGGTCCCTCCCTGTCAACGTATCTCTAGAGATGTCCCCCGTTGGATGGATCGACCGCCCAGGTCGGCGCACACGCGTGCACCACCTCGAAGAAGTGCGCCGTAGGGTGTCCCGCAGACGAAGGGAGTGGTCCGCCCATGACTGACCAGGGCAGCGGTCGTCGGCCCAAGTACCAGCGCATCGCCGATGAGTTGAGAAGCGCCATCCAGTCAGGCGCCTTCGCGCCCGGCGACCGGCTCCCCGGCGAGAACGATCTCATGACGACCTACGACGTGGCGCGGATGACGGCCCGCCAGGCCCTGTCCGTGCTCCGCAACGAGGGTCTGGCCGAGGCCCGCAGGGGCGCCGGTGTCTTCGTCCGCACCTTCCGCCCGCTGCGCCGGCGCGGAATCCCGCGGCTCGCCCACAGTCACTGGGGCGCGGGGCGGTCCGTGTGGTCGGCGGACGCCGAGGACCGCGCGCTGGTGGTGGACCAGATCGAGGTGGGCGAGGCGGCGGCGAGCGCCCGGGTCGCCGAGGCGCTGGGGCTGCCGCCGGACTCCCCCGTCTGCGTCCGCAGCCGCCGTTTCGTCCTGGACGACAAGCCGGTCCTGCTCTCCGTCTCGTACCTTCCGGCCACCCTCGCCCAGGGCACGCCGATCACGGCGCCGGACACCGGCCCGGGCGGCACCTACGCCCGGCTGGCCGAGCTCGGCCACGAGCCGGTGCACTTCCGCGAGGAGATCCGCTGCCGGATGCCGACGGCGGACGAATCGGCCCGCCTCGCCCTGGAGTTCGGGACACCGGTGATCCTGATCGGGCGTACGGCGTTCACGGTCAAGGGAGTCGCGGTGGAGCTCAACGAGATGACGCTGGACTCGGCGTCGTACGTCCTGGAGTACGACTTCGACGCGTGACGGCGAACACCCTGCCGGGCGCGGCGTACTCCACGTCACCCCCGAACCAGCGGGCCGCCCGGTCCACGGCCGCCTCCGGTTCGATCCCCGGCCCGACATGGGTGACCACGAGGTGTCCGACCCCGGCGTCGGCGGCGGTCCGCCCGGCCTGCTCGGCGGAGTGGTGCCCGGGGCCCTCGCCGTCGGCCTCGCAGAGGAACAGTTCGCACCCCCGGGCAAGTTCGGTGAGCGCGGCGCACGGCTCGGAGTCACCCGAGTAGGCGATCCGCCGCCCCTCGCCGTCCTCGGCCCGCAACGCGAAGGCGGGCATCCCGCCGTGCTCGACCGCCCGGCCGAGCAGCCTCAGACCGCCGACGCGCGCCTCGTGCCCGTCGTGCAACTCCTGGACGGCGAAGGCCTTTTCCACCGGGCTGCGCAGGGGGCCGTTGGTCAGGAACCCGGCCAGCCGGTCGGCGATCCCGGGTGGCCCGTAGAGGGGCAGGGGGGCGTCGAGCCTGATGTCGGCGTAGAGGAGCCCGTAGAACGCGGTGAGCAGGTCGGCGCAGTGGTCGGCGTGCAGGTGCGAGATCCACACGGCGTCGAGCTCCCCGAGCCCGGTGTACCGCTGCAGTTCCCCGAGCGACCCGCTGCCGGCATCGACCCACACACGGGCGCCGCCGCCCTCGATGAGGTACCCGGAACAGGCGTTCCCGGCGCGGGGGTAGGGCGTGGCGGATCCGAGCACGGTGATCCGCAGCGCGTCGCTGTCCATCCGGCGGAGTCTAGTCCGGCTCAAGAGGTGGACGTTCCCACCTCCCTGATCTCGATACTGGGACGATGTCCCGCATGACTGATGGGATACGGAAGGCCTACCTGCAGGCGGCCGAGACGGCCGTGCACCTCCTGGCCACGGAGGAGGTGGCCCGTCGCTGGGAGACGGAGTCCGTGCTCCCCGGGATGTCGGTGGGCGGACTGGCCGGTCACCTGGCACGCAGCGTCCTGCAGGTCGAGTGGTTCCTGGACGGTCAGGTGCTCGGCGCGGAACCGGTGTCGCCGGTGCGGTACTACGCACGCCTTGTCGGCACATCGCTGCCGGACTCGGCGCTCAACGTCGGCGTCCGCGCACGGAGCGAGGAGACAGCCGCGGCCGGCCCGGCCGCCGTGTCGGAGCAGGCCCGGGCCGCGTGGGAACGGCTGACGCGGCGACTGGCCGAGGAGCCGGCCGATCGACGGGTGGCTGTCCTCCACCGCCCGGGCGAGGAAATGCTGCTCGACGGCTACCTCCAGACCCGCTGCGTCGAACTGGCGGTACACCTCGACGACCTGTCCCTGAGCGTGGAGACCCCCTGCCGGACACCCGAGGCCGCCCTCGCCATCGCGGTGGACGTCCTGACGGCAGCCGCCCGCGACCGCCACGGCGACCAGGCCGTACTGCACGCCCTGACCAGACGCGAGCGCGACACGGCCCAGGCCTTGCGCGTGCTGTAGACCGCCCCGGCCCTGACGGCACGGGCCAGCGCCGGATGCCAGCGGAACAACGCAACAACTGCGGCACCGGACAGCGAGGGGCCAGGCGACGGTGTGAAGCGCCGTCTCATCGCCGCCGTAGACGTCGCCGCCCGCCACGGCATGGCACAGCGACTTGCCGCCGGCAGCCGCACGATCTACCGCCGTCGCGCAGCATCACTCACGGCCTGAGTCGCGCCCGGCCGCCGCGGCGACCTCACCGGCTGGCGTGCCGCCCTCGCCCCCGCGCTCACGGCGGCCGCCCCGCTTGCGTGGGGCCGGGAATTCGCGATGTGTAACCGGCCCGCCCGTGGGCACCCGCATTGTGAGCCCCGCCGCGCATCCCCCCGTCGCGGCGGGGCTCCCGCCTGCCGCCTCTCGACTGAAATCCCCCACTAAGATCCGATCCTCACATTTTCCAGGGGGGACGATGGCCAGGCAGGCACAGCAAAGAACGCAGCAGACAACGACCCCGGCAGGATGCGCCTTCACGGCCATCGGACTCCTCGTCGGGGCCATCGCCCTCATCATGTGGGTCGACGGCCTTACGGTCGGCGCCGTACTCATCCTGGGCCTCTATGTTGCCGGCCTGATCGGCTACAGCGGACATCGCACCCGTCAAGAAGCCGAACGTCGGCGCCTGCACGCGATCCAGTCGACAGAGGTCGCCCGCTACCACGTGATGAACCCGCGCGACTTCGAACAGGCCATCGCGTACCTCTGTCAGCGGGACGGCTGCAGAGACGCCCGCGTTGTCGGCGGGGCCGGGGACCTTGGCGCAGACGTCATCGCGACCGCCCCTGATGGGCGACGGGTCGTCATCCAGTGCAAGCGATACGGGCCGACCACGAAGGTGGGCAGTCCCGACCTCCAGCGGTTCGGCGGAACTTGCTACACGGTGCACGGTGCGCACGTGGCCACGGTCGTGACGACCTCCGTGTTCACGCGGCCGGCCGCCGAGTACGCGCGCCAACACCGGATCCGCCTGTTCGACTCGGCAGCACTTGGCGCGTGGGCTTCACGGACGGGCCCGGCGCCGTGGATGTGATCTGACAGTTCACGCGGATGCGAATACGGCCGACCGGCCTCCGCGTTGGCCGTGCACACGGTACCTTCACCCCACCTCCACACCAGGATCACCAGCGAGGGGACACCGTGAACCAACCGCAGCAGCCCGGGCAGCAGCCCTACCCGCCCCAGCAGCCCGGCCAGGCACCCGCCTGGGGCCAGCCCACCCCGCCCGGACAGCCCTACCCCGGCGGCCCGTACGGCCCACCGCCGAAGAAGGGCATGAGCCCCTGGGCCATCATCGGCATCACCATCGGCGGCCTCTTCGCCTTCCTGATCGTCATCGGCGCCCTCGTCGGCGGCGACGACACGGCCGACGACAAGGCCACCGCCGGGAAGACGACCGCGGCCGCCGAGGCGCCCGCAGCGCAGCCGTCGAAGAAGGCCGCCGCACCGCCGGCCGAGAAGCCCGCAGAGAAGGCCCCGGTCACGGTGACGGCGAAGAAGGCGACGTTCACGCCGAGCATCCTGCACGACGGTGGCGATTTCACCAGCGTGACGGTGACGATCACGAACAACAGCACCGAGAAGATCAGCGTCAACCCGCTGTACTTCACGATCACCGACAGCATCGGGGAGAAGCACCAGGCGCAGTTGGGTGAGGACGAGAAGCAGATCGACACCATGGACCTCGCGCCGGGCGAGAAGGCCACCGGTGTCATCACCGGCGAGGGATCTTTCACACCGAAGTACGTGACGTACGTGGACGGCATGTTCGGTGACGGGGTGCGCGGCAACGTGTCCTGAGCAGAAAGGCCCGTCGCGTCCCCTCCGCGACGGGCCTTTTTGCACCGAGTCGTGGAGAGGCTTCCGGCGTACCCGGAACACAGATACAGGCCCTACCCACCGGTGGGGCCTTTTCATGTCCGGAGGTGAAGTGAACCTGAAGAAGAACGACCGCCCAGCCACCGCTGCGAGCAGCGACCAAGTTCGCCTGCTCCACGCCGAAGGCCACGGCCGCAACGAGATCGCCCGCCGCCTGAAGGGCAGCCCCCGCACCATCAGCGTCCTTGCCGCCGAGCTGGAACTTCGACCGCTCCGCCACCGCCGTCGCCACCAGATTTGGATGTCACCTGTCGCCGGTCCGCGAACGGCCGCCGATAGTCCACTGCCTCCCCGACCGGGGGATAGTCCCTGCCGAATATCACGTAGACGGGGTGCTCGGGGTCCCCGACTTCCAGGTTCAGGAAGATGTCCACGTCATGGTTCGCAAACCGGTGCAGGTACTGGACGAAAAGCTCCAGCTCCTCATCAGACAGCCGCTCGTCGAGCCGCTCATCGTCCATATCCCTACGTCACCCTTCGCGCTCGTCAATGGCACTGGCAGATGTCAGTACTCAGGACTGTCCCAGCACTGCTCGTGCCGGCAGTCGTCCCCTCGCCGGTGCAACCGTCGAAGTTCCTGCAGAGCAGCAACAGGGAACGGATGCAGCACCCACTTCTCCCGATATCCCGTTTCGCCGTGAAGCTGCAACACCGTCTCGACGGTTTCCATCATCACGTGGCCCAGCACACTGCGGGGCTGCTTTGAGCTCCAGAAAAGAGTGCCCGTATCGTCGGGCGCGTCCCAGCTCGTCGTCATGTCCAGGAACCGGTAGATGGCGATGGTTACATCCGCTTCCCGGCGCCGGAGTCGCCACCTCAGCTCGGCGGGTTCGAGGTCGAACGAGACGCGTTGGTCAGTCGAGTCCCCGTAAATTCCCGTCACGGCATTCAGCAGGTCGGCGAGGGCGTCCGTGCAGTAGCTGACTACGCCCTTATGCTCCGAAGCACCGTCGGCGATCCGGTACGTGGCCCACCCTGAGCCGCTCAGTTCCCAGCTGAACTGGAGATCATCCGCCATTCGCGCCCCTCCCGAGTGGATCACAGCCTCCCATCATCGATTGACGGGCATCTCATAGACGATCTCGCACAGGGCGGCGGGTACGACGATGTCTGCCGTCTCCACGGGCACCCATCATCGCTGTAGTAGGTCCGCCGGATGTGCGTGACGAGTGCAGCCTTCTGGATCCCAAGGAGCGAGGCCTCCTCAGCGGTCGCCTGCCGCGGCTCCGGCTGCTCGACTGCATGGCTGACCGTGACACCGATCTCGGCCATCCTGTTCACGACACCGGCCCCGGCGTGGGGCCCGGCCGGGAAGGACGACGAGGGTTCCGCCGGTGAGGTCGTACGGCTCCCAGCGGCGCGGCAGGCCGGCCAGCTCACGCAGGGCAGGAGAGTCGTGGCCATCAACTAGCGCATGCGCAGCGAGCATCGGAAGATCCTCGGAGCGGAGCACCTCTGCCACGTACCGCCAAGCACTGTCCTGCAACCGGTCCATGACGGCCATCGTGGACGGCGCGAGGCGTGTTGGCCAGCAGATTGCCGTTTGGTTCGGATGCCTCAGCAGCTCCCCGCACACGGCTCCTGAGGCCGGTCCGATTCTCCAGTTCAAGCGCCTGACACGCCCTCCGGCTGAAGAGTTGTCCCGCACATTTCCCGTGACGTGGCCGTCAAGTAGTCGGTTCGCGGCCAGGATCGCTCGGATCAGCTTCCTCTCGGCTGAATTCGTGCGTGCACCCCCCGGAAGTCACGTCCCGAGTGAAGCAGGCGATGAAGGAACTCGGGGAGCCGTAGAAGGCCAATTTCATGTCCTCGCAGTCCACGCCGTCGAAGGTGACCGTGCCATACGTTCCGGAGGGAGACCAGGTTCCATGTTGCCGGTCGGCGAGCCCGGAGCACCCCCAGCCGACGACGTCCCCCTTGCCCAAGCCCTTGGCTGTGAAGGTGCCGTCGTCCTTGAACTCGACTGTCGCCCCACTCCAGTCCGACCACACGCCCGTCAGCCGATCAACGGTGCTGACCTCGACTGGGTAGTAGCCGGAACAGGAGGCCAACAGGAATGTCACCGCACCTCCCAACGCAGCGCCCATGAATGCACGTCGTATCCGCTGATGCTGGTCGGCAGCCATACGGCCCTGCCTCTCGTGTCTCGCACATGCCCGGGAGCGACGCCTCAAGGAAGCGGCGAACATCATCTTGAACGTGTTCAAGTCCTGAAGTCAATGGGGCTGTGGCGCGCTTCACGATTACGGTCCGTGCGCCTGGCAGCGAAGGTCGGCATGGAGAGACTTTGGGCGGGAGCTGCCATGCTTCCGAGGATCTGCACCTTCGCTGACCTGGGTCGGAGCCTTGCTGTGACTCGTTCCCCCCAGCTTCCCGACGGCACGCGAGGGGCACGCACCCCAGCCACGGCCTGCCCCGCTGTCATCCCATCCGACCGGCAGCCCCGCAGAACTGGCCCCCTCCATCCTGGAGCCTGAGCGGGCCCCCGCCGGAGGCAGTTCTGACAGGAGCTGACCAGCCAGACCGGATTCACCCATCCAACCCCCCGCCTTGGCGCGCGGGCCGGCGGCCGGTCCGGAGCGGGGCGAAGACAGGAGCGGCGGGCCGGGCGACGCCGCGTTGCCGCGGCGGAAGCGCCCTTGATGAAGTAGAGAAACTCTCACCGCGCTGCCAGGCGCTACTCCGGGGTCAAGCGCTCGGCGTCGCCCGAGTAGGTTGCCGCCATGTCACTCACGCCAGACAACGAGGTCCGCAGCCGAGAGGAACTGGTCATGTTCCTTAGGGAGTTGCATCAAGAGTTCCGTCGCCACGGCGAAGAGTGGGAGAACCACACGCTCGAACGATTCCTTGAGGCCCTCGCAGCATGGGTGCATGACGCTCCGGGCGCGTATAGGAACCTTGGCCAAGAGTTCCCGGCGGACGGCAGTTGGGACTTCTTCGCCCAGGCACTCTACGCAGCCACGATCTACGAGTGATCGGCGCCGGGAGCCACGGTCGGCGCATTCGGCGTCAGTCACTCCCGATTCCGCGGAGCACGACTAACCGGCACAGATCCCGTAGGGGTCACACATGGTTCTAAGGCTGGTTCATGCCGTTCTGTTCAGCAGGCGCCGGCCGTCATGGCTCCTCACGTGGGGGCCCGCTCCGTCGAGCGCATCGAGCAGCCGGACCGCGTAGACCTCGGCCAGCGCAATGACATCGACCCCGAACGGCGAACAGTCGCCGTACGGCCCTGGCCGAGACCCGCACGGACGGCATCCTCGTCAAGACACCCAAGAGCGCGGCCAGCGTCCGTACCGTCGCCTTCCCGGCCTCTCTCGACGCGTACGCCGAGCCCGGCCGCACCGGGCTGGTCTTCACGGGGGCGAGGGGCGGGCAGCTTCGCCGGAACAACTTCCGCCGCCTGTGGCTGCGGGCCCTGAACACCACCGGCCGCGGAGACGTTCACTTCCACGATCTGCGCCACACCGGGAACACCCTCGCCGCGACCGGCGGTGCCACGACGCATGAGCTGATGCAGCGGATGGGGCCCTCCTCCGGTGCGGGCTGATCTATCAGCACCTCGTCAACGGTCGTGACCACGCGATCGCCGCTCACGTCGACGAGCAGATCAGGAAGGTCCGGCCGGCGGCGTCCGACGAGGCATCTGGCACGTAACTGGCACGGCGCCCCTCTCCCGCCTCCCCGCCCAAAGAACGAACAAGGCCCAGGCTCCCGGTTCAGTACCGGTGACCTGGGCCTTTGTCGTGCTTCCTGCTGGTGGGCGCGGACGGTTTCGAACCGCCGACATCTGCTTTGTAAGAGCAGCGCTCTACCCCTGAGCTACGCACCCGTGGAATGAGGCAACAGCGTACATGGCCCATGGGTGGGTCCCGCAAACCCGGGGCCGGGGGGGGGTAGCCCCACCACAGGAGGGTGGGTCGCCGGATCGTGGGTGGGGCGGGGGTGTCCGTACCTTGAGGGGACTGTCAGCGGTTCACCTGGGGGTTTGATCGTCATGGCCACTCGTCGTCGCATCCGTGCGCTCCTCGCCACCGGCGGGGCCCTCGTCGTCGCTCTCGGGGTCAGTGGGTGTGGGGAGACCGACGTCGAGGGGGCTCCCGTGGAGAAGAAGGCCTTCGCCTTCTCCGGGGACGTGCTCACGATCGACGCCGACAATTCCGAGCTGGAGATCGTGCCCGCCGACATCAAGGACGTGCGGGTCACCCGGCAGGTCGACGGGTGGGTGTTCATGGGGCAGGGGCCCGACGCCATCTGGGGGCTGGAGGGCGGGCGGCTCACGCTGCGGGTGGAGTGCGACGCCGTGGCCAGCGACTGCGACTCGGTCCACCGGATCCAGGTGCCGCGCGGGGTCGCCGTCACCGTGGAGGGCGACAACGGGAAGGTGACGGCCGACGGCTTCGACACCGCCCTGAAGATCCGGTCCGACAACGGCGCCGTCGTCGTGCGCAACGCCTCCGGCGCCCTCGATCTGACCAGCGGCAACGGCGAGGTCGTCGTGGAGCGCGGCACCACCTCGGGGCAGGTGGTCGCACGCTCCGACAACGGGGCCGTACGGCTCTCCCTGAGCGCCGTGCCCGGGCGGGTCGAGGCCGACAGCGACAACGGGGAGATCGACATCGCCCTGCCCCCGGCCTCGTACGACGTCGACGGGCGCAGCGACAACGGCGAGGTCCGGATCGACGTGCCGACCGAGAAGGGCAGCGCCCATGTCGTGACCGCGCGCAGCGACAACGGGAAAGTCGTGGTCCGAACCGCGAACTGACGGGCCCGTGTTTTCGTCTCCACCTGGTGGGAGAATGAACCGGACCGGGGCAGCGCGGCGATCACAGCACGGGAGAGGGACGTGGCGGCGACTCACGCAAGGGGCACGTCGACGCTGCGGCTCGCGCTCGCGCTGCCGCTCCTCGGGCTCACCCTCCTTCCCGCCGCGTTCGCCGGGGGCGGCACCCGGCGCTGGTTCGGTGGCCGCGGGGAGAGCCAGCGGGCCGAGGCACAGGCCGCCAAGGACGCCGCCGCCGCCGCGTTCTACGAACTCGACACCGCCCAGCGCGATCTGCGGATCTCCATCGAGACGATCACGGCCGTCGACAGCTCGCCCGGCGCCCGCCGCGCCGTCGACGGCTTCGCCGCCCTCGGGCAGCGGATCGACGAGGTCAGTCACGCCTACATCACCGCCGTCGACGCCCACGATCTCGACCGGGACGAGCTGGACGCGGCGACGGCCAACCGCGCCCGGGCCGAGCTGACGCGCGCCAAGGACGAGCTCGTACGGGTCAAGGGGGACCTCGACCGGTTCGAGCAGGGGCTCGGGCCGTTGCTCGACAAGGCGGAGACGCAGCTCGCCCGGCTCGCCCCCGCCGTCGAGCGGGCGCGACAGGCGCTCCGGAACGCGAGCACCGCTCTCGACACGGTGCGGCAGGCCGGCCTCCGCGCCGACGACCTCGCCGCCCGGCTCGCGGCTCTCGGCCCCGAGCTCACACGGCTCAACGAAGGGGCCGGCCGTCACGGCGTCGCCGAGACCCTGCAGCGCGCCGACCGGGTGCTCCGCGACGCCGAGGCCGTCCGCGTCGAGGCCGAGCGGCTGCCCGAGCGCGCCGCCGAGATCGACAAGCGCCTGGTCTCCCTCCGTACCCGCGCCGAGGCGCTCACCACGCGGGCCGGGGCGGTCGAGCCCGTCCTCTCCGAACTCCGGCGCCGCTTCTCCGCCGCCTGCTGGCAGGACCTCCAGCACGTTCCCGAGCAGGCCGCCCACACCGTCCATCAGGCCGAGGAGAGGCTTCAGGAGGCCACCAAGGCACGTGCGGAGCAGCGCTGGCCCGATGCCACCAGCCTCCTCACCACGGCCCGGGCCCTGCTCAACAGCACCGACGAGGCCGTCTCCGCCGCCGGTGACCGGCTCCGCCGTCTCGACGCCGTCGCCAAGGACCCGCAGCAGGAGACCGACCGCGCCCGGTTCGCGATCCGCGACGCACAGCGCCTCGCCATGGCCGGCCGCACCACCCCCGACCCCCGGCATGCCCGGCCCCTCGACGACGCGGTGGCACGGCTCGACCGGGCGATCGCCTCGCTCGACAGCGGCCGCCACCCCGACTACTGGCACTTCCTCACCGAGCTCGGAGCCATCCGCGCCACCACCGCCCGCGTCGTCGAGATGATCCGGGAGGAACGCGGCGGGGGTCACCCCTAGGGAGCGTCCGCCCTGTACCGCCGTCCGCCCGAAGTGCGGGCCAGGCGAGACTGTACGGACGCGCCCTGGATCCGCCCGCTAGCCTGGGGGGCATGCCTCGTTACGAGTACCGCTGCCGGACCTGCGGCGACACCTTCGAACTCAACCGGCCCATGGCCGAGTCGTCCGCCCCCGCCGCCTGCCCGGGCGGGCACGACGACACCGTCAAGCTGCTCTCGGCCGTCGCCGTCGGCGGTACGGCCAAGGGCGGGCCCGCGCCCTCCTCGGGTGGCGGTGGCGGTGGCGGTGGCTGCTGCGGAGGAGGCTGCTGCGGCTGAGGCTCACCGCCTCGGCTGAGCCTGACTGCCGCGGCTGAGACTGACCGCCGCCGCCGCTCACAGCCAGAACTGCACGATCACCGCCCGCCCAGCCGGGCGGGCGTCAGCTGCCCAGGTAGCGCAGGACCGCCAGCACCCGCTTGCTGTAGCCCTCGCTCCTCCCTGTCAGCTCCAGCTTGTCGAAGATCGCGTTGATGTATTTCTCCACCGCGCTCTGCGACACGTGCAGCCGGCCGGCGATCGCCGCGTTGGTGTGCCCCTGCGCCATCGCCGCGAGCACCTCGCCCTCCCGGGGTGTCAGCCGCCCCAGCGGATCGGTGTGGGTGGAGCGGACCAGCAGACGGCGGACGACCTCCGGGTCGAACGCCGTCCGCCCCTCCCCCACCCGCTCCAGCGCGTCCAGGAACTCGTCGACCTGCGCCACCCGGTCCTTCAGCAGGTACCCGACCGCCCCCGCCCCCGAGGACTCGCCGGTCAACAGCTCGGTGGCGTACCGCCGCTCCACGTACTGCGAGAGCACCAGCACGCCTGTACGCGGCCACTCCCGCCGGATCTCCAGAGCCGCGCGCAGGCCCTCGTCCGTGTGCGTCGGCGGCATCCGGACGTCGGCGACGACCACGTCCGGCGGGTCGGCCGCCACCGCCGCGAGCAGTTCGACCGCGTTGCCGACGGCCGCCGTCACCTCGTGGCCCTCCTCGACGAGGAGTCGGACGAGCCCTTCCCTCAGCAGTGTGGAGTCCTCCGCCAGGATCAGGCGCACGGCAGCTCCGCCCGTACGACCGTCGGCCCGCCCACCGGGCTGTCCACCGTGAACCGTCCGTCCAGGGCCGCCACCCGGCTCGCGAGCCCGCCGAGACCACTCCCCGACGCGTCCGCGCCGCCGCCTCCGTCGTCCGTCACCCGCACGCTCAACTCTCTTTCGTCCCACGCCACATGGATGGAGACTCGCGTCGCCTTCGCGTGCTTGACCACATTGGTGACCGCCTCCGAGACGACGAAGTACGCCACCGTCTCCACCGTTCTCGGCAGGGTCCGCTCCACCGAGTACGCGAGCTCCACCGGCAGAGGACCGCGCTCCGCGACCGTCTCCAGCGCGACCCGCAGACCCGCCTCGTCGAGAACGGTCGGGTAGACCCGCCAGGCCACCTCGCGCAGTTCGGCCAGGGCCCGCCGGCTCTCCTCGTGGGCCTGGAGCAGCAGGGCGTCCGCGCCGTCCGGATCGCGGGCGCGGATGCGGCGGGCGCGGCCGAGGAGCATGCCGAGGGCGACCAGCCGTTGCTGGACGCCGTCGTGCAGGTCGCGTTCGATGCGGCGCCGTTCGTCGTGCACGACATCCATGACCTCGGCGCGGCTGCTGGCCAGCTGGGCGATCCGCGCCTCCAGCGCGTCGGCGGGGCTGGGCCCCAGGAGGCGGCGGGCCAACCGTCCTTCGAGGGAGGCGACCCCGAGGGCGCCCTGGACGGCGAGGAAGAGCAGGAAGAACCCGCCGACGCTGCTGAAGGCGACGAGCCAGGGGTGGTCGATGTCGGTGATCAGCCAGCCGTAGAGGACGAAGGTGCCCAGACCGAGGCCGTAGGCGGCGCAGCCGAGGACGACGCCGCCGAGCAGCCCGAGCGGCCAGCGGGCCGCCAGGTGGCGCAGGGCCGCGTCGTCTCCCTGGACGCCGGGGAGCCTGACGCCGAGGAAGCGGTCGAGACGCCACCGCTCCAGCCGGACGAGGCGGTGGGCGCCGGCGGTGAGGGGCCGCAGGACGGCGCCGCGGCCGCGCGGCCAGGCGAGCACGGGCAGCAGCGTGAGTCCGCCGACGATCAGGCAGAGCAGCTCGACGACGGCCGTCCCGGCTCCGAGCGTGAGACCGACCGCCATCCGCGTCACGTGCGCGCCATGGCTCGCGACAATCCTCATGATCGGCCACGCTAGCGGGCGCCGCCGCCGGGGCGCACTGCGGAAAACCGCAGCATCTCCGGTTTCGATGCCCGCGGGCATCGAGCGGATACGGCTGCCGGTCTCATCGCGCTCACGACACCCGGCAGCGCGATCTGGAACACCGCCTCCGTGCCGGCCGGTCACGCTCTGGGCGGCGTGTCGGTCTGCTCGAAGACGGTGCTCGCGCCGGCGGCGGATGCGGTGTGGTGCGGTGCGGTGCGGTGCGGTGGTGTGCTTCGCCGGGATGCGGCTGCTCAGGCCGGGTCGGAGAGCGCGGCGGGTGGGACGGGGGGTGCGGACGACGCAGAAGGAGCGGCCGACTGGGCGGGTACCGGTACGGCGGGTACGGGTGCGGACGATGCGGCGGGTGCGGCTGGTACGCCGTTGAGCCGCGCGGACGGCGGCGTGCGGTGGTCCCGTGCGGCCCCCAGGAAGCGGCGCAGGATCTCCTCGCCCGCCGCGACTCCGCGCTCGGCGAGTACGTCGAGGTGCGGGGCCGCCCACTGCGTGTCGGCCAGTTCGCCGTGGCCAGGCCGCCAGGCGCGGTCGGCGGCGAGGAGCAGGTCGGCGTCGAGGAGGGAGTCCCCGGCGGCCAGGGTGAGGGTGGCGCCGCAGCGGCGGGCGACCTCGCGCATCGCCGCGCTCTTGGTGAGCGGCTTCGGCACGGCGTACACCTTGCGGCCCTGGAGCGAGACCGTCCAGCCGCGGTCGTCCGCCCACTCGCCGAACCGCTTCAGCCACTCCTCCGGCAGCCGCTCGCGCTCGACGACGAGGTACGCGAAGAGATCCTCGGCGACCCGGTGCTTGCGCACCCAGGACAGGTCGGTGGTGGCGGTGAAGTAGGCCCGGATCTCCGCGAGCGGCGCGCACTCGTCGGTGAGGCGGCGCAGCACGCCCTCGTGCCAGTCGCGGTCGGTGACGCCGTCGACGAGGAGGTGCCCGCCGTTGGCGCAGATGGCGTACTTCGGCGCGGCGCCGGGGAGTTGGATGCGCTGGTACTGCTTGCGGGTACGGGTCGTGGTCGGGACGAAGACGGCTTCGGCGGCCAGTTCCTCCAGGAGCGCGGCGGCGTCCTCGGTCATGTAGGAGAGCGGCTTGGACTCGTGCACCTCGATGCTGAGCAGCCGGGGAGCCTGGGCGTCGGGCATGCCGAGCGCGAGGGCGGCGGAGGAGTAGATCAGCGTACGGTCGAGGTCGCTCGCGACCATGACCGTGTTCAGGGTGGCGGCACTCACTGGGACACCACCGCCTTGCCGTCGGCGCCCGTGGCGCCCCGTGTGTACTGAGGGTGGATCAGTCCCACGCAGCTGTACGGGAGTTCGTCGACCTCCTCGACGGGGACCCCGCGCTGTTCGGCGAGGAGGCGTACGTGGGCGAGGTCGGCGCCCGCGCCCCGCTGGGCGAGGATCTTCCAGGGCACGCGCCGCAGCAGGACGCGGGTGGTCTCGCCGACGCCCGGCTTGACCAGGTTGACGTCGTGGATGCCGTACTCCTCGCTGATCCGCTCGACGGCCGCCCAGCCCTCCCAGGTCGGGGTCCGGTCGGCGGCGAGGAGCTCCTTGACCTCGGTGTCGACGGCCGCGCCCACCTCGTCGAAGCGGGCGGCGACGGCGTCGAGGAAGTCGCCCGACACATCGGCGCTCGCCAGCTCGCGGTAGAACTTGCCGCCGTGGAAGTCGTCGGGTCCGACGAGGTCGGCGCGCAGGACCGTACGCGATATCAGCCCGGAGACGGTGGAGTTGAGGCAGGCGGACGGGATGAGGAAGTCCTCGCGGGTGCCGTAGGTCCGCACGCACGAGCCGGGGTCGGCGAGGACGGCGATCTCCGGGTCGAAGCCGGTGATCCCCTCGCGCGCCTCGAACTCCTTCAAGGCGTCGGCGAGTTCGCGGGTGATGGCGCCCTTGCCGGTCCAGCCGTCGACGAAGACGACGTCGGCCGGGTCGTGGTGGGCGGCGAGCCAGCGCAGTGCGTTGGCGTCGATGCCGCGGCCGCGCACGATGGAGACGGCGTAGTGGTGGAGGTCGATTCCGTGGCGGGCCTGGGCCCAGCGGCGCATCAGGACGCCGACGGGCGTGCCGGCGCGGGCGAGGGAGACGAGCACCGGGCGGCGGCCGGCCCGTTCGGCGAGGACGGTCTCGGTGACGGTGCCGACGGCGCGGGCGATGCGGGCGGCGGAGGTCTCCAGGGCGGCGTGGAAGAGCTCCTGGTACCGGTCGCTGGGCTGGTACTCGACCGGCAGGGATTCCGCGTAGTGGGCGCCGCCGCTCTGGATGGCCTCTTCGCGCTCCTCTGTCGGGGCCTCCAGCTCGACGTCCGAGAGGTCCTGGAGCAGCCAGCCGACCTCGTCGGGCGCGTACGAGGAGAAGGCGGGGCCGCGGAGGGGCTCGGGCAGCATGGAGCTCCTTTCGGGAGCTTCGGTGGCGGGAGCGGGGACACAGCTGGGGACGTAGCTCGGGGCGTCGCCCGCTACGTAACCGGGGGCGTCGCTCGGGGCGTCGCCCGCTACGTGGGTGCGGTCGTCGCCCGCGACGTGGGTGCGGTCGTGGCCGACGGCGTCGGTGCGGTCGTCGCCGGCGGCGTAGCTGGGGACGTAGCTCGGGACGACGGCCAGGACCACGTGGGGGATGTGGGCCGCGAGCTGGGCGAGCAGGCCGTCGGGGGCGTGCAGTTCGGGGGTGTCGGCCGCCGAGTCGACGACGGCCACGACCGCGTCGAAGCCGGCTCCGGCGACGTTGTAGGCGTACCGCTCACCGGGCCCGTCCGCGGGCGCGTCGTGGGCCGGGAAGACGAGCCGGGTGCGTATGGCGTAGCCCGGGTCGTCGACGGCGAGGACGGGCGAGCGGGTGGTGGTGGAGTACGAGACGTCCAGGCCGGCCAGCTCCAGCTCGGTGCCGAGCCGCAGGGGCGCGTACATCAGCTCCTCGAAGCCGAGGACGAGGACGCGGGACCCCGCGGGGCGCAGCGCCTCGGCGAGTCGCGCCGCCATGGCCGGCAGGGCCGCCTCCAGGCGGGCCCGGTGCTCGGGGGTGAAGCCGTGGCGACCGCCGTCCGGTACGCCCTCGGGCCAGTCCAGAGGGACGCGTACGGGTGGGCCGGGCGGCACGCGGGGCGCGGGCACGGCGGGGGCCGCCTCGTACCGTGCCACCAGCTCCTGCCCCTTCGCCAGGACGCCGTCGGGCAGGCCGACAGTGCCGGCGGCGAGGGTCAGGAGGTCAACCCGGGCGCCGATCTCGTCCGCGAAGACGGTGAGCCGGTCCCGGTCCTCGGGGGTGCGCATGTCGACCAGGGCCACGATCACGTACCGGCCGCGCGGGTAGCGCTCGTGGAGGTCGCGGATGGTGTTGAGGACGGTGTTGCCGGTGGAGAACTCGTCGTCGACCAGGACCAGCGGCCCCTCGCCCGCCAGCAGCTTCGGGTCCTCCGGCAGCAGCAGGTGCGAGGTGGCGTGCGAGTGGGACTCCTCGAAGCCTCCGGCGGGGGCGACCCCGTCCACCGGCCGACGGGTGGAGTGGAGGTAGGGGGCGAGGCCGAGACCGTCCGCGACGCTGTGGCCGAGCCCGGTCGCCGTCTCCGCGTACCCGAGGACGACCGCCCGGGCCGCGTCCTCGTGGCCGAGCAGCTCCCGTACCCGTACGCCCAGGTCGTACCCGGCGCCGCGGACCACGGACGGGCGCTGCGGCACGTGCTTTCCGAGCACGTTGGAGACCAGCAGGTGCGCCCGTCGCGGATTGCGACGCAGTGCGAGGCCCAACAGGCCCGGTAGCCGCTCGTCGCCGTTCAGTTCGACGCCGAGCCGCTCAGCGACCCACGTTCCCGACCACACCACGTCGTCAATCACCCTTCGTCAGCCGGCCAGTCCGGCGGTGAGCAGATCCACGAAGCCGACGTCCTCCTTGGCGACGCCGAAGACCTCGGCGCGCAACAGGGTCCGCTCGGCCCACGCGCGATGCGGCTTCACTTCGTTCATCTTGTTCGTGTACGCGGAGCGCAGCACGCCGCCGCCGCCCCGTTCCGGCCGCAGGATGTCCTGGGCGTCGCTGAACTCCTCGTGGCTGACCACGGAGAGCGCGTGGACCGGCACCACGTGCGTGGGGTGGATGCAGGTCTTGCCGAGCAGGCCGTTGGCGCGGTCGAGTTCGATCTCGCGCAGCAGCCCGTCGAGGTCGTGCTCGATGAGTGCGGTGCGCAGGTCCTCGGCGCGGCCCTCCAGGAAGGGGCTGCGGCGCAGCTGTGGCTTGAACATGCGCTCGCCGAGCCGGAAGTACTCCCAGACCGGTCCGGTGATGGTGAACCCGGTGCCGTCGGAGCGGCCGAGGACGTTGACCACGTCGGCGATGACGTGGGCGACGAGCTGGACGTCGTAGGCCGTCATGTCGGGCGAGCGGCGCAGTCCGTAGGCGGAGCAGAAGTCGGTGACGCCGAGCCGCAGGGCGAGGACCCGGTCGCGGTACTTGTCCACGGTCACGGCGATGCCGGCGAGGGTCTCGGCGCGGGTCTCCAGGTGGAGCAGCTCGGGGGACTCCAGGACGGGCATGGCGAAAAGTCGCCGTCCGCACGCCTTCTCGGCGGCGGTGAGCGCCTCTAGGAAGGCGTGTCCGCGCCGCTCGGTGAACTTGGGCAGGACGAAGCCGGACAGCAGGCGGACGGAGTCGCCGAGGCGCGCGACCAGATCGGTGATCTGGTGGGGCTCCCTGACCCGGACGAAGAGCAGGGGCACATCCTGGGGCGCCTGCGCCGTCTCGGCGGCCAGGTCGGCGAACTGGCGGACGAGGTTGGTCTCGGCGGCCTCCACGTCGGCGTCGGCGATGGAGTCCTCCAGGCAGAGCACCATGGAGACGACCCCGCGTGCGGCCTGTTTGCGCACGTCGTCGGCGAGCCGCGGCCGGGTGGCCGGGCTGTAGAGGGTGGCCCCCAGGGCCACGGCCAGCGTGTTCGCCGGCGAGTCGGCCGTGAACTCGGCCGGCTCCTGGTGGAACAGCCCGGCCCGCGAAGCGGACGGGATGTGCCCGAAATGACGCATGTAACTCCCCCGACTGCCTCTGCGGGCCCTGACGACATGTGGCCGGTAATAGTACGTAGGTCCGGGTGTCCTTAGTTCCCCTCGCGCATGAAATCCAGGTAACTCGTCCGCATCTGTCTCATGCCTCGCGCATCCCTTCGCGCGTCGCCTCGCGCACCGCCTCGCGACGTGCGGCCCCGGGTACGTCCCGCGGTGCGGCCCCAGGTCCGCCCCGAGGTGCGTCCCGAGCTGCCGCCCCAGGCGCCTCCTGAGGGGCCCTTTGAGGGGCCTTCCGGGGCGCCACGAGGATCGGTACGGCCCCCGCGTTGTCCGGGGGTCGGCCGGGAAGGCAGGATGACGGTCATGACGCACGCGATGCTGAAGGGCTCCAACGTCCCTCTCGACACCGCGGCCGTACGGGCCGTGCTCCGCTGGACCCCGGGCCCCGGGGTCCCCGACGTGGACGCCTCGGCGCTGCTGCTCGGTACCGACGGGCGCGTGCGCTCCGACGAGGACTTCGTCTTCTACAACCAGCCGCGCCACCCTTCCGGGCTGGTGCGCCGGCTGCCGAAGAAGCGGGTGGTGGAGGGGCTGACCGACACGGTCGAGGCCGATCTGGGCGGGCTCGACCCGTCGGTCGACCAGGTGGTGATCGCGGCCTCCTCGGACGGCGACACCTTCCGGTCCGTCTCCGACCTGCGGATCCTGCTGTACGACGCGACGGCGCCGGACCGGGAGCCGCTGGCCCTGTTCGACGTCACGGCGGAGACCGGCGAGGAGACGGCGATCATCTGCGGCGAGCTGTACCGGCGCGGTGACGCCTGGAAGTTCCGCGCCGTGGGACAGGGCTATCCGACGGGGCTCGTCGGCCTCGCCACCGACTTCGGCATCTCGGTGGACGAGGGAACGGACGAGTCCGCGGACGAGACTCCGGAGCAGGGCTCGGACGCGGGCACCGGAGTCCGTACGGACGAGCGCGGCGTCCCGGACGCCGTGGCGGCCCCGGGCGTGGACCTCGACGCGACGGTCGTCCACGCGCCGGTGATCGCGCCCGTACCCGTGGGCGTACCGCCGCAGCCGACCACTCCGCCGGCGCCCGTACCGGCCTACGGGTATCCACAGCCGGCCGTGTCCCCGCAGCCCGCGTACGGCTATCCCCAGCCGGCCGCGGCCGCCGCGCCCGCACCCGACCCGAACTTCCGGATGCCGCCGATGGGCCCGCAGTTCGTCCGCCCCTGACGGTCCCCGTGGCAGCGTCCGTGACGATGCCCGTGACGGCGTCCGTAACGGCGCCTCCGTGGCCACTGCTCAGGCCTTCGTCTTGTAGCCGCGCCCCCACTGCAGGCCCCACCCGTACAGCCGGTCCAGCTCCGCCTGGAAGCCGTACACGAACTTCACCTCGCGGCGGACGACGAGCTCGTCCTTGACGTTCTCGACGGTGATCACCGCGCAGGAGCGGGCCTGCGGGGCGCGCTCGTCCAGTTCGATCTCGATCCTGGGCCCGTTGCTCGGGTAGAGCGTCACCTTGGCGTGGGTGCGGTCGAACGCGGGCGTCTGGTCGTAGATGTAGACGAAGAAGAGCAGGCGCTTGATCGCGTCCCGGTGGTCGAGGTTGACGAAGATCGTCTCACCGGACGATCCGCCGAACCGGTCGTCGCCGCTCAGGTTGACGTACGGCGGGGCGTTGAGGGACCCGAAGAAGCCGCCGAGCGGCTGCACCACGCCCTTGCTGCCGTCCGCCAGCTCGTACATGCAGCCGAGGTCGAGGTCGACGTTGACCACGCCCTGGGTGTGCGCCTGGACGACCTCGGGCTTGAAGAGCTTCGACGGGTGGCGCAGCAGCCGGCCGCTCTGGCGTGAGCGGCCCTCGATGTCCGAGGTCCGCATCCGCCAGGAGAGGTTGACCCGCAGATTGCCGGTGGCCGCGCCCTGTTTGGTGAGCGAGACCGACGGACGCCGTCGGGTCAGCTCGATGGAATTGCTCGAGGCGCTGCCCGAGTCGAACTGCGCCGTCCTGCCAGGAAAGAGGCCGTCCCAGAAGGCCATGCGTCCCCACCCCCACTCGACACCACGACATACGCGGCGGGGCGGCCGGGTGCACCGGCCGCCCCGCAGTGAAGCGTTCCTCATTGCCGGGGGTGTCACACCCCGGACGACACCTCTGTCTTGCCGGAGTCGTCGGCCTTCCCCTCGGCCGCCGCGAGCGCCTTGTTGCGGCGGAGCGAGGACCAGAAGGAGAGCGCGATCAGGACGACACCGATGAGACCGGTGATGATCTCGCTGATCTCGTGCTCGATGGTGACCAGCAGGATGACCGCGAGGGCGCCGATGGCGTAGTGGGCGCCGTGCTCCAGGTAAACGTAGTCGTCGAGGGTGCCCTGGCGGACCAGGTAGACCGTGAGCGAACGGACGTACATCGCGCCGATGCCGAGGCCGAGCGCCATCCAGAAGATCTGGTTGGTAATGGCGAAGGCGCCGATGACACCGTCGAAGGAGAAGGAGGCGTCGAGGACTTCCAGGTACAGGAAGAGGAAGAACGCCGCCTTGCCCGCCAGGCCGATCGCGGAGACCGGCTTGCCCTCGGCCTTGGCCTTCTCCTCCTCCTCGTGCTCGCGCTCCTCCTCTTCCTCCAGCTTGTTCTCGAAGAAGCCGGAGAGGCCGCCGACGATGAGGTACGTGATGAGACCGGCGACGCCGGAGAGCAGCACGGTCGCCGACTTGTCCTGGTAACCGGCGCTGGTGTGCGCGTGGGTGGCGAAGCTCATCGCCGCGACGAGCAGGGCGATCAGCGCGATGCAGACCGACAGCATGTCGACCTTGCCGAGCTTGGCCAGCGGGCGCTCCAGCCAGCCGAGCCACTTGATGTCACGGTCCTCGAAGATGAAGTCGAGGAAGATCATCAGCAGGAACATGCCACCGAACGCGGCGATCGCCGGATGGGCGTCGGTGACCAGCGCCTCGTACTGCTCCGGCTTGTCCATGGCCAACTGGACGGCCTCGATGGGGCCGACCTTGGCGCTGATGGCGACGATCGCGACGGGGAAGACCAGCCGCATGCCGAAGACCGCGATCAGGATGCCGACCGTGAGGAAGATCTTCTGCCAGAAGGCATTCATCTTCTTCAGGATTCCGGCGTTGACGACCGCGTTGTCGAAGGACAGCGAGATCTCGAGGATCGACAGGATCAGTACGACCCCGAACGCCTCCCACCCCCACTGCCAAGCGGCGAAAGCGAGGCCGACCGCCGTAATGGCGAACGACCACCCGAAGGTTTTCAGAACCACTGTCTACCCCATCGTTTTATGTACGCGGCTTTACGAAACGTTGACCCCGAAGTCTAGAGCGATGCCCCGAAGGCCGGACGCGTACCCCTGTCCAACCGCCCTGAACTTCCATTCACCGCCGTACCGGTACAGCTCGCCGAAGATCATCGCCGTCTCGGTGGAGGCGTCCTCGGAAAGGTCGTAGCGGGCCAGCTCCTGACCGTCCGCCTGGTTCACCACGCGGATGAACGCATTGCTGACCTGGCCGAAGGTCTGTCCGCGGTTGTCGGCCTCGTGGATCGAGACCGGGAAGATGATCTTGTCGCAGTGGGCCGGGACCTTGCCGAGGTCCACGATGAGCGACTCGTCGTCGCCGTCACCCTCGCCGGTGAGGTTGTCCCCGGTGTGTTCGACGGAGCCCTCGGGGCTCGTGAGGTTGTTGTAGAAGACGAAGTACTCGTCCCCGAGCACCCGCCCCGACTGGCACAGCAGGGCGCTGGCGTCGAGGTCGAAGGGGGCTCCCGTGGTGGAGCGCGCGTCCCAGCCGAGGCCGACCAGCACCTGGGTGAGGTTGGGTGCGGCCTTGGAGAGGGAGACGTTGCCTCCCTTGGCGAGCGTGACGCCCATGATGTGGTTCCTCCCCGGTGAGTACTGCCGTGTCCTGCTGATGAGGCACGTCCGGCGCCGCACGGAGAGTGCGGCGCCGGACGGATCAGTGTCGCGTGGTTCAGACGTTGACGCCGAAGTCCTGCGCGATGCCGCGCAGGCCCGAGGCGTAGCCCTGGCCGACCGCGCGGAACTTCCACTCGTCGCCGTTGCGGTACAGCTCGCCGAAGACCATGGCGGTCTCGGTCGAGGCGTCCTCGGAGAGGTCGTAACGGGCGATCTCCGCGCCGCCGGCCTGGTTCACGACGCGAATGAACGCGTTGCGGACCTGGCCGAAGGACTGCTGGCGGTTCTCGGCGTCGTAGATCGACACCGGGAAGACGATCTTGGCGACATCGGCGGGCACGGTGGCCAGGCTCACCTGGACCTGCTCGTCGTCACCCTCGCCCTCGCCGGTGAGGTTGTCACCGGTGTGCTCGACCGAGCCGTCGGCGCTCTTCAGGTTGTTGAAGAACACGAAGTCCTGGTCGTTGCGGACCTTGCCCTCCGCGCTCACCAGAATGGCGCTGGCGTCCAGGTCGAAGTCCGTCCCGGTGGTGGTGCGGACGTCCCAGCCCAGACCGACGGTGACGGCGGTCAGGCCAGGGGCCTCCTTGGTCAGCGAGACGTTGCCGCCCTTGCTGAGGCTGACTCCCACGAGTCCCTCCATTGGTTTCCAGGGGCAGCGCCCCCGTCGTGCGTTGGCATCGGATCAACGAGTGGATCCTAGTGACGGGTTCCCGGCCAGGACAGGCGATTCACCCCGATGTTCGCCGGTGTCGGAGTGGCGAGGCTTCGTGGCGAGTGTCGCGGTGGGCGTCGCGGTGGGCGTCGCGGTTCAGAGGGTGTCGAGCGCCTTGAGGTAGTCGTCGAGGTCCCGGGCGTCCGGAAGGGCGTTGACGACACTCCAGCGGACCACGCCCTCCTTGTCGATGATGAAGGTGCCGCGGACGGCGCAGCCCTTGTCCTCGTCGAAGACGCCGTAGGCGCGCGAGGCCTCGCCGTGCTTCCAGAAGTCGGAGAGCAGCGGGTACTCCAGGCCCTCCTGCTCGGCGAAGACGCGCAGGGTGTGGATGGAATCGTTGGAGACGGCGAGGAGCTGGGTGTCGTCGTTGACGAACTTCGGGAGGTTGTCGCGCAGCTCGCACAGCTCACCGGTGCAGACGCCGGTGAAGGCGAAGGGGTAGAAGAGCAGCACCACGTTCTTCTCCCCGTGGTAGTCGGAGAGCTTCACGGTGCGGCCGTGGTTGTCCTTGAGCTCGAAATCCGGGGCCTTGGTGCCGACCTCGATCGCCATGCGTGCGCGTCCCTTCCGTTTGACCTTGTGGACCTGCGCTGGACCGAACAGGTGACAGTCAGCTTAGGGCTCGCCCCTCGGGCTCGGCGCAAGAGCCCCGGCTCCACGCACAGAGCCCCCGCCGACCAGGTCGGCGGGGGCTCCTGCTGCTTGGGGGATCAGCGCTTGGGTGCTACCAGTCGGCTGCCCGACCAGTCCTTCGCCACGCTGATGCTCTTGGTCTGGGAGAAGCCGGCAGTCTGCGCGGCATCGCTGATGTCGCTCGGCTCGACGTAGCCGTCACGGCCCGTCTTGGGCGTCAGCAGCCATACGACTCCGCCGTCCTCCAGCAGGCCAATGGCATCGACCAGGGAGTCCGTCAGGTCTCCGTCCTCGTCGCGGAACCAGAGCACGACGGCGTCGGCGACGTCGTCGTAGTCCTCGTCAGCGAGGTCCGACCCGATGATGGACTCGATGCCTTCGCGGAGATCGAAATCGACGTCGTCGTCGTAACCGATCTCCTGGACCACCTGTCCGGGCTCGAACCCCAGCCTCGCTGCCGGGTTGGTCCGCTCCTCCGCGTGGTCCGCGGTCGCGCTCACGGCTTGCCTCCTGATCATGTATCGGAAAATGCTTCGGCCACGCGCGTACGCGCGGCGCTGGCCGTAGTCCACACGGGCTGGGCGGATCGCGCAAGTACCCGGCCGTCGAGACCGCCGAAACGGTGACGTTTGGGGCCGTCTCGCCGAAACTTCCGGGCCGCCTCCACTCCGTTCCGTGAGGGACGGCACACGCTTCGTACCGCTTTGTGGTCTTCCGCGGTTTCAGTCTGCCGAACGCGCGGACGAAACGCATGCGCGGGTTGCGCGTAAGGTTGCGATTTGACCCAACCAGGCACCCAGTGGGGGTTACCCCTCGGTAGAGATGACGTTTGACACCGACGGGGTACACGATGGACGTCCCGGCCTCCCGTGGGCTCCACCGAAGCTCCACCGAACAGCGAAGGAACAGCGTGGCTTCCGGATCCGATCGCAACCCGATCATCATTGGCGGCCTTCCCAGCCAGGTCCCGGACTTCGATCCGGAGGAGACCCAGGAATGGCTCGACTCCCTCGACGCCGCCGTCGACGAGCGGGGCCGTGAGCGGGCCCGCTACCTGATGCTCCGCCTGATCGAGCGGGCCCGCGAGAAGCGCGTGGCCGTGCCCGAGATGCGCAGCACGGACTACGTCAACACCATCGCGACCAAGGACGAGCCGTTCTTCCCCGGCAACGAGGAGATCGAGCGCAAGGTCCTCAACGCGACCCGCTGGAACGCGGCCGTGATGGTCTCGCGCGCGCAGCGCCCGGGCATCGGGGTCGGCGGCCACATCGCCACCTTCGCCTCCTCCGCCTCGCTGTACGACGTCGGCTTCAACCACTTCTTCCGGGGCAAGGACGAGGGCGACGGCGGCGACCAGATCTTCTTCCAGGGCCACGCCTCGCCCGGCATCTACGCCCGCGCGTATCTGCTCGACCGGCTGAACGAGGCGCAGCTCGACGCCTTCCGCCAGGAGAAGTCGAAGTTCCCCAACGGGCTGTCCTCGTACCCGCACCCGCGGCTGATGCCGGACTTCTGGGAGTTCCCGACCGTCTCGATGGGCCTCGGCCCGCTCGGTGCGATCTACCAGGCCCGGATGAACCGTTACATGGAGGCGCGCGGCATCGCCGACACCTCCAAGTCGCACGTCTGGGCGTTCCTCGGCGACGGCGAGATGGACGAGCCGGAGTCGCTCGGCCAGCTCTCCATCGCCGCCCGTGAGGGTCTGGACAACCTGACCTTCGTCGTCAACTGCAATCTGCAGCGGCTCGACGGCCCGGTGCGCGGCAACGGCAAGATCATCCAGGAGCTGGAGTCGCAGTTCCGCGGGGCCGGCTGGAACGTCATCAAGCTGGTCTGGGACCGCTCCTGGGACCCGCTGCTGGCCCAGGACCGCGACGGCATCCTGGTCAACAAGCTGAACACGACGCCGGACGGACAGTTCCAGACGTACGCGACGGAGACCGGCGCCTACATCCGCGAGCACTTCTTCGGCGACGACCACCGGCTGCGCTCGATGGTCGAGAACATGACCGACGAGCAGATCCTCCATCTGGGCCGCGGCGGCCACGACCACAAGAAGGTCTACGCGGCCTTCGCGGCGGCCAAGGCCCACAAGGGCCAGCCGACGGTGGTGCTCGCGCAGACGGTCAAGGGCTGGACGCTCGGCCCCAACTTCGAGGGCCGCAACGCGACCCACCAGATGAAGAAGCTGACGGTCGACGACCTCAAGCGCTTCCGCGACCGGCTGCACATCCCGATCACGGACAAGCAGCTGGACGAGGGCTACCCGCCGTACTACCACCCGGGTCGCGACTCGGAGGAGATCCAGTACATGCACGACCGCCGCAAGGCGCTCGGCGGGTACGTACCGACCCGTGTCGTGCGGGCGAAGCCGCTGCCTCTCCCCGAGGAGAAGACCTACGCGGCGGCCAGGAAGGGCTCGGGCCAGCAGTCCATCGCGACCACGATGGCCTTCGTCCGCATCCTCAAGGACCTCATGCGGGACAAGGAGATCGGCAAGCGCTTCGTGCTGATCGCCCCCGACGAGTACCGCACGTTCGGCATGGACGCCTTCTTCCCGAGCGCCAAGATCTACAACCCGCTGGGCCAGCAGTACGAGGCCGTGGACCGCGAACTGCTGCTCGCGTACAAGGAGTCCCCGACCGGCCAGATGCTGCACGACGGCATCTCGGAGGCCGGCTGCACCGCCTCGCTGATCGCCGCCGGTTCGGCGTACGCCACGCACGGCGAGCCGCTCATCCCGGTCTACGTCTTCTACTCGATGTTCGGTTTCCAGCGGACCGGCGACCAGTTCTGGCAGATGGCCGACCAGCTCGCGCGCGGCTTCGTGCTCGGCGCGACCGCCGGCCGTACGACGCTGACCGGTGAGGGCCTCCAGCACGCGGACGGCCACTCGCAGCTGCTCGCCTCGACGAACCCCGGCTGTATCGCCTACGACCCGGCGTTCGGCTTCGAGATCGCGCACATCGTCCAGGACGGCCTGAAGAGGATGTACGGCCCCGACGCCGAGGACGTCTTCTACTACCTGACCGTCTACAACGAGCCGATCCAGCACCCGGCGGAGCCCGCCGACGTGGACGTCGAGGGCATCCTCAAGGGCATCCACCGCTTCAAGAGCGGCGAGGCCGGTGCGATCCCCGCGCAGATCATGGCGTCGGGCGTCGCGGTGCCGTGGGCGGTCGAGGCGCAGCGGATCCTCGCCGAGGAGTGGAACGTACGCGCCGACGTCTGGTCGGCGACGTCGTGGAACGAGCTGCGCCGCGAGGCCGTGGAGGTCGACCGGCACAACCTGCTCCACCCGGACGAGGAGCAGCGCGTCCCGTACGTGACGCGGAAGCTCTCCGGCGCCGAAGGCCCGTTCGTGGCGGTCTCCGACTGGATGCGCTCGGTTCCGGACCAGATCTCCCGCTGGGTGCCGGGCGCCTACACCTCGCTGGGCGCGGACGGCTTCGGCTTCGCGGACACGCGCGGTGCGGCCCGCCGCTACTTCCACATCGACGCCCAGTCGATCGTCCTGGCCGTCCTCACCGAGCTGGCTCGTGACGGCAAGGTCGACCGGTCGGTCCTGAAGCAGGCCGTGGACCGCTACCAGCTGCTCGACGTGGCGGCGGCGGACCCGGGCGCCGCGGGCGGCGACGCGTAGCGCCACGACTGCGGCCGGCCGCGGTCGCAGCCGTACGGCATTCCGGCTGGTGAGGGGCGGTGGGACCAGTGGTCCCGCCGCCCCTCGGCGTTGCCTACGATGCCTGCCATGAAGGAACGCACCCCGCAGCTGCGCTGGGAAGCGCACACCCAGACACCGCTGCTGGGCCTCGCCGTGGTGTTCGGCATCGCCTACGCCGTGCCGATCGTCGCGCCCGACGCGGACGCCTGGGTGCACCGGCTGTGCACCCAGGTCGAGTGGCTGGTGTGGGGTGCGTTCGCCCTGGACTACGCGGTACGGCTGGTGCTGGCGCCCGGCAAGTGGCTCTTCGTGCGCAGCCATCCGCTGGACCTGCTGGCCGTTCTGCTGCCGTTGGTCCAGCCGCTGCGGCTGCTCCGGCTGGTGTCCACTCTCCTCCTCGTGGGCCGGCGGGCGCGGATGGCCCCGCAGATAACGCTCACCACGTATGTGGCGGGCGCGGTGGTCGGGCTGCTGATGTTCGGCTCGCTGGCCGTGCTGCACGTGGAGCGGAACGCCCCGAACGGGAACATCAAGACGCTCGGCGACGCCGTGTGGTGGTCGTTCACCACGATGACGACCGTGGGGTACGGCGACCACGCCCCGACCACGGGACTCGGCCGCGTCCTCGCGGTGGGACTGATGCTCTCGGGGATCGCGCTGCTCGGTGTGGTCACCGCCAACATCGCCGCCTGGTTCATCTCCCGCTTCGAACGGGACGACGAGGCGGAGCGCCGGCAGACGGAGCTCCTCGAGGCGCTGATGCGCGAGGTGAAGGAGCTCCGGTCGGAGGTGGCGCGGCTCTCGGCGCCCCCCGCCGTCCCCGAGCAGGAGGAGTCCGTCACCTCTCCCAGATCTTGAAGGCTCTGATCTGGTACGGCGTCTGGGGTGCCCACGTCCCCCGGCCCGGGTAGGTCTCGAACTCCCCGGTCTCCGCGCACTCCGGCGACTGGTACGCGGTGACGGGCCGTCCGGTCCGGTTGGCGAGGGCCTGGGCCGTGGTGCCGGCGGGGAGCGCGACACAGCTCTCGACGTCCGTGTCGGCGAGTTCGTACCGCTGCGCCTTGCCCTTGAAGTCGGCCTTCGGCCAGAGGCAGAGCTGGCCGGGCGCGCAGGCACCGAGGCTGGGCGCCGGGGCGGCGGCGGCCGTCGCCGGCAGGGCGGTGAGCAGGCCGCTGAACAGGCCGGTGAGCAGGGTGGCCGCCAGGGCGGCAGTGGGAACAGTCTTCGTACGCATGTCGATGAACCCCCGTTTTCGTCACTCTCTGTAACCAAAACTCTGACGGAGGCGACGTGCCGTTGGGAAGGGGGTCCAGGCCTGTTCACCCGAATAGGTGACAGCCCCGCCGGACGGGTCCGGCGGGGCTGTCGGTCACGCTCCGTTGACGCGTCAACGGGTGTCGCGTGGGCGCGTCGGTCGTCGCGTCAGATGTGGGCGCCGCCCGCACCGGCCTCCGCGTTCTCGCCGCGCTTGGTGAGCGTGGCGACCAGGGCGGCGACGGCGGCGACGACACCGGCGACGGTGAAGGCGAGGCCCATGCCGTCCAGGAAGGTGTCGTGGATGACACCGCCGATCTTGTCGAACAGGTCGGGGGTCATACCGGGCGCCGCGGCCAGCTCCGGCGGGACCATGCCGAATTCGGCGGCCTGCTCCAGCCGGGGGTCGGCCGGGACGGGGATGCCCGCGTCCTTCCAGTTCTGCTCGAAGGCGCTGGAGACCTTGGACGACATGACCGCGCCGAGCACGGCCGTACCGAGCGCTCCACCGACCTGCATCGCGGCCTGCTGCAGACCGCCGGCCACGCCGGAGAGCTCCAGCGGGGCGTTGCCGACGATGACCTCGGTGGCGCCGACCATGACCGGGGCGAGGCCCAGGCCGAGGAGCGCGAACCAGAGGGACATGGCGAACGTGCCGGTCCCCTCGGTGAGGGTGATCATGCCGAACATCGCGACCGCGGTGCACACCATGCCGCCGACGAGCGGGATACGCGGGCCGAACTTGGTGATGAGCGCACCGGCCAGCGGCGAGGAGACGATCATCATCGCGGTCAGCGGCAGCAGGTGCAGACCGCTGTCGACCGGGCTCAGCCCCTTGACGCCCTGCAGGTAGAAGGTCACGAAGAACAGGCCGCCCATGAAGGCGAAGGCCATCAGGACCATCAGCACCACGCCGGCCGAGAGCGGGACGGAGCGGAACATCGCCAGCGGGATGAGCGGCTCCTTGACCTTGGTCTCCCAGAAGGCGAAGAGGCCGAAGAGGAGGATCGCGCCGCCCAGGAAGCCCCAGGTGTTGCCGCTCGCCCAGCCCCAGGACTCGCCAGCCTTGATGATGCCCCAGATGAGGGACCCCATCGCCGCGGAGAGCAGCAGGATGCCGAGGATGTCGAAGGAGCGCGGGGCGTTCTCGGCGCGGTGGTCCCTGAGGATCACCAGACCGAGGGCGAGCGCGATCACGCCGACGGGCACGTTGACGAAGAAGACGGACTGCCAGCTGACGTGCTCGACGAGCAGACCGCCGACGATCGGACCGCCCGCGGTGGAGGCGCCGATGACCATGCCCCAGATGCCGATGGCCATGTTGAGCTTCTCGGCAGGGAAGGTGGCGCGCAGCAGGCCGAGCGCGGCCGGCATCAGCAGGGCGCCGAAGAGGCCCTGGAGGACGCGGAAGCCGATCACCAGACCGATCGAGTCGGAGAGGCCGATCGCGCCGGAGGCGGCGGCGAAGCCCGCGATGCCGATGAGGAAGGTCTGGCGGTGGCCGAAGCGGTCACCCAGCTTGCCGGCCGTGATGAGGGCGACGGCGAGCGCGAGGAGGTAACCGTTGGTGATCCACTGGACTTGGGCGAGCGAAGCACCGAGGTCCGCCTGGATGGCGGGGTTGGCGATGGCGACGATCGTGCCGTCGAGCGCGACCATCATCACGCCGACGGCCACGGCGATCAGAGTCAGCCAGGGGTGGCCTCGCAGTCCCTTCGCCGGAGTCGACGCGGGACCCTCGGCACCCCCCTGACCCTGCGGGGCCTTTTCCATGGTGGTCTGACTAGTCATACGGAAGAGGCTAGTGTCAGTCGCTGACAATTGACAAAGCAATTCACACGTCGGTAACTGTCACGTAGCTCACAGGTACGCTGAAAGCCACCAAGCGTGAGAAAGAGGCGGAAAGAAGGCCATGAGGTGACGGTTTCCGGTCTGCGGGAACGGAAGAAGCAGCGGACCCGGGACGCGCTGCTGCGGGTGGCCCTCGAGCTGTTCACCACTCAGGGGTACGAGCGGACGACCGTCGACGAGATCGCCGACGCGGTCGAGGTCTCCCAGCGCACCTTCTTCCGCTACTTCTCCTCCAAGGAGGAGGTCGCCTTCGCCGTCCAGCAGATGGTGGAGGAGCGCTTCGTCCAGGCACTGACGGAGCGCCCCGCCGAGGAGGGCCCGCTCGACGCGATGCGCAACGCCGTGCTCGCCTCCTGGGACACCATCGGCGAGGCGATCATGGAGGTCGTGCCCGTCGAGCTGTACCTGCGGACCTTCCAGATGATCGAGTCGACGCCGGCGCTGCTCGCCGTCCATCTGCGCCGCTCGACCGAGATGGAGGAGGCCATCGCCCGGCTGATCGCCGAGCGCGAGGGCCTGGACGTGGACGAGGACCCGCGCCCCCGGATCGCGGTGGCGGCGTTCAGCGGAGTCATGCGGGTGACCGGCCAGCTCTGGGGCCGGGGCACGGACCCGACCCTAGAGGCGATCCGCGCGCTGACCGAGCGGTACCTGGACCACCTGGGCCCGGCCCTCGAACCGGACTGGCGGAACTGACGGCGCCACGGACCCGCCGGAGCCCGCACGAGGGGATCCCGCACGAGCCCGCACGAGGGGATCCCGTACGAGCCCGCACGAGTGGATCCCGTACGAGCCCGCGCGAGGGGATCCCGTACGAGCCCGCGCACGGAGCCCGTTCGGCGGTCGACGTCGGGCGCGAGGCGTACGCCAGGGCATACGGAGCGTCACCGCACCCCGCCTCTCTCCGTGATCCACCTCACTCGGTCGCACGCGGGCCCCTCCGCGTCTCCTAGGGTGGCGCGCAGTGACTTCCTTCGACTCCTCCCCCACCCTCGCCCTCTGGCGCATGCTGCTCGCGCTGGCCGTGGTGTTCGTGCTCCTGGCCACCACCGGCTGGACGACGATCCGGCATCAGCACGGGTCGGCGGAGCCCAGAGAGGCCGCACTCGCCTCCTGGGCCCACGGCAGGATCGGTGACCGGGCGCTGCCCGACCCGGCCGCCCCAGCCCGTACGATCGCCGCGTTCTTCGCCTCCATCGGACCCAAACGGGGCGCCTCCCTCGCCGACACGCACCCCTTCGTCGTCGGCAATCTCAACGGCGCCCCGGTCACCCTCCGCTACCGCGCCAACCGGCTCTCCCTCGCCCGCGCCCTCGACGCCGAGCGGGGCAGGGTCGACGACGTCAGGCTGAGCGCCGGTGGCCGGCACGAGGCCCTGCGCCGGGCACACCGCTTCGCCTCGCTGATGCGGGCCGGCCGGCAGATCCTCGCCTTCGACCCCAGCGGTACGGGGCGGACCGCCGAGGTGCTCGGCGATCTGGAAAGGGCCGGGCGGGTCTCGGTGATCGTGCCCGGTGTCGACACCAATCTGCTCACCTTCCAGAAGACCCACCGCAAGTACTCGGCCCCCGCCGGGATGGCCGAATCGCTCTACGCCGCCGAACGCAGGACCGCGCCCGGCTCGCCCACCGCCGTCATCGCCTGGGCCGACTACACCGCGCCCGTCGGAGTCGGCATCGACGCCGCGACGGGGCACCTCGCCTCCGCCGGCGCGGTACGGCTCGTCGACATGGCCACCGCACTGCCCGGCACCTCGCGCGTCAGCCTCTTCTGCCACAGCTACGGTTCGGTGCTCTGCGGGGTCGCCGCGCCCAGCCTGCCCGCCCGGGTGACGGACGTGGCCGTGGCCGGAAGTCCCGGCATGCGGGTCGACAGCGCGGCCGAGCTGACGACCCAGGCCCGGGTGTGGGCGATGCGGGACGCGGACGACTGGATCCAGGACGTGCCGTACCTGGAGGTCGGCGGGGTCGGACACGGGGCGGACCCGGTGACGCCGGAGTTCGGCGCGCGGCTCCTCTCGGCGGCCGGTGCCACCGGCCACACCGGCTATTTCGAGCCGGGCACCGACAGCCTCGACAACTTCGCCGCGATAGGGGTGGGGGCGTACGCCGACCTCACCTGCGCGAGCGCCGACAGCGCTTGCCGCCGCGAAATTTCCGGCGCGGAAGGCGGCTGACGCGCGTAGAACGCGGCACCCCGGGTCACCGCACAGGGGCGACGCCCGGGCCCGCGCCGCATACGATGAGGCACATGGGTGATGTGCTGGCCGGAATTCATGCCACCTGGGAGTTCGAGAGCGACGCCGTCGTCATCCGCTTCGAACGGGGGATCCGCACACCGAAGCTGTTCCAGACGCTGCGCGAACGGCGCATTCCGCACGAGGCGCTGGCGTCGGTGACGCTCGCCCCGGGCAAGCGGGGCACCGTCGTGCTGCACGCGGTGCCGAGACCGGGCGCCGATCCCCTGATGGAAGCGGCCGCGGGGCAGCTGAAGGACGGGTGCGACCCGTACCGGCTGGTGCTTCCGGCCGAGCGGGAGACGCTGGCGGAGTACTACGGGGACGAACTGCGGCCGCTGCTCACGGCGGGCCCGGACCCGTCGGACACGTTCCTGGTGGCAGCGCCGGAAGGACCGCAGTCCTTCAAGGCGTACGACGGGAAGGCGAGCTTCGACGGGAGGTCGGCGGTCTCGTTCCACTGGTCCTGGTCGGGCGCGTCCTCGGAGAAGTGGCGGGCGGGCGACCAGACCTTCGCGGTACGGGAGCTCAGCGGGGTCGAGTGGCGCTCGCCGGACGTCTTCGACGGGTACCTGCGCCTGGTGCCCCGGTCCGGCGAGCCGCGGCCGGCCCAGGCGGACCGCGACCCGGCGGCCGTCGTCTTCGGCCTCGGCTACGGCCCGGTCCACCAGTCCCTGCCGTTCGCCGCGTCGGTCCTCGCGGCGATCCGCGGCGCGGCCCGGGCCTCGGCGCCCCTGGAGGCGGAACGGCGCGATCCGATGGGCGTCGAGGAGCGGATGAGGCACTTGGGGGAGCTGCACCGGGCGGGGCTCGTGACGGACGACGAGTTCACGGCGAAGAAGGCGGAGTTGCTGGCGGAGCTGTGAGGGCGGGGGCGCTTGGGCCCCATCAGAGCCCTCCCCACCTCCTCGCACCTCGGCCTCCTCGTGCCTCCCCCACCGCCTCGTACCTCCACCACCGCCTCGTACCTCCACCACCGCCTCGTACCCCGAACCCCGAACCCCTCATACCTGGGTATCAGCGGTCTCCGGCTCCCCGGTATGACGCCTTCAGGCAAGGAGGCTGCCTAACCTGAGCGGGCCATGAGTACCGACACCCCCGCCCCCGGAACCCCTACGCCCGAAAACCCCCACACCGAGGCCGTCGCCACCGACGTCCCCGAGCCTGCCGGGTTCTCCGCCCGCGCCGCGCGTGTCCTCGCCCCCGCACGGGACGTGATGCAGGCCTTCGGGGTCGCCCTCGCGACGCCGACCCAGCCGGGTGCCCCCCTGCTCGCCCAGGCGCAGAACCGCTGGCTGCGACTGCTGCCCTACGGCGCCGCCTTCGCCTTCGTCGCCTCGCTGCTGCCCGTCACCATCACGGTCCTCGTGCAGGACTACCAGGTCAACGGCGCCCTCGCCGGTGCCCTCGCCACAGCCCAGACCGCGCCGCTGCTGCTCGCGGTGACCCGCCCCCTCCAGGCCTGGTGGATCATCGGCACGGCCGATGTCCTCGGCGCGCTGGTCATGCTTCCGGCCGACGGCCTCGACGGGCGCTCCTGGCCGTGGACGCCGATGGTCGTGGTGGGCTACCTCGCCCTGATGCTCGCCCTTGGTCTGCGCGAGTCACGCCGGGCTCTGCTCGGGGTGTGGCTGGTCACCGGCGGAGCCGGGTTCGTCTTCGAACTGCTCCCGCAGAAGCACAGCGACGGCATCCACGTCCTCCTCTTCGTCCTGAGCGGTGTCGTCCTGCTCATCACGGCGACGCTCCGCGAGCGCGGTGACGCCGAGCGCCGCACCGCGGAGGAGCGGGCGCGCACCACCCTCCTGGAGGAGCGGGCGCGGATCGCGCGCGAGCTGCACGATGTGGTCGCGCACCACATGTCGGTGATCACCGTGCAGGCGGACTCGGCGCCGTACCGGATCCCGGACCTGCCGGAGGCGGCCCGCGAGGAGTTCACCTCGATCGCCGGGAGCGCGCGGGAGTCCCTCGCCGAGATGCGACGGCTGCTGGTGGTGCTGCGCAGCGAGGGCACGGAGGGCGAACGGGCCCCGCAGCCGGGCCTCGACCGGGTCCAGCAGCTGATCGAGGCGACGGTACGGGCCGGGGTGCCGGCCCGGTTGTCGCTCTCGGCCGAACTGGCGGCCGGGCCCGGCGACGTACCGCAGACGGTGGATCTGTCGGCGTACCGGATCGTGCAGGAGGCGCTGGCGAACGTGGTGCGGCACGCGCCGGGCGCGGAGACCCGGGTCTCGGTGACCTCGGACGGCGAGTGGCTGACGGTCCTCGTCGTCAACGGGCCGGGTGTCGCCCGTACTTCACCGCTGGAGGGGGGTACGGGTACGGGGCACGGGCTGGTCGGAATGCGGGAGCGCGTACGGTTGACCGGCGGCACGCTGGACACGGGTCCGCTGCCGGACGGCGGCTTCCGGGTGGCCGCGCGCCTCCCGCTGACCTCGAAGGACACGTTGTGACCATCCGCGTGATCATCGTCGACGACCAGGCCATGGTGCGGGCGGGTTTCGCCGCGCTGCTGTCGGCGCAGGCCGACATCGACGTGGTGGGCGAGGCTCCGGACGGGAAGCAGGGCGTGGACGTGGCCCGGACGACGCACCCGGACGTGGTGCTGATGGACGTACGGATGCCGGAGATGGACGGTCTCACGGCGGCGCGGGAGATCCTGAATCCGCCGGCGGGGGTCGTCCACCGTCCGAAGGTGCTGATGCTGACCACCTTCGACGTGGACGACTACGTGTACGAGGCGCTGCGCGCGGGCGCGTCGGGGTTCCTGCTGAAGGACGCACCGCCGGCCGATCTGATCGCGGCGGTACGGGTGGTGGCGGGCGGCGAGGCGCTGCTCGCGCCGTCGGTGACGCGCCGTCTGATCGCCGACTTCGCCGCGTCGAGGCCGGCGCCTCGGGCGGACCGGGCGGCGCTGCGGCTCAACGGTCTGACGCCGCGCGAGACGGAGGTGCTGGAGCTGATCGCGCGGGGGTTGTCGAACCAGGAGATCGCGGAGCGACTGGTGCTGGCCGAGCAGACGGTGAAGACGCACATCGGGCGGGTGCTGGCGAAGCTCGATCTGCGGGACCGGGCGCAGGCTGTGATCTTCGCGTACGAGTCGGGGCTGGTGACGCCCGGGGACGCCGGGCGCTGACACGGCGGCTCGGCATCGCGGAACGGACCGCAGGGCGCCCGGACCGCAGGGCGCCCGGACCGCCGGGCTGCCGGGCCGCCGGACCGCGGGACCGCCACCCCCGCCGAGACCTGAGGCGTGCCTCCCGGGGGAAAGCCCCACCCTCCTGCGGGGGTTCACGCCTCCTCCGCCCCCTACTGCGGTAGCAGTGGGGAGTTGGCGCCCCGGTGTGACGTGGCGTCGGGCGTCTTCTTCCTACCTTCCTCTCGCCAGGACGAGAGACATGAAGAGGGAAGAGGGAGGGCCGCCATATGCGCCGCTACACAAGGACGTTGGTCGCCGCCGCGCTCGCCACCACCGTGGTCGCCGGGACGGCGGGCTGGGCGTCCGGGAGTGCGCAGCAGGCCGTGACCGGAGCGCCGGTCGGGGTGGAGCGGTGGCGGGCGGACGGGCTGCCCGACCCGGAGGGGATGACGGCCGCCCAGGTCGCGGCGTTCTTCGACGGCTTGAGCCCCGCCCGGCAGCAAGAGCTGGTCCGCGCGCACCCCTCTGTCGTCGGCAACCTCGACGGCGCCCCGATCCGACTCCGGTTCGAGGCCAACGCCCGTACCGCCGGCCCTCGGTACGCCGGACAGCAGGTCCTCGCCTACGACCCGCGCGGCCGGGGCCAGATCGCCCTCGTCCGCGGGGACATGGCCGAGGCCGAGCACGTCGCCGTCGTCGTACCCGGGTCCGACATCGACGCCGGGAACATCACGCCCCTCACCGACATGGCCGACGCCCTGCGACGTGCCACGGGCGACGACACCGCCGTCATCGCCTGGGCCGGCTACACCACCCCCGTCGGCGTCGGTCTCGATGCCGCCACCGGCGATCTCGCCGAGGTCGGCGCCGAACGGCTGACCCGGCTCGCGGACGGGCTCGACGCCGTCGGCGCCGCCCGGCCGGCCGTCTTCTGCCACAGCTACGGCTCCGTCGTCTGCGGCCTCGCCGCGCCCGCTCTGAAGGCCAAGGACCTCGTCGTCCTCGGCTCCCCCGGCATGCGGGCCGACAGCGTCGCCGAACTGAACACCTCGGCCCGGGTCTGGGCCGCCAAGGACCCCTCCGACTGGATCGACAGGATCCCGAACGTCGAGTTCGCCGGGCTCGGGCACGGCGAGGACCCCACCGACCCCGCCTTCGGGGCTCGCCGTGTGCCCGCCGAGGACGCGCGGGGCCACAACGGCTACTTCGCCTCCGGCACCCAGTCCCTCCGTACCTTCGCCGCCATCGCCCAGGGCGACGTCCGATGAACCGCCTCATGGAGCGGATCGAGGCCCGGACCCCCGCCCACCGCGACCGTGCCGTCGACGGCCTGCGCGCCCTCGCCCTGCTCGCCGTGCCCACCGGGCACTGGCTCCTCGGCGGGTTCACGCTCTCCTCCGACGGAGCCCTCCACAACGCCAGCCCGCTCTCGGCCTTCGCCGGTCTCGCGCCCGTCAGCTGGATCCTGCAGATGCTGGGGATCTTCTTCCTGGTCGGCGGCTACGCCTCGGTCCTGTCGTACCGGAAGCGGAAGGGCTCCACCGGTGAGTGGCTTCGCGGCCGCCTGGCCCGGCTCGGCCGGCCGGTGCTCGGAGTGACCGCCGTGTGGGCCGCGCTGCTCCCCCTGCTCCACTACGGGTTCGAGGTGCCGGGCGACACCCTGCGGACCGCGTCCACCCTCGTCATCCAGCCGCTCTGGTTCGTCGGGGTCTACACGGTCGTGACGGCCCTCACCCCGCTCTGTGTGCGCGCGGCCCGCCGGACGGGCGTGTGGGCGGCGGCCCCGCTGCTCGGTTCGGTCGCCCTCGTCGACTTCCTGCGCTACGGGCCGTACGCCGAGGGCATGCCGTCCTGGCTGGGCGTCCTCACCATCCTCCCCGGCTGGCTCTTCGCCTATCAGCTCGGTGTCTCCTGGGGGGAGGGCCGGGTCGGCCGGCGGCACGCCTGGGGCCTGCTGCTCGGCGGCGCCGCGCTCTTCGCCGCGCTCCTGCTCGCCTTCGGCTACCCCGCGTCGATGGTCGGCGTGCCCGGCGAGGCCCGCACCAACTCCCACCCGCCGTCGTTGCTCGTCCTCGCCCTCGCGGCCACCCAGAGCGGCGCGGCGATCCTCCTCAGGGACCGTATCGGGAAGCTGCTCGAGCGGCCCGCGCTGTGGGCGCCGGTCGTGGTGATCAATCTGTCCGCGATGACGATCCTGTGCTGGCACCAGACGGCGATGCTCGCCGCCGCGATCCCGGCTTCGTACGCCGGGGAGGTCCCGGGTCTGGTCGGCGCACCCGACACGGTCGGCTGGATCCTCGCCCGGTTGGCGTGGATGCCGCTCTTCGCCGGGCTCCTTGTGCTCATCGGTCGGTACGCGCGCGGTTTCGACTCCCCGTGGACGCGCAGCGGCCGGGCCCGCCGGGCGGCGGCCGGGATCCTGGCGGCGGGCTTCGCGGTCTTCGCGCTGGGTCTCGCGTGAGGCGGCCGCCATCCCCGGCCGCCATCCCTCGCGGCCACTCCCGCCCGGCTCCCGCCCGGCCACTGTCCTGCTCCTGCCCTGCTCCTGCTCCTGCTCCTGCTCCTGCGCGGCGGCTACTCGCGCGCGGCCGAGGTGGAGCTCATGTCGGGGTACCGGTCCCCCGCCACCCCTGCGGCGATCGGCTCCAGCTCTGCCAGTTCCGCCTCGGTCAGCGTGATCCGGGTGGCCGCCGCGTTCTCCTCCAGGCGGCTCCGCCTGCGGGTGCCCGGGATCGGGACGACCGTGAGGCCGTGCACGGCGGACCGCTGCTGCACCCAGGCCAGGGCGATCTGCGCCGCCGTCGCCCCGTGCGCCGCCGCGATCTTGTGGACCGGGGCGAGCAGAGCCGCGTTCCGCTCCGCGTTCTCACCGGTGAAGCGCGGCTGGTACTGGCGGAAGTCGCTGCCCGACAGGTCCTTCGAGGCGTCCGCGAACGCGCCGGTCAGAAAGCCCCGGCCCAGCGGCGAGTACGGCACGAACGTCACGCCCAGCTCGGCCGCCGCGCCGACCGCGCTGCGCTCCACGTCACGGGAGAACAGCGACCACTCCGACTGCAGGGCCGCGATCGGGTGCACGGCGTGCGCCTCGCGCAGCTCCGCGCCGGTCACCTCGCTCAGCCCCAGCTGCTTGACCTTGCCCTCGCGGACGAGCTCGGCCATCGCGCCGACCGACTCGGCGAACGGGACGGCCGGGTCGCGCCGGTGCATGTAGTAGAGGTCGATGGTCTCGACGCCGAGCCGGAGCAGGCTGGCCTCGACCGCCTTCCTGATGTACGCGCGGTCGTTGCGGATCCCCCGGTAGTGCGGGTCGTCGACCCGCCGCTCGATGGCGAACTTGGTGGCGAGGGTGATCTCGTCGCGGTGCGCGGCGACGAACGGCGCGAGGAACTCCTCATTGGTGCCCTGCCCGTAGATGTCGGCCGTGTCGATCAGGGTGACGCCGGCCTCCAGGGCCGCGTCGAGCGTGTCGCGGGCGGCCGCCTCGTCCGTGTCGCCGTAGAACTCGCTGATGCCCATGGCGCCGAAGCCCTGGACGCCGATCTCCGGTCCGTCGGTGCCCAGCCGGACCGTGGAAATCCTGCTCATCGGGTCGTACCTCCGCATTGCTCTTCGTAATGACTGATCTTGACGTCGAGTACCGCGAGCGTGTCCTGCAGCTCGGCGATCCGGGACAGAACGTCCCGCCGGGTGGTCTCCAAGAGCTCACGGCGTTCGGCCGAGGTGTGCTCGCCCTCCCGCACCAGCTCCGCGTACCGCACCATCACCGCCACCGGCATCCCGGTCAGCCGGAGCTTGCCGACGAAGGCGAGCCAGTGCAGGTCGCGCTCGGTGAAGCGGCGCTGGCCGGTGTGCGACCGGTCGACGTGCGGCATCAGCCCGATCCGCTCGTACCAGCGCAGGGTGTGCGCCGACAGTCCCGTGCGGGCGGCCACCTCGCTGATCGTGTAGCGGTCCTTCCCTTCGGGGCGGGCGGTGGTTTCGATCACGCTCATGGCCCCCACGCTAGAACCTTGGAGTGCACTCCAAGCAAGTAGGCTCGTCCGCATGCAGAGCCTGGCGATGATCGAGAACTGGCCCGTCCCCACCGCGGCCGCCGCCGTCGTGCGCGCGGACGGCACCCTGGCCGGGTCCCACGGCCCCACCGGGCAGCGGTTTCCGCTCGCCTCGGTCACCAAGCCGCTGGCGGCGTACGCCGTCCTCGTCGCGTACGAGGAGGGGGCGATCGACCTCGCCGAGCCCGCCGGGCCCGAGGGCGCGACCGTCCGGCACCTGCTCGCCCACACCTCGGGTCTTGCGCTCGACGAGCCGAAGGTGATGGCCGCGCCCGGCACGCGCCGGATCTACTCCAACACCGGGTTCGAGGCGCTCGGCGACCATGTCGCCAAGGCGACGGACATCCCGTTCGCCGACTATCTGCACCAGGCGGTCCTGGAGCCGCTGGGGATGACGTCGACGACGCTGGAGGGGTCGCCCGCCAAGGACGCCGTCTCGACGGTCGACGACCTGGCACGGTTCGCGGCGGAGGTGCAGGCGCCCCGGCTGCTCGACGCGCGCACGGTGCTCGACGCGATGACGGTGACGTACCCCGGCCTGACCGGCGTCCTGCCCGGCTACGGACACCAGAAGCCCAACGACTGGGGGCTCGGCTTCGAGATCCGGGACGCCAAGTCGCCGCACTGGACGGGGGCTTCGTCCTCGCCGCGCGCCTTCGGGCACTTCGGGCAGTCCGGCACCTTCCTGTGGATCGACCCGGACGCGCGGGCCGCGTGCGTCGCCCTGACCGACCGTGCCTTCGGTCCGTGGGCGGTGGAGGCCTGGCCGCCGTTCACGGACGCCGTCCTCGCGGAGCTGCGCGCCGGCTAGACCTTTCGGCATGAGCGACTCGAGCCGGGAGCGGTGGAAGGCGAGGAGCGCGGTGGCTCGCCGACGCGACCACGCCCCCGGCCGGTCCGGCTCCTCGGGGCTGTCCGGTCGATCGGGCCGGCGAGATCGGCGAGAGGCCGCCGGCCGTGCCCGGCGCGGTGTCAGGGCCCCCGCATCTCCCAGAGCAGGACCTCGGCGTCGGCCGTCGCCAGGAGCGCGAGGTCCTCGGCGGCGGTGACGCGGGCCGCGTCGCCGGGGCCGAGTTCCTCGCCGTCCAGGCGGACCGTGCCCCGCACCACGTGCGCGTACACGAGGTCCGCGTCCGGGACGGCGGTGCGCTCGCCCGGCTCCAGGCGCCGCACGTGGAGCATCGCGGCCGCCTCCGGCAGGGCGTAGGGGGTGGAGTCGGCGATGCCGCGGACGATCTCGTACGAAGGGTCGCCGCCCGCCTCCAGGGGGGCGAGCCACATCTGGACGAAGACCAGCGGCACATCCCCGTCGTTGCGCTCCTCGTGCCGTACGCCCGCGCCGGAGCTCAGCCGCTGGAGGTCCCCGGGGCGGACGACGGTGGTGTGACCGGCCGTGTCGTGGTGGGTCAGCTCGCCCTCGACGACCCAGGTGACGATCTCCGTGTGGCTGTGCGGATGCTCGGCGAACCCGGAGCCGGGAGCCAGCCGCTCCTCGTTGCAGGCGAGCACGGCGCCGAAGCGGAGGTTGTCGGGGTCGTAGTGGTGCCCGAAGGAGAACGCGTGTCGGGTCTCGATCCCGGCGTCGGGATCGCCCCCCGGGTAGCGGTCCCCGGCACGCTGAATGCTCATCACGGGCTCACGGTAACCGCCGGGCGCGGGCCCCGGACCGGGGAAACGCCCCCGACCCCGCACTCCCCCGTCCCGATAAGGCACCCTTAGTCCGTGCCTGAACCCACGAACGCCGCCCATCCGCACTCCGCGACCCTGAAGCGCCTCGAGCAGTCCTCCGGGCGGCTCGCCGCCAACGCCATTGCCCGCATGGACGAGACGCTGCCGTGGTACCGGGCGATGCCGCCCGAGAACCGGTCGTGGATCGGTCTGGTCGCGCAGGCCGGTATCGCGGCGTTCACCGAGTGGTTCCGGCACCCGGAGACCCCGCAGGCGATCTCCACCGACGTCTTCGGCACGGCCCCTCGCGAGCTGACCCGTGCCATCACACTGCGTCAGACCGTCGAGATGGTCCGCACCACGATCGAGGTGATGGAGACCGCGATCGAGGAGGTCGCGGCCCCCGGGGACGAGTCCATCCTGCGCGAGGCCCTCCTCGTCTACGCCCGGGAGATCGCCTTCGCGACCGCCCAGGTCTACGCCCAGGCCGCCGAGGCCCGCGGCGCATGGGACGCCCGCCTGGAGTCCCTGGTCGTCAACGCGGTCCTCTCCGGCGAGGCGGACGAAGGTGCGGTGTCCCGGGCCGCGGCCCTCGGCTGGAACTCCCCCGAGCACGTCTGCGTCATCCTCGGCACCGCCCCCGACGGCGACAGCGAGCTGACCGTCGAGGCCATCCGGCGGGCCGCCCGGCACGCCAAGCTGCAGGTCCTCACCGGTGTCCTCGGCGACCGGCTCGTCGTCATCGCCGGCGGCAACGACAACCCGCTCCAGGTCGCCAAGGCCCTGATCGGGCCGTACGCCGCGGGGCCGGTCGTCGCGGGACCGGTCGTCCCCGACCTGCTCGCCGCGACCCGCTCCGCGCAGGCCGCCGCCGCCGGCCTCAAGGCGTGTTCGGCCTGGCAGGACGCCCCCCGGCCGGTCCTCGCGGACGATCTGCTGCCGGAGCGCGCCATCGCCTCCGACCCCTCGGCCCGAGAGCAGCTGGTGGAGGAGATCTACAGACCGCTGGAGGAAGCGGGCTCGGCGCTCCTTGAAACTCTGAGTGTCTATCTGGAGCAGGCAAGCAGCCTGGAAGGCGCCGCCCGGATGCTCTTCGTCCACCCCAACACCGTGCGCTACCGGCTCCGACGTGTGACCGACGTCACCGGCTGGTCACCCTCCGATGTCCGTTCCGCCTTCACGCTGCGGATCGCGCTCATCCTCGGACGCTTGGCCGACGGAGATCCGCAGTCCTAGACTTTTGTCGAACACCAACAATTCCCCCGACGGTTCTTCGTCCTTGTCCCCACGGGCGCTCGGAGCCGTCCCCAAGAGAGAGTGTGAGGGTGCTCGTACTCGTCGCTCCCGGCCAAGGCGCTCAGACGCCCGGCTTCCTGACTCCCTGGCTCGAACTCCCCGGCGCGGCCGACCGCATCGCGGCCTGGTCCGAGGCCATCGGGCTCGACCTCGCCCACTACGGCACGAAGGCCGACGCGGACGAGATCCGCGACACCGCTGTGGCGCAGCCGCTCCTCGTGGCCGCCGGACTGCTGTCCGCCGCCGCGCTCGGTGAGGTGGCCCCCGGCGCCGTCGCGGGCCACAGCGTCGGTGAGATCACCGCCGCCGCGTTCGCCGGCGTCCTCGACGACACCGCCGCGCTGCGTCTCGTACGTACGCGTGGTCTGGCGATGGCCGAGGCCGCCGCGGTCACCGAGACCGGCATGTCCGCGCTGCTCGGCGGCGACCCCGAGGTGACCGTCCCGCACCTCGAGAAGCTGGGCCTGACCCCGGCCAACGTGAACGGCGCCGGCCAGATCGTGGCCGCCGGCACGCTGGAGCAGCTGGCCGCCCTGGAGGCGGACAAGCCCGAGGGCGTCCGCCGGGTCGTCCCGCTCAAGGTGGCCGGCGCGTTCCACACGCACCACATGGCGCCCGCGGTGGCGAAGCTGGAGGCGGCGGCGAAGGAGCTGACCGTCGCCGACCCCACCGTGCGTTACGTCTCCAACAAGGACGGGCAGACCGTCGCCACCGGCTCCGAGGTCGTCTCACGCCTCGTGGGCCAGGTCGCCAACCCGGTCCGCTGGGACCTGTGCATGGAGACCTTCCGGGCGCTGGGCGCGACCGTGCTGATCGAGGTGTGCCCGGGCGGCACGCTGACCGGTCTGGCGAAGCGCGCCCTGCCGGGCGTCCGCACCGTCGCTCTCAAGACCCCCGACGACCTCGACGCGGCCCGCACGCTGATCGCCGACGTTTCAGCAGCCTGATAGGAGCCGAGAGAAGCATGTCGAAGATCAAGCCCAGCAAGGGCGCCCCGTACGCGCGGATCCTGGGTGTCGGCGGCTACCGCCCCACCCGTGTCGTGCCGAACGAGGTGATCCTCGAGAAGATCGACTCGTCCGACGAGTGGATCCGCTCGCGCTCCGGTATCGCCACCCGCCACTGGGCCTCTCCCGAGGAGACCGTGTCCGCGATGTCGGTCGAGGCCTCGGGCAAGGCCATCGCCGACGCCGGGATCGACCCGGAGCAGATCGGCGCCGTGATCGTCTCCACGGTCTCGCACTTCAAGCAGACGCCGGCCGTCGCCACCGAGATCGCCGACAAGATCGGCGCCGGCAAGCCGGCCGCGTTCGACATCTCCGCCGGCTGCGCGGGCTTCGGCTACGGCCTGACGCTCGCCAAGGGCATGATCGTCGAGGGTTCGGCGGAGTACGTCCTGGTCATCGGTGTCGAGCGGCTGAGCGACCTGACGGACCTGGAGGACCGCGCGACGGCCTTCCTGTTCGGCGACGGCGCCGGCGCGGTCGTCGTCGGCCCCTCCGACGAGCCGCACATCGGGCCCTCGGTCTGGGGTTCGGAGGGTGACAAGTCCGAGACGATCAAGCAGACCGTGCCGTGGAACGAGTTCCACGTCGGCGACGTCTCGAACCTGCCCCTCAACGAGCAGGGCGACATCAAGTTCCCGGCCATCACGCAGGAGGGCCAGGCGGTCTTCCGCTGGGCCGTCTTCGAGATGGCGAAGGTCGCCCAGCAGGCGCTGGACGCCGCCGGCATCACGGCGGACGACCTGGACGTCTTCATTCCGCACCAGGCGAACATGCGGATCATCGACTCGATGGTGAAGACTCTGAAGCTGCCGGAGCACGTCGTGGTCGCCCGCGACGTCGAGACCACCGGCAACACCTCGGCCGCCTCGATTCCGCTCGCGATGGAGCGGCTTCTGGCGACCGGGAAGGCGAAGAGCGGCGACACCGCGCTCGTCATCGGCTTCGGGGCGGGTCTCGTCTACGCCGCGACGGTCGTTACTCTCCCCTAGGCACACCGGATCTTCCGGAAGCCCCCTACCGAAGCAATCACAGAAGGAGCGCCAACATGGCCTTCACCCAGGAAGAGATCGTCGAAGGTCTCGCCGAGATCGTGAACGAGATCGCCGGCATCCCGGCCGAGGACGTCCAGCTGGACAAGTCCTTCACCGACGACCTGGACGTCGACTCGCTGTCCATGGTCGAGGTCGTTGTGGCCGCCGAAGAGCGCTTCGACGTCAAGATCCCGGACGAGGACGTCAAGAACCTCAAGACGGTCGGCGACGCGACCGACTACATCCTGAAGCACCAGGGCTGATTCGGTCCTTGCCTGTTCGGTCTGCCACCCGGCGGTGGCGCCGTAATTCGACCATCACACACGTGGAGAAAGAATTCCTGTGAGCTCGACCAATCGCACCGTGGTCGTCACCGGTATCGGCGCAACCACACCGCTGGGTGGCGACTCCGCATCGACCTGGGAAGGTCTGATCGCGGGACGCTCCGGCGTCAAGCCCCTCGAGGGCGAACGATTCGCCGACCTGCCCGTCCAGATCGCCGCGCCCGCGGCGGTCGACCCGGGCGAGGTACTGCCCCGGCCGCTCGCCCGCAAGCTGGACCGCTCGGCGCAGTTCGCGCTGATCGCGGCCCGCGAGGCGTGGGCGGACGCGGGCTACGAGGCCCCCGCCGGTGAGGACGCGAAGATCCTGCCCGAGCGGCTCGGCGCCGTCATCGCCTCCGGCATCGGCGGTGTCACGACCCTGCTCGACCAGTACGACGTGCTGAAGGAGAAGGGCGTCCGCCGCGTCTCCCCGCACACCGTTCCGATGCTGATGCCGAACGGCCCCTCCGCCAACGTCGGCCTGGAGGTGAACGCCCAGGCGGGCGTGCACACCCCGGTCTCCGCGTGTGCGTCGGGCGCCGAGGCCATCGGCTACGCCGTCGAGATGATCCGTACCGGCCGGGCCGATGTGGTCGTGGCCGGCGGCACCGAGGCGGCGATCCACCCGCTGCCGATCGCGGCCTTCGCCAACATGATGGCGATGTCCAAGAGCAACGACGAGCCGGCCAAGGCCTCGCGTCCGTACGACACGGCCCGTGACGGCTTCGTGCTCGGCGAGGGCGCCGGCGTCGTGATCCTCGAGTCCGAGGAGCACGCCAAGGCGCGCGGCGCGCGGATCTACTGCGAGGTGCTCGGCCAGGGCCTGTCGGCCGACAGCCACCACATCGCGCAGCCCGAGCCGACCGGCCGCGGCATCGCGACCGCGCTGCAGAACCTCCTCGACTCGACGGACCTCAAGCCGTCCGAGGTCGTCCACCTCAACGCGCACGCCACGTCGACGCCGCAGGGCGACGTCGCCGAGATCAAGGCGCTGCGCAAGGTCCTGGGCGACGACCTGGACCATGTCGCGGTCTCCGCGACGAAGTCGATGACGGGTCACCTGCTCGGCGGCGCGGGCGGCATCGAGACCGTCGCGACGGTCCTGGCGCTGCACCACCGGCTCGCCCCGCCGACGATCAACGTCGACGACCTGGACCCGGAGGTCGACGCGGACATCGTCCGCGACGAGCCCCGCGAGCTGCCGCAGGGCACGATCGCCGCGATCAACAACAGCTTCGGCTTCGGCGGCCACAACGTGGTCCTGGCGTTCCGCACGATCTGACCCGCGGTCATGCATGAGGCCCACCCCCTGCCCCGGGGGTGGGCCTTCGCCGTGTCCGGCGTGGGCTCAGCGCAGACCGAAGACGGCGGGTTCGCCGTGCAGCGAGATGTGGTTGACGACGACATGGCCGTCGGGGAAGGCGATCGGTTCAGGAGTGATGGAGAGCGCCGCTCCCACGTTCTCGGAGTCGATCTGGGCGCTCACGGTTCCGCGCGCGGTGTCGAGGAGCGCGATCTTCGCCCCGTCCCCGGCGTTGAGCAGCACACCGACCCGGCCGTCCGGCTCCCCGGTGAGCGCGCTCGTCTGATGGGTGAAGCCGCGCTCCCACACCTTGCGGCCGTCCTTCAGGGAGTGGGCGACCACGACGTCCGGGACAAGGTCCTTCCGCTCGGCGAGGGTGATCAGCAGATCTCCGAGGACCAGGGCCCTGCCGTCGTCGGAGGTCCCCGCGACGGCCGCCGGGGCGACCAGCTTCCCCGCCGGCCCCGACAGCGGCACCGTCACCGTGGGTGCGCCCCGGTCGTCGAAGCCGAGGAAGGCGCTGGTGCCGCGCTCGTCCTCCTCCGCCACGGCGACGACCACGGGCGTCACCGAGATGACGGCAGCCGTGGCCTCGGACTCGATCGGCAGGTCCCTCTTCCACTGCTCCGTGCCGGTACGGGTGTCCAGCGCGAGCAACCGGGCGCCGCTGCCGCACTGCTCGACGAGGAGCGTGCGGGAGGCGGTGGCCTCCACGGCCCGGATCTCGCAGTTCTTCGCCAGGGGCCGCTGCCAGCGCTGCGCGCCCGTCTCGGCGGAGCGGGCTCGGACGGTGCGGTCCTCGACGGCGACGGCGGTGGCTCCGCCGACGGTGAATCCGTACGCGGCCAGTCCGTCGCCGGCCACGGTCCGCTGCCACAGCGTCTTCCCGTCGGAGGTGCGGACGGCGGCGAGCGTCGCACAGGGCTTGTCGTGCCTGCCGTACGCGACGAGGCCCACGCCTTCTTCGGCGCGCGGGGACATCCCGCAGACGGCCACGCGGGCCGGTGCGGGCAGGCTCCAACGCACGGCGCCGGCGCGGGCACCGTAGGCGAAGAGTCCGGCGAGCCGCCCCTGGACGACCGTGTCCCGCAGCCCCCAGGCGCCGGGTCCCCGGTCGCGGTCGCCGCCCACGGCCGGAACCTTCCAGGCGAGGCTCCCCTTCACCGAGCCCGAGCCCGAGCCAGAGCCAGAGCCCGTGGGCGACGGTGAGGACGCGTCGCTGTGCGGGCGGGATCCGGCGGACGGACGGCGCTCGGTGTCGTCGTCCGGCCAGAAGGCGACGAGCCCGGCGACGAGTGCGAGGCACGAGGCCACCACGAGCACGCGGCGGCCGGCCCCGTCGGCGGCGTCCCCGTTCCCGGTCTCCACCTTGTCGGCCTTCGTCAGGTCCACCGGTGCGTCGCGTACCTGCGCCGGGCGCCGTGCGGCGAACCCGGCGAGAAGCGCGACCACGACACCGACGCCCCACAACACCGCGCCGGTGGTCCCGCCCAGACGGACCGTCAACCCGCCCAGAACGGCTCCGAACAGCAGAACGGCGGCCGTCGAGGCCGCCGTACGTCCACGCATCTCGCCCCCCCACCCGGGACGCGCGCCCTGCGAGCCCCAGGCGGAATCCACCGGCCCGAGGGAGCGGTCAGACGACCTGGTGCAGCCAGCGCACCGGGGCGCCCTCGCCCGCGTACCGGAAGGGCTCCAGTTCGTCGTCCCAGGGCTTCCCGAGCAGCTTGGCGATCTCCCCCTCCAGCTCCGTCTCGCCGCGCACCGAGCGGGCCAGCGCGGCCCGCAGCCGGTCCTCCGGGATCAGGATGTCGCCGTGCATACCGGTGACGGCGTGGAAGATGCCCAGTTCGGGGGTGGCGCTGTAGCGCTCGCCCTCGGCCGTCGGGCAGGGTTCCGCGGTGACCTCGAAGCGGAGCATCTGCCAGCCGCGCAGCGCGGAGGCGAGTTTGGAGGCGGTGCCGGTCTCGCCCTTCCAGGAGAACTCGGCTCTCCACGTGCCGGGGGACGCCGGCTGGCGGATCCAGTCGAGCTGGACTCTCGCACCGAGGACACCCGCGACCGCCCATTCGACGTGCGGGCACAGCGCGCGCGGTGCGGAGTGAACGTACAGAACTCCACGTGTCGTCACCGGGACCTCCAGTGTGGGACGAGGTTCGCCTTTCCCAGCGGCCTCAGTAAACAGCATCGGGAGTAAAACTTCGCAAACCCCCGAAAAAGGGACAGCATGTGACGTGATGTAATTTACCGGAGCCGATTGGCAAAGGTGCCTCTGGTTCGACGGGGGAAAAGCTACCGTGCCGCACCGTCCTTGGGGTGACGTACGGTCGGTCCGGGGGTGGGTGGACACCAAGCTTTCACTCGCCAGGACGCCGAACGGATACCGAAGGAGGGGTCGGGGAATGCGCGGCCGACGTCGTTTCCGTACCGCCGTCGCCTCCGCTGCGGCGGTACTGCTGTGCGCGGGCGCGCTCTCCGGCTGTGACGCGGCAGCGCCGGGGGCAGCCGCACCGTCCGTACGGGCGAAGCCGAGGCCCGTGCCGCTCTGGGACCGCTCGCCGGCCTCCGTGGCCGCCGTCGGCGACTCCATCACCCGGGCCTTCGACGCCTGCGACGTACTGGCGGACTGCCCGGAGGTCTCCTGGGCGACCGGCACGGACGCCACCGTCAACAGTCTCGCCCTGCGGTTGCTCGGCCCGCAGGGCGTGACGCGGCAGAGCTGGAACCTGGCGCGGACCGGCGCGCGGATGGCGGAGCTGCCGGGGCAGATGGAGCGGGCCGCGGCGGTGAAGCCGGAGCTGGTCACGGTGATGATGGGCGCGAACGACGCCTGCCGGGACAGTACGGAGCTGATGACCCCGGTCGAGGAGTTCCGTGCCTCCTTCGCCGCCGCCATGGCCCGGCTGCGGGCGACGGCGCCCAAGGCACAGGTGTACGTGTCCAGCGTGCCCGACCTGAAGCGGCTCTGGTCACAGGGACGGGTGAGTCCGAGGGCCCGGCAGATATGGAAGCTGGGGATCTGCGCCTCGATGCTGGCCGACGCGGAGGATCTGAGCGCGGCGGCGGAGCGGCGCCGGACGCTGGTGCGGGACCGGGTGGTGGCGTACAACACTGCCCTGAAGGACGTCTGCGCGAAGGATCAGCGCTGCCGGTACGACGGCGGGGCGGTGTTCGCCTTCCGGTTCGACGGCGGCCAGCTCAGTCCGTGGGACTGGTTCCACCCGAGCAGGGACGGTCAGGCCCGCCTCGCGGAAATCGCCCATCGCCAGGTGACGGCCGCCGAGCCGCCCGCGTAGGGTTCCGGATCATGAGGATCACGGGTGAGCCCTTCGGTTCCGTCGACGGTACGGACGTACGGCGCTGGACGCTCGAACGGGGCGGCGTGCGGGTGCGGCTGTTGACGTACGGCGGCATCGTGCAGTCGGTCCAGGCTCCGGACCGCGACGGTGTGCCGGGCGAAGTGGTCCTCGGCTTCCCGGACCTGGGGGGTTACCTGAAGCGTCCGGAGCCGTACTTCGGCGCCCTGGTGGGGCGTTACGCGAACCGGATCGCGGGGGGTGTCTTCACGCTCGACGGCCGGACGCACCGGCTGTCCCCCAACGGCGGCCCGAACAGCCTCCACGGTGGGGAGCGCGGCTTCGACAAGCGGGTGTGGGACGCGGAGGAGGTCGAGGGCGGGGTCCGGCTGTCGCGGGTGAGCCCGGACGGCGAGGAGGGGTTCCCCGGCCGGCTGGAGGTCTCGGCCACGTACACCCTCGACGAGCAGGGCGCGCTGCGGTTCGCCTACCGGGCGCGGACGGACGCCCCGACGGTGGTGGCGCTGACCAACCACTCGTACTGGGACCTGGGCGGGGACCACGAACTGCGCGTCTGCGCCGACCACTTCACCCCCAAGGACGGGACGGGGATCCCGACCGGGGAGATCGCCCCGGTGGCGGGGACCCGGCTCGACTTCCGTACGCCGCGGCCGGCCGGGGTCGGGATCGACGACAACTTCGTGCTCGACGCCGGGGCGCCGGTCGCCGCCGAGCTGTACTCGCCGGTGACCGGGCGGGTGGTGACGGTGGAGACGAGCGAGCCGGGGCTGCAGGTGTACGCGGACGCGATGTTCTCCGGGATCGCGCTGGAGACTCAGGCCTTCCCGGACTCGCCGAACCGGCCGGAGTTCCCCTCGTCGGTGCTGCGCCCGGGCGAGGAGTACGCCTCGGAGACCGCTTATCTGTTCTCGACGCGCTGACGCCGGGCCCCGGGGCGGTTGTCAGGTTCCGCCCCGGGGCGGTTCATGCGCGGTCAGACCTCCAGCGCGGCCGTCAGGCGGGTGTCGGCGAGCGAGTGGGCGGCTCGCACCTCGTAGGCGCCGGGGACATGGATCCAGGCGTTCCGCTCCTCGTCCCAGATCTCGAACGCGCGGCGCGGCAGCGGGATCTCGATCTCCACACTCTCGCCGGGGGCGGCCTCGACGGATCCGAAGCCGGCCAGCCAGCGCTCCGGGCGCTCCACGGTGTCGGAGAGCGGCGCGAGGTAGATCTGGACGGTCTCCCGGCCGGGGCGGGTACCGGTGTTGGTGATCCGGACCGTGGCCCGCTCCGAGGTCGCCTCCAGGGAGTCGTACGACCAGGTGGTGTAGCCGAGGCCGTGGCCGAAGGCGTACGCGGGGAGGGTGCCGGCCCTGTCCCAGGCGCGGTAGCCGATGAACACGCCCTCGGCGTAGGGAAGTTCGCCGTCGGTGGGGGTGGTCCCGGTGACCGGTGCGTCGGCGAGGGCGGCGGGCCAGGTGGTGGGGAGACGGCCGCCCGGCTCCTCGGCGCCGGTCAGGACGTCGGCGAGCGCGGCGCCGCCCTCCTGGCCGGGGAACCAGCTGAGCAGGATCGCGGCGACGTCCTCGCGCCAGGGCATCTCGACCGGGGAACCGGCGTTGACGACGACGACGGTGTTCGGGTTGACGGCGGCCACGGCCCGTACGAGCTCGTCCTGGCGGCCGGGGAGCGCGAGGTCCTTGCGGTCGAAGCCCTCGGACTCGACGCGTTCGGTCGTGGCGACGACCACGACGGCGGTGTCGGCGGCGCGGGCCGCCGCGACGGCTTCGGCGATCAGTTCGTCGGGGTCACGGCGCGGACCGAGGTGGACGAAGGAGAACATGACGGCCGGCAGCGGGGCCGCGAACTCCCTGTCCAGCGGGTGGAGCAGGGAGACCTCGACGGTCTCGCCGGCGGTGAGCGCGACCTTGGCGCGCTCGACGGGGGCGCCGAAGAACGCCTCGAAGGGGTCGGTCTCCGGTCCCATCGCCTGCACGCCGTCGTAGACGGTCTCGCCGGCGACGGTGAGCGTGAAGGCGCCGAGGCCGCGGGTGCCGAAGGAGTGCTCGCCGCTCTCGCGCGGGGTGAAGGTGCCGACGACCTCGACGGAGGCGAGGGATTCGTGGGTGACGCCGGCCGGGAGGTCGTCGCCGATCCACTGGACCTGGCCGTTGGGCAGGGTGCCCTCGCCGAGGACGGTTCCCTCGGCGTCGCGGCAGACCGCCCGAAGGGTGAACCCCTGATCGGCGGGGGCGAGTTCGTCGCTCGGGTCGGCGCCGACCGTGAAGGTCAGGGCTCCTTCGGGCAGGGCGGCGGAGAGGCCGTCGAGCGGGGAGACGGTGTGGTCGGGGAAGACCTGGGCGGAGCCGCCGCCGAGGACGCGGGCGTCCCGGGCGGCGGCGCCGGAGAGGGCGACCGAGCGGCCGGCGGCCAGGGGCAGGACGCCGTTCTCGTTCCGTACGAGGACGAAGCCGCGGCGGGCGATCTCGCGGGCCAGCGCGTCCCCGTCGATCGTGGCGGGGGGCTCGGCGACGACCGGCGGGGCGCCGTCGAGGGCGCCGACGCGGGCGGCGAGCCGCAGGACGTTCCGTACGGCCGTGTCGACGGTCGACTCCTCGACCTCTCCGGCGCGGACGGCCTCGGCGAGCGCCTCTCCGTAGACGGTGTGCGGGCCGGGCATGGCGACGTCGAGGCCGCCCTCGACGGCGCCGGTGGTGGAACGGGCGGCCATCCAGTCGGAGACGTTGAAGCCGTCGAAGCCCCACTCGCCGCGCAGCACCTCGTTGACGAGGTACCGGTGCTCGGTCATCGTGACGCCGTTGACCTGGTTGTAGGCGGTCATGATGCCCCAGGCGTGGGCGTTCTCGACGATCGCCTCGAAGGGGGCGAGGTAGAGCTCGCGCAGCGGGCGGGCGGCGACCTTGTTGTCGACGGTGAAGCGGTCGGTCTCGGCGTCGTTGGCGACGAAGTGCTTGACCGTGGTGCCGACGCCGCCGTCCTGGACGCCCTGGACGTAGCCGGTGCCGATGCGGCCGGTGAGGTACGGGTCCTCGCTGTACGCCTCGAAGTGGCGGCCGCCGAGCGGTGAGCGGTGGAGGTTGACGGTGGGGGCGAGGAGGACGTGGACGCCCTTGCGGCGGGCCTCCTGGGCGAGGAGCCGGCCGGCGCGGCGGGCGAGGGCGGGGTCCCAGGTGGCGGCGAGCGCGGTCGGGGACGGCAGGGCGATCGAGGGGTCGTCGGCGGTCCAGCGGACGCCCCGGACGCCGATCGGGCCGTCGGACATGACCAGGGACTTCAGCCCGATCTCGGGCAGGGCCGGGAGCGACCACATGTCCTGGCCGGCGAGGAGCCGGGCCTTGGTGTCCAGGTCGAGCTTGGAGAGCGCCGCTTCGACGGCCTGCTCCCGGACGGCCTCCGCGCCGGTGTCCGTGCCGGTCTCCGCGCTGGTCTCTGCCACGGCCGTACCTCCTCGTTGAAGTGCTGGGGGGCCATGGTGACCCGCTTACCTGTAGATCGGTAGGTTACGTTATCTTTTTGTTACTCTCCCCATGCCGTACGGTCCTGTTCGAGACTTCGGAGAGAGTCAGGGAAGGGGGCCACGGCGATGGTGCGGGCCAGGAGCGAGGAACGGCGTGCGGACATCCTGCGCGCGGCCCTCGAAGTGATCGCCGAGCGCGGCTACAGAGGCGCGTCGCTCGGCGCCGTCGCGGAACGCGTCGGCCTGACGCAGCAGGGCCTGCTGCACTACTTCCCGACGAAGGAGGCGCTGCTCGTCGCGGTCCTGGAGGAGCGCGACCGGTGGGACACCAGCGGGGGCCGGGGCCGGGGGGGCTGGCGGCTGGACCTGATCGACTCCCTCGTCGAGTACAACGCGATGCGGCCGGGGATCGTGCAGACCTTCTCCGCCCTGCTCGGCGAGAGCGTCACCGACGGCCACCCGGCGCGGGAGTTCTTCACCGAGCGCTACACCCAGGTGCGCGAGGAGATGGCGAAGGTGCTGCGCCTGGAGTTCGGCGAGCGCCTGCCGGGCGGGCTGACGCCCGAACGGGCCGCGCCGTTGCTGACGGCGGTGATGGACGGACTGCAGTACCAGTGGCTCCTGGACCCGGAGGCGGTCGACATGCCGGCCGCGTTCCGGGACTTCGTCGGGCTGCTCACGGGTCACACGGTTTCCGGGGGCCGAGCGTGACGGAGGCCGGGCGGGCGCGATGATGAGGACATGATCGTCGCTGCAGCCCAATTCACCCCTGTCCCCGGGGACCTGGCCACCAACGTCCGCACGGTGGCGGAGCTGATCCGGGCGGCCGGTGCCGACGGCGCCCGCGTGGTCGTCTTTCCCGAGCTGGCCCTGAGCGGTTACGAACCCGCCCTCATCGGGAGCGACCCCGCTCTCCACCTGGCCGAGGACGACGACCGTCTCGCCCCGATCCGCGAATCCTGCCGCGCGGTCCGGGCGGCGGCCGTCGTCAACGGCCCCGTGCTCACCCCTCAGGGCAGGCCCGGCATCACCTCGCTGGTCATCGGCCCGGACGGCACGCTCCTGACCCGCTACGACAAGGTGAACCTGCACGGGGTCGAGCACGATGTCTTCGCGCCCGGCACGGACGAGGGCCGCTTCGAACTGGACGGGGTCCGGTTCGCGCTGGCCACCTGTTACGACAACCGCTTCCCCGGCATCGCCGAGCGGGCCGCCGCCGAGGGCTGCGGGGCCTATCTGGCGAGTTCGGTGCTCGACGTCGCCAACGACTCGTTCGAGAAGGTCTATCCGGTGCGCGCCCGGGACAACTCGCTGTACGTGGTGCTCGCCAACGTCCTCGGGGCGAACGAGGCCGGCACCTGCGAGGGGCGCAGCGGCGCCTGGGGCCCGGACGGCGAGCGGATCGCCGACGCGGGGCCGGCGGACCCCGGCTTCGTACTGGCCGACGTCGGCCGGTAGGGAGAGGGTCCCGCCTGCCGCCGCCGGCGGGACCCCGGCCCCGTCACTCGTAGGAGATGTCGGAGGCCGTGTAGCGGCAGGTCACGCCGTCGGGGCCGGAGCCGATCTCGGTCGGCTCCTTGCCCGTGCTGTTGCCGGTGAAGCGGACGCACGGCTTGATCTTCTTCTTGGCGTCGCCGTGGACGCGGATCTGCCGCAGGGCCGCGGTGTCGCCGTAGTTGGCGTTGACGCCGACGATCGCCCCGCCCGGCGCGGTCACGTCCACGTCGTTGAGGATGATCGAGCGCTTGTACTGCTTCTTGCAGTTGCCGCAGGAGCGGACCAGCTTGCCGAAGTCCGAGGCCTGGAACTTGCTCACGACCAGCTTGCCCGCGCCGTTGAACTGGAAGACCTTGTCCGAGGCCTTCCGCGCGCCACCGCCGTACACGGTGTAGACCGCGGAGGAGGACGTGCCCTTGAACGTGGCGGCGTCCTCGCCGACGTCCTCCCACCAGACGTTCTGCAGGGTGCAACTGCCCAGACAGTGGACGCCGTCGGCGGCCGGGGAGCCGATGATCACGTTCTTGAGGACCGCGCCGTCCTTGAGGACGAAGAGGGGCCCCTGGTCCTCGTCCTGGCCGCCGGATCCCAGATCGCCGGTGCCGTAGAACCGCTTGAGGCCGCCGTCGTAGGTGCCGGCGAACTCGATGGTGCTCGGAACCGGCTTGCTGCCCTTCGCCTGCGGCCACGCCGACGCCGCGCCGGCCGGGGAGAGCAGTCCGCTGGTGACGACGGCGGCGCCCGTGACGCCGAGGGCGGCGAGACCACCGATGAGTGCGCGGCGGCGGCCCACGCGCCGCTTGTGCCGTACGCGTTGTTCCGTTCGTGGAGTCATGGCCCGTCTTCCTTCAGTGGGGGAGATGTTGCGTCTCCTGGTCGCCACCGGAGGAAGAAGGGTTGCCGTCGGACGGAAATCCGCTGCGGAATCCTTGCCCGGCGTCATCCTTGCCGGGTGTCATCCTTGCGGGGCGTCATCCTTGCCGGGCGCTCTCCTCACCGGGTGTGCACGCGCCGCGGCTTCGCGGCGTTCCGGCCCTCACCACCGATGTGCCCGCCGTCCATCCCGTCGTCGCCCTCCCCCTCCTCGTCCCGCGCCGCCTCACCCCTCAGGTCACGGACCATCAGCGTGGCGCCCGCTACCGCGCCCGGCATCAGGAACACCGCCACGAGCGGCACCAGGAACGCCAGGGCCAGCGGCACCCCGAAGCCCAGCGTCAGCATTCGCCGGCCGCGCAGCAGCCCCAGCCGCTCCTTCAGTTCGACGCCCCTGCGCTGGAGGGCGACGGCCGTCAGCTCCTCGGCGAGGAAGAACCCGGAGACGCAGAAGCCGAGCACCGGGACGACCGTCTGGCCGACCACGGGGATGAAGCCGCAGGCGAAGAGCAGCACGCCGTACAGCGCGACGCGCAGCACGACCCGGAGGCTGTCGCGCGCCGAGATCCACAGCTCGCGCCAGAGCGGCAGGCCCGACTCGGGGACGTCGCCGCCCTCGGTGCGGTCGACCTGCTCGGAGAGCAACTCGTAGAAGGGCTGGCCGACCAGCAGGGTCACGGCGGTGAAGGTGATGACGGCGAGGAAGAGGCCGAAGACGAAGACGAGGGCGGTGAGGAATCCCCGGAGGAGCCCCTGCCAGGGCGAGGTCCAGTCGTCGGCGAAGGGGGTCGCCCAGCTGGTCAGGTCGTCGGCGCCGTAGCCGAGACCGATCAGCGCCCCCACGTAGAGGACGAGGGTCACGAGCCCGGGCAGCAGCCCGAAGCCGAACCACCGCCCGTGCCGGCCGACCCACTTCTGACCCTGCACCAGGTAACCGAAACCAGCCCCGAAATCACGCATGGGGATCACCCTAACCGGGCGACACGCGAGGCCCTCTTGTCGTACCCGGGTCAAGACGGTAGACCGCTCCGTACTGATCACGGCCGATCACCCACGGAGGTTGCGTACGTATGGCGAAACCCGGTCCCGTCCTCCTCACCGCCGCCTGCACCGCCCTCGGCGCCCTGCTCCTCACCTCCCTGCCCGCGTCCGCCACTCCCCCGCCCGGGCCCCGGGATCCGCGTCCCGTACGGGAGGGCGCCGGACGCGACGACACGGCGGCGCCGCCCCGGGCCCCGTCCGCCGCCGCGCGCGGCGGTCTCGTCACGTCGGAGGCGGGGCCGCGTCGCGACGGCGGGTATCCGCGCCGGACCACCCTGGCCGTGCCGCCCGCCGACCCCACCGACAAGTCGATCAAGCTCGGCCTCGCGCCGTACCACTCGCTCGCCCCGCGGCTCAACGCCCTGCAGAGACTGGGCGACCGGGTGAGTGTCGAGGTGGCCGGGCGGTCGGCCGGCGGACACGAGCTGTATCTGGTCACGGTCACCGCACCGGAGAGCGCGCGGGAGGCAGGCGAACAGGAGCGGATGCGGGAACGGATCGAGAACGCGCCTGCCGCCGCCGCGAAGGACACGCGGATCAAGACCGCGTACAAGACACCCGTCTTCATCAACAACAACATCCACGGCAACGAGTGGGAGGGCACGGACGCCGCCCTGGAGCTCATCGAGGAGCTGGCCACCGCCACCGACCGCAAGACGGCGGGGCTTCTCGCGAAGACGCGGGTGTATCTCAATGTGACGGCCAACCCCGACGGCCGGATCGCCGGCACCCGCGCCAACGGCGACGGCTTCGACCTCAACCGGGACTTCATCACCGCCTCGCAGCCCGAGGCCCGGGCGATCCGGCGGATCGCCATCGACAAGCAGCCGGCCGTGATGCTGGATCTGCACGGGTACGTCAACGGCACGCTGATCGAGCCGACCACCCCGCCGCACGGCGAGAACTACGAGTACGACCTCTTCCTCAAGAACTCCTACGCCAACGCGCTCGGCATGGAGAAGGCGGTCAACGGCCTCGGCTACACGGAGGCGAAGGACGGCGTGCGGCCGGCGGTCATCCCCTTCCGCGACGAGCAGGAGGGCTGGGACGACTGGCCTCCGATCTTCACCCCCCAGTACATGCCGTTCCAGGGCGCGGTGGCCTCGCACACCATCGAGTTCCCGATGACGGTGAACAACCGGGCGTACGACACGCTGCCGGGGGCCGAGCTGCGCCGCCGGTCCGCGATCAACGTCGGCATCGCGGGTGCGGCGATGCGGGCGACGCTCGACCACACCCTCGCCCACCGCGCGTCGGTGATCGCCGACCAGATCGAGACGTTCCGGCGGAGCGCGGCGGGCGAGGCGCAGCGGCCGGTGTCGGAGGAGACGGTGCCCGGGGTGCCGGGGATCGGCCCGGAGGACGTCTACACGACGGCCTTCCCGCGGGGGTACGTGATCCCGGCGGGGCGGTCGCAGAGGTCCTCGGTGGCGGCGGCCCGCCTCGTGGACCATCTGGTCGCCAACGACGTACGGGTCGGGCGGGCGGCGGACGGTTCGTACGTCGTCGATCTGCGCCAGCCCAAGCGGGGGATGGCGAACGTGATCCTGGCCGAGGGCCGGGACATCAGCGCGGACGTGTCGACGATGTACGACATCTCCGGCTGGAGCCTGGGGCTGCTGTGGGGCGCGACGGTGAGGAAGGTCACCGACGGCCCTCTGCCCGTCGCGGTGCGCACGGTCCATGCCGCGGCGGCGACGGGGTCGGTCGCCGCGCGCGGTGACCTGTCGCTGCGGCTCGACGATCCGAAGGAGCTGGCGGCGCTCAACGCGCTCCTCGCGCAGGGCGTGAAGGTGCGCCGTACGGCCGACGGCTCGGCGCTCGTGCCCGGGTCCGCCCGGGGGGCGGCGCGGGCGCTGGCGGACCGGTTCGGGGTGGTGTTCCGGGCGACGAAGGAGCGGGGCACGGCGCCGCTGGAGCGGACACGGGTCGCGGCCTCGGCGTCGGCGGGAGAGGTGTTCGCGCTGCGCGAGATGGGCTTCGAGGTGGTACCGGTGTCGACGGAGATCCTGAACGCGGGTTTCGACTGGTCGTCGGCGGATGTGCTGTTCGTCTCGCTGGGCCTGGACCACGGGCTTCTCACCCCGGCCGCGCGGGAGGCGCTGCGGGCGAGCGGCGTGGGCGTGGTGGGCGTCGGCCCGGCGGGCGCAGCGTTCAACGCGGCGGCGGGGCTGCTGCCGGTCACGGCCGTGGAGGGCAACGGGGACGCCAACGGGGTGGTCGCGGTCCGCAACGCGGGCGGCGCGATCACCGGCGGCGCCCCGGCGCACACCTTCGTCTACTCCCCGCTGTGGTTCACGGAGCTGGGGGCGGGCGTGCGGGTCGAGCAGTCGTACGGGACGGGTGCTCCGCTCGTCTCCGGGCACTGGCGGGCCTCCGGGGCGGACGGCCGGGGCGGTCCGGTGGACGCGGCGGGCCGGGCGTCGGTGATCAGCGGGACGGCGGCCCAGGGCGCTCCGGTGGTCCTCTTCGGCACGGAGCCGCTCTTCCGCGACCACCCGAAGGGGGTGTTCGCGCAGGTCGGAAGGGCTCTGCTGGGCAGGTAGCCGGCCGTCTGCCGGGAAGATGACCCGGTCGAGCGCAAGCGAAAGGCCGCACCCCGGTCGGTCGGGGTGCGGCCTTCGCCTAGTTTACGCGCAACTCAGACGGCCAGCTCGACCGTGATGTTGCCGCGGGTCGCCTTGGAGTACGGGCAGACCTGGTGGGCCTTCTCGAGCAGGCTCTTGGCGGTCTCGGCGTCCACGTTCGGGATGGTCGCCGAGATCTTGACGATGATGCCGAAGCCGTCGTCGTTCTTGCCTATGCCGACCTCGGCGGTGACCGTCGAGCCGGTGATGTCGGCCTTCTCGTTACGGGCCACGACGCCCAGCGCGCCCTGGAAGCAGGCGCTGTAGCCGGCGGCGAAGAGCTGCTCCGGGTTGGTGCCGGCGCCGGAGCCGCCCATGGCCTTGGGCGGGTTGACGACGACGTCGAGCTGACCGTCGTCGGTGGCGACACGGCCGTCCCGCCCGTTCTCGGCGGTGGCGATGGCGGTGTAGAGGACCTCGGAGTGCTGGATGGACATCTGTTGTCTCTTCCTTCTGCTGGTTCGCCGCGACTCGCGCCCACGATCGCGACGGCTGAGGAGAGACTAGCCGGTCACCGAAACGATCATCTTTCCGGTGTTCTCCCCGCGGAGCATGCCGAGGAAGGCCTCCACGCCGTTCTCGATGCCCTCGACGAAGGTCTCGCCGTACTTGAGCTCGCCGGAGCGCAGCCAGCCGCCGACCTCCTGAACGAACTGCGGCTGCAGGTCGTAGTGGTCGCCGACGAGGACGCCCTGGAGGCGCAGCCGCTTGCCGATGATCATGGCCATGTTGCGCGGGCCCGGGACCGGCTCGGTGTCGTTGTACTGCGCGATCATGCCGCAGATGGTGGCGCGGCCGTGCACGTTGAGCGAGGAGATCGCGGCTTCGAGGTGGTCGCCGCCGACGTTGTCGAAGTAGACGTCGATGCCGTCGGGGGCGGCCTCGCGCAGCTGCTCGCGGACAGGGCCGTTCTTGTAGTTGAAGGCGGCGTCGAAGCCGTACTCCTCGACGAGGAGCTTGACCTTCTCGTCGGATCCGGCGGAGCCGATGACCCGGGAGGCGCCCTTGAGCTTCGCCATCTGTCCGACCTGGCTGCCGACGGCACCGGCCGCGCCGGAGACGAAGACGGCGTCACCCTCCTTGAAGGAGGCGACCTCGAAGAGGCCGGCGTAGGCGGTCAGGCCCGTCATGCCGAGCACCCCGAGGTAGGTGGAGAGGGGGGCCAGGTCGGGGTCGACCTTGGTGGCGTGCTGGGCCGGGACGTCGGCGTACTCGCGCCAGCCGAGGCCGTGCAGGACGTGGTCGCCGACGGCGAAGCCCTCGGCGTTGGAGGCGACGACCTCACCGACGGCGCCGCCGTCCATGGGGTGGTCGAGCTTGAACGGGGGGATGTAGGACTTCACGTCGTTCATCCGGCCGCGCATGTACGGGTCGACGGAGAAGTGCAGGTTGCGCACCAGGATGCGGCCCTCGGCGGGCTCGCCGACGGGGGTCTCACGGAGGGCGAAGTCCGCCGGGGTGGGCCAGCCGTGCGGGCGGGCGACGAGGTGCCACTCACGGCTGGACGCGGGAAGTACGGACATGTGCACGGCCTCCTGGAAACGCTTCAGATCGAGAAAACTTCATCCTGATAAAACTTCATCAGGTGAAACAACCATGCGCCTGGATATTTCATGTTGTCAAGTACCTGGGTACGATGACGTCCATGGCCACCCCACGCACAGACCCCCTGACCCGCGAAGTCGTCGAGCTGATCGGCACGGTCGTCGCGCGGTACCACGCGGAGTACGAGCAGGCGGCCGCGCAGCACTCGCTGACCGGCGCCCAGGCCCGGGTCCTCGGGCTGCTCTCCCTGGAGCCGGTCCCGATGCGCAAGATCGCCCAGCGTCTCCACTGCGAGCCGTCGAACGTCACGGGGATCGTCGACCGCCTCGAATCACGCGGTCTCGTGGAACGGCGCCCCGACCCGGCCGACCGGCGCGTCAAGCTGGCCGCGCCCACGCCGGAGGGGGTGGAGACCGCGCGCCGGCTGCGCGACTCGCTGGACTTCGCGCGCGAGCCGCTCGGACAGCTCACGGAGGTGGAGCGCACGCTGCTGCGCGACCTGCTGAAGCGGATGCTGGGCGAGGACCTGCTCTAGCTCCCGAGGCCTGCTTACCCGCACCCGGGGGCATCAGCGCACCCCGTCTACCAGCAGAAGAAGAGGAAGCACTCCGTCTTGGCGGGGCTCGGCGCCGTCGTGGGAGGGGGCGGGGAGGGCGTCGACGAGTCGCCCGGAGCCGGCGGGGACGCGCTGCCGGAGTCGCTCGGGGCGGGCTCGCCCGGGGCCGACGCCGTGGGCGAGCCGGTGGGTGGGTCGCTCGGTGGCCCGGCCGGGCCACCGTCCGAGCCCTGCGCGTCGCCGCTGCCCGATCCCCCGGACCCCTGGCCTCCCGAACCGCCCGAACCGCCCGAACCGCCCGAACCCGCCGTATCGATCGGGACACCCGACGCCGGGCCGCCCGTGACCGTCGGACGGACCGAGGCCGGCCCGTCGACCGGGCTCGGCCCGTCCGCCGACGGCTCGGCGCTCTCCGAGGGCACGGGCGGGAGCGAGGTCTCGACGACCTCCTCCTCCTGTACGGCGGTGGCGGCGCCGCCCTCGTCCGGCGGCTCCAGGGCCAGCTTCGCCAGGCTCAGCGTCCCGGCCGCGAGAACCAGCCCCAGCGTGCCCACCAGGACGTTGCGGCCCCGGCGGCTGCGCCCCCGACGGCCCTTGCGCGACGCGGCCCGACCGGACGCGGCGGGCCCGACGGCGCCCCGGCGCGAGGCACGACGGCCTCCCGGTGCGGGGCTCGGGGGCTCGACCAGGTCCAGTTCGTAGACGTGCTCGTGCCCGGCCGCGTACTCGGTCGTCGTCCGGGGGCTTTCGTACCGCAACTCCTCGACGGGAGTTCCGCACCCCGCGCAGGCGAGGGCGCCGTTGAGGTGTCGCCGGCACTGTTGGCAGAAGTCCATGGCGCCCGCAGGCTACGTGCCACTCGAACAACAGAGGTAGCCGTCGAAGTGAGGATCCTGTGAGGAAACCGCAGCTTCCCGGCGTGCCGTCGCGATTCTCCCGCTTCGGGCAGGATGGGCGCATGACCTCAGCCGAGCCGAGCGCGCCCTTCGGGCCGCGGGAGTTCCAGCTCGTCCTGCTGCGCCGGATGGCCGATCATCAGCCGGGCCTGGTCGAGGACGCGGTACGGGAGCTGGGGGCGACCCGGACCGAGATGCGCGAGGCCAATCGGCGCTGGCAGGCGTGGGCCCATGCCCGCCGGGGCGCGGGGGAACTGAGGCGGTACCGCTCGGTGCTGGGCGAGCCCGTGGCCCGCCGTACCGTGGCGGAGTTCGCCTCCGAGATCCTCCAGTGGGAGCTCCCGCTCTGGCCCGAGCTGCGCTGGGAGGTCATGATCGGCCCTCTCGGCCGCCGTACCCCGCCGCAGGTGTGGGGCCGCGGTCTGGTGCGCGCCCCCGGTCACCCCGTCCCCGAGCTGCGCACGGAGGCCGACCTGCGGCCCTGGCGCTGCACCCTGGCCGAGGTCGGCAACGCCTTCCCGCCGGCCCAGGTCCGCGACGGCGGCGCACCCACCCGGCTGCGGCTGGACTTCACCCTGCCCGACGGGACCCCGCGCGCGGCCGAGTTCACCTGGGGTCTGCTCCAGCGCCTGCTCTGACCTGGCATCAGCCGCGTCGGGCCCCCCGGGCGGCGGATTCCAGCGCGCGCCGCGCCGCGCGGAAACGCACGATGCGAACAGGTACCCCAAGCACTCCGAGTGCCCCGTGTACCCCGCACCACCTCGGTACCCCCGCACCATCTCGCTCCGTGCCAGCACCGCACTCCGGAGGAACTGCCGTGACCGTCAGTCTTGAGCAGCTGCGCCGTTGCCATGTCGCCGTCGACCTGGGGGCCGCGCGGACCCGGGTCTTCGTCAAGGGCGCCGGACTCGTCGTCGACGAACCCAGCGTCGCCGCCGTGAACACCCGTACCGGCGCGCTGATCGCCGTCGGCGCCCTGGCCGAGAAGATGACGGGCCGGACCCCCGACTACATCCGCGTCGTCCGGCCCGTCTCCGGCGGCACCGTCGTCGACATCGAGATGGCGCAGCGGATGCTCCGCCATCTGCTCGGCGAGAAGCTCCGCCGCCAGTTGCGCCGCAAGCCCCGCCTGCGGGCCGCCGCCTGCACCCCGCACGACAGCGACCCGCTCGCCCAGCGCGCCGCCGTCGAGACCCTCGTCGGGCTCGGCGCCCGGCGGGTCGAACTGGTCGACACGCTGATCGCGGCGGCTGTGGGCTGCGGGCTTCCCGTCGAACAGCCGACCGCGACCATGATCATGGTGTGCGGGGCGGCGACCACCCAGGTCGCGGTGCTCTCGCTGGGCTCGATCGTCACCGCCGAGCGCATCCCGGTCGGCGGCAACGCGATCGACCACGCCGTCATCCAGCACCTGCGCCACGAGCACGAGCTGATGCTGCCCAGCCAGTCCGTGCGCCCGCTGCAGCTCGCGCTCCACGGCAACGGCCTCACCCTGCAGGGCCCTTCCTCGACGGAGATCCACGGCCGGGACGTGGCGACGGGCCTGGCCCGCTCGGTGACCGTCGACACCGCCGCCGTACGCGACGCGATCCACACCCCGCTGACGGCCGTGCTCGACGGCATCGGCAAGATCCTGCGCGAGTGCCCGCCGGACCTGGTGGCCGACCTCGCCGAGCGCGGCATCATGATGGTCGGCGGCAGCGCCCTGCTGCCGGGGCTCGACCAGATGCTGCGCGAGGCGACCGGGATGCCGGTGCACATCGCCGAACGGCCGGACGTGTGCGCGATCCTCGGGCTCGGCTCGATGCTGGAGGGCAAGATCCAGCCGATGGTCCTCGACCCGCTGGCCGACCCGGAATGAGCATCGATATATCCCGTTCTGTACGACAATAAGGTCATGTCGCTCTCCGACCGGGGCGAACCCGCTCCCCGCCTGCCGATGCTGCTGGAAGCGGTTCTGAACGTCGGGACCGAGCTCGAACTGCGGGCCACCCTCCAGCACATCGTGGACTCCGCGACCGAACTGACCGGGGCGCGCTACGGGGCGCTCGGAGTCGTCGACCCCGAGCGCCACCGGCTCACCGAGCTGTTCACGGCCGGGATGACCGAAGCCGAGCGGCAGCGGATCCCCCGCCTGCCCGACGGGCGGACCGGGGTCCTCGGCGCCCTGATCCAGGAGCCGCAGCCGCTCCGGCTCGACGACCTGACGGCCGATCCGCGTTCCAGCGGGGTCCCCGAGGGCCATCCGCCGATGCGCTCCTTCCTCGGCGTCCCGATCCGCGTCCACACCGAGGTGTTCGGCAACCTCTACCTGACCGAGAAACACGGCGGACCGTTCACCGAGGACGATCTGGCGCTCCTGCGGATCCTCGCCTCGCAGGCGGGGATCGCGATCGGCAACGCCCGGCTCTACGAGACCGCCCGGCAGCGCGAGCGCTGGATCGAGGGCGCTGCGGCGGTGACGACAGCCCTGCTCACCGGGGAGCCGGCGGAGGATGCGCTGATGGCGGTCGCCGAACGGGCCCGGCTGCTCGCCGACGCCTCGGCCGGGGTCGTGCTGCAGCCCACCCCGGAGGGTGGCATGGAGATCGTGGCGGCCTCGACGGTGGACGACCCGGGCGACCTGGTCGGCACGACGATCGCGCCGGGATCTCCCGTACTCACGCAACTCCTCGGCGGGGAGCCGGTCTTCGTGGAGGACTCGGCGACCGACCCCCGGATGACCACACATGTGCGGTCGCGGTTCGGACCGTCGATGATGCTGCCGCTGCAGAGCGGCGGACGGCTCATCGGCACCCTCGCCCTCCCCCGGCGGCGCGGCGGTCCCCCGTACACGGCGGTGGACCGGCTGCTCGCCGCGCAGTTCGCCTCCCAGGCGGCGCTGGCGCTGGTCCTCGCCGACGCGCGGCACAACCGGGAGCGCCTCGCCGTCTACGAGGACCGCGACCGGATCGCACGCGACCTGCACGATCTCGTCGTCCAGCGGCTGTTCGCCACGGAGATGATGCTGGAGTCGACCCGTCGGCGGGCGGCGGAGCCGTCCGAGGAGAACGCGCTGCTGGGGCGGGCGGTGGACGAGCTGGACTCCACCATCCAGGAGGTGCGGACGACCATCTTCGCCCTCCAGCAGCCGCCCGCCGACGCGCCGACCTCCTTCCGGGGGCGGGTACTGCGGGAGACGGGCGGCGCGGCGGCCGTGCTGGGCTTCCAGCCCTCGGTCCACTTCTCGGGCGCCGTGGACACCCTGATCGAGGAGGACGAGGCCGACCGGCTCCTCGCCACCCTGCGCGGAGCGCTGGCGGCCGCCCACCGGCGGACGGGTGTCACGGCCGTCACGGTCGAGGTGGCGGCCCGCCCCGACGGCCCGCGCCTGGTGGTGAGGGACGACGGTGAGCCACCGACGACGGTGAGCTGGCCGTAGGCCGTGCCCGGACTGGACTGGACTGGACTGGACTGGACTGGACTGGACGACCCGTACGGACCAGTCCCGCGCGCCGGTAGGTGCGCCGCGATCTTGACTGGTGGCGTGGACACCGTGACGAAGCCCTCCCCCGCCGTCGAGAAGCCCTCCACCACGGCCTACCGGAACCTGGCCGTGGCGACCGTCGGGTTCGCGCTCACCTTCTGGGCGTGGGACCTCATCGCACCGCTGGCCGGCTGGTACGGGGACCGGCTGGCGCTCAGCTCCTTCGAACAGTCGCTGCTGGTCGCCGTGCCGGTGCTGGTGGGCTCGCTCGGCCGGATCCCGGTCGGCGCCCTCACCGACCGCTACGGCGCGAAGCTGATGTTCCCGCTCGTCTCCGCGCTCACGATCGTGCCCGTCCTGCTGCTGGTCCCTGCCAAGAACTCGTACCTCGCGATGCTCGCCGTCGGCTTCCTCCTCGGCCTCGGCGGCACGACGTTCGCCATCGGCATCCCGTTGGTCAACTCCTGGTTCCCGCCCGCCAAGCGGGGCCTCGCGCTCGGCGTCTTCGGGATGGGCATGGGCGGTGTGGCCCTGTCCGGGTACTTCACCCCGCGCATCGCCGAGCACGGCGAGAACCTGCCGTTCTTCGTCGTGGCGGTCGCGCTCGCCGCCTACGCCGTCCTCGCCTTCCTCCTCGTCAGCGACCGCCCCGACCGGCCGGTCCCCACGGCCTCGCTCGCCGCCCGGCTCGGCAGGGCGGGCCGGCTGAAGGTGACCTGGGAGCTGTCGGCGCTGTACGCGATCGGGTTCGGCGGGATCGTCGCGTTCGGCGTCTACCTGCCGACGTACCTGAAGACGTGGTACGCGCTCGACCCGACCGACGCCGGGACGAAAGCCGCCGGATTCGCCCTGGTCACGGTCGTCTTCCGGCCGATCGGCGGCTGGCTCTCGGACCGGATCCACCCGGCCGTCGTGACCGCCGCCGCGCTCGGTGTCGTCGCCCTGCTCGCCGTCGTGCAGGCCTTCGACCCGCCGCTGAACCCGGGCGGCACCGTCGCCCTGCTCTGCATGGCCGCCGGGCTCGGCACGGCCAGCGGCTCCGTCTTCGCGCTGGTCTCCCAGGTCACCCCGCAGCCGCAGGTCGGCAGTGTCACCGGCATCGTCGGTGCGATGGGCGGGCTCGGCGGGTTCGTGCCGCCGCTGGTGATGGGGGCGATCTACAGCGCCAAGGACTCGTACTCGATCGGCTTCATGCTCCTGTCCGACCTGGCGCTCGCGGGATGTGTGTACGCGTACGGGCGGATGCGGACGATCCGGCCCCAGGAGGGCTGACCGACCGTGTGAGCTGAAAGGGCGTGAGAAAGGTCGCAGCACCGGACGGGCGGCGCGCGGGGAGAATGCCCCTCGGCAGAAGTCGACGCGAGGAGAACGACCGTTGAGCACGCTCTTCCCGGCCCTGGCGGCCGGATCGGACCGCCCCGCACTGCGCTTCGGCGCCGATGCGCTGACGTACGACGAACTGGCCGCGGCCGCGGGGGCACTGGCCGCCAGGATCAAGGACGCCGGCCGGGTGGCGGTCTGGGCGACGCCCACCGCGCGGACGGCGGTCGCGGTGGTGGCGGCGCTGCTCGCCGGGGTGCCGGCCGTTCCGCTCAACCCTCGTACGGGGGCGCGCGAGCTGGCGCACATCCTCGGGGACAGTACGCCCGGCGTGGTCCTCGCCGGCGCCGACGACGACCTGCCCGCGGGGCTCGCCCCGCTGCCCCGTGTCGTGGTGGACGTGACCGCGCGGGGCGCGGCCGTGGCCGAGACCGCCGGGCCCGAGTCCCCGGCCCTGATCGTCTACACCTCCGGCACGACCGGACCGCCCAAGGGCGTCGTCCTCTCCCGCCGGGCGATCGCCGCCTCCCTCGACGCCCTGGCGGACGCCTGGGCCTGGACGGCGGACGACGTCCTCGTCCACGCCCTGCCGCTCTTCCACGTCCATGGCCTGGTGCTCGGCGTCCTCGGCCCGTTGCGGCGCGGCGGCGCGGTGCGGCACCTCGGTGCGTTCTCGGTGGCGGGCGTCGCCCGCGAGCTCGGTACGGGCGGCGGCACGATGCTGTTCGGCGTGCCGACGATGTACCACCGGATCGCCGACGCGCTCGACGAGGACCCGGCGCTGGTACGGGCGCTGAGCGGGGCGCGGCTCCTGGTCTCCGGCTCGGCGGCGCTGCCCGTCCACGACCACGAGCGGATCACCGCGGCGACGGGCCGGACCGTGATCGAGCGGTACGGCATGACCGAGACGCTCATGAACACGTCCGTCCGCGTCGGTTCCGCGCCCCGGCCCGGGTCCGTCGGGGCCCCTCTGCGGGGTGTCGAGCTGCGCCTGGTGGAGGAGGACGGGACGGAGATCGAGGCGTACGACGGGGAGAGCGTCGGCGAGATCCAGGTCAGGGGCCCGAACCTCTTCTCGGCGTATCTGAACCGGCCGGACGCGACCGCGGCGGCCTTCGACGGGGACTGGTTCCGCACCGGGGACATGGCGGTCCGGGAGGCGGACGGCGGTGTCCGGATCGTGGGCCGCAAGGCGACGGACCTCATCAAGAGCGGCGGCTACAAGATAGGCGCGGGAGAGATCGAGAACGCGCTGCTCGACCACCCGGGGGTACGGGAGGCGGCGGTGACCGGTGAGCCGGACGCCGACCTCGGGGAGCGGATCGTGGCGTGGGTGGTGCCGGTGGACGCGGAGCACCCGCCGGGGGCGGAGGAGCTGGCGGACCATGTCGCGGGCCTGCTGGCCCCGCACAAGCGGCCGCGGGTGGTCCGCCATCTGGAGGCGCTGCCCCGCAACGACATGGGCAAGGTGCTGAAGAAGGCGCTGCCGGGGCCGGACCTCCATGGCTGAGCGGCTCGCGGCGCGTGCGGTGATCGCGCTGGTGACGGACGACTTCACCCCGCTGAGGCCACCCTCCGGTGCGGTCGCGCCGGCCCCGGACGGTCCGATCGGCTGGGCGGGTTACGACGCCTCCCGTGCGCGGGCCGCCGAGGCGACCGGCGTGGAGGAGTCGGTCGTGTACGGCACGGCGACCGTCGGCGGCCGTGCCGTCGTCCTGGTCGCCTTCGAGTTCGGCTTCCTGGGCGGCTCGCTCGGCCGGGCGGCCGGTGACCGGCTCGTCGCCGCGTACGGCACGGCGGCCGAGCGGCGCCTTCCCCTGGTCTCGCTGGTCGCGACCGGCGGCAGCCGGATGCAGGAGGGCATGGTCGCCCTGACGCAGCTCCAGCGCGTGGCGGCCGCCACGGTACGTCTGCGGGAGTCGGGCGTCCCCCATGTCGCGGTCCTGCGCGACCCGTCCACCGGAGGCGGCTGGGCCACGGTCGGCGCCGGCGCGGACGTCGTCCTCGCCCTGCCGGGCGCCCAAGTGGCCTTCGCCGGCTCCCGGGTGCGCCCCCAACACGCCGACCCGGCCGCGTACACGGCCGAGGACCAGTGGCGCCACGGTCACGTGGACGCACTCGTCCCCCCGGAGGAGCTCCGGGACACGCTGGCGCTGTGGCTGCGCCTGCTGACGGCGTCGACGGTCCCGAGCCAGGGCGGAGGCCGGGAGTCGGGCGGGCCCGCCCCCGCTCCCCCGCCGCGCGCGCTCGTCACGGTCGGGCCGTCCGGGACGGGGTGGGCCGCCGTCACTCGGGCACGTGATCCGCGGCGGGCGCGGGCCGGAGCCTATCTGGACGCGTACTTCGAGGAACGGGCGGCCGTCCGCGGGGACCGGGCCGGTGGCGTGGACCCCGGGGTGGAGTGCGGGTTCGGGGTCCACGACGGGCGGGTCGTCGCGTACGCCGCGCAGGACGGTTCCGCGACCCGGCCCGCCGGGTTCCGGACCGCGGCCCGGCTCGTACGGCTCGCGGACCGGCTCGGGATTCCCGTGCTGACCCTGGTCGACACCCCCGGCGCCGCCAACGACGCCGAGGCCGAGCGGTCCGGGGCGGGCCCGGCCATCGCGGACGCGTTCACCGCGATCGCGGGGGCCCGGGTCCCGGTGACGTCGCTCCTGATCGGCGAGGGCGGCTCCGGCGGGGCGCTCGCCCTGGCCGCCCCCGGCAACACCTGGGCCACTCCCGACAGTTACTTCTCCGTCATCGCGCCCGAGCTCGCCGCCGCGATCCTCAAGAGGACCCCCGACCAGGCCCCGGCCACCGCCGACCAGCTGCGGCTGCGCCCCCAGGACCTGGTCGAACTCGGTGTCGTCCGCGGGATCGTGACCCGCGAGGGGTGAAGGGCGGGGGCCCGGCACGGCATCACGCCGTACCGGGCCCACGCCCCGGGCGAGAGGGTCACCTCACTCCCATCGCCCGGATGATCTCCTGCCGCACCGAGCCGCCCCGGTCGTCGCTCGCACCGGCCCGCAGCGACACCGACGTCGCCCCGTCCGGCACGCGCACGTCACCGGCCCAGCCGCCCCGCGCCGAGGCCTTCAGCGCGACCTTCGTCCAGGTCGCGCCCTCGTCGTACGACACCTCCAGGGCTCCGCCGCCGATCCGGCCCGTGCCCGTCGCGCCCTCGACGTACTCGGCGAAGACACGCACCGGCAGCCGGCTCCCGCCCCGGACGTCGCCGTTCAGGTCGGTGTCGACGTCGAAGCCGAGGTTGATCAGCGGCAGATAGGTGATCCGGTCGGCCGGGGTCTCGGCGGAGCGGAACGTCCACTCGGCGTGCCCGCGCGTGGACAGCCGCCAGCGCGCCGGGTCCAGCGTGGTGTCGGTGACGACCTTGTACTGCGCCTCCTGCGCCGGGGCGTCCCAGGCGTACGCGCCGGAGCTCATCTTGCGGTCGACGCGGACGCCGTCGATGTACACCTCGGTGAACTGGGTCATCGAGTCGTCGCCCCACACGTTGCCGAAGCCGGTGTGGTCGGGGCCGGAGTCGCCCCAGCCGGGGGTGTTGAAGCGCAGGGAGTTGCCGCTGCGCTGCTGGCCCCAGCCGAGACCGGTGCCGAGCCAGGGGTGCCAGACCGGCTCGAACCAGTCGAGCGTCCGCACGGACCCGCCCCGGTAGGTGTTGGTGCCCCCGCGCTGCTCCAGGGAGTCACCGAGGTCGACCGACTCGTGCCAGCGCTGCCCGGTGCCGGTGGAGACGTACTCGGTCCGCTCGACGGGGAACACGATCCGCTCCTTGAAGCCTAAGCCTATGGGGAAGGTGTCGGTGATCGAGTAGCGGAACTCGCCGCCCTCCTCCTTCCGGGCGGTCGGCATGTGGAACGAGGAGCGGAGGGTGGCCAGTTCGTCCTCGTCGGGCCGGAAGACCAGGTCGGACGGGATCGACCCGGGGTGCCCCTCGGAGAGGTCGTAGGTGTACGGGGTGGAGGGCGTCCCGGTCAGCTCCACGGTCTGCTTCCGGGCCGCCGCGGCCGCGAGCCTGGCCGCGTCGGCGGTGTCGACGGTCGCGACGTGCAGCGGCCGGTCCTCGTACTGCTCGGTGCCGAACCAGTCCATCAGCCGTCCGGCCTCGCGGTCGGTGACGAACAGGGCCTTGGCGCCCGCGTCCTGGGCGGTCTGCGCGAGCTGCTCGGAGGTCAGCGCTCCGGCACGGACCAGAACGGCCTTGCCCCGCACGTCCTTGCCCGCGTACTCGGCCGCCGTTCCGGTGCCCGCGTCGACGAGCCCGAGCCGTGCCCGGCCCTCGAAGAGGGTCGTGCCGGTCTGGGGGACGGCCTCGGTCAGCCGGGCGCCGCCGGCGCTCGCCTCCAGGAGCGGCTTGCCGAGCCGCCACACGGTCCGGTACTCGAAGGTTCCGGTGGCGGGCCTGCGGGTGGGCGCGGCGAAGATCGAGTCGTACGTCAACGGCACCTGGACGGCGCCGCCGTAGGAGGCGCCGTTCGCCTCCCGGTCGAACTCCATCAGGAGCTGGCGGGTCTGGGTCCGCTTCTCGACCTCGGCGCGGATCTCGCGGAGCCGCCGTCCGTCGAGGGTGATCTCGCGGTCCCGGTCGAGGACGATCTCCGGTTCGGTGAGGAAGCCGAGGCCGAGCGAGTCCTCGCCCTTGCTTCCGCGGACGTCGAGGAAGGTGTCGACGGTGTACGGGCCGGGCTGCAGGCGCAGTCGGAGCGTGCCGGACTCGCCGACGGTCGCCGGGAAGGGGTCGGACCCTTCGGCGAGGCGCTGTACGCCCAGGAACGCGGGGGTCGCGGCGCCGTCGCGGTCCTTGACGTGGACGGTGAGGGTGTAGCGCTCCTCCTCCTTGGCCAGGCCGAGCGCGGTGTGCGCGACGGGCGCGCCGGCGGCCGTGGCGACGATCCGGCCGGAGGACCGGCCGACGGGGGCCTTGGCGCCGTCGCCGGTGACGGTCGTCCGGGCGGTGCCGTGGGCCGGGACGGTGAGGGTGGGGTCGGCGAGGGTGGCGACGCCCGCCGGGGTCCCCTCGACGGCGAGGCTCAACTCGACCGGCCGGTCGGTGTGGTTGGTGTAGGTGACGGTCCGGGTGACCGGCTTGTTCTCCGCGTAGGGCCAGGAGACGAAGCCGAGGTCGGCGGAGCCGGTGGCGGTGATTCCTGCGGCGACGGCCGCCCCGACGTCCACGCGGCCCGCGCCGAGCGCGTACGCGGAGTCGGTGAGCGTCTTCGACGAGGACATCAGGGCGTCCTTGAGCTGGGCACCGGTCCAGTCGGGGTGCTGCTCGGCGAGCAGGGCGGCGACGCCCGCGATGTGCGGGGTGGCCATCGACGTACCGCTCATGGAGGTGTAGAGGCCGCTGCCGGCGCTGAGTCGGGAACGGGCGGCGAGGATGCCGACGCCGGGCGCGGACAGGTCGGGCTTGAGCGCGTTGTCGCCGTGGCGCGGCCCCTGGCTGGTGAAGTACGCCGGCTGGTCGGCGGAGTCGACGGCGCCGACGGTCAGCGCGGAGTCGGCGGCGCCGGGCGAGCCGATGGAGCCGGGGGTGCCGGAGTTGCCGGCGGCGATGACGAAGAGCGCGCCGGTCTCGGCGCTGAGCGCGTTGACGGCCTGGGCCATCGGGTCGGTGCCGTCGCTCGGTTCGCGTGAACCGAGGCTCATCGAGACGATCTTCGCGTCGATGTCCTTGGCGGCCCACTCCATGCCGGCGATGATCTGCGACTCGCTGCCGGAGCCCTCGTCGCTGAGGACCTTGCCGACGGCGAGGGTCGCCCCGGGGGCGACGCCCTTCTCCTTGCCCGCGGAGCCGGCGCCGCTGCCGCCGACGGTCGAGGCGACATGGGTGCCGTGGCCGTCGCGGTCGGCGACCTCCTGGCCCTCGATGAAGCTCTTGGACTCGGCGACCCGGCCGGTGAGGTCGGGGTGTCCCGCGTCCACTCCCGTGTCGAGGACCGCGACCTTGACCCCCTTGCCGGTGAACCCGGCGTCCCAGGCCTTCGCCGAGCCGATCTGGGCGTTGGAGTCGGCCATGGCGGCGGACACCCTGCCGTCGAGCCAGATCTTGCCGAGGCCGGTGGAGCGTGCGGCGGGCCCGGTGAAGGTGCGCCAGAAGGCGGCCGGGTCCTTCGCCTCCACCGCGGCGCCGCCGATGCTGGGCAGGGTGCGGACGGTCTCGGTGCCGCGCGGGGCGGCCGCACGGCTGCCCTTCCCGTACGTGACGATGAGCGGCAGCTCGTCCGTGACGCCCTGCTCGATGAGGCCGCTGACGTCGAAGAGCCGCCGGTCGAGCACGCCGGAGTCGAGGTAGGGGCGCGCCTCGTCGGGGACGACGGTGACCCGGCCGTCGTCGATCCGGCTGCGGACGGCTCCGGTGGCGCCTGCCGCACGCTCGACGGTGACGGTCTTCTCGCCGCCGGCGAGTTCGGTGACGGTGACGCGGTCGCCGGTGATCAGGGTGACCGTGGTGCTGCCGCCCGTGGCGCCGGTGAAGGTGTCGGGCACGGAGGCTGCGGTGCCTCCGACGGCGGCGGTCTGCCCGGCCGAGAGCATCACGAGGGAGAGGCCGGCGGCGAGCAGCCCTGCTCTCCCTCTGGCGGATGATCTGGTCATCGACGCAACTCCTCGCGCACCCGGGGGAAGGGGTGGTTCCGGGTGACGCGACGAGTCTGGGGCCGGGGGGCGGGAGTTGAGTGGCCGCGCGCCTGGCGGCTATGTGCCGTGGCGGCCAACCGCCAGTTCAGGCGGTCGGGTTGAGCGCGTCGTACCGCCGGAAGCCGGGTCCGTACAGGGCGAGCAGACCGACGGCGAGGACGCAGGCGATCCCGCCGCCGGTGACGGCCACGGCCGGGGAGGTCAGATCGGCGACCGACCCGGCGAGGAAGTCGCCGAGCCGCGGCCCGCCCGCGACGACCACGATGAAGACTCCCTGGAGCCGGCCGCGCATCTCGTCCGGGGCCGCGACCTGCATCATCGTGTTGCGGAAGATCATGGAGACGGTGTCGGAGTACCCGGCGAGGGCGAGCAGCAGCAGCCCGAGCCAGAGGTTGCGGGTGAGTCCGAAGACGGCGATCGCGGTGCCCCAGCAGGCGACGGCGAGGAGGATCGCCTGCCCGTGGTGGCGGATGCGCCCCTGCCGGCCGGAGAGCACCCCGCCGAGGAGTGCGCCGGCCGCCGGGGCGGCGGCGAGCAGCCCGGTGGTGGTGGCGTCGCCGTCGTACCAGACCACGGCGACGACCGGGAAGAGTGCGCGCGGGTGGGCGAGGATCATCGCGCAGAAGTCCGAGAAGAACGTCATACGGAGGTTGGGGCGGGTGGCGAGGAAGCGCAGCCCGTCGAGGACGGAGGCGCGCTGGGCCCCGGCGCCGTCGGCGTGTTCGGGGAGCATGGAGGGCAGCCGCGCCATCGCGTAGAGGGCGGCGGAGAAGGCGACGGCGTCGACGAGGTACGCGGTCTGGTAGCCGCCGAAGCCGACGATGAGACCGCCGAGGCTCGGGCCGACGAGCGTGCCGAAGGTCGTCGTCATGGAGTTGAGCGCGTTGGCGGCGCGCAACTGCTCGGGCGGCAGCAGCCTCGGGATCATCGAGGTGCGGGCGGGTGAGTTGAGCGCGGCGCAGACGGACTGCAGGGCCACGATCGCGTACAGGAACCAGACGCGGTGGAAACCGGCGAACGCGGCCGCGGCGAGGGCGGCGGACAGCACGGCGGATCCGGTGGCGCTGGCGAGGCCGAGCTTGCGGCGGTCGACGGTGTCCGCGATGGCGCCGCCGTACAGGCCGAAGACGATGAGCGGAACGAGCGAGAAGAGTCCGACGAGCCCGACGGAGAACGGCGAGCGGGTGATCTCGTACACCTGGAGCGAGACCGCGAGCGCGGTCATGCCCTGGCCCACCCAGGAGATGGTGTTGCCGAACCAGAGGCGGCGGTAGTGCGCGGAGGTCCGGAGCGGGGTGAGGTCGGCGAAGACCCTGCGGCGGTCCGCCTGTTCGGTGGTGCTCACGCGATGTCGTACCGGAGCTCGGGCCTGGCCCAGTGGATCTGCCCGGTGGGCTCGACGGTCCCGGTGCGACGGGCTCCCGTCCGCAGGTAGAAGTCCTCGGCGGGCGGATGCGCGACGACCCGTATGGACGTGAGTCCGGCGGCGCGGGCCTGGCCGATCATGTGCTCCATCAGCAGCCGTCCGATGCCACGCCCCTGGGCCTCGTCGGCGACGAAGGCGAGGTCGAGCTCGGCCTCGTCGAGGAGGAGCGCGTAGAAGCCGAGGACCCGGCCGTGCGCGTCCACGGCGACGTGGACGGCGTGGTGCTCGATGTACGACCCTCCGACGACATAGCCGTCGACCATGCCGGCGTAGTCGCCGCGGTAGGCGCCGGACTTCCGGACGAGCCGGGTGAGGCGCTTGGAGTCGTCGGCGGTGGCGCGCCGGACGGTGACGGTGGACATGGGGCGAGTATAGGGACGGGAGCGGTGTGGGGTCCTTACCATTTTCCCGCCGCCGGTGTGGCCCTGCGCGCCTCGGTCAGCCGCAGGCGCTCAGGTCGCCCGGATCGACACCGTCGAGCCGGGCGGTCAGCTCGTCGAGCTGGGCCCGCAGCGCACGGATCTCCTCCAGGGACATCCCGGTCGCGGAGGCGATCCGCCGCGGCACGCCGAGGGCCTTCTCGCGCAGCGCGGCGCCGGAGTCGGTGACCCGCGCGGTGACGGAGCGCTCGTCCTCGGTGCTGCGCCGCCGCTCTACGTAGCCGGCCGCCTCCAGCCGCTTGAGCAGGGGCGACAGGGTGCCCGAGTCCAGCTTCAGCCGCTCGCCGATCCCCTTCACAGGCAGCTCGCCGTGCTCCCAGAGCGCCAGCATGACCAGGTACTGGGGGTAGGTGAGCCCCAGCTCCTTGAGCGCGGCCCGGTAGACGCCGTTGAACGCGCGGGTGGCGGCGTGGAGCGAGAAGCAGATCTGGCGGTCGAGTCGGAGGAAGTCCTCGTCGGGTGTCGTGTCGAGCGTCTCCATGACTCCAGGGTACGCGAGATGCGCGACGAGCGATTGAGTTGTGCACAACTGAATAGTGCGCTATCAATGAGTGGGCACCGCAGCAGCGCTCCCGAGGACAGGAAGAGAAGGCACCCATGAACGCGATCTACACCGCCGTCGCCACCGCCAACGGCCGCGAGGGCCGCGCCGTCAGCTCCGACGGCCACATCGACCTCCCGCTGGCCCACCCCCAGGCCCTCGGCGGCAACGGCCGGGGCACCAACCCGGAGCAGCTCTTCGCCGCCGGCTACGCGGCCTGCTTCGCGAGCGCGATGGGCGTGGTGGCGCGCCAGGAGAAGATCGACATCACGGACGCCTCGATCACCGCCGAGGTGAGCATCGGCAAGGACGAGACGGACGGCGGCTTCGGCCTGGCGGTCGTCATGCGCGCCGAGTTCCCGGACCACCTCCAGGGCGAGCCGGGCCGCGAGCTCCTGGAGAAGACCCACGCGTTCTGCCCGTACTCCAAGGCCACCCGCGGCAACATCCAGGTCGAGCTGGTCATCGAGTAACCACGGAATTCAGCCGTCCGGGCGACGGCACGAAAATGCCCCCGGCGTGTCGTACGTGCCGTACGTCACGCCGGGGGCATTGTGGTCGCCACAGAGATGGAAACGTTCCTGCTGTACGACCCTGAGTGGGGCGGGTGGGACTCGAACCCACGGCCGACGGATTATGAGTCCGCTGCTCTAACCGGCTGAGCTACCGCCCCTGACGGCGTGGCGCGTACATGTGTGCGCGCCGTCTGCCGCAGCATAGCCGCTCATACGATCTCCTGCTCCGGATGCTCGGCAACGCTCGACCATGAGGACCGCGCAGCGTGGCGCATGGTTCCCGGGCACAAGAAAAAGGACCCCGAAGGGTCCTCTTCCTCATCGCTCCCCCGGCTGGACTCGAACCAGCAACCCTCCGGTTAACAGCCGAATGCTCTGCCAATTGAGCTACAGGGGATCGCGCTCCCCCGACTGGACTCGAACCAGTAACCTGCCGGTTAACAGCCGGCTGCTCTGCCAATTGAGCTACAGGGGATTGCTGCGTTTGCACCGAACGTACCCACCTCGGGTGTTCCGAGCGGGCGCTCGTTCGCTGCGACACATACATTAGCGCAAGCAGGGGGGTGCTCCGCCAATCGGTATGCCGTGGGCGCTCGTGGGCACCAGTGAGGCATCAGGGAAGCTCCAGGGAAGGGTGGTGCCGCCGTGCGGTACAAGCTGACGTTCGTCGTGGGACTGGCCCTCGGTTACGTCATCGGCACACGGGCCGGTCGCGAGCGCTACGAGCAGATGAAGAAGTCGGCGCGGGACCTCTCGCAGAACCCCGCCGTGCGCAACGCCGCCGAGTCAGCGGCGCAGACCGGACGCCAGGCCGCGGGCAAGGCGTTCCACGCGGTGAGCGACAAGGTGGGCGACAGGCTGCCCGCGTCGGTCACCGAACGGATCCACGCCCTGCGCCATCACAACGGCCAGGTGACCGAGGACGACTGGGGTGTGAGCAACACCTGAGAGCGCGCGCGGGGTGGGCGGCTCGAAAACGCGTCCCCTACCCCGCGCTCGCTCCCCCCACTCCCTCGCGTGCGGCAGAATCTCTCCCATGGGGATAGTCGCCGGCTTGGACAGTTCTGCCGATTTCACTCGCATCGTCGTCTGCGACGCGGAGACGGGCGCCGTACTGCGGCAGGGCTACGCCCCACATCCCGGTGAGCCGAAGGCCACCGACGTCGACCCGCAGGCGTGGCTGCTCTCGCTCGGCGAGGCCGCGGGCGGAGGGCTGCTCGAAGGCGTGCAGGCCATCGGTGTCTCCGCCCAGCAGCACGGGCTCGTACCGCTGGACCCGCAGGGCGGTCTCGTACGGCCCGCGATGGTCGGCAACGACAAGCGGGCCCAGGTGGCCGCGGCCGATCTGATCGAGGCGTTCGGCGGACGCCAGGCCTGGGCCGAGGCCGTCGGGTCCGTGCCGCAGGCCGGGCAGCCGATCGCCAAGCTCCGCTGGCTGGCCCGCTCCGAGCCGGAGAACGCCCAGCGCGTCGCGATGCTCCTGCAGCCGCACGACTGGCTGGTCTGGCAGCTCCTCGGCCGTCCCGTGCGGCGCACCACCGACCGCGGTGCCGCCTCGGCGACCGGCTACTGGTCCGCGGGCGCGGGCGCCTACCGCCCCGACCTCGTCGAGCTGGCCCTCGGCCACCAGGCCGTGCTCCCCGAGGTCATCGGCCCCGCCGACACCGCCGGGACCACCCCCGAGGGCCTGCTGATCTCCGCCGGTACGGGCGAGACGATGGCCGCCGCGCTGGGGCTCGGCCTCGGGGCCGGCGACGCGGTCGTCTCCCTCGGCGCCTCCGGCTCCGTGATGGCCGTGCACCACGAGGCACTCGCCGACCCCCAGGGGCTCATCACCTCCTACGCCGACGCGACCGGCATGCACCTGCCCGTCGTGCACACCTCCAACGCGGTACGGGCGCTGCGCGGCAGCGCCGAGATGCTGGGCGTGGAGAACCTGCAGGAGCTGTCGGCGCTCGCCCTGAAGTCGACGCCCGGCGCCTCAGGGCTCGTGCTCCTGCCCTACCTGGAGGGCGAGCGCACCCCGCGGCTGCCGCACACCGCCGGCACCCTCAGCGGTCTGCGCCGCGAATCGATGAAGCCCGAGCACCTCGCGCGGGCCGCGTTCGAGGGCATGCTCTGCTCGCTCACCGACGCCATGGACGTCCTGCGCGGTCAGGGCGTCGAGGTGCGGCGGGTCTTCCTGCTCGGCGCCGCGGCCGAACTGCCCGCCGTCCAGGCCCTCGCGCCGGCGATCTTCGGCGCGCAGGTCGTCGTCCCCCAGCCGGCGGACTACGCGGCCCTCGGCGCGGCCCGCCAGGCAGCCTGGGCGCTCGGCGTCGCGCGCGGCACGCTGTCGCCCGCCGCTCCGCCGGCCTGGCAGGGCGCGGCGGCCCAGCTGTTCGAGGCGGGCGAGGAGCTCGCGGTGGGGCAGGCGGTGCGGCAGCAGTACGTGGCCACGCGGGAGCAGATCCACCCGGGCGCCTTCGCCTCGTGAACACGCGCCAAAACAAGTCGTAACGTCGCGGGGGTGCGGGCGATAGTAGAAGCCGTGCTCATAAGACTCCTCCGAACGCATCTGGGACCCTACAAGAAGCCCATCGCCCTGCTGGTTCTGCTCCAGTTTCTGCAGACCTGCGCCTCCCTCTACCTGCCCACCCTCAACGCGGACATCATCGACAACGGTGTCGTGGACGGGGACACGGGTTACATCCTGCGGTTCGGTGCGCTGATGATCGCGGTCTCCGTGCTGCAGGTCGTCTGCAACGTCGGCGCCGTGTACTACGGCGCGCGGACCGCCTCCGCCCTCGGCCGGGACGTCCGCGCCGCCGTCTTCGCGCGGGTGCAGTCCTTCTCGGCGCGGGAGGTCGGGCAGTTCGGCGCCCCGTCGCTGATCACCCGTACCACCAATGACGTCCAGCAGGTCCAGATGCTGGTTCTGATGGCGTTCACCCTGATGGTCTCCGCGCCCATCATGTGTGTCGGCGGCATCGTCATGGCGCTCGGGCAGGACGTGCCGCTGTCGGCGGTGCTGCTCGCGGTCGTGCCGGTCCTCGGCGTCTCGGTCTCGCTGATCGTGAAGAAGATGCGGCCGCTGTTCCGGACGATGCAGGAGCGGCTCGACACGGTGAACCGGGTGCTGCGCGAGCAGATCACCGGCAACCGGGTGATCCGGGCGTTCGTGAAGGACGGGTACGAGCGGGAGCGGTTCAAGGGCGCGAACACCGAGCTGACCGATGTCTCGATGGCGACCGGCCGGCTGATGGCGCTGATGTTCCCGACCGTGATGACGGTGGTGAACGTCTCCAGCATCGCGGTGGTCTGGTTCGGTGCGCACCGGATCGACAGCGGCGGGATGGAGATCGGCGCGCTCACCGCGTTCCTCGCCTATCTGATGCAGATCGTGATGGCCGTGATGATGGCCACCTTCATGTTCATGATGGTGCCGCGGGCCGAGGTGTGCGCCGAGCGCATCGAGGAGGTCCTGTCCACCGAGAGCAGTGTCGTGCCGCCGGCCGAGCCGGTGCGCGAGCTGCGCCGGCGCGGTCATCTGGAGGTCCGCGGCGCCGACTTCCGCTACCCGGGCGCCGAGGAGTCGGTGCTGCGGGACATCGAGCTGGTGGCACGGCCCGGTGAGACCACCGCGATCATCGGCTCGACGGGCAGCGGCAAGTCCACCCTGCTCGGGCTCGTGCCGCGGCTCTTCGACGTGACCGGCGGCGAGGTGCTCGTCGACGGCGTGGACGTGCGGACGCTCGACCCCGCGCTGATGGCGAGGACCGTCGGACTCGTGCCGCAGAAGCCGTACCTCTTCTCGGGCACGGTGGCCACGAACCTGCGGTACGGAAAGCCCGACGCGACCGACGACGAGCTGTGGCACGCCCTGGAGGTCGCCCAGGCCGCCGACTTCGTGAAGGAGCTGGAGAACGGTCTCGACGCGCCGATCGCCCAGGGCGGCACCAACGTGTCCGGCGGACAGCGCCAGCGGCTCGCCATCGCACGCACCCTGGTACAGCGGCCGGAGATCTATCTCTTCGACGACTCGTTCTCGGCGCTCGACTACCAGACGGACGCCTTGCTGAGAGAGGCGCTCAAGGAGGAGACGGCGGACTCGACCGTGGTGATCGTCGCCCAGCGGGTGTCGACCATCCGGGACGCCGACCGGATCGTGGTCCTGGACGAGGGCCGGGTCGTGGGCACCGGACGCCACCACGAGCTGATGGCGGGCAATGAGACGTACCGGGAGATCGTGCTCTCCCAGCTGACCGAGGCGGAGGCAGCCTGATGGCCGGTCCTGGCGGACGAATGATGGCCGGCGGCGGCCCCGACCAGCGGTCCATGGACTTCAAGGGCTCGGGCAAGCGGCTGCTCAAGCAGCTGGCGCCCGAGCGGGGCGCGCTGTGGCTGATGCTGCTCGCGGGTGTGCTCAGCGTCGCGGGCGCGGTGGTCGGGCCGAAGATCCTCGGCAAGGCGACCGACCTGGTCTTCGCGGGTGTCGTCGGGCGGCAGATGCCCGAGGGCACCACGAAGGCGCAGACGATCGAGAGACTGCGGGCCGCGGGCGACGGCGGGATGGCCGACATGCTGTCCGGGGTCGACTTCACGCCCGGGAAGGGGATCGACTTCGCGGCGGTCGGCGAGGTGCTGCTGTGGGTGCTGATCATCTATGTGGCGGCCGGGCTGCTCATGCTGGTCTCCACCCGGATGTCGATCAAGGTGATCAACCGCACCGTCTACCGGATGCGCGAGGACGTGCAGGCCAAGCTGGCGCGGCTGCCGCTGTCGTACTTCGACAAGGCCAAGCGCGGTGAGGTCCTCAGCCGGGCGACCAACGACATCGACAACATCTCGCAGACGCTGCAGCAGTCGATGGGGCAGCTGATCAACTCCCTGCTCACCATCGTCGGCGTGCTCGCGATGATGTTCTGGATCTCGCCGCTGCTGGCGCTGGTCGCGCTGGTGACCGTGCCGGTGTCGGTGGTCGTGGCGACGAAGGTCGGCAAGCGTTCGCAGCCGCACTTCGTGCAGCAGTGGAGGTCCACGGGCAAGCTCAACGCCCATGTGGAGGAGATGTACACCGGCCACGCGCTGGTGAAGGTCTTCGGGCGGCAGGACGAGTCGGCCGCCGACTTCCGCGAGCAGAACGAGGCGCTGTACGAGGCGGGGTTCAAGGCCCAGTTCAACAGCGGTGTCATGCAGCCGGTGATGTTCTTCATCTCGAACATCAACTACGTGCTCGTCGCCGTGGTCGGCGGGCTGCGGGTGGCCTCGGGCACCCTGTCGATCGGTGACGTGCAGGCGTTCATCCAGTACTCCCGGCAGTTCTCGATGCCGCTGACGCAGGTCGCGTCGATGGCGAACCTGGTCCAGTCGGGCGTCGCCTCGGCGGAGCGGATCTTCGAGCTCCTCGACGCCGAGGAGCAGGAGCCGGACGCCCCGGTGAGCGAGCCGAGCAAGACGGGGGCATCCCCGGCCGTGGGCCTGGAGAAGCCCTCGGAGCCGGTGGGCAAGGTGGCCCTGGAGGGGGTGGCGTTCCGTTATGAGG